>NZ_JBHLUE010000011.1:655074-742512 GCF_042434095.1 Plantactinospora siamensis
GGATGGGGAGTATTACGCGTTGGCGTTGGATGCCGAGGGTGGGCAGGTGGACGCGTTGTCGTCGAACATCGGGCATCTGTTGTGGAGTGGGATTGTCACCGAGGAGCGGGCGGGCAAGGTGGCGGCGCATCTGATGGGTGACCGGTTGTTCTCCGGCTGGGGGGTTCGGACGTTGGCCGAGGGGGAGGGTCGGTACAACCCGATCGGTTATCACACGGGGACGGTGTGGCCGTTCGACAATTCGTTCATCGCGTGGGGGTTGCGCCGGTACGGGTTCGTGGAGGAGGCCGCCCGGGTCGCCGATGCCATCATCGACGCCGCCGAGTATTTCCACGGCCGGCTGCCGGAGGCGTTCGCGGGCTACGACCGGGAGCTGACGAAGTATCCCGTGCAGTATCCGACGGCGTGCAGCCCGCAGGCGTGGTCCAGCGGCACCCCGCTGCTGTTGATGCGGACCATGCTTGGCCTGGAGCCGCACGAGGGTCACCTCGCGGTGGACCCGGCGCTGCCCACCAGCATGGGCCGGATCGAGTTGCTGGACATCCCCGGTCGGTGGGGCCGGGTCGACGCCTTCGGTCGGGGCCGGGTGGACGTGCGCGATCCCCGACGCTTCGCGGGCTGACCCGCGCGCCGCCCAGCGCCGGCCCCGGCCCGAGCGCCGGCAACGGCCTTAACGCTGGCAACGGCCTAGCGCCGGCAAGGGCCTCACGCCGGCCTCGGCCTTGGCGCCGGCAACGGACTCGGCGCCGACATTCGGCTCAGCGCCGGTGCCAGCGGAACCGGACCGTGCTTCCCGGTCGGGCCTGCCCCACCCGCCACATGTCGTCCGGATGCACCACGCCGATCACCGGATATCCGCCGGTGGTGGGATGGTCGGCCAGAAAGATGATCGGCTGGCCGTTCGGCGGCACCTGCACCGACCCGAGCACCATCCCCTCGCTGTGCAGCTCCGTGCGGTCCGCCGCGGTCAGCGCCGGACCGGTCAACCGGAGGCCGATCCGGTTGCTCGCCGGGCTCACCTCGTACGCCGTCTCCGGCAACCCCGCGATGGCGGCGGCGGTGAACCGGTCGTCCCGTGGTCCCGGCAGGATCCGCAGCCGGAGCTCGACGGGGATGCCCGGGCGTGGCGCCAGGTCGACCGCGGCCGGCGGGCCGGCCGGATCGCCCAGTGGCAGGCGGCTTCCGGCGGTCAGCGGCGGTGGCCCGAGCCCCGAGAGCAGATCGGTGGCGCGGCTGCCCAGCACGGGCGGCACGGCCAGCCCGCCGCCCACGGCGAGGTAGCGCCGGACCCCGCGGTCCGCCGGCCCGATCCGGAGCAGCCGGTCGGCCGGCAGGTACACGGGACGGTCCGGGTCGACCGCCCGCTCGTCGACGGCCAGCGCACCGGGCGCCCCGGTGACGGCGACCCAGCGACCGGCGGTGAGCCGCAGGTCGACACCGAGCAGGGTGGTCTCCAGCCCGGCCGCCGACTCCGGGTTGCCGACGAGCCGGTTGGCCAGGCGGAGGCTGTCCGGGTCGACCGCGCCGGACCGGGGCACGGCCAGATGGGCCAGGCCGGGCCGACCGAGATCCTGCACGGTGCTCAGCAGGCCCGGTCGCTCCACGACCAGGCCGGCCCGCGGCGTTCCCGGCCGCCCGCGGGCCCGGCTCAGGACCGGCCCACCGGGCGGTCGGCGTCCGGACCGCGGCGGTCCGGGTAGCGCCGGTCCGGGCCGGTCTCAGCGCGGTCGGGGTCCGGGCCGCGGCGGTCCGGGTCGCAGCGGTCCGGGCCGGTCTCAGCGCGGTCGGGGTCCGGTTCGCGTCGGCCCGGGCTCGGGCCGGTCTCCGGACGGTCTGGCACCGGTTCGGTCGCGTCGGGCAGGGCTGTGAACCGGACCCGGACGCCCGGCGTGAGCCGGGCCGGTTCCGGCCGGGTCTCGTCCCAGAGCGCCATCGCCGTCCGACCGATCAGCTGCCATCCGCCGGGCGAGCCGGTGGGGTAGACGGCGCTGTACTCGCCGGCCAGCCCCACGGCGCCGGCCGGTACGACGGCGCGCGGCGTGGGCCGCCGGGGGACGTGCAACGCCGCCGGCGTCCCGGTGAGGTACGCGAAGCCGGGCGCGAACCCGCAGAACGCCACGGTGAAGTCGGCGCCGGTGTGCGCGGCGATCAGCCCGTCCCGGTCCAGTCCGGTGCGCCGGCACACCTCGGCCAGGTCGGGTCCGTCGTACCGGACCGGAATCTCGATCGGCGGACCCGGCGGCACCGCCGCGGCCGTCCCGTCCCAGGTGTCCAGCAGGGCGGCTAGGTGGGCCCGGTCGGGCCCCGCCGGCCCGGCGTCCAGCAGCACCGTGCGGGCCCCCGGAACCAGGTCGAGCACGCCCGGCAGCAGCCCGGCGGACCGCCGCGCGGCGAGGTGCCGGTGCAGGGCCTGGGCGGCCGGCCCGGTGGGCACCTCGAGCAACCAGGACCATCGGCCGACCGGCAGCACCCGGACCGGGTTCACCACGCGGCCTCCAACCCGACCACTGGGACACTCGTCGCGGGAGCCCGAGGGGGCCCCGGCCATGGCGTACCTTCATCGATTGGGCAACCGACAGCGACAACCTACGCCATGGGGACGACGGAGGGACGCGGAAGCATGAGCGAGCGCAGCGAGCGGGGGACCGGGGCGGCGGTGGCGGCCGCGGCGACGGCGGCCAGGGCGGCCAGCGGCTCGATCGCCGGTGCGGACGACGGTCAGATCGACGCGGCCCTGCGCGGCATGGCCCGGCTGCTGGCCGAGGCGGCCGAACCGGTGCTGGCGGCCAACGCCGAGGACGAGCGGGCGGCCCGGGCCGGCGGCATGGGTGGTGGTCTGCTGGACCGGCTCCGGCTCGACCGCGACCGGCTGCGCGGGATGGCCGGCCAGCTCGAGGCGCTGGCCGGGCTGCGGTCCGAGCCGGCCCGCCGGCGGCTGCGGGACCTCGACGGCGGCCTCGCGCTGTACGAGTGGCGCCGGCCGGTGGGGGTGATCGGCGCCAACTTCGAGGCCCGGCCCAATGTCGTGGTGGACGTCGCCTCCCAGCTGGTCAAGTCGCACAACGCCGGGGTGCTGCGCACCGGCTCCGCCGCGCTCGGCTCGGCCGTGGCCCTGGTCGACCGGGTCGTCGCCCCGGCCCTCGCCGCCGCGGGCATCGACCCCGGGGCCATCCAGCTGGTCCGCGAGCCGGGCCGGGCGTCGGCCGAGGCCCTCGTCCGGCTGCCCGACCTGGTGCCGCTGGTGATCCTGCGCGGCAGCGGCGACAGCACCCGGCACCTCGCCCGGGAGGCGGCGCTGTCCGGGGTCCGTACGCTGGCGCACGCCGACGGGGGCGGCGTGCTCTACCTGCACCCGGCGGCGGACCGGGCGATGGCCGCCGACATGGTCGAGCGCGGGCTGGACCGGCTGGGCGTCTGCAACCGGCTCAACCTGCTGCTCATCGACGCCGAATGCTGGGACGAGCTGGCCCCCGCCATGGTCGAGCTGCTGGGCCGGCGGGAGCCGAAGGTGGCCGCGTCGCTGCCGCCGCACCCGCACCCGCTGGGCTACGAGTGGGCGCTCGACGACGGCAACGAGGCCACCGTGACGATCGCGCCGGCGCACGGCGCCGCCGACGCCGCGCGGATCGCCAACGAGGAGACCTCCGGGCTGGCGGCCGCCATCGTGACCGAGGACGCCGCGGCCGCCGCCGAGTTCCTCGGGGCGTACGCCGGCACGGGCGGCTTCTGGAACGCCACGACCCGGCTGCTGGACGGATTCAAGCTGCTCGCCCTGCCGGAGACGGGGATCAACATCGACCGGGTGCCCGGCCCGCGCGGGCCGGTCACCTACCGCGACCTGTGTCTGCGGCAGTACGTCGTGCTGCCGGCCGGCCGGGACCTGGCGGCTACGCCGGCTGGCTGATCCGGGCCGGCAGGTGCGCGGCCAGGAACGCCGCGACGAGCGCGTGCAGGTCGGGTCGCCCGAGGTCCAGCGCGTGCCCACCGTGGGTGACGAGCGCGTGCACGGGGTGCCCGGCCGCCGTCAGGTCGGCGGCCAGGTCGAGGCTCTGACTCACCGGCACGGACCGGTCGGCGTGCCCGTGGGCCAGCAGCACCGGCACCCCGGAGCCGACGTGGGTGGTCACCGTGGCGTCGGCCGTGCGCGGGTCGTCCGGCGCCGGCTCGTGCCCGAGCAGCCCGGTCCACGGGTTGTTGTGCCGGCGCAACCGGAGGAAGTCCGGCGCCAGCGGGTCCACCGCCGGCCAGAACGCCAGCACGCCGGCCACGTCCCCCGGTTCGTCCACGCCGCGCAGCCCGACGTGCAGCGCGAGGGTGCCGCCCGCCGAGTCGCCGGCCACCAGCAGCGGCAGGTGCGGCGCGCCCGCCCGGGCGGCCCGGGCGGCCGCCCGGGCGTCGTGGAACTGCGCCGGCCAGCTCGCCTCGCCGGTCAGCCGGTACCGGCCGGGCACCACCCGCAGGCCGTGCGCGGCCAGCGCCGCCCCGTCCTCGTCGGACCGGGAGTGCCAACCGCCGCCGTGCAGCCAGAGGACGTTCGCGATAGGGGTCACCGCCCCATCGTGCCGGGGCCGGGGATCCGCCGCCCAGCCAGTCTGCTGCGGGCAGAACCCTGTGACGGCGAGTCCTGCAAGTCCGGTCAAACCGGCTCAGAGGCCGGCCGGGCCGCCCGGCCACACTGGCTTGCGGCGCCGGGCCGAAACCCCTTGGTCAACCACAGGTTCCGGCGCGGCCGAGGGCGCCGGCCCGGATGGTGGTCAGCCCGGCGCGGCCGAAGGTGCCGGCCCGGATGGTGGTCAGCCCGGCGCGGCCGACCGGTTCCGGCCCGCGGCGGGCCCGGCGGGATCGTCGAGCGGCCAGCCGGCCGGCTCCGGCAGCACCCACGGCGCGCCGGGCTCGGCCCGCCGGTAGTAGTCGGCGCGGTGCAGGAACTCCACCGGAAGCGATCCGGGCAGGTCCACGCCGCGCCGGTCGGCCAGCTCGGCCGCCGTGGCCGCGGTGTGCGCCTGCCGCCGCAGGGCGTCCCGCTCGGTCGGGGACAGGTCGGTGACCACCGGATCGGCCAGCCGGAACGTCGCAACGGCGCGCCGGATCAGCTGGGCCAGCTCGTAACGGGCGGCTGGGTCGGCCAGATCGCCACCGCCGAGAGCCAGGGCCGGCTGCCGGATGGTGCGCAGCGAGTCGCAGACCAGGAGCAGGTGACCCGGCCGGTCCGGCCGGGTTGCCGGCGGCGGCACGTGCAGCCGGGAGGGCCATTGCCAGCGCACCTGACCGGTGGCGATCCGCGCCGGCGGCTCGTGACGGCGGTGCCGGGGACCGCGGGCCGGCGCCGCGGCGGAGAGCGTCCAGCCGGCGCAGACGTACGCGAGCCGCCGGTCCGTCACGGTGACCTCGGCGGGACGGGGCAGCGACCAGACCCGCTCCCGGTCGACGAACCGCGGTCGCAGCAGGTAGCCCGCCAGGTCCGCCAGCCCGCGCCAGCACACCCGCTCACCGTCCTCCAGGACGAGCTCGCGCCGCCACCCGAGCCGGGGGGAGGAGTCGTCCTCCGCGCGGTCCATCCGGTACGGCTGAACGAAGAAGGGTGCGCTGTCGGACCTCATCGTCGCCCGGCCTCCCATCGAGGGGATTCTCCCCCGCCAGGCTGCCGGCTCAGGTCGCGCGTGTCATGACGGTCGTTGAGGGGTCGGCCGGTCGGTCGACGCGTACGACCGATAGGTGCCGATCTCCTCCGGGCGGACGAGGCCGTCCTCGATTGCCCGGGCGAGCAGCGCCGCCTTGGTGGCGGCCGGCCGGCCCGCGCGGGCGTACTTGATCCGGGCCCGGTCGAGGTACTGCTTGACGGTGTGCTCGCTGATCCGCATCCGGCGGGCCACCGACGCCTTGGACATGGACTGGAACCACAGCAGCAGCGCCTCACGCTCCTGATCGGACAGCGCCGGCCGATCCGACCGGCGATCGCCGACGAACGCGCCGGCCAGCGACGGCGGCACGTACGGCCGGTCGTCGGCCGCCGCCAGCACGGTGCGTACGCAGTGCTCCCGGCCCTCGTGCTTGGCCAGGAACGCCACCGCGCCGGCATCCAGGGCGGCCAGGATGGTCTCCTGCTCGGTGTGCTCCGAATAGACCACGACCCGACGCCCGGCGGCGCTCAGCTCGGCGACCTGGTCGAGCGCCATCCGGCCGTGCAGCCGCAGGTCGAGCAGGATCACCTGGGCGGTCCGGGCGGCGCCGTGACGCAGCAGGTCCGGGTCGTCCCCGGTGGCCACCACCGCCAGCCGGGGCTCGGTGGCCAGCCAGGAGCGGACGCCCTCCACCACGACGGGATGGTCGTCCACGATCGCGACCGTGATCCGCTGGGCCGCCTGGCTCATCCCGCCCGCCACCGGGTCTGCGTCCACACCATCTCCTCGTCGTGCTCGGAAAACCATTCCACCCCGTACCCGGCCGAACCGGAAGCGGGCGTTCCGGCGGGCGGTTCGGGGGCGGGCCCGGCGGTGACGCTCACCACCACCTCGTCCGGCTGCCCCACCACGGTCAGCCGGGCCCACTCCCGGGCGGTGGCGAGGGTGGCCAGCAACGGGTCGGCCAGGTGCCGGCGGGCCTGCACCGGCACCGGCGGCAGCTCGCCGACCACCACGAACTCCACCGGCACCCCGCGCCGCTCGGTGATGTCCGCGCCGGCCCGCAGCTCGTGCAGCAGCGGATCGGGCACGTCGTCGGACTCGGCCATCAGCCGGCGCAGCCGGGCCGCCGCCAGGGCGCAGCGCCGGCGTACCGCCGGATCGGTCGGATCGGCGCGGCCGTCCGTCAGCTCGGCCAGCAGGGCCCCCGCGGTCCGGCTGACCACGGCCAGGCGGTCCCGGCGCTCCCGGCGGGCCCGCGCGGCCGCGGCCCGCTCGGCGTCCAGCGTGGTACGCGCGGCGGCCGTGCCCGCGGTGTCGGCGGCCAGCCGGCGCAGCGTCTGTGCCCCGACCACCAGGATCACCGGCAGCGCCACCGTGCCGTAGACGTACATGCCGAACCGGCTCAGGTCGGCGGCCCGCGGGTCAGTCCGGGCCAGCAGCGCGGCCAGCGCGATGCCGGCGCCCGCGGCCAGCACGGCGACCAGACCGCCGATCCGGCGGCGCCAGAGCACCAGCGCGGCGAACCAGCCCAGCGTGCCCCAGGCCCAGTTGGCGGGCAGGAACAGCAGGCCGCCCGGCACGAACGCGAAGGAGACGGCGTCCGCGCCGAGCAGCGCCGCCAGCAGCGGCCAGGCCGGCAGCGGCACGTCGCGCAGCAGCGCGTACCCGGCCACCAGGCCCACCACCACGAAGGCGAGCCAGGCAGCGCCCTGGACCCAGGGCGCCCGGTACGACGACCAGCTGCCGAGCAGGGCGGGCAGGTTGATGGCCAGGTGCCAACCGAAGGCGATGACCACGGCGGCGATCCGGGTGGCCCGGTCGGCCATGGCCGCGACGGCCGCGGCCGCCTGCTGGGAGGTGCGCGCGGGGGCGCGGCCGGCCGCGGTCACGGTTCCGGCTCCAGGCCCGGCCACTCCAGCCGGATCCGGGTGCCCCGGCCCGGCGCCGAGTCGACCTGCGCGCGGCCGTCCACCGCGGCCAGCCGCGCCCGGATCGACTCGCGCAGCCCGTACCGGTGGGCCGGCACCGAGCCGGGGTCGAAGCCCGGACCGTCGTCCGCCACCTCGACCCGGACGGCGTCGGCGACCCGGAGCGTGACCCGGACGGGAGCCCCGGGCGCGTGCCGGTCCGCGTTGCGCAACGCCTCGGTCACCCCGGCGGCCACGGCGGCCGCCACCGGCCCGGGCACCGTGGCCGGCGCCAGGTCTGCGGCCGGTTGACCGGGCGCCGCGGCCAGGACGGCCCGCAACCGCTCGTCCAGCCGCTCGGTCCCGGCCGCCCCGGCGGGTCCGTCGCGGGCGTCGGCCAGTTCGGCGAGGGTACGCAGATCCGCGGCGGCCCGGTCGCGCAGCCGGGCGTCCGGGTGGGCCGCGCCCAGCCCCACCACGGTCAGCGTGGACAGCACCGTGTCGTGCAGGTCGCGGTTGTGCCGCCGTTCCGCGGCCCGGGCGGCCCGCTCGGACACGGCCCGGCGCACCGCCCGCTGGTACCCGGCGAACGCGGTGTCCGCGCTCCGGCTGCCCCGCCGGGCAAGCCAGGCCAGCCCGGCGGCCGAGAGGGTCTGCACGGTCAGCGTCATGGCGTGCGCGGTGGCCTCGGCGTCCGCCCCGGCCCGGTGCGCGCCCGCCGCGTACGCCCCGGTCACCAGCAGCCCGGCCGGGACGGACCGGCTCGCCGGCAGGCCGAGCTGGGCCACGATGACGGTGGTGCTGGCCATGATGGCCACCCAGCTGACCTCGCCGGGCAGCACCTCGGCGGCGACGAGCCGGCCGAGCAGCAGGCAGGCCGTCGCGGTGAGCGCCACGTCGATCGCGACCGGCGCCGGGCGCAGCCCGCGGCGCACGGCCAGCCCGGCGAACAGCAGCGACCAGGGGGTGAGCACGGCCAGCGACGCCACCAGCAGCGGCATCGAGACCGGCGGCCCGGGCACGGCCAGCGCCGCGGCGGCGCAGGCGAGCCCGGAACTGGCGTGCAGGGCCGCCGAGAAGATCCCGAACACCCGACTCAGCGCGGCGCCGGCCGGAGTCGTGGCCGCGTCCGGACCGGCGAGTGGGGACGACGGAAACACTCGCTGGCTCTCCCCGGTTCGTGGCGTGCCGCGCGCGGGCCGACGGGTTCACATCGACGCGGGGGAATAGCATACCGGTCGGTCCCGGGCACCGCCTCAACTGGCGCGGCGCAGGGGCTGGCCCGTGCTGCCCGGCCGGCGGACCGGGCGGTTACCCAGCCGTTCCCGGTGCCGGCGCTGGTGTTCGCGGACCCGTTCCTCCCAGACCTTCTGGTCCTGTTTTCCATTCGGCGACATCCAGCGGTGCGAACCGTCGTGGTAGTGCATCGGCTCGTCACCCGCTCGCATAACGCTCATCGGTGCCCCCCACCGTGCCCGGTCATACCCGCTCCCCGCTCGGCTCGCCGACCCCGGTGACCACCTGTGGGCGGGCCCGGGTCAGCCCGGCGGTGACCCGGATCAGCAGGTCGGGGCCGAGTCGCAACGGCAGCAGAGTGGTCAGCAGCAGGTGCCCGAGGAGGTCGTAGTCGTCCTCGGACAGACCCAGCCCCCGGTGCGCGGCGACCAGACCGACCGGCAGCGCCGGCGCGTCGGAGTGCAGGGCGTCGACCAGGCCGGCGGTCAGCGCGTCGGCCAGCCGGGACAGGTCGCTGTCCATGAAGTGTGGCGCCAGTTGCTGATCCAGCTCGACCAGCCGGTAGAAGCGTCGGACCGCGGCCCGGACCGCGGTCACCTGACTTGTCGTACCGCTCATCTTGCCCCCCAGCGATAGAGACGGTCGTCTTGCCGCTGCGGCGGTCGCGCCGGCACCTCACCAGGCCCCCCCACGGGCCGCCGTCGCATTCGCCGAACGTGTAGCGGTGGCATTCCGCCTGCCGTACCGTGTGACGAGTCACCCCCCTCGTCCACCCTTCGGTGGGCTGCAGAACTCGGAAATTCCTGAGGCTGTCGGCCGTTGCCGCGACCGGCTCCGTAGTGCGATCCCTTCTTGATCACACAGTGCGGTCGCCAGGGCTGTCGATTGGCAGCTCTGCCGATTCACCGGAGGTGACAGCGGTGTCCACAAGGGGTTACGGCGGTCCTGATGCTGAGCGATGGCTCAGCGTCGTGCTGGCGGTCGGCCGGATCGCGTCGTCCGCCGGCGGCTCCCGCCGGCGGGCCGCCACCGTCCTGCTGGCCCTGCGGAGGCTGCTGCCGTACGACGCCGGGTCGGTGGTCCTGTTCGACGCCGACCGACCGGCCATCCTTCCGCTGGCGATAACCGGATATCGAGGGTTTTCCTCCATAAGGGACGGTCCGCCCGGCGGCCTCGAGGGCGCCTACCGGCACATCGTCCGGGCCCGGCTGGATCGCCCGGGCCCGCCGTTGCGGCTGGACGATCTGCCGCCGGCGCAGGGGGAGCACCCGATCCGTCGGCTGCTTACCGCGGCCGGCCTACCGGCCGGGGTGTTCGTCCCGCTGACCACGGCGGACGGCCGGTCGGTGGGCCTGCTCATGCTGCACACCCGCATGCCCGGACCGGGCGAGGACGTGCTGGACGTGCTCGGCGGCCTGGCACCGACCATCGCGAACGCCGTCGACCCGCTCCGCCAGATGGCCGCGCTCCTGGCGGCCGTGCCGGGGGTGTTCGCCGGCGCGGTGCTCACGGCCGGTGGGACGGTGTTGAGCGTGCCCGGGCTCCCCGGGCACCCGCTGCTGGTCCCCCCGGCCCCGCTGCTCGACACGGCCGCCGCCTCGCTCCGGGACGGCCGGCTCTACCGCACCTTCCTCGTGCCGGGAGCGACCGGTGAGGAGCACGTGTGCGCCACCGTCCTGCCGTCGCCGGGCGATCCGCCCCACCGGCGGTCCGTGGCCGTCCTGCTCTCCCGGATGGGGGACGCCCAGGGGCTCACGCCGCGGGAACTGGAGGTCATGGGTCTGCTGGTGGACGGCTGGTCCAACCGGCGGATCGCGGCGGCCCTGTTCGTATCGGAACGGACCGTGGCCGCCCACATCGAGCACATCCTGGTGAAACTGGAGGTGCCGACCCGCACGATGGCGGCCCTGCGGGCGCTCCGGCTGGGGCTGTTCGTGCCGAGTTCGCTGCTCGATCCGCCGGCGGGCGGCCCGCGGCTGATCCGGGGGGCCGCCGGCGCGCGGGGGCGGCAGTCCTCCGGCTCGGCGGCCTAGGTCGACGAGGTCACCGAGAGCTGCCGGCGGCCGGGTCCGGCTGAGCGCGGGCCCGCCGCGCCCGGCCCGATCAGCCCCGGCCGGTCACCCCCGACCGTCGTCCAACCAGCGGCCGACGATCCGGCTCATCCCGCCCGCCTGGGCCCGGAACCCGAGGGTGGCGTAGAAGGCGGTCATGTCGTCGGTGAACAGCGCCACGTGCTGGCCGGGCACGGTGGCCAGCAGCCGGCGCACCACCTCCCGGCCGACCCCACGACGGCGGTACGGGGCGGCCGTCCAGATGTCCACCAGGTAGGCGTTGCACACCCCGTCGCTGAGGATCCGTCCATTGGCGACGTATCCGTCGCCGACCCGGCCGAAGACCACCGCGTGCGAGTTCTCGTGCGAGCGCCGGTACTGCTCGGGCGTGCGCCCGTTGTCGAACCGGTCGGTCACCAGGGCCGCGCGCAGCCCCGCCCAGTCCACCCCATCGGTGCTCATCGAGAACTCCACCTCGCTCATGCGCCCCACGGTCTCAGAAAGGAAGGGCCCCTTGTTATCGCTTTTTGTATAGGAAGGGCCCCCTGTTAACTCATGGACCGGCGCCGGAAAAAAGTCCGGCGGTCGTGTCGGAGTCGGCGTCTCCCGTTCGAGGTCCAGGTAGCGACCGTCGACGGAGGAGACCCGGCACCATGAACCGCACCTGCAGCCGCACCGACGCCATCACCCGCTCCCTGCTCGGCTACGGCGTCATCGCCGGGCCGTGCTACGTGGCCATCGCGCTCGGCCAGGCGCTCACCCGGGACGGGTTCGACCTGACCCGGCACTCCTGGAGCCTGCTGGCCAACGGCGCGTACGGCTGGATCCAGATCGTGAATTTCGTCCTCACCGGCCTGATGACCGTGGCGGCGGCGGTCGGCCTTCGCCGGGCCCTGCGGCCCGGCCGCGGCCGCGCCTGGGCGCCGGTGCTGATCGGGGCGTACGGCCTCAGCCTGGTCGCCGCGGGCATCTTCAGGGCCGACCCGGCGCAGGGCTTTCCCCCGGGTACGCCGGAGCGCACCCCGGTGAGCTGGCACGGCGTCCTGCACCTGGTGTGCGGCGCGGTGGGCTTCGGCTGCCTCATCGCGGCCTGCTTCGTGCTGGCCGGCCGGTTCTCCCGGGAGGGCCGGCGTGGCCTGGCCGCGTTCTCCCGGATCACCGGGGTGGTGTTCCTGGCCGGTTTCGCCGGCATCGCCAGCGGCTCGCACGGCCCCACGACGCTCGCCTTCGTGGCGGCCGTGCTGCTGGTCTGGGCCTGGTTCTCCCGGGTGTCGGCGCATTTCTACCGGCACCCGGCCTGATCGACCGACGAGTGAAAGGATCCGCAGCATGCGCTACCTCACCCTGCTCAAGGCCACCCAGCCGGCCGGCCCGCCGCCGCCCGGGCTGCTGGACGCGATCATGAAACTCGGCGCCGAGGCCACCGCCGCGGGCGCCCTGCTGGACACCGCCGGCCTCGCGCCCAGCACCGCCGGCGCCCGCGTGACGTTGCGCGGCGGCGGCCTCAGCGTCACCGACGGGCCCTTCGCGGAGACGAAGGAGACCATCAGTTACGCGATCTACGAGGTCCGGTCCAAGGCCGAGGCGGTGGAGTGGGCCACCCGGTTCATGAAGATCCACCGGGACCTCTGGCCGGGCTGGCAGGGCGAGGTGGACGTACTCAAGGTGTTCGGCGCCGAGGACCTGCCCGGCGGCCCGCCCGCCTGAGCCGCGGGCTTCCGGCGCCGCGCGCGCCCGCTGTCGGGACCGGGTGGGAGGATCGGTGGCCGTGACGGCTGCCGATCCTCGCCGCGCCGTGGAGACGGTCTGGCGGATGGAGTCCGCCCGCATCGTGGCGGCGCTGGCCCGGCTGGTCGGTGACGTGGGGCTGGCCGAGGAGATCGCCCAGGACACCCTGGTCATCGCTCTGGAGCAGTGGCCGGCCGACGGCGTGCCGGACCATCCGGCGTCCTGGCTGATGGCCACCGCCAAGCACCGCGCCATCGACCTGCTCCGCCGGCAGACCCGTTACCGGGCCAAGCTCGCCGAGCTCGGTCGGGCCACGCCGGTCGCCGCGGAGCCGGACCTCGCCGCCGGGCTGGACGACTACGTGGGCGACGACCTGCTCCGGCTGATCTTCACCACCTGCCATCCGGCGCTGCCCACCGAGGCCCGGGTCGCGCTGACGCTCCGGCTGCTCGGCGGGCTGACCACCGCGGAGATCGCCCGGGCGTACCTGGTCAGCGCGGCCACGGTGGGCCAGCGGATCACCCGGGCCAAGCGGACCCTGGCCGAGCTGCGGGTGCCCATCGAGCTGCCGCCGCCCGGCCAGGCCGCCGAGCGGCTGGCGTCGGTGCTCGAGGTGATCTATCTGATCTTCAACGAGGGGTACGCGGCCACCGCCGGCGACGACTGGATGCGCCCGGCGCTGTGCGGGGAGGCGCTGCGGCTCGGCCGGATCCTCGCCGGGCTGGCGCCGGCCGAGCCGGAGGTGCACGGGCTCGTGGCGCTGATGGAGCTGCAGGCATCCCGCACCGCGGCGCGGACCGACCCGGACGGAAACCCCGTACTGCTCCAGGATCAGGACCGTGGCCGGTGGGACCGGCTGCTGATCCGGCGCGGGCTCGCGGCCCTGGACCGCGCCGCCGGCACCCTCGGCCCGTACGTCCTGCAGGCCGAGATCGCCGCCTGCCACGCCCGGGCCGCCGCGGCCGAGGACACCGACTGGGTACGCGTGGCCGCGCTCTACGAGGTGCTCGCGTACGTCTGGCCGTCGCCGGTGGTCGAGCTGAACCGGGCCGTGGCGGTCGGCAACGCGTACGGGCCGGACCGGGCGCTGGCGATCGTGGACGGCCTGGACCTGCCGGCGTACGCCCTCCTGCCGGCGGTTCGCGGCGACCTGCTGGCCCGGCTCGGCCGGACCGCCGAGGCGCGCCGCGAGTTCGAGCGGGCCGCGGCGATGACCCGCAACGCCGCGGAGCGCCGGCTGTTCAGCGCCCGGGCGGCGGCGCTGGGGTGACCTCGGATCCGATCCCGAACAACGGCAGGCAGGGTTCCAGGCCCTCGATCGTGACCGGCGGCCGGTCGACGCGTTCCCAGTCGTCGCGGGTCAGCCGCAGCCGCTGCGACACCACCACCCGCCCGTGCAGCAGGTCCCGGGTGATCCCGTCCGGCCGGTAGCCGAGCCGGCCGGAGATGGCCAGCGGCGCGGGGTTGTCCAGGAACGACGCGCTGGTCACGTCGGTGGCGCCGAGGCCCGCGAACAGCAGGTGCAGGGCCGCCGCGCGCATCTGCGTGCCCAGACCGCGACCCTGGTGCGCGAGGCCCAGCCACGACCAGCTGCTCGCCTCGCGCAGCGCGGCGAAGTCCCCGGCACGGGTCGCCTGGGCGCCCACCGGCCGGCCGTCGAGGAAGGCCACCAGTTGGAGCGTCCAGTCCTGCGGCGTCCACCGCCCGAGCGCACTCCAGTGGCCCTGCACGACCTGCCGGGCCCGGTCCGCGGGCGTGCCGTCGGTCCAGGGCGTGAGGAACGGCCGCCGGCCCGGCTCGTGTACGCCGGCCGCGGCCACGTCCGCCAGCTCGGCCAGCTCGTTCTCGGCCGGCAGCCGGAGTTCCAGCCGGGGGGTACGCACGCGCAGGCCGAACAGCGGCCAATGGTCGATCATCATCGAGCGGCATTGTGCCGCGGCGCGCCGGTATGGCGCATCGGGTTTTGCCGTTCGTGAGCCCACCGGGCGTTGTCCTGCGTGGACCTTTTGGTCTGCGCTTGTGCGGCGATCAACGCGTTGGTGGTCCTGCACGACGACAACGACTTCGGCACGGCCTCGCAGCATCTGCCGGACCTCGCCGAACGACGGGTGCGCACGCTTCCGGATCACACCTGAGCGTCCATGATGAAACAGCGTTGGTCGCAGTACCTCAGCGGTACAGCTCGCCGGGGTACGAGTCCTGCTGGCCGTTGTTGCGCCTCACCATGAGGTGATAACGCGGCCTTCGGTGTTCAGGTTGTCGGTGGTCCTCGATCCAGATGGTCTCGCCGGCCTGGACCAGGACAGGGCGCTCGGGCACGAAGTTCTGCCAACGAGTGATCAGCGTCAAGCGGTCCGCCTGCTCCGGGACCCCCCTGTACGGCCCGCTCACGCTGGACCGATGGATCGGCTCTTCTTGCTCATGTGTCCCCCGGCCGGTTGCTCGTCCGCCACGGTGCCACATGGCTGAGAAAGCGTGGACACGGCCAGACGTCGCGCTGCAGTGACGTGGGTGATCGTCTCGATCGGCACGGGCAAGCCGCTGGCCTGAGATGGGGAGGGTGCGCCCGGCAGGATTCGAACCTGCGGCCTTGGGATTAGAAGTCCCCTGCTCTATCCGCTGAGCTACGGGCGCTCCGGTGGTGCGCCAAGAGGGTACCCGGCGGGTGCGAACCGGAGATACCTGCTTACCAGGGCTGACCGATCGGGCGAGGCCATACTAGGTTTTTCCGGGTGAAGGTGACGCGTACCCGGTTCCTGCCCGTCCTCGTGGCGACGACCGACCCCCAGGCACGCCCCGACCAGGTGATCGACGAGTTCACCGACGAGATCGGGGTGGCCTACTCGTACGGGCCACCCTACGGGCAGCGGCTGGTGACCTGGGCGGACCTGGACGACCTGGGGTTGTCGCGGCGGATGCTGCGGCGGACGGCGCTGGAGAACCTGGACCGGGCGCTGGCCCGGCTCCAGGTGGACGGGCAACCCCCGGCGCCGATGCTCTCGTTCTCCGGCCTCGAGCGCGGCCTCGAATCCTCCGCGCTGCTCGCCGACGAGGTCTGGCTGGACCTCGCCGGCGCCGTGCCGGGCGATCCCGTGGTCGGGGTGCCGGCCCGGGACGTGGTGATCCTCACCGGCACCGGGTCACGGCCGGGCCTGGAGCGCGCCCGCCGGGCCGTCGACCGGATCTTCTTCGCCCAGACGGAGCACCTGCTCACCCAGGATCTGCTGGTGTGGCGGGAGGGAAGGTGGCTGCCGTACGAGCCGGCCGCGGGGACGCCGGATCGGCTGCCGTACGAGCCTCGCTCGGGGGCGCCGTACGAGCCGGATCCGGACCCGGGCTACGACCCGGAGCCGTCGTACGGTCCGGAGCCGGGCTATGGTCCGGAGCCTGACTACGACCCGGATCCCCGGTACGAGCCGGACCCGCGGTACGCCCCGGATCCCGGTTACGGTCCTGAGCGGGAGTACGGCCGGCGGGAGCGGCCGAGGTACGACCGGAACCCGGAGCGGCCGAGGTACGACCCTGCTCCGGAACGGCCGGCGTATGACCGGGAGCCGGAGCCGCCGGGATACGACCGGGAGCCGGAACGGCCGGCGTACGGTCCGGGTGCTCGTCCGTACCGGCCGCCGGCACCGCGAAGGGCTGACGACCGTCGCGATGAGTGGCCGGAGCGTCCCGCAGGGCGTCGTCCCGGACCACGAAGGCGTCGACCCAGCGACCCAACTCGCTGAACACCCGCTCCCGCACGGCCGGTCCGGAGAGGGTGAGGTCGTGCATCCCGCCGTCGAAGCGGACCAGCGTGACGTGCCGGCCGAGCCGTGGCGCCCAGCGCACGATGTGTTCGACGTCCAGCACGGCGTCGGCCAGCGAGGCCGATTCGTGCCACTTCGTCCCACGGAAGCTGCGGGTTGAGCAGGCCAGCAGGATCGGCACGGGAATGGCGAGCCCGGCCCGCAGCCGACGCTGCGCCGCGCGGATCGCACCGAGCCAGCCGGCCCGGACCGGGAACCCGGCGAGCGGCTTCCAGGCCAGGTCGTACCGCCATTCACCGCGGTGGTCGGCGTGCAGGCTCTGCCCGTACACGGGGGAGAGCGTGCGCGGGATGGCCCGGTACGGCGCGCGGCGGCCGACCCGGGCGACGGCCGCGGCCAATGGCCGGCGGACCAGCCAGGGCGCGTTGATGTCGAAGAACGGGCTGTTCAGGAAGAGGCCGTCGACCAGGCCCGCCTCGCGCCGGGCGTCGGCCCAGACCGCCGCGATGAGCCCGCCGGTGGAGTGGCCGTTGACCAGCAGCACGTCGTTGCCGTCCGCCCGGATGATCCGGGCGGCCTCGTCCAGCTCGGGGAAGTAGTCGCTCAGGTCGCGGCAGAAGTTGGGCGTCTGGTGCGGTAGCAGGCTCCGGCCGTACTTGCGCAGGTCGAGGGCGTAGAAGTCCCAGCCGCGCGTCACGAAGAAGTCGGCCAGGTGGGTCTGGAAGAAGTAGTCGACGAAGCCGTGCAGGTACAGCACCGCCCGTCCGGTGCGGTCCGCCGCCCGGCGCCGGACCAGGGTCGCGACCACCGGTCCCTCATCGTCGTGGCCCAGGTCCAGGACCTGGCTCTCGTACGGCGGGCCGAGCACATCCGGTTCCACCCGCTCGACGTTACCCCGCCGTAGCAGGTTTTTCCTTGATCAGGCGGCTGTCCACAGGGCCGCCGGTTGTCCACAGCTCGCCGATCCGCGCTGGCCGCCGGACCGGCTCGGGTCGACGCTGGATGGCGAGTCGACTCGGACCGCAAGCCAGCACAGCAGTCAAGCCTGGAAGCAGTGGAGACGAGATGTTCGATACGTACGTGACCGTGGTGGGCAACGTGCTCACCGCGCCGGAATGGCGGCGGACGACCCAGAGCGGCACCCTGGTGGCCAACTTCAAGGTCGCCTCGACCGCCCGCCGGCTGGACCGGGACACCGGCCGGTGGATCGACGGCAACAGCCTGCGGGTCCGGGTGAACGCCTGGCGGCGGCTCGCCGAGGGCGTGGCGGCGTCGGTGATGGTGGGCGACCCGGTGGTGGTGGTCGGGCGGCTCTACACCCGGGACTGGAAGGACGACGCCGGCAACCACCGCACCCTCTACGAGCTGGAGGCCCTGGCCGTGGGCCACGACCTCTCCCGCGGGCGCAGCAAGTTTGTCCGCAACCGGCCCAACCTGGTCACCAGCACGGTGGAGGACGCCGAGGCCGAGGCCCGGATCCGGGGCGAGGCGAGCGAGTCGGTGCCGCTGTCCGAGGCGCCGTCCCGGCCGGGGGAGGTGCCGGTGGACGACGACGGCGAGCTGGCCGACGAGCCGGTGCCGCCGTGGGGCGGGTTCCGCACCTTCGCGGCGGCCGATCGTGGGCCGCTGGGCTACGGGCCGCCCGATCTCGTTCCCGGCCGGGATCTGGAGCCCGACGAGGATGAGGATCCCGGCGATCCGGCCGAGCCGGCGGACGGGCTCGGCGATGGCGCCGGGAGCTGGGCGGCGGACTGGGCCGCGACCGTCGGGGGCGGTCCGATGGCGTTGGACCGGGACCTCGAGCCGTTGTCGCCAAGGGCGGCAACGGAGCCGGTGCCGGCCGGACCGGTGGCGGCGGGACCGGTGGCGGCGGGACCGGTGGCGGCGGGTCCGGTGGCGGCGGGTCCGGTGGCGGGTCCGGCGGCGGTGGAGCCGGTGGCGTCCGGATCGGGCGTGGCCGGGGATCGGCCGACCGGGACCGATCCGGGCGGCCGGGCGGAGCTCGCCGGCGGTGAGGATGGCGGGCCGGTGCCGGGCGGGGAGACCGGGCCGACGACCGGCGGACCGGCGGAGGGGTCCGGTCCGCGGGGTCGCCGCGGCAGGGCGCGGGCGACCGCCGGCGTCTGACCGCGGCCAGCGGGTGTCTCGCGGGACGCCCGAGGCGCACCGCTCGCGGCAACGGGCGGTACGCCGGCGGGGAGGCGGACGCGGCTCCGCGACGGGTCCGCCTCCCCGCAAGCCCGCTGGGACCGGGCGTCAACGCCGCGACGCCGGCCGGCACCCGGGTCACGGACCCTGGGGGCGAGGCGCCGCCGGCGGCCCCGGTGGCGTCCGGCATACGGGCCAGGGAACCGGGCCGGCGAGGCGCTGCTGCCGGCGGCCGGGGTGGTTCCGGCATCCGGGGCAGGGGCAGGGCCGGCGGTGCCGGGTGCCGGCGCCACGGGCGGCGCTGGCTAGGCTGCCGGCACGAATGACGGCGGAGGGGAGCGCGGAGTGGCACGAACGGTGCGGGGGATCCGGGCCGACGCCGTCGGGCTGGCCGCCGGCTACCTGCTGGACGCCGCCTTCGGTGATCCGCGCCGGTGGCACCCGGTGGCCGGCTTTGGCAGTGCCGCAGCGGCCCTGGAACGGCGGCTGTACCGGGACAATCGCCCCGCCGGAGCGGCGCACACGGCGGTCGCCGTCGGCTCGGCCACGCTGCTCGGGCTGGCCGGGGCGGCCCTGACCCGACGCTGTCCGGCGGCCCGGATCGGGCTGATGGCGGCCGGCACCTGGGCGGTTCTCGGCGGCCGGACGCTCCGGTCGGAGGGCCGGGCGATGGCCCGGGCGCTCGCCCGGGACGACCTACCGGCCGCACGGTCCCGGCTCAGCCACCTCTGCGGTCGGGACCCGTCGACGCTGGACGAGGCCGAGCTGGCCCGGGCAACCATCGAGTCCGTCGCCGAGAACACCTCCGACGCGGTGGTGGCGCCGCTGTTCTGGGGGGCGGTGGCGGGGCTGCCGGGGTTGCTGGCATACCGCGCGGCCAACACGCTCGACGCGATGGTGGGGCACCGGTCGCCCCGGTACGCCCGGTTCGGCACGCCGGCCGCCCGGCTGGACGATCTGCTCAACCTCGCGCCGGCGCGGCTGACCGGCCTGCTGACCATCGCCGTCGGCCCGGTGGCGCACGGCGACCGGCACCGGGCATGGCGGGTCTGGCGCCGGGACCGGGCGGAGCATCCGAGCCCCAACGCCGGTCAGTGCGAGGCCGCGATGGCCGGCGCGCTCGGCGTACGGCTGGGCGGGCGCAACGTCTACGCCGGCCGGGTCGAGGTCCGCCCGTTCCTCGGGGACGGGCCCCGGCCGGAGTTCCGGCACATCCGCCGGGCGGTCCGGATCTCCCGAGCCGTGGGCCTGGCCGCGTTGGCCGGCGCCGTCGCGGCGGCCACCGTTCGGGGCGCGGTCGCCGGGTCGGCCGCGGCGTTCCGGACTGCCCGCGGTGACCGGTGAGCGGTGGACTGCTGGTCGCCGGGACCACGTCGGACGCCGGCAAGAGCGTCGTCACGGCCGGGATCTGCCGGTGGCTGCGCCGTCGGGGCGTGTCGGTGGCGCCGTTCAAGGCACAGAACATGTCCAACAACTCGGCCGTGGTGGTGGACGCCGACGGCCGGGGCGGTGAGCTGGGACGGGCCCAGGCGATGCAGGCGGCCGCCTGCGGCCTGGCACCCGACCTGCGGTTCAACCCGGTCCTGCTGAAACCCGGCAGCGACCGGTCGAGCCAGGTCGTGCTGCTCGGCCAGGCGGTCGACACCATCGACGCCGCCAACTTCCGCGCGCTGCGGCCCCGGCTGGCCGAGACCGCCTTTACGGCCCTGGCGGAGTTGCGGTCCCGGTACGACGTGGTCGTCTGCGAGGGTGCCGGCAGCCCCACGGAGATCAACCTGCGGGACGCGGACTACGTCAACCTCGGTCTGGCCCGGCACGCCGGCCTGCCCACCGTGGTGGTCGGCGACATCGACCGGGGTGGCGTGTTCGCTGCCATGTTCGGCACCCTGGCGCTGCTGGACGCGGCCGACCAGGCGCTGATCGCCGGATTCGTGATCAACAAGTTCCGTGGCGACCCCGGGCTGCTCCGCCCGGGCCTGGACATGCTCGCGGCCGTGACGGGACGGCCGACGTACGGGGTGCTGCCGTGGAACGTCGACCTGTGGCTCGACGCCGAGGACTCCCTGGCGTACGGGCGGGTGCTGGGCCGGCCCGGTCCGCCCCGGGGCACCCAGTGGCTGGACGTGGCAGCGGTCCGGCTGCCCCGCATCTCCAACGCCACGGATCTGGAGGCGCTGGCCGTGGAGCCGGGGGTCCGGGTCCGGCTCACCGTCGAGCCCGCCGAACTCGACGCGGCCGACCTGGTGGTCCTGCCCGGCACGAAGGCCACCGTCGAGGATCTGGACTGGTTGCGCCGTACCGGCCTGGCCGAGGCGGTGCTCCGGCACGCCGCTGCCGGCCGCCCGGTGCTGGGCATCTGCGGCGGCTTCCAGATGCTCGGCCGCAGCATCGAGGACGGCGTCGAGAGCGGACGTGGCCGGGTGCCGGGCCTCGACCTGCTCCCCACCGAGGTGGCATTCCAGCGGCGCAAGACGGTCACCCGATCGACCGGCTCGGCCTTCGACGGGATTCCGGTGCACGGCTACGAGATCCACCACGGGCGGATGGTCGGTGCCGGGAGCGGCGCGTCGCCGTTCCTGCGGTACGCCGACGGGACCGGAGAAGGCGCCGTTCGGGGACCGGTGTTCGGCACCCACTGGCACGGTGCGTTCGGCGCCGACCCGTTCCGGCGCCGGTTCCTCACCGAGGTGGCCCGGCTGGCCGGCCGCGCCGGGTTCCGGGTCGCCCCGGACACCTCGTTCGCGGGAGCCCGGGAGCGGACCCTCGACCTGCTCGGCGACCTGGTGGAGGAACACCTTGACACCGATCGGCTCTGGCGGTTGATCGAGTCCGGCCCGCCGCCCGGCCTGCCGTTCGTGCCACCGGGCGCGCCGCCCGCCCCGGCGGGTTGACCGTCGGGTCGTCAGCGGCGTACATCGGCCGGGCCGGCCGTGACCGGAAGGCCGGCGTCGCGCCACGCGGCGAAGCCGCCCACCAGGTCGGTGGCCCGGTGCAGGCCCATGCCGCGCAAGCTGGCCGCCGCCACGCTGGAGCTGTAGCCCTGGTGGCAGACCACCACGATCTCGAGGTCGTAGCTCTCCGCCTCGGGGATCCGCCAGTCGCTCCGGGGATCGAGTCGCCACTCGAGGACCGTCCGGTCGATCACGATCGCGCCGGGCAGTTCGCCCTGCTCGGCCCGCTGCGTCTCGGTACGGGTGTCGACCACCAGGGCGCCGCGCTCGCGGGCCGCGAGGGTCTCCCGCGGGCTCAACCGGCGCATCCCGGTCCGGGCCCGGGCCAGCAGACCGTCCACTCCGGGAGCGGACACCTCCGGCCGCTGAGCGGAAAATTGTCGCACCGGATCATTCTGCCGCCCCGCCATCCACCGCGCCGGCGAACCCACCGCCCCCCGACCCCTGTCCCGCGCCGATCATGACGGCTGATCTCCGGATCGGCCGCCAACTCCAGGGCCTCGGTTCGGCGCGGGAGACTGGATGCGAAGGGGGTGGTCGGCGGTGGTGGTGGAGACGTACGCGGAGCTGGCCCGGCGGATCCGGGCGGCGCCCGCCCGGCTCGGCGCCGTCCGGCTGGTCGCCGTGGACGGACCGAGCGGCGCCGGCAAGACGCTCTTCACGGCCCGGCTGGCCGACGCGCTGCAGGGTCCCCGGGAGCAACGGGCGGACGACGTGACGGTGCTGCACACGGATGACCTGCTGGACGGCTGGGCCGACCAGTTCACCTTCTGGCGCCGGCTGGACGAGCAGGCGCTGGAGCCGTTGCGTGCGGGCCGGCCGGGTGGTTACCACCGGTACAGCTGGCTGCGGGAACGCTTCACCACGCCTCGCGTGCCGGTCCCGGCGCACGGGGTGCTGCTGATCGAGGGGGTGAGCGCCGCGCGCGCCGCGATCCGGCCCGAGCTCACCCTGGCGGTGTTCGTCACCGCGCCCGACCCGCTCCGGCTGGATCGGACGCTGGCCCGGGACGGGGAGCGGCTGCGCCCGCACCTGTTGCGCTGGCGCGCGGCCGAGGCCGGGCACTTCGCCGCCGACGGTACGGCCGAGGCCGCGGATCTGCTCGTCGACGGCGCTCCCACCGGGCTGGTCGATCCGGGTCGGCACTATCAGCGGTTGCGCTGAACCGTTGCCGTAGGCCATGGACTCGGCGGTCCGGCTGGGGCACGATCGGGACGGGCCAGCCGGCGCGGAGGAATCGGCGGCGGCCCAGCCGGCGATCGGGGAGTACGCCATGACGACAGCTGACGACACCGGGGCCGCGCTGCCGGCCCGGCGCCGGGTGGTGCTCACCGGGATCTCGTCCCGGGCCTGGGAACACCCCGCCGACCGGGGCGCGCTGACCGCGCTGCGCGAGCTGCGCGGCTTCGACGAGGTGATCAAGGCGTTCGTCGGCATGTGGAACGAGCGGTCCTTCCGGCTGTCCTATCTGGCCGCCGGGATCCGCGTCGACCACCGTCAGTACCCCCGGGTACACCAGCGGTACGCCGAGGCGGCCAGCGCGCTCGACCTGGCCGAGCTGCCCGAGCTCTTCGTCACCCAGTCTCCGTGGATCACCGCCGAGGCCGTGGGGCTGGATCGCCCATTCGTGGTGCTCGGCTCCGGCGCGATCAACCAGCTGGACGACGACGAGCTGCGGTGCCTGCTGGGGCACGAACTCGGCCACGTGGTCAGCGGCCACGCCGTGTACAAGACCATGCTGACGATCCTCAGCCGGTGGGCGGCCAACCTGAGCTGGCTGCCGGTGGGCGCCCTCGCGCTGCGGGCCATCATCGCGGCGATGCTGGAATGGTGGCGCAAGGCCGAGCTTTCGGCGGACCGCGCCGGCCTGCTCGCCGGCCAGGACCCGGCGGCCGCCACCCGGCTGCTGATCAAGCTGGCCGGCGGCGGCGACCTCAGCCAGATCGACACGGCCGCGTTCCTCGAGCAGGCCAGCGAGTACGACGGCGGCGGTGACCTGCGGGACAGCGTGCACAAGCTCCGGATGACCGCGTGGAGCAGCCATCCCGCGCCGGTGGCCCGGGCCGCCGACCTGCGTCGGTGGGTGGACTCCGGGGAGTACGGGCGGATCCTGGCTGGCGACTATCCGCGGCGCGACGACGACGGCTCGTCCTCGGTCACCGACGAGATCAGGGCGGCGGCCCAGTCGTACCGGGAATCCTTCAACTCCTCGGCGGACCCGCTGGTGGGGCTGCTGCGCCGGCTGGGAGACGGTGCGGGTGAGGTCGGCGCGTTCGTGGGCGGCGGCGTGGGCCGGGCCCGCGCCTGGGCCGGCGCGGCGGGGGAGGCGGCGGCGCGCGCCGCCCGCGCCCGCCGAGCCACCGGGGACGCCCATTGGCCGGGCCCCGCCGACCCGGTCGACTGACCCTGCTCGCCCGGGTTTCATCGATCGTGCGGTGGCGGTGGGGACGCGACGGTCGCCGACGCCCATAACGGGCAGCACGCCCCCATGATCGACGGGAGAGGCGGCGGGTCAGGGTGGGGCCGCCTACGATCGCGGTCATGACCAATCCGAGCCTGACCGAGTCCGACCTGCGTGCCGCCATCGAACGGGAGCTTCCCGGTGTCCGCGCCGACCTGGAACGGCTGGTGCGCATTCCCGGCATCGCGTTCGACGGCTTCGACCACTCGCATGTCGAGCGCTCCGCCGAGGCGGTCGCCGAGTTGCTGCGCGGGTGCTCGCTGGACGTCCGCATCGTCCGGTCCGGCGGTCAGCCCGCGGTGATCGGCACCCGGCCGGCGCCGCCCGGCGCCCCCACCGTGCTGCTCTACGCCCACCATGACGTGCAGCCGGTGGGCGACCGCTCGCTGTGGCAGAGCGACCCGTTCGAGCCGGTGGAGCGGGACGGCCGCCTCTATGGGCGGGGTGCGGCCGACGACAAGGCCGGGGTCATGGCGCACGTGGCCGCGCTGCGGGCGTTCGGCGACCGGCTGCCGGTCGGTGTCGTGCTGTTCATCGAGGGCGAGGAGGAGTTCGGCTCCGATTCGCTGGAGCGGCTGCTGGAGGAGCACCGGGCGGACCTGGCGGCCGACGTCATGGTGATCGCCGACTCGGGCAACTGGGACATTGGCCAGCCCGCGCTGACCACCTCGCTGCGCGGCCTGGTCAACTGCTTCGTGGAGGTCCGCACGGGCACGCACGCCGTACACAGCGGCATGTTCGGCGGCGCCGTGCCGGACGCCGTGACCGCGCTGGCGCGGCTGCTGGCCACGCTGCACGACGACGCCGGGGACGTGGCCGTGGAGGGCCTGGTCGGCCGCACCGGGGCCACCGTCGACTACCCGGAGGATCGGCTGCGGCACGAGGCCGGGCTGCTGGACGGGGTCGAGTTCATCGGCACCGGCCGGCTCACCGACCGGATCTGGACCAAGCCGGCGCTGGCCGTCCTCGGCGTCGACGCGCCGCCCACGGCGGGCGCGCCGAACGCCATCGTGCCGGTGGCCAAGGCCAAGCTGAGCCTGCGGCTCGCGCCCGGTGACGACCCCAAGCGGGCGTACGCCGCGATCGTGGCCCACCTGGAGAAGCACGCTCCGTGGGGCGCGCAGGTCACCGTGAGCTTCGAACACGACGGCGACGCCTGCGAGATCGACGCCTCGGGCCCGATGTACGACGCCGCCCGCGCCGCCTTCGAGACGGCCTGGGACGGCACCGCCCCGGTGGAGATGGGCGTCGGCGGCTCGATCCCGTTCATCGCCACGTTCCAGGAGATGTTCCCGGCGGCGGCGATCCTGGTGACCGGCGTCGAGGACCCGGACTCCCGGGCGCACGGGCCGAACGAGAGCCTGCACCTCGGCGAGTTCGCCCGGGTGTGCCTGGCCGAGGCGCTGTTGCTGGCGAACGTGGCCGAGGCCGGCCGGGGCTGAGACGCGCCGGCTGAAAACCCCCATATTGAGCGGCACGATACGGTAAGCTTTCGAACATGAGTACGAAAGAAGCCATTGCGCGGCTGGACGCCGCCGTCAGTGCGCTGGGGGACGTGGACGTCTCCGGGTGGTCCGACGACACGCTGAAGGACCAGCTTTCCGAGCTCTCCACCGCGCTCGTGGCGCTCGACACCGTGCTGTCCCGGGTGGCTGACGGGATCCGCGCCCGCGGCCTGCGGGTGGAGGAGCCCGTCGCCGCCTGAGTTCGCCGCTCGGCCGTGCGGTCGGGCGGAAACCGTCGGGGGTGGCTGCCAGGATGGGGACGTGCGGTTCCTCGACCTGGCGGCCACGTCCGCCGCCGTGACTGCGACCTCCGGGCGGAAGGCCAAGGTCGATCTGCTGGCCGCCGCCCTGCGCGGCCTTGGGATCGACGAGATCAGCATCGGCGCCGCCTACCTGTCCGGCGAGCTGCGGCAGCGACAGACCGGGGTGGGCTACGCCGGCCTGCGCGATCTGCCGCCGCCGGCGCCCGAGCCGACGCTGGACCTGGTCGAGGTGGACGCCGCGATCGAGGAGCTGGCCGAGGTGGCCGGCGCGGGCTCGCAGGCCCGGCGCCGGGCGTTGCTGGCCGCGCTGTTCGCCCGGGCCACCGCCGACGAGCAGCGGATGCTGGTGGGCCTGTTCAGCGGCGAGCTGCGGCAGGGCGCGCAGGCCGGGTTGCTGGCCGACGCGGTGGCCCGGGCGGCGGAGGTCCCGCTGCCGCTGGTCCGGCGGGCCCTGTTGATGGCGGGCGACCTGCGTGCCGTGGCGGTCGCCGCGCTCACCGGCGGCGCCGTGGCGCTCGGCGAGTTCACGCTGCGGGTGGGCCGGCCGCTCGCGCCGATGCTTGCGCAGAGCGCCGGGTCCGTGGACGAGGCGCTGGCGGCCACCGGCAGCCCCGCCGTGGTGGACGTGAAGCTCGACGGCATCCGCATCCAGGTGCACCGCTCGGGTGGCGACATCGCGGTGTTCACCCGCAGCCTGGACGACATCACCGTGCGGGTGCCGGAGGTGGTGGCGGCCGTGCGGGCGCTGCCGGCCCGGGAGCTGGTCCTGGACGGCGAGGCCATCGCGCTGGACGCCGCCGGCCGGCCCCGGCCGTTCCAGGAGACCGCGAGCCGGGCCGCCACCCGGGGAGCCCGCCGGCAGGCTGCGGGCGCGGCGCGGGCCGCGGTGGTCGCCAGCGCCGGGACCGCGGGCACAGCCCCGACCGGAGACGGCGTCGCCGCTCCGGACCCGGTCGGTGCGACCCGGCTCACCCCGTACTTCTTCGACCTGCTGCACCTCGACGGCGCGGACCTGCTGGACGCGCCCGGCCGGGAGCGCTGGTCGGCGCTGGCCGCGACCGTCGGGCCGGCCCTGGTGGTGGGGCGGGTCGAGGTGGACACCGCCGAGGAGGCGGCCACCGCCTTCGCGGCGGCGGTCGACGCCGGCCAGGAGGGCGTGGTGGTGAAGGCGCCGGAGGCGCCGTACGACGCCGGGCGGCGCGGCGCCGCCTGGGTCAAGGTCAAACCCCGGCACACGCTCGACCTGGTGGTGCTGGCCGTCGAGTGGGGCAGCGGCCGGCGCCGGGGCTGGCTGTCCAACCTCCATCTGGGCGCCCGCGATCCGGAGACCGGCGGCTTCGTCATGCTCGGCAAGACGTTCAAGGGGCTCACCGACGAGCTGCTGCGCTGGCAGACCGAGCGGTTCCTGGAGCTGGCCGTCGAGCGGGGCGAGTGGGTGGTGCGGGTACGCCCGGAGCAGGTGGTCGAGATCGCCTTCGACGGGGTGCAGACCAGCAGCCGCTATCCGGGCGGGGTGGCCCTGCGCTTCGCCCGGGTGGTCCGCTACCGCGCGGACAAGTCGGCCGCCGAGGCCGACACGATCGACGCGGTCCGGGCGATCCACGCCGGCCGTCCATCGCAGTGACCCCGGACCCGCGGCGACGCGCGCGACCGTGCCGGTGCCGGGCTCCTGGCGGGCGGCCGTGCCGGTGCGGGCCGCCGGCGGTCAGGAGCCCGGCGTACCGCGCTGGCGGCGCCGCCGTCGGACCGACACCGCGGGCTGGTGCGGTCGCGGTCAGGAGCCGGTGGCGGCCGGCACCCGGTCGGCGTCCCGCTCGGCGCCGGTGTCGGGGCCACCCCGCGCCTCCCGGCGGGCCGCCCAGCCGTAGCCGAACAGCGCCATCCCGGCGAACAGCCACCACTGCACCACGTAGCCGGCGTTCTGCCAGTCGTTCTGATGCTCCACCGGCACGGCCGCGAAGGCCGGGTCGGCCGGCGGGGTCTGCTGGTCCAGCAGCAGGTAGCCGCCGCGCACCGGGTACGGCAGCTCGGCCGCGATCCGCGGCGCCGAGATGCGCCGGGTCTCCAGCCGGCCGTCCCGGGGCAGCACCGCGCCCGGCCCGCTCTCCGAACGCCGTACCCGGGCCACCACCGTGACGTCACCGGACGGGGTGACCGGCACCTGCGGAATCGCGGTGGCGCCGCCCGGCGCAGGCGGGATCCAGCCCCGGTCGACCAGCACCGCGCTGCCGTCGGCCAGCCGGAGCGGGGTGACCACCTCGAAGCCGACCTGGCTGTCCACGGTCCGGCTGCGGACCAGCACCAGCCGCGCCGCGTCGTACCGGCCGGTGGCCGTGACCCGGTCCCACTCGGTGCCGGCCGGCGGTTCCGCGCCCGCCGTGCCGGCGGTCCCGGCGGGGGCGGGCAGCACCCGGTCCAGCGGCGCCGGGGCCGTCCGGCCGGCCGCGTCGATCCGGGCGTTGACCTCGGCGCGCTGGTGGTAACGGTGCAGCTGCCAGTTGCCCAGCAGGACCATCACCACCGCGGCGGCGATGGTGAGGGCGAGAAACCCCAGCCAGCGCGGCGTCAACAGGAAGCGGTACACGCTCCGAGGCTACTCGGCCGGCCGGTGCCGTCCGCCGCCGAGCCGGCGAGCGCCCGCCGCCCAGCCGGCGAGCGGGCGTGCGTTCTGTCCCAGCTGCCCGGTATCGTCACGCCGGACGTCCGACCGCCGGGGGCCGGGCTCGTCCGGGTTGTGCCCGATAATCCCGGCCGCACGTCTCAACGAGGAGTGGACGATGACCGCCGTGCCCCGCCTGGTTGTGAGCGCACCGTCGTCCGGGCACGGCAAGACGGCGATCACCGTCGGGCTGCTCGCCGCCTGGGCGGCCCGCGGGTTGGACGCCGCCGGCTTCAAGATCGGGCCGGACCGCACGGACGCCGCGTACCTCGGGCTGGCCGCCGGGCGTCCGGGGCGCACGCTGGACGCCCGCCTGATCGGCCCGCAGCGGGTCGCCCCGCTCTTCGCGTTTGGCGCGGCCAGCGCCGGCATCGCCGTGGTGGAGGGCACGATGGGGCTGTACGACAGCCTCTCCGGCCGCCCCGACGCGGATTCCACGGCGGCGGTGGCCACCGCGCTGCGCGCCCCGGTCGTGCTGGTCGTCGACGTGGCGGCCATGGGTCAGTCGGTGGCCGCGCTGGTGCACGGCTTCCGGGCCTACGACGAGCTGCTCTGGCTGGGCGGAGTGATCCTCAACCGGGTGGCCTCGGACCGGCACGAGGAGCTGCTGCGGGAGGCCCTCGACGATCTCGGCGTGCCGGTCTTCGGCGCGTTGCGCCGGCACGACCTGCCATCCGTGCTGCCGTCCCGGCAGCACGGGGTGGTGCCGGTGCTGCGCGGCAGCGCCGAGGCCGCCCAGGGGGTCCGGCGGCTGGGCGAGGCGGTGGCCGCCACCGTCGATCTCGACGGCATGCTCCGGCTGGCGTCCTCGGCGCCCCGGCTGTCGGTGGACCCGTGGTCGGTCGCCGACGCGGCCGCCGGGCCGACGGTGGACCAGGTGACGCTCGGGCCCCGGCAGCGACCCGTGGTGGCGGTGGCGGGCGGCAGCGCCGGCTCCTACTCGCACCCGGAGACCGCCGAGCTGCTGGCCGCCGCCGGCGCCGACGTGGTCACCGTCGACCCGCTGCGCGACGAGGGCCTGCCGGCCGGGACGAGCGCGCTGGTGATCGGCGGCGGCCTGCCCGAGACGTACGCGCCGGAGCTGTCGGCGAACCGGCGGCTGTGCATCGCCGTGGCCGAGCTGGCCCGCACCGGCCATCCGGTCGTCGCCGAGGGCACCGGGCTGCTGTGGCTGCTCCGCCAGTTCGACGGGCAGCCGATGTGCGGCGTGCTGGACGCCGAGGGCGGCAGCATGGACTCGATCGTGGTCGGCTACCGGGACGCCACCGCCCGGTCCGCCAGCGTCGTGGCCGGCGTCGACGACCGCGTGGTGGGCTACAAGCAGCATCGCGGCGTCGTGCATCCGCGCTCCGGGGAGGCGGCCGCCTGGCGCTGGGCCGGCACCGACGAGGGGTTCGTCTGGCGCGGCGTGCACGCCTCGCAGCTCACCCTGCACTGGGCCGGTGTGCCCGGGCTCGCCGGCCGGTTGGTCACCGCGGCCGCCCCGGCCCAGCCGGCCGGCCCGGCTCCGCGGACCGGCCGGCCGGCGGTGGTGCCCCGGGCGGTGGTCGACCCGCCCGCCGCCACGACGCCCGGCGTGCCGGCGCAGACCGATCCGATGTCCCCGGCCGGCCCGGGCGCCGGGTTCCCGGCCGCGCCGGAGGCCGGCGGCGGCTTCCCGGGCTACGGAGCCGCGGTGGCGCCGGCCGGCGAGACGGTGGCGCCGGCCGGCGAGGTGGCCGTGACGCCGGCCGGTCTGGGCCCCGACCCGGCGCAGTCCAGCCGGATGGGAGTCGATCCCGTTTCTCCGGCCGTGACCCTGCCCTCGCCCGGCGGCGGGTCGGCCGCCACGCCCGCGGACGACGAGCGCCCGGCGTGAGCGGGCCGCGGCGGGCCTGCGGAGTCGGCGAGCCGCGGCGGCCGTCCAGCCTGAGCGGGCCGCGGCGGCCGTGCGGCGTTGGTGGGCCGCGGCGGCCGTCCAGCGGGAGCGGGCCGCGGCGGCCGGCCGGTGGGGCGGCGACGTGAGCGGGGATCGGGCGTGAGCGGCGAGGTGGCGGTGCGCCGGTTCCCGAGGCTCACCGTCTCCACACCGCGCGCCCACGTCCGCCCGCTGACCGCCGCGGACGCCGGGGCGGTGCACGAGGTCTTCGCCGACAAGCAGACGCTGCGCTGGCTGCCGTTGCCGCAGCGGGGGACCGTGGACGCCGTCCGCTGGTGCACCGAGCAGGCTCAGGAGCGGCGGGACAGCGGCAGCGGCGACCACTACGGGGTGGTGCGGCGCGAGGACGACCTGTTGGTCGGGTGCCTGTGGACCAAGCGGACCGACTGGGCCTGCCGGGTCACCGAGGTGTCGTACGCGATGGCGCCGGAGGCGCGGGGCTTCGGCCTGGCCGCCGAGGCGGTGGACGCGCTGGCCATCGCGCTCCTGCTGGAGCACGGCTTCCACCGGGTGGAGGTGCGGGTGGCCCCCGGCAACATCGCCTCGCGGCGGGTGATGGAGAAGGCCGGGTTCAGCTACGAGGGCCTGCTGCGCAACGCCGGGTACGTGCAGGGCGGCCGGTCCGACCTGGAGGTCTGGTCGTTCGTGCCCGCCGACCTGCGCTGAGGTCGGGCCCGCCGGGCCGAGGCGAGCTGCCGGGCCGACGGCCGGGCCGAGGCGTGCCGCCGGGCCGAGGCGAGGCGAGCTGCCGGGCCGAGCCGCCGCGCCGGGGCCAGCCGCCGCCGCGCCGGGGTCAGCTGCTGCCCACGATGGCGTCAGATGGCGCCGAGAACTGCCGGACCGGCTGGTTCTTCAGCGCGTTCTTCAGCGTGTTGGCCACGGTGTCGACCGGCTTGTTCGACTGGCCGTCGCCGACCGCGTTGTTCGGATTGTCCGGGTCGGAGATGAAGCTCGCGGCCGCCAGCTCCGGGGTGAAGCCGACGAACCAGGCCGACCGGGTGCTGTCGGTCGTACCGGTCTTGCCGGCGACCGGCCTACCGACCGTGCCGTGGACGCTGTCCGCGGTCGACCAGCCCCCGCAGCTGCCGCGGGCCGGCCGGTCGCCGGTGGGGCAGCGGGCCGCGTCCGTGGCGGCCCGCGCCACGTCGGGACTGAACGCCTGGTGGCAGCGCCCCTTGGCGACCGGGATGATGTTGCCGTCCGCGGCCCGGTAGGTGGTCGGGGTCCCGTCCGGGTTGCTCACCGACATCACCGGCAGCGGCTCGCAGTACCGGCCGTCGGCCGCCACGGCCGCGTACGCGCCGGCCATCTCCAGCGGGTTGACGTCGGAGACGCCGAGCGTGAACGCGCCCCATTCCTTGCGCTTCTGCGGCGCGGCCTGCCGCTGGTCGACGTCGGTACGCCAGGTGAGCCCGAGCTCCTCGGCCATCGCCACCGCCTTGTCGGCCCCGACCTTCTGCTCCAGCCAGACGAAGTAGGTGTTCACCGACTTCCCGAAGCCGGACCACATGGTCTGCAGGCCGGTCATCGCGCCGCTGGCATTGGACGGGCACCACAGGCCGCCGCAGTCCGCGCCGCCGCCACCCGGATAGATGCTGACGATCCGGTTCGGCGCGTTGTACTCGGTGTTGAGCGGCATCCCGGCCTTGAGCGCGGCCAGCATGGTGAACATCTTGAACGTCGATCCGGCCTGGTAGCCCGGCAGGTCGCCGCCGCCGAGCAGCGGCACCACCGTGTTCGGATAGTTGCCCGGCACCTTGCCCTGCAGCGCGCTGTTGGAGTTGGGTCCGTTCTGGCTCTGGTCCAGCGAGTAGATCCGGTTGACCGCCATGGCCTTGACCCGGCCGGTTCCGGGCTCGACCACCACGATTCCGTGCGCGAACGGGCTGTCGGTGGATTCCCGGGACGACACCTGTTCCTCGGCGATCTTCTGCACCCGCGGGTCGATGCTGGTGACGATGTTGTAGCCGCCGCGTCGCAGCTTGTCCAGGCGCTCGGAGTAGTTGTCGCCGAACGCCGGCTGCTTGCTCCACCAGGCCTTGAGGTAGTCGCAGAAGAAGCCCCAGCTGTTGTACTGCTTGTCGATCGAGACGCAGTCGTTCGGCGGCGTGGTGAGGCGCAGCGTGATCGGCTGGCTCTTGAATCCCGCGGCGTTCTGCGGGGAGAGGTAGCCCATCACCCGCATCCGCTCGAGCACGTAGTTGCGGCGGTCGGTGGCCTCCCGCTGGTCCGAGCTGGCCGGGTCGTACTCGGTGGGCGCCTTGACCAGGCCGGCCAGCGTGGCCGCCTCCAGCGGGGTGAGGTCGGCGGGCTTCTTTGAGAAGAAGATCTCCGCGGCGGCGTAGATGCCGTACGCCCGGTGGCCGAAGTACGCGGAGTTGAGGTAGCGCTCGAGGATCTCGGACTTGGTCATCTCCTTCTCGACGTTGACGGCCATCTCCATCTCGCGGACCTTGCGCACGCTGGTCTGCTGGGTGGCCTCCAGCGCCTCCTTGGGGCTCTGCGCGCCGTCCCGCATCGCCATCCGGACGAACTGCATGGTCAGCGTCGAGGCGCCCTGGGAGACCCCGCCGGCCTGCTGGTTGACCACGAAGGCCCGGAGCACGCCCTTGGCGTCCACGCCGTGGTGCTGGTAGAAGCGCGAGTCCTCGGCCGCCACGATGGCTTGCTGCATGTACGGCGAGATCTGGGTGATCGGGACGTACTTGCGGTGTTCCTCATAGAACATCGTGAGCAGCGTCCGGCCGTCCGCGGCGTAAACGTAGGTGGTCTGCGCCGGATGGACCTGGCGCAGGTCCTGGGGATGGTCGCCCACGGCGGCCGAGAACGCCTTGGCACCGAGGCCGCCGGTGCCGACGACGGGGAAGGCCACGGCGGCCAGGGCCACGCCGGCGATGAGGCCGGCGCGGACCATCGTGGCGGAGCGGGACGAGGAGGCGGCGGAGGACTGCGACATCACACCCTGACGCTAGGTCGGGCCGGGGCAGAGTATGAGAATTATTCACAAACATGGTGACGGGGCAGACCGCCGCGGGACCCGCCGCGTCGCGACCGGGGCGTACCCGGCAGGATCGCGCTCATGCCCGATCCGGACCTCGGCCACCACGGCGACGCCGAGGCCACCCCCGGCCTGGTGGATCTGGCCGTCAATGTCCGGCGGGCGCCGCCGCCGGACTGGCTCGCCGGGCCGATCGCCGCGGCGCTACGCGACCTGGCGCGCTATCCCGACCCCGGCCCGGCCCGGGCGGCGGTGGCGGCCCGGCACGGCCGGCCACCGGCGGAGGTGCTGCTCACGGCCGGCGCGGCCGAGGCGTTCGTGCTGCTCGCCCGGGCGCTGGGCGAGGTGCGGCGGCCGGTCGTGGTGCATCCGCAGTTCACCGAACCGGAGGCCGCGCTGCGGGCCGCCGGGCACGACGTGCGCCGGGTGCTGCTGCCGGCCCGGACCGGCTTCCGGCTCGACCCGGCCCTGGTCCCGGCCGACGCCGACCTGGTGGTGCTGGGCAATCCGACCAATCCCACCTCTGTATTGCACCCGGCGGCCACGGTGGCGGCGCTGGCCCGACCCGGCCGGGTGCTGGTGGTGGACGAGGCGTTCGCGGACAGCACCACGGCGCCCGGCGGGGGCGGCGAACCGGAATCGCTGGCGGGCCGGGCCGACCTGCCCGGCCTCGTGGTGATCCGCAGCCTCACCAAGACCTGGGGGCTGGCCGGTCTGCGCGTCGGCTACCTGCTGGCCGCGGCCGACCTGGTGGATCGGCTCGGCGCCGCGCAGCCGCTCTGGGCGGTCTCCACGCCGGCGCTGGCCGCCGCCCGCGCCTGCGCGAGCGCGCGCGCCGTAGCGGCCGAGCGGGGGATCGCCGCCGGGCTCGCGGCCGACCGCCGCCACCTGGTGGCCCGGTTGTCCGGCCTGCCCGGCGTACGCGTCGAGGGCGCCCCCGCCAGCGCCTTCGTGCTCGTCCACCTGCGAGGCGCCGATCGGGTGCGGCTGGCCCTGCGCGCCCGCGGTTGGGCGGTGCGGCGCGGCGACACGTTTCCGGGGCTGGGCGCGGACTGGTTCCGGGTCGCCGTGCGGGACACTGCCACCACCGACGCGTTCACCGCCGCGCTGGCCGAGATCCTGGCGGAGCCGATGCCACGCCGCGGGCCAGGTGTCCCGCGGCGCGAGGGAGGGGACCACCCGTGACGCTGACCGAGACCCTGGCCGCGATCGGCCCCGCGGACGAGGAGGCCATGGCCCAGGCCCGCGCGCTGCACGGCCGGCTCACCAAGCCGGCCGGCTCGCTCGGAGCCCTGGAGGAGTTGTCGGTACGCCTCGCCGGCCTGGCCGGCGCCTGCCCGCCCCCGCTGGCCGCCCCGGCCGCGGTCGCGGTCTTCGCCGGCGACCACGGGGTGCACGCCCAGGGGGTCACCCCGTGGCCGCAGGAGGTGACCGCCCAGATGGTGACGAACTTCCTCGCCGGCGGCGCGGTGGTCAACGCGCTCGCCCGGCAGGCAGGGGCGACCGTCCGGGTGGTGGACGTGGGAGTGGCCACGCCGATCGCCGTCCCCGATGCCGCCAACCCCGACGCCGCCGACCTCGACTCCGACTCCGGCCCGGCCGGACCCACCGCAGCCGGTCCGACCAGCGCGGCCGGTCCGACGAGCGCGGCCGGTCCGACCGGCGCGGCCGGCCCGACCGGCGCGGCCGGCCCGGTGGCCCCGGGCGGCGCGGCGCTGGTGTCGGCGGCCGTCCGGGCCGGCACCCGGGACCTGAGCACCGGTCCGGCGCTGACCCCGGACGAGGTGCTGGCCGCGGTGCGGGTCGGGGTGGGCACCGCCGAGGACCTGATCGACGCCGGGGCGGCCGTCCTGCTCACCGGGGACATGGGCATCGCCAACACCACGGCCGCAGCCGCGCTGGTGGCGGCCTTCACCGGGGCAGGCGCGGCCGAGGTGACCGGGCGCGGCACCGGGGTGGACGACCCCACGTACCGGCGGAAGGTGGCGGTGGTGCGGGCCGCGCTGGACCGGCACCGGCCCGACCCCGGCGATCCGCTCGGGGTGCTGGCCGCGTTCGGCGGGCTGGAGCACGCGGCGCTGGCCGGCTTCATCCTGGCCGCCGCGGCCCGCCGGACGCCGGTGATCCTGGACGGGGTGAGCACGGTGGCGGCCGCGCTGGTCGCCGTGGCCCTGGCGCCGGACGCCCGGGCCGCCCTGGTGGCCGGCCACCGGTCGGTCGAGCCGGGCGCGGCCGCCGGGCTGCGGCACCTCGGGCTGGACCCGCTGATCGACCTCGGGATGCGGCTCGGCGAGGGCTCGGGGGCGCTGCTCGCGCTCCCGGTGCTGGCCGCGGCCGTCCGGGTGCTGCACGAGGTGGCCACCTTCGACTCGGCCGGGGTGTCCGAGAAGTGAAGCCCGACGGCGAGCAGGTGTACCCGCTGGCGCTCCGGCTGGGCGGCCGCCGGGTGCTGGTGGTCGGCGGCGGCGCGGTGGCCACCCGCCGGGTGCCGGCGCTGCTCGCCGCGGGCGCACTGGTCGACGTCGTGGCGCCGGAGCTGACCCCGGCGTTGCGCGCCCACGCGACGGCGGGGCGGCTGCGCTGGATCGCCCGGCGGTTCGTCCCGGCGGACGTGGACGGCGCGTGGCTGGTGCAGGCGGCGGTCGACGACCCGCTGGCCGCCGCCGAGGTGAGCGCGGCCGCGGCCGAGCGCCGGGTCTTCTGCGTCCGGGCCGACGACCGGACCGCGGCCACCGCGTGGACCCCGGCGGTGACCCGGCAGGGGCCGGTGACGGTGGCCGTGCTGGGCGGCAACCCCCGGCGCGCCGTGGCCGTCCGCGACGCCATCGCCGCCCTGCTGGAAAGGAAGGGCCCCCTGTTATCGGATTCGGTAGAGGAAGGGCCCCCTGTTAACCCCCCGACCGGCCGGCGCGGCCGGGTCGCCCTGGTCGGCGCGGGTCCCGGCGATCCCGAGCTGATCACCGTGAAGGGGCGCCGGCTGCTCGCCGAGGCGGACGTGGTGGTGATCGACCGGCTGGCGCCCGGGCTGCTCCTCGACGAGGTGCGGCCGGACGCGGAGCTGGTGGACGCGTCGAAGATCCCGTACGGGCCGGCGCGCGCCCAGGACGAGATCAACCGGATCCTGGTGGACCGGGCCCGCGCTGGCGCCACCGTGGTCCGGCTCAAGGGCGGCGACCCGTACGTCTTCGGGCGCGGCGGCGAGGAGCTGCTGGCCTGCTCGGCGGCCGGGGTGCCGGTGACCGTGGTGCCCGGGGTGACCAGCGCGCTGGCCGGGCCGGCCGCCGCCGGCGTACCGGTCACGCACCGGGGCGTGGCGCACGAGTTCACCGTGGTGTCCGGGCACCTGGCCCCGGACGACCCGGCCTCGCTGGTGGACTGGCCGGCGCTGGGCCGGCTGCGCGGCACCCTGGTCATCCTCATGGGGCTTCGCCACCTGCCAGCCATCGCGGCCACCCTCCAGGCGCACGGCCGGCCCCCCGGGACACCGGCTGCGGTGGTCCAGGAGGCGACCACCGGTGGCCAGCGGGCGCTGCGGGCCACCCTCGGAACGGTGGCCGCCGACGCCCTCGCCGCCGGCGTACGTCCCCCCGCCGTGGTCGTCCTCGGCAACGTGGTCGAGGTCCTCACCCCCGCCGCCGACCCCTCCCGCTTAGCATGAAGTTGGGGGGCGGATTGGAGCCGAAACGCCCGCTAACTTCATGATCAGCGGGAGCGGTCGGTGGCGGTGGCGGTTAGCCGGTGAGTTGGCCGTCCAGCAGGAGGGCGCAGCGGATCAGGCCCAGGTGGCTGTACGCCTGCGGATGGTTGCCGAGGCCGCGCTCGGCCAGCGGGTCGTACTGCTCGGGCAGCAGCCCGGTGGGCCCCGCGGTGTCCAGCATCTGCCGGAACAGCTCCTCGGCGTCCGAGCGCCGGCCGGTGCGCAGGTACGCCTCGATCAGCCAGGCGGTGCAGACGTGGAAGCCGCCCTCCCGGCCGGGCAGGCCGTCGTCCCAGTGGTAGCGGTAGACGACCGGGCCGCTGCGCAGGTCCGCCTCGATTTTGAGGACGGTGGAGAGGAACCGCGGGTCGTCGTCGGGGAGCAGGCCGGACAGCCCGATCCACAGCGACGAGGCGTCCATCTCCTCGTGCCCGTACGCCACCGAGTACGCCTCGGAATCGGGATGCCAGCCGTACTCGAGGACGTTCTGGCCGATCCGGTCGCGCAGCTCGGCCCACTCCGGCCGGTCCCCGGCGCCGTGCCGGCGCACCATCTGCAGCGCCCGGTCCACGGTCATCCAGCACATGACCTTGGAAAAGACGTGGTGGCGCGGGGCGAGGCGGGCCTCCCACAGGCCGTGGTCCGGCTCGTGCCAGCGCCGGCGGACCGCCTCGACCATGGAGTCGAGGACCCGCCACTCCTCCTCGCGGACGGATCCACGCCGGTCGGCCACCGCGGCCAGCAGGTCGGCGATCGGCCCGAAGACGTCCAGCTGGAGCTGGTGGTTGGCCAGGTTGCCGACGCGTACCGGGCGGGAACCGGCCCACCCGGGCAGGGTGTCGATGACCGCCTCGGCGCCCAGCTCGTAGCCGTCCACCGTGTAGAGCGGGTGCAGCCGCTCCGGGTGCCCGCCGGTGCGCTCGACCACCCCGTCGACCCAGCGCAGCAGCCCCTCGGCCTCGGCGAGCGAGCCGAGGTCGACCAGGGCCCGCGCGCTCATGGCGGCGTCCCGCAGCCAGCAGTAGCGGTAGTCCCAGTTGCGGACCCCGCCCACCTCCTCCGGCAGCGAGGTGGTGGCGGCCGCGAGGATCGACCCGGTGGCCTCGTGGCACAGCCCGCGCAGGGTGAGCGCGCTGCGCGCCACCATGTCCCGGGCGGTGGAGGGCAGCTTCAGCCCGGCCACCCAGTCCTGCCACGGCCGCTCCGCGAGCGACTGCCGCTCGTGGATGGGCAGCCGGTGGTGCTCCAGGCTGTGTGAGCCGAATCGCAGCTCGCAGGTGACGCTGCCGCCCGCCGCGGAGAGATCCACGACGGCCCGGGCCGTCTCGAAGTTGCCGTCCTCGACGATGTCCCACTCCACGCCGGGGGAGTAGAGGCTGACCGGCTCGTTGGAGCCGAGCACCAGCAGGCCGTCGCCGAGCGGCTGGAGCTGCACGGCCGCCTGGCCGAACTCCGGCCGGGGGGCGAACTCCAGGCGGACCCGGCCGGAGCCGGTGAGCACCCGGATCAGCGTCGAGTCGCCGGAGACCACGCTGGTGGCGCCCGGCACCTCGTCGGCCGAGGGGCGGTCCAGCCAGTCCGTCACGGTGAGCCCGGACCAGCGGGTCTCCACGGTCATCGTGTTCGGCCGGTACCGCTGCCCCAGCGGGATGCCGCCGCGCTCCGGGCTCACCGAGAAGTGCCCGGCCGGCGTGCCGCCGACCAGGTCGGCGAAGATCGCCGATGAGTCCGGCTTGGGATGGCACAGCCAGGTGACCCGCGCCTCGGGGGTGAGCAGCGCGACCGTCCGGCCGTTCGCCAGCATCGAGTGCCGCTCGATCGGCACCGCCCGCTCGCCGAAGAGCCAGTTGCGGCGGATGTCCAGCAGCAGGCCGAGCAGCCGCGCGGCCTCCATCGGGTCGCCCACCCGGTGGTCGGCCGCCGACTCGCCGGCGCCGATCTTGATGCCCACGTCCGGGCCGTGCAGGTTGGTGAAGACGTTCTCGTCGGTGACGTCGTCGCCGATGAACAGCACGGCGCTGGCCGAGAGCTGGGTCCGGAGCTGGTCGACGGCCGCGCCCTTGTTGGTGGGGATCACCGACAGCTCGATGACCTCCTTGCCCTGGGTGACCGTGACGTCGGCCCACGATCCCGGGCCGGTGCGGACCGCGTGGACGACCTCGGCGGCCACCGCCGGGTCGGCGCCCCGGACGTGTACGGCCACGCTGGCGGGCTTGCGTTCGAGCCGGACACCCGGCCGATCCGCCACGAGCTGCCGCAGCTCGTTGCGGAGCCGGGCGCGCACCTCGATCAGTTCGGGCGCCAGCCGCTCCACGAAGCCGATGTCGAACTCGGAGCCGTGGCTGCCCACCAGGTGCACCTCGCTGGGCAGCCGGGACAGCGTGGCCAGGTCCCGCAGCGCCCGGCCGGAGACCACCGCCACGGTGGTCTGCGGCAGCGCGGCCAGCGCGCGGACGGCCGCCACCGACTCGGGCAGCGGCACGGCCTTGGTGGGGTCATCGACGATCGGCGCCAGCGTGCCGTCGTAGTCGCAGGCGATCAGCAGGTGTGGGGATCGGGCGATCCGGCCGAGCGCGGACCGCAGCGCGGGATCCAACCCGCCCGCCCGGCGGGTGGGATCCAGGACGGGGTTGGTCACGCCGCACCCGTCTCCGGTTCCGGTTCCGCCTCGGGCACGCCCAGCTCGCGCAGGAACGACCGGGCCCAGTGCCCCACGTCGTGCGAGCGCAGGTGCCGCTGCATCAACCGCATCCGGCGGCGGGCCTCCGCGCCGTCCACGTGGACCGCCCGCAGCAGCGCGTCCTTGACCCCGTCCGGGTCGTGCGGGTTGCACAGGAACGCCTGCCGCAACTCGGTCGCGGCGCCGGCGAACTCGCTCAGCACCAACGCGCCGCCGGTGTCCGACCGGCAGGCGACGTACTCCTTGGCCACCAGGTTCATTCCATCTCGCAGCGGGGTCACCATCATCACGTCGGCGGCGCAGTAGAGCGCGGCCAGCTCACTGCGACTGTACGACTGGTGCAGGTAGTGGACGGCCGGCACACCCACCTTGCCGAACTCGCCGTTGATCCGGCCCACCTCGCGCTCGACCTTGACCCGGAGCGCCTGATAGTGCTCGACCCGCTCCCGGCTCGGCGTGGCCACCTGGACCATGACGGTCTCCGGCACGGACACCCGGCCGTCCGCGAGCAGCTCGCGGAACGCCTTGAGCCGAAGCTCGATGCCCTTGGTGTAGTCGAGTCGGTCGACGCCCAGGATGAGGGTCTGCGGGTCGCCCAGCTCGGCCCGGATCTGCTTGGCCCGGGCCTGCACGGCCGGGTCGGCGGCCATCTTCTCCATCTCCTGCACGTCGATGGAGATCGGGAACGCGCCGGCCTTCACCTGCCGGCCGTCCACCTGGATCATCTGGCCCTCGTACCGCAGCCCCAGCAGGTGCCGGGCCAACCGGACGAAGTTCTGCGCGGCCAGCCGCTGCTGAAAGCCCACCAGGTCGGCGCCGAGCAGGCCGCGCAGCACCTCGGCGCGCAGCGGCATCTGCATGAACAGCTCGATGGGCGGGAAGGGGATGTGCAGGAAGAAGCCGATCCGCAGGTCGGGCCGCAGCTCCCGGAGCATCGCGGGCACCAGCTGGAGCTGGTAATCCTGCACCCAGACCGTCGCGCCCTCGGCCGCGACCTCCGCGGCGGCCTCCGCGAACCGGGCGTTGACGATCCGGTACGCCTCCCGCCAGCGCCGCTTGTAGGCGGGCGTCTCCACGGCGTCGTGGTAGAGCGGCCAGATGGTCGCGTTCGACTGGCCCTCGTAGTAGCGCTCCAGCTCCTCGGCGCTGAGCGGGACCGGGTGCAAACCGATGCCGTCCAACTCGAACGGCTCCGGGGCCGCGCCCGTGCCGCCGGCCCAGCCCACCCAGGTGCCCTGGTGCTGGACGAGCACGGGGTGCAGCGCGGTGACCAGACCGCCTGGGCTGCGGCGCCACTGCTTCCCCTCGGGGCCGGTCACCTCGTCCACGGGTAGACGGTTGGCCACGACCACGAATGAGCTACGTTCCGCCACGCTCCGCACACCTCCGGTGATTACGGGTTCACCGCTGAGCGTACTGAATCGCGCAGCGGCCTCAGGTCCCCGGTGCCGGAGTTCCTACCCCACGGGCTACGCGGGGAATCCGCCCTGGTCACGGTCATTGATCATGGCGAGATCGGACTCACAGGTCGATGATGGGCCATTCCTTCGGCAGCACCTCGCCGAGCAACTCCCGCCGGTCGGTCATGATCGGCACCATGGCCCGGGCGGTCTCCATGGCGGCCTGGGCGAAGTCGAGGCCGCCCAGGATCCGGGACCAGCCGCCGAGGATCGAGCACATGTCGTGCTCGACCGGGGCGACGGTGACCTGGTCGAGGTCGCCGACGATGTCGAGCAGCGGCCAGCCGTCCCGGGTGACCTCCCGATAGGCCGTAGCCAGGCACAGTGCCGGAATGATCACCGTGCGGCCCTGGTCTGCGACCTTGGCGATCTGCCCCCCGACCGCCTCCGCTCCGTCGGAGTAGGCAAGCAGGGAGGCGGTGTCGAGCACCAGCCCGGGCTCAGTCACGGCTCGCCAACCGACCCCGGGAGGCCTCGCTCAGCAACGCGATGGCCTTGGCCCGCAGTTCGGGGGTGATCTTCGCCTGTGCGTCGTCGAGTTTTCGGCCCGCCTCGGTGAGTCCCTCGTCGGTGAGTCGGAAGCCGACGCTGCGCAGGGTCTCCCGGGTCGTCTCGCCGGCCATCTGCCGGCGCACCGCCCGGGTGATGAAGGCGGAGACGTTCGGCTCGCGCTCGAGCCGCTCGGCCACGTCGTCCGGGATGCTGATGGCGATCTTCTTGGTCACACCGAGGACGCTAGCTAGTTATACCGCCGGCGGCAACGGGCCGTGCCGTGGCTGGCCCATCGTGACGACGGTCTCACCGCGGGCCGGTCCGTCGTGACGACGGTCTCAGCGCGGGGCGTACCGGAACGGCGGGGTGAGGTGGGCGCGGCGCGCCGTACCTGTCAGGATTGATGACGGCGTGCGCGCGGCCCGGCCCCGGCCGGCGGCGGGTGACCGACCTCCCCGCGCTGGCGCCCGCCCACCGCGGCGGGTGCCGTCCGCGGGCCCAGGAACCACACGCGACGACGGAGGTAGCCCGCACCGTGGCCCAGTTCATCTACGTGCTGGAAAAGGCGCGCAAGGCGCACGGCGACAAGGTCGTGCTGGACAACGTGACGCTGAACTTCCTGCCGGGCGCCAAGATCGGTGTGGTGGGTCCGAACGGCGCCGGCAAGTCCAGCCTGCTCAAGATCATGGCCGGCCTGGACCGGCCCAGCAACGGCGAGGCCCGGCTGATGCCCGGTTTCACCGTGGGCCTGCTGGCCCAGGAGCCGCCGCTGAACGACGCCAAGACCGTGCTCGGCAACGTCGAGGAGGCGGTGGCCGAGGTCAAGGCCAAGCTGGAGCGGTTCAACAAGATCGCCGAGCAGATGGCCACCGACTACTCGGACGAGCTGATGGAGGAGATGGGCCGGCTCCAGGAGGAGCTGGACCACGCCGACGCCTGGGACATCGACTCCAAGCTCGAGCTGGCGATGGACGCGCTCCGCTGCCCCCCGCCGGACGCCGACGTCACCCAGCTCTCCGGTGGCGAGCGCCGCCGGGTGGCGCTCTGCAAGCTGCTGCTCGAGGCGCCCGACCTGCTGCTGCTGGACGAGCCCACCAACCACCTCGACGCCGAGAGCGTGCAGTGGCTGGAGCAGCACCTGGCCAAGTACGCCGGCACGGTCATGGCGATCACCCACGACCGGTACTTCCTGGACAACGTGGCCAACTGGATCCTCGAGCTGGACCGCGGCCGGGCCTACCCGTACGAGGGCAACTACTCGACCTACCTCGAGAAGAAGGCGGCCCGGCTGTCCGTCGAGGGGCGCCGCGACGCCAAGATGAAGAAGCGGCTCTCCGACGAGCTGGAGTGGGTCCGCTCCAACGCCAAGGCCCGGCAGACCAAGTCGAAGGCCCGGCTGGACCGGTACGACGAGATGGCCAACGAGGCGGAGAAGACCCGCAAGCTGGACTTCGAGGAGATCCAGATCCCGCCGGGCCCCCGGCTGGGCAGCCTGGTCATCGAGGCCCAGCACCTGCGGAAGGCGTTCGGCGACCGCCTGCTCATCGACGATCTCAGCTTCTCGCTGCCCCGCAACGGCATCGTCGGGGTGATCGGCCCGAACGGCGTGGGCAAGACCACCCTGTTCAAGACCATCGTCGGGCTGGAGGAGCCGACCGACGGCGCGGTCCGGATCGGCGACACGGTTTCCTTGTCGTACGTAGACCAGAACCGGCAGGGCCTGGACGGGAACAAGACCGTTTGGGAGGTGGTTTCGGACGGGCTGGACTACCTGATGGTCGGCAAGGTCGAGATGCCGTCCCGGGCGTACATCGCGGCGTTCGGCTTCAAGGGCCCCGACCAGCAGAAGCCCACGAAGGTGCTGTCCGGCGGCGAGCGGAACCGGCTCAACCTGGCGCTCACCCTCAAGATGGGCGGCAACGTCATCCTGCTCGACGAGCCCACCAACGACCTGGACGTGGAGACGCTGTCCAGCCTGGAGAACGCGCTGCTGGAGTTCCCCGGCTGCGCCGTGGTCATCTCCCACGACCGGATGTTCCTGGATCGGGTGGCCACGCACATGCTGGCCTGGGAGGGCGATGACCAGAACCCGGCCAAGTGGTTCTGGTTCGAGGGCAACTACGAGGCGTACGAGAAGAACAAGATCGACCGGCTCGGCGACGAGGCGGCCCGACCGCACCGGATTACGTACCGCAAGCTCACCCGTGACTGATCCGCAGGCCCGGTCGGGCCGGCGCTTCGTGCACCACTGCGTGCTGCGCTGGTCCGACCTGGACGCCTATGGGCACGTCAACAACGCCCGCTTCCTCACCCTCTACGAGGAGGCGCGGGTGGCCATGATGTTCGCCGGCGGCCGGGCGAGCGGGCTCGACTCGTTCGCGGCCGGGGTGGTGATCCGCCGGCACGAGGTCGACTACCTGCGCCCGATCGACTACCCGCTGGACTGGCCGGACCCGGATCGGGCGCCCACCGTGCGGATCGAGATGTGGGTGGAGGAGCTGCGGCCGTCCCGGTTCACCATCTCCTATGAGCTCTTCGACGCCGATCGGCTGGCCGGGCGGGCGCGGTCGGTCCTGGTCCCGTTCGACCTGGACCGGCAGGCGCCGCGCCGGCTCGGTCCGGCCGAACGGGCGTTCCTGGCCGGCTACCTCCCCGCGCCGGCCGGTACCGATGGCTGACACCCCGCCGACCGGGCACCGGCTCGCCGGCACGGGCGACGCGGGGGCGTTCCTGTCCCGGCTGGTGCGGCTGGATCCGGCCGCCCTGGTCCGGCTGCGGCCGGCCGGCCCGGACCGGATCGAACTCTGGGGCCGGGTGCCGTGGGGGGTCCTGGTCGGCCGTGCGGTGGCCGCCCGGTCCGGCTCGCCCGACGGCGGCCTCGGCGGCTCGGGACGAGACGGTGGCCCGGGACGAGACGGTGGCCCTGGCGGAGGTGGCGGCCCTGACTGGGACGGCGGCCCGGACGTCACGGTCGGGGCGGCGGATCTGCTGGCCCGGCTGGAGGCCGGCGCGGCCGAGCTGCCGCCCCGGCGGGACGCCGACTGGCGCTGGCCGCTGCCCCCGCCCGCGGCCCGGACCGTGGAGGAACTGCCGGTCGCCGAGCTGCGCCGGGTGGCGGCCGCCGCCCAGGAGGCGCTGCGGGACGCGGCCGCGCACGGGGTGCGGGGCCGCGCCGTGGGCCAGCGGGCGCTCCGGGACGCGCTGCTGGACCATGTGCCGATCGTCGTGACGCCGGACCTGCCCGGCGCGGAGCCGGTACGGGTGCCGCAGCGGCTGGTCCAGGCCGTGGCCCGGATGGGCTTCCTGGGCGCGGACGACCCGGGCGCCGATGGGCCCCGGTCGGGCGCCGACGGGCCCCGGTCGGGCGGCGTCAGGCCCCGGTCGGGCGGCGACGGGTCCTGGTCGGCCGCCGACCAGCGGGTGCTGGTGCGGGTCGCGGGCCGGTGGACCGGCCTGCTCGCGCCGTACGGGTCGGCCTGGCTGGCCGCCGGCGGCCCGCTCGCGATCCGGCCGCGGCCGAGAACCGGGGACGCCACTAACTGACCGAACGGATGATGCCGAATGGTCCATGTGGTTTGGTGCACTCGTTGGGGGGATGCCCTCGGCCGGCTATCCGGGTACCGTCGTCCCTCGGATCCAACGCAACGTAGGCGGCCGGATCCGCTGGGGAGTGAGGTGCACGAGATGCCGTGGTGGGCGTGGCGTCCCGGTCAGCCCGGAGGCGACGAACCGGAAACCCGCAGCATTACTTCCATCGACAGCGTTCTCCGGACCGGTCCGCCCGCGCCGCGCGAGCCCGAGCACGACTGCGGTCCTACCGACCGGACCGGCCCGGGTCGCGCCGAGTGCCCGCCGCCGGGCCTGTCGGACCGCGCCGTCCGCGCGGACCGCGCCGGGCTCCGGCCACAGCTGCGGGAGGCCGCCCCGGGCGGAGCCCCGGTACGAGAGGCCGCCCCGGTGCGAGAGGCCGCCCCGGTACGGGAGGCCGCCCCGGTACGGGAGGCCGCCCCGGTACGGGAGGCCGCCCCGGGCGTCGCACCGGTCACCCTGGCCCGGGTCGGCATGGCGCTGGACCGGCTCGACATGTGCTACCTGGCCGACGGCGGGGACAGCCTGCTGGCGACCTGGGAGCGGCACGCCCTGCTGTTCAGCCTGGAGGGGCCGGAGGACGAGATCCTGGTGATCCGGGCGCGTCCGCACTCCACGGTGCCGCCGGACTGGGCCGACCGGGCCTACCGGGCGGTGAACGAGTGGAACCACACCGGCCGGTTCTGCAAGGCGTACGTCGGCGATCCCACCGACCGCGGGCATCTGCCCATCTATGTGGAGCTGCAGGTGCCGTTCGGGGCCGGCGCGCACGACGCCCTGCTCGTCGAGGTGGTGGAGTGCGGCGCCCGGTCGGCCACCGCGTTCGTCGACTGGCTGCACGACGAGGGCGCCCTGCTCTGAATCGCGCCGGGCCGGGCGGGACGGGTTCGGGTGCGGCGGGCGCCCCCGGGCTCGGCCGCGGTCAGACGTCGGGCCCCGTGTTCACCATGAAGTAGGCGGCCCGTTCCAGGTAGTCCCACAGCATGCCGGCCTGCTCGGGCGGCAGTCCCAGGCTGTCCACGGCGTCGTGCATGTGCCGGAGCCAGGCGTCCCGCGCGGCCGCGTCGACCCGGAACGGGGCGTGCCGCATCCGCAGCCGGGGGTGACCGCGTTGCGCCGAATACGTGTTGGGGCCGCCCCAGTACTGCATGAGGAACAGCGCCAGCCGGTCGGCGGCCGGGCCGAGGTCCTCCTCCGGATACATGGGGCGGAGCAGCGGATCCTGGGCCACCCCGGCGTAGAACTCGGCGACGAGCTTGCGGAAGGTGGGCTCACCGCCGATCGCCGCGAAGAAGCTCACGGTGGGCTCCGGTTGGGTGTTCTCGCCGTGCGGATTCACCGTTCCATCCTGCCAGGCGATCCATGGTCCGCCGATCGGGGCGCTACCGGAGCCGATCCTCGGGCGGCCGGGGATGCCGGTCAGCGCGCCGGCGCATCGGCCGGCGAGCCGGGCGGCCGCCGCCCGGGGCGGCCCGGCTCGGGGTGGCCCGGTTCGGACCCGCCGGGCTGACCCGGCGGTACGCGATCGGGCGCCATCCCGTTGGTCGGAGCGGCCCGGTGCTGGCCGGCCGGTCGGGGGTCTGGGGACGGGCCGGTCGTCGCCGGCTCGGCGCGGGTCGCCGGCACCGGTCCGGGGCTCGGCGCCGGTCCGGGGCCCGCCACCGTCGGGGGCGCCGGCTGTGGCGCGGGCGTCGGCTCCGGGGTGGGCGCCGGCTCCGGGGTGGGCGCCTCGCGCTGGGCGGCGGCGATCGCCCGGTCGAAGCGCTCCGGGCTGGGCCAGGAGAGCGCGGCCAGGCCGACCAGCGCCACCCCGGCGAGGCTCCACACGCCGACCACCACGGGGATGCGGAAGTGGTCGGCCAGCAGCCCGGTGACCAGGACCGCGCCGCCCTGCGTGATCTGCATTCCGGTGGCCATCACGCCGAACGCGCGGGCCCGGTAGCCGTTCGGGAGCGCCCGGACGAAGAGGCCGTTGGCCACCGGGGTCAGGCCGGCCACGGCGAAGCCGCAGACGGCGGAGAGCGCCGCCACCACCACCGGTGGCGGATCCAGCAACGCCGGGACCAGGGCCAGCGGCGCCAGCACGGCCAGCGGCCGGACCAGGGCCTGCCGCACGCCGGGGCGCAGCATCCGCCCCACGAGCAGGCTGCCGATGATGAAGCCGACGGGGTTGCTGGCCATGATGAGGGCCTGGGCCACGCCGCGGCCGGCCTCGGTGGTGGTCCGCTCGTCGGCCCAGCCCGCGGCCAGTCCCTCCGGAACGATCGCAAAGAGCGTGGTAGCGAAGACGATGATGGCGATGGCCCGCAGCACCGGCCGGCCGAAGACCAGCCGGAACCCGTCGCCGGTCTCGCGCAGCAGGTGCCGGCGGGCCTGGCCGGCGGAGGCCGGCAACCGGAAGCGCAGCCCGAACCGGATCAGCGCGGCGGAGGTCGCGAAGGTCACCGCGTCGAGCAGCAGGGCGTACTGCGGCTGCACCGAGGCGATGGCCGCGCCGAGGACGTAGCCGATCACCTGCGCGGCCTGTCCGGTGCTGGTGTTCAGCGCCAGCCCCACCACGAGCCGGTCGCCGGACAGGATCTGCGGCATCGTGGCCGACCGGGCGGCCTGGGCCGGCGCCGTGAGCAGGGTGGTGGCGAAGACCAGGCTGAGCACGGCCCACACCGGCAGGTGCGGGATGGCCACGAGGGCGACGAGCACCATCCGGAGCAGGTCGCACGCGACCATGACCTTCCGGTACGGGTACCGCTCGGCCAGCGCCGCGAGCAGCGGCCCGCCGAGGATCCAGGGCAGGTAGCTCACCGCGAAGGCCGCGGCGGAGAGCGCCACCGAAGACGTCCGCTGGTAGATCAGCAGGGTGACGGCGGCCCGGGTGATGTTGTCGCCGATCCAGGACAGCGCGGAGGCCGTGAAGAGCGCCCGGTATTCGGCCCCGGCGAACACCTCGCGAAAGGTGGCTGGCCTTTCCCGACCGTGCGTCTCATCCGGCAACAGTGCCTCCGTCGTTCCCGACCGCTGACCACTCTCCGGGGAGCCGTCGAAAAACGCTGTCAGACGTAACCGATCAGCGAGGGTTTCGTGACGCTCCGACACGGAGTCGTCTACGGAATTCTGCCCGATCGTCCATCGACTGGCTAGTGCGAATGGGCGGTTCGTCGCATGTTCGACTGAACGAACGGACGATACCCGACCGGCTGTGCGGAGCGCGACCCCTCGGTCGCTGATTGCCGCTGACCGGCCGATCAGGCCGGTGCCGACCGCCGCGTGGCCATGGGCCGAGCGGCGGTCGGCGGGCGCTGACCGGGCCGGGCCGGTCAGGTCGCGCCGGCCTGCCCGGTGCCGGTCTCCTCGCCGCCGGCCGCGTCCGGCGTGGCCGGTCGCGGGTACGCCCGGGCGGCCCCGAGCCGGTGGGTGATGCCGGACTCGTCCAGCGCCTCGGCGAGCTGGCGGCGCAGCCGCCGCCCGACCGCGATCTGCCCGTCGGAGGTGGTCTTGGCGACCGTACGGATCACGGCCCCGTCCACGGTCACCTGCTCCACCCCGAGCACCTCGGGCGGGTCCACGATCGAGAGCGCCAGCTCGGGATCGGCCGCCACCTCCGCGGCCGCGGTCTGGAGGAGCGCGGTGGCCTCCTCGGTGTTGCCGAAGCCGACCGGCAGGTCCACGATCACCATGGCCCAGCCCTGGCTCTTGTTGCCGACCCGGACGATCTCGCCGTTGCGGATGTACCAGAGCACCCCCCGGCCGTCCCGCACGGTCGTCACGCGCAGGCCCACCGACTCCACCACCCCGGTGGCCTCACCGAGGTCGACCGTGTCGCCCACCCCGTACTGGTCCTCGATCAGCATGAAGAGGCCGGCGATCAGGTCCTTCACCAGCGACTGGGCGCCGAAGCCGATGGCCACGCCGGCGATGCCGGCGCTGGCCAGCAGCGGCCCCAGGTTGAAGCTCAGCTCGCTGAGGATGGTCAGGGCCGCGATCGAGAAGACCACCGCGGTGACCCCGCTGCGCAGCACCGAGCCGATCGCCTCGGCTCGCTGCCGCCGGCGTTCGGGCAGCACGGCCGCGGGCTCCGGGGCGTCGGCCGGCGGCCGTTCCTTGAGCGGGCGGAGGATCCCGGGTACGGAGGTCCGGCTGGTCGTCCGGACGAGCCGGCTGATCGACCGGTGCAGCAGGAAGCGGATCAGCATGGCGCCGAGCAGGATCAGGATGATCCGCACCGGTTTCACGATGACCCAGTAGCTGCTGTCGGCGAACCAGGCCGAGCCGGTCAGGTCCCAGACCCGTTGGCAGGCCCAGTCGCCGAGGCAGTCGTGGCTGGGGGGCGGGCTGGGGGGCGTGCTGGGTGAGCCGGACGGGTCGGGAGCAAGAACAAGGGACAGGGCGAACACGCCTATGTTCGTACCGCACGCCGCCGCGGCCCGTCGCGCCGACCCGCCCGGAACGGCCGCGCCGTCCCGCCCGGCACGGCCGGGCCGGCCGCCGGGATCGCCGCGCCGTCCCGTCGGGAACGGCCGGGTCGGCCGCCGGCAGCCGCCGGGATCGCCGCGCCGGCCACCGGCAGCCGCCGGGGCCGCCGCGCCGGCCGTCGGCCGCGCCGCCCCGTCGGCGAAGGTTCACCGGGTGAGCACGGATTAGTACGTGCAATCGAGGCACCAATCGGGGACGATGGGCGCACGGACGCCGGTGATCTGCCGGCGTCGGTCGCGGTCCACGGGCCGGGCCGCGGCCGGCGCGGGGATGACGGGAGTGATCGGCGAGTCGACCGGGAGGGTGAGCGGGATGCCTGACATACGACCCATGGCGGGCTCTGGTGCCTTGGTGCTCAACGCCAGTTACGAGCCGCTGTGTGTCGTGTCGGTGCGTCGGGCCGCGATCCTGGTCCTCTCGGCCAAGGCCGTCTGCGTGTGCGACGGCGAGGGCATGCTGCACAGCGCCCGGAATGCGCTGCCGGTGCCGTCCGTCGTCCGGTTGACCCGGTTCGTCCGGGTGCCCTACCGGACCCACGTCGGCCTCTCCCGCCGGGCCATTTTCGCCCGGGACGGCTGGCGCTGCGCATACTGCCGGGGCCCGGCCGAGACCATCGACCACGTCTTCCCGCGCAGCCGGGGCGGCCGGCACGCCTGGGAGAACGTGGTGGCGGCCTGCGCCCGGTGCAACCACACGAAGGGCGACCGCACGCCCGCCGAACTGGGGTGGCGGCTGCACACGGTGCCGGCCGCGCCGAAGGGCGCCGCCTGGCGGGTGCTGGGGCACCGCACCCCGGATCCGCGCTGGACGGACTGGCTGGACCTGCGCGAGCCCGAGGCCGCCTGAGCGGTGGTAGCGAGCCGGGGCCGCCTAAGCGCCGGTCGCGATCCTGCGGCCGGCTGAGCGGCGGTCGCGAGCCCGGGGCCGGCAGAGCGGCGGTTCGGTCGCGGACCGCCGCGGTCAGCCGCCGCGGGCGCTCACCAGGGTGGCGTAGACGACCACGTTGTCGGCGTACCCCAGGCGGCCGCCCACCCAGCGGCCGCCGCAGGTGATCAGCCGCAGGCCGGGCCGGTCGAAGTCGCCGAACACCTGGTCGGCCGGAAACGCCGACTTGTCGTACTTCTTGGTGGAGTCGACCTGGAAGACCGCGGTCGACCCGTCGGCCCGGTCGATCTCCAGCCGGTCGCCCGAGCGCACCCGGGTCAACTCGTGGAACACGGCCGGCCCGGTCCGGGTATCGACGTGTCCCACCAGCACCGACGGCCCGTACTGGCCGGGGGTGGGGCTCTGGTCGTACCAGCCGGCCGTGTCGGGCCGGTCGTCCGGTGGCGTGGCGATGGTGCCGTCCGGGGCCAGTCCGACCGGCTGGACCGGCGCGTCGAGACCGACAGCGCGGATCCGGACCCGGTTCGGCTCGCTGGCGGCGAGCACCGGATACTTCCGCGGCGGCGGTTGCACGTCCGGGTAGAGCGAGCTGGGCAGCAGCGAGGTCCCGGTGACCCGCTGATAGCCGACCCCCGTGATCACCAGGCCGAGCACGACGACCAGCAGGGCGATCGGCAGCGGCGCCGCCCGGCGACCCGGGACGGTCCGGCGCGGACCGGTCCGGCGGCCGGGCGGGACAGCCGTGGCCGTGGGCCGCGCCGCCACGGACGGGCGTCGGCCCGGGGACCGGGCCGGCAGCGTGCCCGGCGGTACGTAGTCGGCGCTGTCCTGGGTGGCGACGCTCGCGGCGCCCGCCTGGAACAGCACCTGGCGCAGCACCGCCCAGGCGCGGTGCGGCGCCGGTTCCAGCGGACCCTCGGGCGGGGCCGGCCGGTCCATCCGCGGCCTCAGCGGGGCAGCGGACCGTTCCGGCGGCGGCCGTACAGCCCGAAGCCGAGGCCCAGCACGACGATGCCGATCCCGCCGGCCAGGACCAGCGTTCCCGTGCCGCCGCCGGCCGTGCCGCCGCCGCCGGTCGCCGGTCCCTGGGACGGCTTGCTCATGTTGACCACGGTGATGGTCGTGCTGGCCGTGTTGTTGTTGGAGCAGGTGAGGTTGACCTGGTAGTCGCCCGGCGGCTTGTTGCCCGGAATGGTGGCCGAGCCGGTGAGCACGCCGTTGTCCGGTCGCACCATCACCCGACCGAACGCGTCCGACTGCACCGTTGCCTGCCGATTGTTCCCGTCGGGGCAGTCGGCCCGGATGTTCACCCGGGTGCCGGGCTCGGCCGTGCTGGGCGTGACCTCCACCGAGGCGTTCTGCCCGGCGCGGGCCGGTCCGGCGGTCAGCAGGGCGAGGGCGCCGCTGAGCGCTATCGCCGTGGCCACCGCGCGCAGCGCGCGGCGGAGAAACGTCAGACCCCGCATGATCCCCCCTCTTCCGGCCGCGGCCGGTTCGTGCGTGGGTGCTCTCGACGTGCCGGCTGTGTTCCCGGCGAGGCCGATCGGACACCCGTCCCGGCGCCGCGATCCCCGGGAGCGCATCGCGCTCCCGCGGTTTCGATTGGCGGGTTCGCGGCGCGTGTGCCGCGTCGCCGCCAGGAGCGCAGGATCGCCGGGGCAGGGAGGGGAAGGGGAGCGCGGTGGGTCAGGGCGGGGGGAGGGGGTCGATGGAGCGGCGGGCCAGCGGGGTGGACAGCACCATGGTGCTGGCCGGACGCCCGTACGGCGCGAGCCGGTCGATCAGGCGCTCGAAGGAGTCGATGGAACCAGCCGCCACCTTCAGGACGCTGCACGCGTCCCCGGTGACGCGCATGATCTCGAGGATCTCCGGCCAGCCCGCCACCTCCGGGTCCCGGAGCACGCAGCGGGGGCCGTAGCAGGACATCTGGATGAGCGCCACCACGCTCCGGCCGGCCCGGGCCAGGTCGAGCTGGGCGTGGTACCCGGTGACCACTCCGGACTCCTCCAGCCGCCGGACCCGCTCGGCCACCGCCGGCGGTGACAGGTGCACCCGCCGGGACAATTCGCTGTACGACAGCCGCGCGTCGGCCTGCAGCTCCCGGAGCAGCGCCCAGTCCATCTCGTCCATGCGGCGCCTTTCCTTCGTTAAGCGATACCGCTTCAGCAACGCGAATCTGACGGTCCGATGCCCTGTGGGCCGTCGAATGGATCTTCCATCCGGGCTTCCACCCGCGCGACCATGAACGCTACCCGCAGCCGGAGGAGAAACAGCAGCCATGGAGAGCACGGACGTCCGAGCGCCCGCCCCGGTGCGCCCGGTCAGCGCGGCCGACCGCGCGGCCCGGGCCGCCGCCAACCGCGGCGGGCCGACGCTCGAGTTCGCCGACCAGGTGCCGTACGACGCCTACGTGCGGGCCAGCACCCTGCACGGGCTGCAACACCGGATCACCGGCGAACCCGGCGAGATGTCGTTCCTCATGGTCAGCCAGATCATGGAGCTGTACTTCAAGCTCATCTGCTTCGAGCTGCGCGAGGCGTCCCGGCTGATCCGCGCGGACGACCCCTGGGGCGCCCTCGCGCCGCTGCGTCGGGCCGCCCTGGAGCTGGCGGGTCTCAACGGCGCCTGGGCGGCGCTGCGCTGGATGACGCCGGCCGACTTCAACCGGTTCCGGGACGAGCTCGGCGAGGCGTCGGGCTTCCAGTCCGCCATGTACCGGCAGCTGGAGTTCCTGCTGGGGCTGCGCAACCCGGCGCTGATCCGGCCGTTCCACCGGCAGACCAACGTGTACGACGAGCTGGTGGTCACGCTGGCCGCGCCGAGCATCTGGGACGACGTGCTCGAGCTGCTGCACCGGCGCGGCTTCGACGTGCCGGCCGAGGTGCTGCGCCGGGACTACTCGGACGAGCACGAGCCGGCCCCGGCCGTCGAGGCGGCCTGGATCAAGATCTACGCCGACGGCGGCCCCGACAACCATCTGCGGATGCTCGGCGAGGCGCTCGCCGAGGTGGCCGAGCAGTTCGGCGACTGGCGCTACCAGCACGTCAAGGCCGTGCAGCGCAGCATGGGCGCCAAGGTCGGCAGCGGTGGGTCGAACGGGCTGGCCTGGCTGCAGCGCAGCATGGCCCGGGTGGTCTTCCCCGAGCTGTGGTCGGCCCGGACGGCCATGTGAACCGACGGCAGGACGCGGTGACCGACCCGAACGCCGAGATCGCGCCGGTCCGCGCCGGGTCGTCGGCCTCGCCGTGGTCCTGACGTCAACCACCGGTTCTCCTCGACAGGGACATCGATGAGTCACGGCGTGGCGGTGCTCGGGGCGGGCGACCTCGGCATCGACCTGATGATCAAGGTTCTGCGGGTGTCGGAGACGCTCCGCATGGTGGCCATGGCCGGCGACGACCCGCAGTCCGAGGGCCTGGCCCGGGCCCGCCGGTTCGGCGTGGCCGTCGCGACCGGCGGCGTGGCCGAGCTGGTGGCGCTCCCCGAGTTCGCCGAGGTGGAACTGGTCTTCGACACCACGTCGGCCGCCGCGCGCCGGCACCATGACGCGGTGCTGGCCGGGCACGGCCGCACCGTGGTGGACCTGACGCCGGCCGCCGTCGGCCCGTACCTGGTGCCGGCGGTCAACCTGGACGCCCACCTCCGGGCGCGCAACGTCAACCTGGTCACCCCCGGCGCGCAGCTCGCCGCGCCGATCGTCGCGGCCGTCGGTCGGATCACCCCGGTGGCGTACGGGGAGGTCGTGTCCGCCGTCGCGGCGGGCGTCACCGGGCCGGGCGGGTCCGGCGAGCCGGACGGCCTCGCCGAGGCCACGGCCCGCGCGCTCGAGGTGGTGGGCGGGGCCGGCCGGGGCGGCGCGAGCGTCCTGCCGGACCCGGCCGTACCGCCGCGGCCGAGGCGGGACACCGTTTGCTGCCTCTGCCCGGACGCAGCCGCCGACCGCTCAGCCATCGCCGGCTCGGTGGCCCGGATGGTGGCCGAGGTCCGGGCGTACGCGCCCGGCTACCGGCTCGCGCGGGAGATCCGCTTCGAGCCGGTGGACGCGTTCGTGCCGACGCTCGGCCGGCGGTTCACCGGGCTGCGGGTGTCGGTCTTCCTGGAGGTCGCCGGGGCCGGCCACCACCTGCCGGCGCACACCGGGCTGGACATCATGGCCTCGGCCGGCCTGCGCGCCGGTGAGCGTCTGGTGGCCGTACGGGCGGCGGAGCGGCTCCGGGGGCGGCCATGAGGACATTCTTCACGCGCCGACCACGGACCGAGCCGAGCTGCTCGGCCCCTGATCGTCGCCGGTCGTGGCGGGATGAGCCCGGGTGGTGTATGTCCCGGGCGGACGGGGAACACCACAATCGCCCGGCGTGGCGGATCGGCACCCGGAGGCAGGGCCCGGCCCGCTCTCCGCTAACGTGAAGCACGGCAGGCGGGTACGGCGACGGCGACGGCGCCGTCGGCCGTCCCGACCATCCATTCGAATCTTCAGATCTTCGCCTGGGGGCGTTGAGGTTGTCTGTTACCGAGACGTTGCTGATCTACGTCGGCATCCCGGCCCTCGTCGTGCTCGTGATCTCCGGCCTGGTGTTCGCCGGCCGGGGTCGCGGTGGCAGCGCGGCGCGGCGGTACCGGCCGGGCCGGCCCTTCGACTTCACGCCGGTCTGGTTCCTCTCCTCGCCCGAGCAGCTCGCCGAGACGGCCGGGGTGGCGCTGCCGCCCGGCGCGCAGACTCCGGCGCTGACCAGCAGCGAGGTCGAGCACCGGCCGGAGACCGCGGCGCGGATCGGCGCGACGGGAGGCGCAAGTGACCGTTGGTGAGATGACGGAGCGTTCGGAGCGGCCGGTGGTGCTCGACGGTCCGTTCACGACCCGCCAGTTGCTGCGCATCGACGAGGCCATGCGCACCGCGGACCGCGCGACCGGCCTGGTCTTCTCGATTTACGTGGGCGCGCTGGAGGAGCCGATCCGGGAGCACGCCGAGCGGCTGCACCGGCAGCTGGCCGAGCCGGATCGCGGCGTGCTGGTGGCGCTGTCGCCGAACCAGCGCCGGCTGGAGGTCGTCACGGGCGCGGAGGCCCGTCGACGCATCCCGGACCGGGACGCCAAGCTCGCGGCGCTGTCCATGGTGGCCGCCTTCGGTGGCGGCGACCTGGCCGGCGGCATCGTGGCCGGCCTTGACCAACTCGCCTCCCGGGCCAAGCTCGCGCGCTGACCGCGGAACTGCGCCCGCGGCCTGAACGCGGTCACGCACGCGCGGCCTGGAACGTGGTCACGCACGCGCGGCCTGACCGCGATCACGCACCTGCGGCCTGACTGCGGTCACGGCCCTCGGACGGTCAGGCCGGCGCCGGCCGAGGCCGCCTCAGTGGGTCGCGGCCCAGTCGCCCGGCGTCACCCGGATCGGGAAGGGCTGCTCGATCACCATGCTGTCGGCGCCGCCGACCGAGGCGAGCGGCCGGTAGTGGCCGGCCGCGGTCAGCCGGTAGAGGTGCGCCACCGGGCCGCGGTCGCCGCGTTCGATCCGCCAGTACGCCTCGATGCCGGCCTCCGCGTACAGGCCCGGCTTGGTGAGGCGGTCGTGCCGACGGCTGCCCGGCGACTCCACCTCGACGACCAGCGCGACGTGGGGCTGCTCTATCCACATGCCGTCCGGTGGAGCGCCCGGCCGGAGCACTGTGATGTCCGGGGCGAGCAGGGTCCCCGGGCTGAGCCGGACGCCGGCCTCTCGGATGATCCGCCAGCCGGGCGGCGCGGCAGAGCGTAGCGCCAACCGAATCTCGTCAGCCAACTCGTGATGCCCGTACCCGGCCGGAGGGGTCACGTGCAGGCTCCCGTCGATGATCTCGTAGCGGTTCCCGTCTCGAGGCAGGTCGAGCAGGTCCCGCTCGCGCCAACCCCGCTCGGGTGGCCGCCATTCGTAGCTCGGTTGAGCCATCACGTTCACCTCCCGCCCTCACGATAACGGCCCGGGCCGCACGGGGTTACGCCCCGCACGGCCCGGGCCGGCATCGGTCTCGCTCAACACCCGTCAGGCGCTCCGCGCGTCCCGCTCGCGGGCCCGCAGCGCGCGCAGCACGCCGTCCCGGCCCTCGGCCACCAGCCGGCGCAGCCCGGCCGGGTGACCGGTCGCGGCCAGCCAGGTGTCGGTGGCCGCCACGGTGTCCTCGCCGACGTGGTACGCCGGGTAGGCCAGCTGGGCGAACTCCTGCGCCGGCTCGCTGTCCCGGCGCGCCCAGACGGCGTCCGCCTCGCCGAAGAACCGCTCGACGTACGGTGCGGTCAACTCGACCTGCGCCGGGTGGTGGAAGCCCTGCAGCAGAGACCGGTTGCGCCAGTTCGGCAGCGCCTCCTCGCCGGTCAGTTCCCGCCACACCCGGGCCTTGTTCTCGGCGGTCGGGATCAGCGCCCGGGCCGTGGCGGCCTCCCGCTCGCCGCTGGCCGTCCGGTCGCCGGCCAGCTCGGCATCGATCTCGTCGGCGCCGGCCACCCCGGCCGCGGCCAGCGCCTGCAGCACGATCCAGCGCAGCTCGGTGTCGATGGTCAACCCGGCCGGGACGTCGGTGCCGGCCAGCCAGCCGCGCAGGATGGCCAGATCGCCGTCCGAGCGGGCGGCCGAGGCGAACGCGCGGGCCCAGCCCAGCTGCAGGCCGCTGCCGGGCTCGGCCGCCCGCAGCGTGGCGTACGCGGTCCGAGCCAGCGCGGCCCAGCCCTCCGGCGCCCAGGCCGGGTCGGCGTACATGGTCAGGGTGGCGGCGACCTGGCGCAGGGTGGGCGTGACCAGGTTGATGTCGGTCTCCCGGGGCAGGCCGGCGAGCACCAGCGCCACGTAGTCCCGGGGGGCCAGCTCGGCGTCGCGCACCATGTCCCAGGCGGCCGTCCAGCACAGCGCCCGGGCCAACGACGCCTCGAAGCCGGCAATGTGCTCGACCACGTTGGCCATCGACCGCTCGTCCAGCCGCAGCTTGGTGTACGTCAGGTCGTCGTCGTTGAGCAGCAGGACGTCCGGCGCGGCCGTCCCGGCCAGCTCGGCCAGCTCGGTGGTCTCGCCCGCGACGTCGACCTCGATCCGGTCGCGCCGGACCAGCCGGCCCTCGCCGCTCAGGTCGTACAGGCCGACGCCGATCCGGTGGGTACGCAGCGTGGGGTGGTCGCCGGGCGCCTCCTGGCGGACGACCACCCGCTCGTACCGGCCGTCGGTGCCGACCGTGACCTCCGGCCGCAGCGTGTTGACCTGCGCGGTCTCCAGCCACTGCGCGGCGAACTTGCGCAGCTCGCGACCGGAGGCCGCCTCCAGCTCGGTGAGCAGGTCGTCGAAGGTGGCGTTGCCCCAGGCGTGCTTGCCGAAGTAGCTGCGCAGCCCGGCGAGGAACGGGTCGATCCCGACGTACGCGACGAGCTGCTTGAGCACGCTGGCGCCCTTGGCGTACGTGATGCCGTCGAAGTTGACCTCGACGGCCTCCATGTCCGGCATCTCGCAGTAGACGGGGTGCGTCGAGGAGAGCTGGTCCTGCCGGTAGCCCCAGTTCTTCCGGACGGCCAGGAACGTCGTCCAGGCGTCGGTGAACCGGGTGGCGTGCGCGTTGGCCCAGTGGCTCGCCCACTCGGCGAACGACTCGTTCAGCCACAGGTCGTTCCACCACCGCATGGTGACCAGGTCGCCGAACCACATGTGCGCGAGCTCGTGCAGGATCGTGTTGGCCCGCTGCTCGTACTCGTAGTCGGTGACCTGCGACCGGAAGATGTAGATGGCCTCGGCGTGCGTGACGCAGCCGAAGTTCTCCATCGCGCCGGCGTTGAAGTCGGGCACCCAGAGCTGGTCGTACTTGGGCAGCGGGTAACGCACCCCGAACTTCTCGTGGAAGAAGTCGAAGCCCTGGCGGGTGATCAGGAACAGGTCGTCGGCGTCCATGTGCTCGGCCATCGAGGCCCGGCAGTACACGCCCAGGTCGATCCCGTCGTGCGTCTCGCGCACCTCGTGGTACGGGCCCGCGCAGAGCGCGGTGATGTAGGTGCTCATCCGGGCCGACTCGGCGAAGTGGACGGTCTTCGCGTCCTCGCCAGCCGGCTCCTCCCGCTCGACCGGCATGTTCGACACGACCCGCCAGTGCGCCGGCACGGTCGCGTGCCAGGTGAACACGCTCTTCAGGTCGGGCTGGTCGAAGCATGCGAACACCCGCTGGGCGTCGTTGGTCTCGAACTGGCTGTAGAGGTAGGTCTCCCCGTCCACCGGGTCGACGCTGCGGTGCAGGCCCTGACCGCTGCCCGAGTACGCGAAGTCCGCCTCGACGACCAGCGTGTTCTCCGCGGCCAGCCCGGTCAGCGCGAGCCCGCCCTCCGGCGTCCAGCCGGCATCGTCCACGTCCGTGCCGTTCAGCGTCACGCGGCGAACCGCGGCGGCCGCCAGGTCGATGAAGGTCTCGGCACCCGGCTCGGCGCACCGGAACCGGACGGTGGTGGTCCCGGGGAAGGTGGCGCCGCCGGCCGCCTGGACGGCATTGGACAGATCGAGGTCGATGTCGTAGCTGACCACATCGAGCAGGCGCGCCCGCTCGGTGGCCTCGACCTGGGTCAGGTTATGCACTCCCGGCACGTGAGTCTCCATCCGTATCGCTCGATCAACCGGACACCGGCGTCCGGCGACCCCCCGACCGCGGCCGGCGGTGTGCGGCGGCGGCCCTGTTGGAGTCTCGCACGAGCCGCGACCGGTACGTGGCCGAGGTCACGGGCGGGTTCCGGGAGCGGATCCCCGCCGGCGGGGCGATGATCGCTGCAGAGGTGCGCGCCGCGCCGGCGCGCCAGCGATCTCACCGCCGGAAGGGGTTGTCGTGACCGAGCGCGCAACCGTAGACATGTGGTTCGACCCGATCTGCCCGTGGGCGTGGCTGACCTCGCGCTGGCTGCTGGAGGTCGAGCAGGTGCGGCCGGTACGGGTGGACTTTCACGTGATGAGCCTGTCGGTGCTCAACGAGGGCCGGGACCTGCCGGAGGAATACCGGGAGATGCTCGACACCGGCTGGGCGCCGGTGCGCATCTGCATCGCCGCCGAGCAGCGGTACGGCACCGACAAGCTGCGTGACCTGTACACCGCGCTGGGCACCCGGATCCACCCCGGCGGCCAGGAGCGGGGCCCGGACCTCTACGCCGCGGCGCTCGCCGAGGCCGGCCTGGATCCCGACCTGGTCAAGGCCGGGGAGAGCACGGAGTACGACGAGGCCCTCCGGGCCAGCCACAACGCCGGGATGAAGCCGGTGGGCACCGACGTGGGCACGCCGGTCATCCACGCACCCGGTCCGGAGGGCCGGCCGGTGGCGTTCTTCGGCCCGGTCATCACGCCCGCGCCCAGGGGCGAGGCGGCCGGCCGGCTCTGGGACGGCGTTCTGCTGGTGTCGGCTACGCCCGGCTTCTACGAGCTCAAGCGCTCCCGCGAGCAGGGCCCGATCTTCGACTGAGGTAAGGAAGGGCCCCTTGTTATCGCTTTTTGTATAGGAAGGGGCCCTTCCTAACACTCGGCGGGCGTTCGCCCGGTGGATTGCCGGAAACCCACCCGACGCCGTGGCGGGAGTCGATATCGTGACGCTGTCTGGGCGTGGCGGCCGATCGCGCCGCGCGGGCGTGCGGGAGCTTCGACCCCGCTCGTACTGGAGGCGTGCGGGGCCTCGACCCCGCCCGTACTGGAGGCGTCGCATGGCCAAGCACCGCCGCGGATCCGCCGAAGAGCCGGCGGGGCGGATCGGGGACGAGGTCGACCGCAATCTCGGCGGGGAGTACTGGTCGGTGGACGACTGCGCCTGGACCATGCTCAACCCGACCCTGCCGGAAAATCTGGTGGACCTGCTGGCTCCGCCCATCGTGGTGGGGGCCGTCCCGCTGACCGGGCCGGCCGCCGGCCGCGCCGGCGTACCGGGGCGTGGACACCCGCGGGGTGTCCGCGAACACCGGGGCCGGCGCCGGTAGCGTTTCGGGGCATGACGGTCGTACACCCGATCAAGCGGGCCTGGATCACCACGGGCGGCACCGGCGCGCAGAACTACGACGAGTTCGCCGACGATGCCGAGATCACCGCCATCATCGAGGCGAACCCGCACAGCGCCCTGGCCATCGAGATGCCGCACCGGGCCCCGGAGACCGTCGGCCGGTCGTTCACCGAGGCGCTGCCGGCGGCCGCGCACCGGTTGGCCGAGGCCAAGGCCGACGGCAGCTACACGCCGGCCGAGGATGTCGTGGCGCTGTACCGGATCAGCTCGGCCGTCGAGGAGCCGGCGTACGGGCTGTTCGCCATGGTGGACACCGCGGAGATCTCCACCAGCGCCGCCGAGCCGGGCCTGGTGATCCGCAACGAGGACGTGTTCGTCGAGAAGGTACGCGAGCGAGTGGCGCTGGCCGACGCGGTGGGGCACCTGCTCTCCCCGGTGCTGCTGCTGCAGACCGGCTCGGGCGCCCGGCTGCACGGCGCGCTCGCGGCGGCCACCGAGTCGGCCGGCGCGCCCGCGGCCACCGACGTCGACCAGGCCGGACGTACCCATGCCATCTGGCTGCTCGGGCCGGGCCCGGCGCAGGACGAGCTGCTGGACCTGGCCGGCGGCGGCGAGCTGGTGGTCGCGGACGGCAACCACCGCAGCCTGGCCGCGCAGACCGGCGGGCTCGCCCGGTTCCTCGCGGTGGTCACCACGCCGGCCTCGGTGTCGATCCAGCCCTACAACCGCCTCGTGAGCGAGCTGACCGTGCGGCCCGACGAGCTGCTGGACCGGCTGCGCGCGGCCGGCGCCCGGGTCGCCGAGGTTGACGCCGCTCCCGCGGTGCCCGCCCCCGGCGAGCCGGTGCGGATCCACCTGGCCGGCCGGACGTACGAGGTGGGCCTGCCGGCCGGCGCCGGTTCGGCGGTGGAGAACCTCGACCACGCGCTGGTGGAGCGGGTCCTGCTGCGCGAGGCGTTGGGGCTCGACCCGGGCGACAAGCGGATCACGTACGTGGGCGGCGACTATCCGGCGAGCTGGCTGGCCGCCGAGGTGGAGGCCGGCCGGGCCGAGCTGGCGATCCTGATCGCGCCGGTCACGGTGGACGACTTCGTGACGGTCAACCTGGACCGGCGGAAGATGCCCCGGAAGAGCACCTGGTTCACGCCGAAGGCGCGCGGCGGGCTGGTGCTGGCCGAGATCTGACGCCCTCGGCGAACCCGCGGTACGGGGTCGCCGCGCCGGCTGACAGACTGCGCGGTATGCGCGTCTACCTGGGCAGTGATCATGCCGGCTTCGAGCTGAAAGTGCACCTGGCAAACCACCTCGGGACCTCCGGCTACGACGTGGTGGACGTCGGACCGCACGCCTTCGACCCGGACGACGACTACCCGACGTACTGCCTGCACACCGGCGCCCGGGTGGTGGCCGACCCGGGCAGCCTGGCCGTGGTGATCGGTGGCTCCGGCAACGGCGAGCAGATCTCCGCCAACAAGGTTGCCGGGGTCCGGGCCGCGCTCGCGTGGAGCACGGAGACCGCGCAGCTGGCCCGCCAGCACAACGACGCGAACGTGGTGGCCATCGGGGCGCGGCAGCACACCCTCGACGAGGCCGCCCGGATCGTCGAGGCGTTCCTCAGCACGCCGTTCTCGCAGGACGAGCGGCACGCGCGCCGGATCGCCCAGGTGGGGGAGTACGAGCAGACCCGGGAACTCCCGCCGCTGCCGTGAGCTAGCGCCCGGCTTCGGCGGCGTCCGGCTCAGCGGGTGTGCCGGGGCAGGTCCTCCCGGGGCACCCAGTTGCGCCGGACGATGACGAGCTCGGCCTCGGCCTCGGCGAGCTGCTCGCCGGTGGGCCGGGCGGCGTCCCGGGCCCGCAGGGCCGCCCCGACGCCGACCTGGGAGGAACCGGAGCCGACCAGACCGCGCAGCCCGCGCTCGGCGTCCCGATCCTCCGCCGCGCCGCCACCGCGGCGCCGGGCGGTCGGCTCGGGCGGCTGCGGGTCCTGCACGGCCGCCGTGACCGCCGAGGGCCCGTCCGGCTCGGCCGGCAACCCGTCCGTACCGGCGCCGACCCCGGCGTCGGCCGGTCCAGCGGCCGGCGCGCCCGCCTCGGAGGCGTGCCGGTGCCGGCGTCGCCGACGCTCCACGTCCGCCATGCTCCCGACCGTACCCCGGGCCCACCCTCGGTGCGGTCGCCGCCCGCTTTGCCGGGTCGTTACCCTCGAAAGCGGGACGGGCGACGGGGGTCGGGCCGCTCCCGATGGGGAGGAACAATGTCGGATCAGTTCCAGCCGTGGGCCGAGCGGACCGTGGAGATGCCGCCGGACCAGGCGGAACAGCACGAGTTCCGCCGGGGGGTGGCCCCGGTGGGCGCTCGGCGCACACCGCGGACCGAGAGCTTCCCGACGGTCTCGCAGGAGCCGACCGGCACGGGCTGGCCCGGCGAGGATGCGCAGCAGACCCGCCAGCCCCTCGGGTACCACCTGGCCCAGCTGCGCCGCGGCGGCGAGTGGAGCACCGCCGGCGGCCTGTTCGCCTTCGTCTGCTGGGGTGTCTGGGCGATTTCCTCCCGCGGCGACCTGACCAGCCCGGTCGCGGCCTTCGTGCTGACGCTGTTCGTCGCGGTCGGCCTCTTCGCGCTGGCCCGGGTGCTCGGCCGGATCGTCTGGGAGCGGCAGCTGCACCGGCCGCGCCGCACGGCCCGGGGGGCACACCTGGTCACCGGGCTCTTCCTGGCCGGCGTCGGCATCGCCTACCTGCGGCAGACCGACTGGGTGATGTCGGCCTGGCACTGGCTGCTCGGCCCCTGAGGCCCGGTGAGCCCGTGCTCGGCCAGCGGCCCGACCCGCCAACCGCGCTCGGCGCAGCCGGCCAGCAGCTCCGGCAGCGCCCCCAGGGCGGCCCGCCAGGCCCCCGGCGCGGACGCGCAGTCCGAGTCGTGCAGCAGCACGGTCCCGCCGCCGGCCAGGCCGGCGCGTACGGTCGCCAGCACCGTCCGGGGGTCGGCCTCGGCCGTCCAGTCCCGGCCCCAGCAGGTCCAGAGCACCGAGGTGAGGCCGAGCCGCCGCGCGGCCAGCCAGCCCGGGCCGGTCAGCACCCCGTACGGCGGTCGGTGGTATCGCGGCCGCACGCCGGTGGCCGCGGTGATGACCGCCACGGCCCGGGCCAGCTCCCGGTACGTCGCCGCGGGGTCGCGGAGCAGCAGGTTGCGATGCGACCAGCCGTGCACCCCCACCTCGTGCCCGGCCGCCACCAGCTCGCGGGCCAGCGTCGGCGCGCGCGGCACCATGCCGCCGAGCAGGAAGAAGGTGGCCCGCACCCGGTGAGCCGCCAGCACCTCCAGGAACAGCGGGGTGGAGGCCGGATCGGGACCGTCGTCGAAGGTCAGCGCCACATGGTCCGGCGCGCCGACGCCGGACAGCGCGGGAAACCAGCGCAGCCGCACCGTGGGCAGCACGGTGGCCGCCGGCAGCGCATGCAACAGCCCGCCGGCCAGCGCGAGCAGCCCGGCCCGGCGGGCGGCGCCGACGGGTCGATGATCCCAGCGGTACGTACGCATTCGCTCGTTATACCCGATCCGGCCGGTCAATCGCCCCGACGGCCTCCTTCGGTACGCCCCGAAGCGTTCCGGCCGTAGGTTGGCGGCATGGGCGTGGAGGTCGACGTTGCCCGGGCGGCCCGGCTGATCGCCGAGCCGGCCCGGGCGGCGATGCTGGAGGCACTGTTGTCCGGGGTGGCGCTGTCGGCGGGGGAGCTGGCCCGGGCGGCCGGGGTGAGCGCGGCGACGGCCAGCGAACATCTGAGCCGGTTGGTGGCCGGCGGCCTGGTCGAGGTCCACCGCACCGGGCGGCACCGCTATCACCGGCTCGCCGCCCCGGAGGTGGCGCACGCCCTCGAGGCGCTCGCGTTGATCAGCCCCGCCCGGCCGGTCAGCTCGTTGCGCCGGGCCCGCGCCGACACGGCGCTCCGGTACGTCCGTTCCTGCTACGACCACCTCGCCGGCCGGCTCGGCACGGCGTTGCACGACGGCCTGGTCGCCGACGGTTCGCTGGCGGTGGGCGGGGACGGTTACCTGCTCACCGACGCCGGCCAGCGCCGGCTGGTGGCCGTCGGCGTCGATGTGGTCGCGGCCCGCGCGGCCCGCCGGGCGTTCGCCCGGAGCTGCCTGGACTTCACCGAACGCCGCCCGCACCTCGCCGGCGCGCTCGGCGCCGCGCTCCGCCAACTGTGCCTGGACCGTGGCTGGCTGGTCCGGCGGGCGGCGGGGCACCGCGCCCTGCGGCTGACCGACACCGGCCGGCGGGACCTGCCCGCGGCCTTCGCCATCGACCTCCCACCCCCCGACTGACCCCCGCCTCACCCCTACCGTCGACGATCTTGCACTTTTGGCCCGGGCAAAGCACACATGATCCGCGATTCATGGGCCCAAAGTGCAAGATCGTCAAGGAAGTAGGGGGAGCGAGGGGGGAGCGGGGGGAGCTGGGTCAGGCGGGGGTGGGGGAGGGGCGCTCGCGGACGATGGCCACCGGGCAGTGCCCGTGGTGCACGAGGTGCTGGCTGACCGAGCCGAGCAGCAGCCCGACGAAGCCGCCGTGGCCCCGCGAGCCGACCACGGCGAGCGCGGCGGTCCGGCTCGCGGCCGCGAGCGCCGGTCCGGGGCTCTCGGTCAGCACGGCCACCTCGACGGGCACCGCCGGGTACTTCTCCCGCCAGCCCGCCAGCTGCTCCTGCACGGCCCGCTTCTCGTCGGCGGCCACCGCCGTGAGGTCGAACGCCGGCAGCTGCCACGTGCTGGCCGGCGGTACCCAGGTGCGCACCACGCGCAGGCCGAGGCCGCGGGCCGCGGCCTGCTCGAAGGCGAAGCCGAGCGCCAGCGTCGAGCAGGGGGAGCCGTCGACGCCGACGAGCACCTGCCGCGGGTGGTCCGGCCGGGGTTCACCGGCCCGGATGATCACGACGGGGCAGTGCGTGTGCGCCGACACGGTCACCGCGGTGGACCCGACGAGCAACTCGGGCACGCCGCCGGTGCCACGATGGCCCACCACCAACATGGCGGCCTCGTGTGAGCAGTCCCGGAGCACCACGCTGGGCGGTCCGTCGTACACCGTGCTCCGCACGACGGTCTCCGGGAGGACCTCGCCGATCCGGGCGGCCGCTCCGGCGAGCATCCGCTCGGCGGCCGGTCGGGCGGACGGGTCGGGCCAGTACGTCGGTCGGGCCGCCACCGGCCCGGGAACCGTGGGCAGCTCCAGGGCGTACACCAGCCACACGGGCGCGCCGGTCCGGGCGGACTCGTCGATCGCCCAGTCGAGCGCCGCCTCGCTGCCAGCGGATCCGTCGTATCCCACGACGATGGGCAGGACGGTCATGGCTACCTCCTCGGGCGCTGCGGCGGAGATCTCCGTCGCACTCCAAGCGTTCGGCAGCGGCCGCGTCGCCGGCAGGGCCTTCCGACCTCCTTCCCACCATGCCGGATGGCCCATGCTGATCTGGAGGTGGCGTTCGCGCGTACCTAGGGTGGGTAGGAGACATTCCGGCCGGCCGTCTCCGGGCGGCAGCCGACGACCAGCGACGACAGGCAGGCGAAAGCGAATGAGCGAACAGGCAGACACCGCCCGCGGCACGGCGCAGATCGGCGTCACCGGACTGGCCGTGATGGGCCGCAACCTGGCGCGCAACCTGGCCCGGAACGGGTTCACGGTGGCCGTGCACAACCGGTCGGCGGAGCGGACCCACAGCCTGGTGGCCGAGCACGGCGACGAGGGCACGTTCGTGCCGAGCGAGTCGCTCTCGGACTTCGTCGCCTCGCTGGAGCGGCCCCGGGCGGTCATCGTGATGGTCAAGGCCGGCGCGCCGACCGACGCGGTCATCGACGAGCTGGTGCCGCTGCTGGAGGACGGCGACATCGTGGTGGACTGCGGAAACGCGCACTACGACGACACCCGGCGGCGGGAGGAGGCGCTGCGCGGGCACGGGCTGCACTTCGTCGGCACCGGCGTCTCCGGCGGCGAGGAGGGCGCACTGCTCGGGCCCAGCATCATGCCCGGCGGTTCCGCCGAGTCCTACCAGAAGCTCGGGCCGATCTTCGAGAAGATCGCCGCGCAGGTGGACGGCACGCCGTGCTGCCGGCACATCGGGCCGGACGGCGCCGGGCACTTCGTGAAGATGGTGCACAACGGCATCGAGTACGCCGACATGCAGCTCATCGCCGAGGCGTACGACATGTTGCGGACCGGGCTGGGCGCGGAGCCGGCGGAGATCGCGGAGATCTTCACCGGGTGGAACTCCGGAGATCTGGAGTCGTTCCTCATCGAGATCACCGCGGACGTGCTCGGGCACACCGACGCCGCGACCAAGCGACCCTTCGTGGACATCGTGCTCGACCAGGCCGAGCAGAAGGGCACCGGCCGCTGGACCGTGCAGAGCGCCCTCGACCTCGGCGTCCCGATCACCGGGATCGCCGAGGCCACCTTCGCACGGTCGCTGTCCGGGCACGCCGACCAGCGCGCGGCCGCGGCCCGGGCCTTCGCCGACGTGGACGCCGGCGCCGCGCCGTGGGCGACCGACGACCGGGAGACCTTCATCGAGGACGTCCGGCGGGCGCTGTACGCGTCGAAGATCGTCGCGTACGCGCAGGGCTTCGACCAGATCCAGGCCGGCAGCGACGAGTACGACTGGAACGTCGACCGCGGCGGTCTGGCCACCATCTGGCGGGGCGGCTGCATCATCCGGGCCCGTTTCCTCGACCGGATCCGCGAGGCGTACGACGAGCGGCCCGACCTGCCGAGCCTGATGGTGGCGCCGTACTTCGCCAAGGGCATCACCGACGGGGTGCCGAGCTGGCGCCGGGTGGTGGGCGACGCGGCCCGGTACGGCATCCCGGCGCCGGCCTTCGCCTCGTCGCTGGCGTACTTCGACGGGCTGCGCCGGGACCGGCTGCCGGCCGCGCTCATCCAGGGGCTGCGGGACAACTTCGGCGCGCACACCTACCGCCGGGTGGACCGCGACGGCGCCTTCCACACGCAGTGGGCCGGGGACCGGTCCGAGTCACCCGCCTGAGTCATCCGGGGTGCCGTCGGGTCCGCTCGGCGCGGGTTCGACGGCGCCCCCCCGGCTTGGCCCTGCCACGGCCCGCAGCCGAGGTAGGACCAACGGCAAGGAGCGCTCCACGAAACTGGTTATCTTCATGCTCTTCCGATCGCGCTCCAGCCGTTCCGGCGTGAAGTACTCGATCCGCTCCACCTCTCTGGGTTCGATCGTGAATTCGCCGTCGTAGAACCCGAGGAAGACGCCGACCATTTCCAGGTCGGGCTGGGAGTAGAACCGGCCCAGGAACTCAAGGCCGGCCTCGGCCCCGATCTCCTCGCGCATCTCACGGTGGGCGCACGCCTCGTACGTCTCACCGGCGTGCAGGTGGCCGGCCGCGGCGCCCGACCAGTAAAGGGGGTACGCCTTCTTGGTAGCGGCCCGCTGATGCAGCAGCAACTCCCCGCGACTGTTGGCCAGCATGATGAATGCGACCCGACAGATGAGTTCGCCGTTCACGAACTCGTTCTTGTGCGCCTGCCCGAGCACCTCGTCCGCCTCGTTGACGACGTCTCGCCAGCATTCCGGCTGGTTCATGATGACTTCCTCGGTTCGGGCGGTCGGTAGACGTTTTGGGCGATCATCTTGATGAAGCTGTGCAGGTGTCCCGGCATGTCATGGTGGCCCTGCTCCACGCGCATCCGTTCGAAATAGAGCAGGGGTTTTGACCACGTGGCGTATGCCTGGTAGACGGTCCCACGCTCCCGGTCCGGGAACGTCGGCACCACTCGGTGGCAGTCCGGGACCGGAGTGTAGTCGCTCCACAGGGAGATCGCGTTGATCCCGCCCGGCCTGGTGAGTTCCTGTAGCCGTCGGCAGGCAGTCTCCTTGTCCTGAATGTAGTGCAGGACGCCATTGCAGATGACCATGTCATAACGTCCGTGCCGGAACGGGTGCGTCAGGAGGTCGCCGCGTTCAATTCGAAGCTGGACTTCCGCCTCGCGGGCGAACTTCTGGATTTTCCGCACTCCGTTACCGGACAGTTCAACTGCGTCGACCTCCCAGCCCAGGCGGGCCAGTCGGATGGCATCGGCCCCTTCACCACTGCCGACGTCCAGGGCGCGCCCGGGGCCATGGTGCCGGGCGTGGCGCAGAATGAACTGCGTCATCAGGGAGCCGGCGTGGTCCTCGGGGGAGAGCGAATAGATGTTCGGCTGGCGCCACCAGTACCGTTCGGGGGTCGAGTAGGCGCTGTCGAAGAAGTCCCGTATTTCCATGTTCGCTACACCTCGATCGGTAGCGACGTCATCAGGCGGCCGTCCCGGTACGCGCGATCCAGCTCCGCAACGGCATCCGACCGACGCTCATCCTGATGGATTTCGGCCGATAGCTCGGCACTGCCCGGAACGCCAAGACGCGCATAGAGCGGCAGCAGATGGCTGAAGAACACCCGGTACTGCAGACCGGCAAGCCCAGTGACCAGCAGTTCGACGCCCGCGGCGTACCGGTAGGCGCCGGCCTCGGCGAGCCGCGTTCTCGCCAGAGCCGCCAGCCTCGAATGGCTGATGGAGTCGATGGGCGGTACCGCCAAGGAGGCTGCCTCGAACTCGCCGTGCGCGAGGAGGTTGAGCCGCAGTAATGCCGCCGCCCGAGCCTGCTGCGCCGGCCGCATGGCCGTGTCGAGGACCAACAGCGCGTTGGCGAAGACCTGGCACCTGCGGATCTCCACCAGTTCCTCGACCGTCCAGCCGAACATCCGACTGCTTTCGGCGAAGGCATGTGACTCCGGCAGCTCCTGGGCGAACATCCAGAAGTAGAGGTTTTCCTTGTCGGGGTAGTAGAACGGCAGCGTCGCGCTCAGCTCCGCCAAGCTGGGCAGAGTGGTCAGGCCGAAGTCCTCGCGCAGTTCGCGGCGCAGTGCTGCCAGAGCGGCATCGAGGGGCAGTTCGTAGTCGGCGGTCGGTCCCACGCCACTCGATGGGCCGTGCGGCGGCAGGTCGCGCTGGTTGATGTAGCCGCTGACATGGGACACCCGGCCCAGCTCCCGGGTGGAGCTGGTCGGCGTGTTGACCTGGAGTAGCGGCTCCGGACCCGACTCGCTGTTCCGCCAGGTCACCCCGATGATCGCGGGCAGCCAGTCCGACAGGTTGCGGCCCGGTGTCAGCACGCTGCGCCGGAACCGGACCGATCGGCACACAAACGTTCCGTCGGACGCCCGTGGCGCGCCCACCAGCACCACCTCGTGCTCCTCCCGGCTGTTGGCCACGACGTCCCGGAAGGCGCTCTCGAAGGCGTGATCGACCCGGCTGAGAAGCTCGACGCATAGGTACTCCTCCGCGTTACCGCCGACGCGCGGAAGGGTCAGTTGTACGGTCCGCCGCCCGTCCGGAAATTCGTACAGGACTCCCGCGAAGGGCAGCATGTAGCGGTATGAGTACAGCGTCCAGCGTCCGGGCTTGCCGGTGCGCAGGAGCAGTGACGTGAGCTCTCGCTTGGTCTGTCCAGCCAGCCGGACCCGCTCCTTCAGCGCGTGCGCGCCCGAGGGCGATTCGCCCGTAAGGTCGTCGTTAACGTATAGCAGCACCTCCTCCGCCAGGAAGACGAAATCGATGTGCTCCCAGAACGCCGCGCTGGCGCCTCGGGTCGACTGGCGTATCGTGAGCGCCCGCTCCAAGCAGTGCGGGAGCCGGGCGGTGGCGAGGCCGACGATCGTCACCCGTTGCGCCGCGACCAGGTCGGAGATCAGTTTCGTTTCGTCCATCCCGAAGCTGGTCGCGACTACCGGGGTCAGCACCTCTTGTCGTGGACCGCTCGGTTGACTGCCCTGGTCGAATGGCTCATCGGGACGGCTGAGCCGCCGGAGGACCGCCACGAGGTCGCTGACCAGCCGCCGGACCGCGGTCCGGAACGCGTCGCCCCCGGCGGTCGCACCGGACAGGTCGATGGCCTGCCGACTCGCCAGCTCCGCCAGCCGCCGTTTCGCGTCAACCTCGCTGTCGAGCAGATTGTCGGCCGGGGTCAGAATCACCGGGAAGACCAACGACTCGTCCGGCTCAAGCCGATGCTCGCGCCGGCGTCCCTGCTCGAGCGCGCAGAACGCGTCAAACTCCCGGCCGCACCATTCAGAGGTCAGATAGGACGGCGTCTGGAAGACGATGAGTGTGGCGCTGCCACGTAGCGCCCGGTGAATCCGCTCCTGCCAGTGCGCCGAGACCGGCACGTCGACCACGTCGAAGAACAGCCGGACGGGTCTTCCAGTGATGGCCCGGAACTCGTCCTCGATCTGCCCTATCGACGCGCCGACGAGGCCGGACACCCGCTCGTCGAAGCGGGTGTAGCTGATGAAGGCGTCATACTCCCAGGTGGGCAGGCTGAGGTCGGTCATCTGCCTGACCGCCCGGCCGGTCCGTACCGCGCGGTTACCGGGACCGCGTTCGGCGGGCGTTCGCAATCACGTCCCCCCACGTGCTTCAGCGTATCAACGCATGGCAATGGAACGGTTTGCGACGATCAGCTCTGTCGGGCAACGGGCTGAGCCTGCGGATCGGTATGCGCTGAGTCGCTGGTCGGAGGTACCCATAAGACGGGCCCGGGTGGGTATCCGCAGCGGGTGGCGGGGCAGGGACGCGAGCCGGACGCCGGCCCGGACGAGGGGGCGGCCGGGTCCGCCGACCTGGACGAGGGCGCGAGCGGGCACGCCGGTCCGGACGGCCGAGCGGCCGAGTCGTACCGCCGCCGGGTCGAGACGGTGCTCTCCGACCTGCGCCGGCGCACCGCCTCGACCCGCCGTGACCGGCTGCGGCAGCTCCGGCTGAATGGGATCATCGCGGTGCAGGCCGGTGTGGCGGCCGGGCTGTCCTGGCTGGTGGCACACGACCTGCTCGGCAACACGCGGCCGGTGTTCGCCCCGGCCGCCGCGGTGGGCACCATCGTCTCCTCGGTGGGGCAGCGCCTGCGCCGTTCGGTCGAGCTGATCATCGGGGTGGCGCTCGGGGTGGCCATCGGCGATTTCCTGGTCGGCTGGCTTGGCGCGGGCGCCTGGCAGACGGCGCTCATCGTCTGTCTCGCGGTGGCGGCCGCCCTGGTGCTCGGCGGCCGCGGGACGCTGGTGGCCCAGGCCGGCGGTACGGCCGTGCTGATCGCCACGCTGTCGCCGGTGGTGGAAAACCTGGAGGTGCCGCGGTTCGTCGACGCCACTCTGGGCGGCGCCATCGGGATGGCCGTGGTGGTGCTGCTGCTGCCGCTCAACCCGGTCCGCGCGGTCGAGCGCTCGGTCCGCCCGGCCGCCGACGTGTTGTCCGAACAATTGCGGGCGGCGTCCCGCGCTCTGGCCGAGCGGGACGCGGCCGCCGCCCGGCGCGCGTTGGAGGCCCTTCGCGGGATCGCCGAGGACTTCGCCCGGCTGCGGGAGGCGTTGAGTGGCGCCCGCGAGGTGGTCTCGCTGGCACCCAGCCGGTGGCACCGGCGGCAGTTGCTGGCCGCCTACGCCGACGGGGTGGACCGGCTCAACCGGGCCGCCCTGAACAGCATGGGACTGCTGCGCCGGTTGGTCACGCTGATCGAGGACCGCGAGCCCGCGCCGCCCACCCTGAACCTGGCCATCGAACGGCAGGCGGAGGCGGTTCGGCACCTGCGCCGGGATTTCTTCGAGGGTCGCCGGCCGGAGGAGTGTCGGCGGGTGACCCTGCTGGCGGTGGCCGAGGCGGCGGTGGCTTGCGAGACGGGGTTGGGGCTCTCCGGCACCGCGGCGGTGGCCCAGATCCGGACGGTGGCGAGCGACCTGCTCCAGGCCACCGGCCTGCCGGAGGGCGAGGCCAACGCGCTGGTGCACCGGGTGGCCGCCCGGACCGTCGAGTTCGGCCCCGCGCAGGAACGGCCGGGCGCGGCCGTCACGGAACGCCCTGCTCGCCAGTGAGGCGTACCGCCGACAGGTCGTGCAGCAGCGCGAGATCGTCGGCGATCATCCAGATGTCGCTGATCCGCCCGTCGGTCAGGGTGAGCACGTCGGTGACCCGGATGGATACCTCGCGGCCGGTCGGCGGCACCGTGCCGAGCGGTGTGGCCAGCGGCCCGACGTGCCGGGCCCGGATCCGGAACGCCACCGCGAGCCGATCGTCGGCGGCCAGCCGGTGTACGACCTCGGTACGCCGGTCGGCGTACGTCCGTTGCATGGCGCGGGCCCGTTCCACCAGGTCCGCGCAGCTCATCGGGGTGCCGTTCACGGTCACCGGATCGGTGTAGACCGCGCGGAACTCGGCCACCGGGTCGGCCCGGTCGTCGAGCGGCACCGTCCACAGCGCCAGCAGCCGGTCGAGGAAGTCGTCCATGTTCGTCGATTGTTCTCCCGGTCCGCCCGTCGCCGACACCCTCGGTGGCCAGCTCGGCACGGAAGAGGAACATCCCCGGTGTATGTACGCGGCGTATATACCCGAGTTATAGTCTCCTCATGAGTGTGCCACTGACCCTGCTCGGCCTGCTGGAACGGGAACCGAGCCACGGCTACGACCTCAAGCGCGACTACGACGAATACTTCGGGCGCGGCCGTCCGCTGCCGTTCGGCCAGGTCTACTCCACGCTGGGCCGGCTCGCCCGGGACGGCAAGGTGGTGGTGAGCGAGGTGGCGCCGGGCGAGGGCCCGGACCGCAAGCGGTACGTCATCACCGAGCGCGGCGCCACCGAGCTGGACACCTGGCTCAGCGAGCCGGTCGAGGCGGAGCCGCACCTGCAGACGGTGCTGTTCACCAAGGTCACCCTGGCGCTGATGCTCGACCGGCCGGCCGAGGAGTACCTGGACAGCCAGCGGCAGGCGCACCTGCGCCGGATGCGCGAGCTCACCGAGATCAAGCGCAGCGGAAACCTCGTCGACGCGCTGCTGGCCGACCACGGCCTGTTCCACCTGGAGGCCGACCTGCGGTGGATCGACACCACCTCCGCCCGGCTGGACGCCCTGGCCAAGGCGGTGCGGCGATGACGCAGGGCGGTGCGGCGATGACGACGTACGCGATCGAGGCCCGGGATGTGCGCCTCGCGTTCGGCGCGACCCCCGCGCTGCGCGGCGCGAACCTCGCGGTGACCCCCGGCGAGGTTGTCGCGGTGATGGGCCCCAGCGGGTCCGGCAAGTCGACCCTGCTGCACTGCCTGGGTGGCATCCTCGTGCCGGACGCCGGCGAGATCCACGTCGGCGGGCACCGGGTCGACACCCTGGACGAGACGGCCCGCAGCACGCTGCGGCGCGACCGGTTCGGCTTCGTGTTCCAGTTCGGCCAGCTCGTCCCCGAGCTGACCGCCGAGGAGAACGTGGCGCTGCCGTTGCTGCTCGGCGGCCTGCGCCGGGCCGACGCGCTGGACCGGGCCCGCTCGTGGTTCGACCGGCTCGGCCTGGCCGGGCTGGAGCGGCGACGCTCCGGCGAGCTGTCCGGCGGCCAGGCGCAGCGGGTGGCGCTGGCCCGCGGGCTGGTGGCCCGCCCCACGGTGCTGTTCGCCGACGAGCCCACCGGCGCGCTGGACACGCTCACCGGCGAGCAGGTGATGAACCTGCTGGTGGACGGCGCCCGCGAGCAGGGCACGACCGTCGTGCTGGTCACCCACGAGGCCCGGGTGGCCGCGTACGCAGACCGGACGGTGCTGGTCCGCGACGGCCGGGTCACCGCCGACGAGCCGGCGCGGGTGGGCTCATGATCCGCTTCGGGCTCCGGCTGGCCGTGACCGGCGGCCGGGAGGTGCTGGTCCGGCTGGTCATCATCGCCCTGGCCGTGGCGGCCGGGGTCGGGATGCTGCTCGCCGTTGTGGCCGGAGTCAACGCCGTCAACGCGCAGAATCCCCGGTACGCCTGGCTGGCCCCCGCCGCCGACGCCGGGACCCCGGTGCCCGGCGTCGATCCGCTGTGGGCCGCGGAGCGGGACGACTACGTCCGGCACACCCTGATCACCCGGGTCGACCTGGCCGCCACCGGGCCCGCCTCCCCGGTGCCGCCCGGCCTGCCCCGGGTGCCCGGCCCGGGCGAGTACTTCGCCTCGCCGGCGCTGGCCGACCTGCTCGGCGCCCTGCCGGCAGACCAGCTCGCCGATCGCTATCCGGGTCGGCTGGTCGGCACGATAGGCCGGGCCGCGGTGCCCGACCCGGACACCCTCATGGTGGTGGTCGGCCGCCGCCCGGCGGAGATGGCGGCGCTGGACCGCGCCATCCAGATCAGCCGGATCAACACCGACGTCCCACCGGTCCGCGCCGACGCGCTCAAGCTGGTTCTCGGCACGGTCGCGGCCGGGCTGCTGTTCCCGCTGCTGATCTTCACGGGCACCGCGACCCGGCTGTCGGCGGCCCGCCGCGAGCAGCGGTACGCGGCCATGCGGCTGGTCGGCGCCACCCCGCGGCAGATCTCCCTGATCGCCACCATGGAGGCCGGGCTCGCGGCGGCCGCCGGCACCGCGCTCGGCTTCGGGGTGTACGCGTCGCTGCACGGCGTCCTCGCCGGCATCCCGTTCACCGGCAACCGGTTCTATCCCGACGACTTGGCGCTGACCTGGATCGACGCCGTCGCCGTGGCGCTCGGGGTGCCGCTCGCGGCCGCGCTGGCGGCCCGGCTCGCGTTGCGCCGGGTCCGGATCTCCCCGCTGGGCGTGAGCCGGCGGGTCACCCCGCGCCCGCCGTCGGCGTACCGGCTGCTCCCGCTGCTGCTCGGGCTCGCGCTGCTGGCGTACCTGCTGTTCCGGCGGCCGGAGACCAGCACGGCCCAGCTGCTGACCTTCCTGCCGGGGATCCTGCTGGTGATGACCGGCCTGGTCGCATCCGGACCGTGGGTCACCATGGTCGGCGCGCGGTTGCTGGCCGCCCGGTCCCGCCGGCTGGCCACCCTGGTGGCGGCCCGCCGGCTGGCCGACGATCCGCGGGCGGCCTTCCGCGCGGTCAGCGGGCTGGCCCTGGCGCTCTTCGTCGCCACCGTGGCCACCGGGGTGATCAGCACGATCGTCTGGGAACGCGGCCCGCGCGACGGCGGATCGAAAGGGGGCGACACCACCATGCAGATGTGGTTCGCAGAGCCGCCGGGTACGCAGGTGCCGGCCGCGGTGAGCGGCCTGGCCACCATGCCCGGCGTGCGGGACCTGACCGTGCTCCGGCAGAACCCGGACCACCGGAACGGGGAGCCGGAAACGCTGGCCAGCTGCCGGGACGTGCTGCGGGTCCCCGGTCGGGGTGGCTGCCCGCCGGGCGCCACCGTCGTGCGGGTGTGGCCGGACTTCACCGGCTGGCGCGGCGAGCCGCCGCCCGCGCAGTGGCCGGCCGCCCCGATCACAGAGGCGGAGTTCGCGCGGTTGCCGGTGTACTGGATCCTGCTGAACACCGACGGATCGAAGTCCACGGTGGAACGCGCCCGCACGGTGCTGGAGCAGGCATACCCAGACAACCGCTTCCCGCCGAACATGCGCGGCGACTTCGAGTCCGACGTCAACAAGGCGTTCGTGGCGTGGCAGCGGCTGGCCGAGGTGATCATCGTGGCCAGCATGGTGGTGGCCGCGGCCGGCCTCGCGGTGACCATCGCGAGCGGGCTGGCCGAGCGGAGACGCCCGTTCAGCCTGCTCCGGCTCACCGGGGTGCCGCTGCGGGCGCTGCGCCGGGTGGTGGCGCTGGAGACCGCCGTACCGCTGCTGCTGGTGGCGGCGGTGGCCATCGGGGCCGGCCTGCTGACCGCGTCGCTGTTCCTGCGCGCCCAGATGGACTACGGCCTGCGCCCGCCGGGGCCCGGCTACTACGGCTTGGTGGCCGCCGGCCTGCTGGTCGCGCTCGCCGTCATCGCCGCCAGCATGCCCCTGCTGAACCGCACAACCGGCCCCGAGGTGGCCCGTAACGAGTGAAAGGAAGGGCCCCTTGTTATCGCTTTTTGTATAGCAGGGGGCCCTTTTTAACGCTGGGCGCACCCGGCGCGACCCGGGGGCGGTCAGCCGGAGCCGGACAGCAGGGCGGCTAGGCGGTCGGCGACCGGGGGAGCGTGCAGGTGCAGCCGTGCCACGTTGACCGTGTCCGTGCCCACCACCGCGAGCAGGGCACGGTCGCCGACCGCGTACACGCTCAGGTAGCCGGCGCCGTTGCGCACGGTGGACTGCAGGAAGGGCCCCTGGTCCAGCCGGAACGCGACCTGCCGGCCCAGGCCGTAGCTGCTGGCGGCGAGCGCCGCCAGGTCGTCCGCGTCCACGGTGGTGAGCAGGTTGTGCGAGATCAGCAGGCCGTCCACGCCGCCGAGGAGGCAGCCCCGCACGCCGGGGATCTGGATGCGCAGGTCCGTGAGTTCACCCTCGATGGCCCGGTACGGCAGCGAGGGGTCACCGGCGAGCGACGGTGGATAGCTCGGCCGGGGACCGGCCGGCGGTCGCTGGGCGGTGCGTCGCGGCAGGCCGCCCCGGCCGTTGTCGGTCCCGGTCACAGATCCAGGGTCTCCTCGATGCCGCGCAGTTGGTGGCGGGCCAGCGCGAGATTGGACCGGGTCTTGCTCAGCGCCAGGTAGAGGAAGAGGCCCTTGCCGTTGCGGCCGGTGAGCGGGCGGATCAGGTGGTACTGGTTGGTCAGCGTGATGAGGATGTCCTCGATCTCGTCGGCCAGGTTGAGCATCTCGATGGTGCGCATCTTGGCGCGTACCACGTCGGTGTTGCCCGCCGCCGCGACCGTGAGGTCGAAGTCGCTGGTGCCGCCGGCGACGCCCAACGTCATTCCGCTGTTGTAGTCGACCAGCGCCACGCCGATGGCGCCGTCGATGCTCATCGCGCCCTTGAGGGCCACGTCCAGGTTTGCCACAGAGTTCTCCCCAGGTTCGGTGACGGCAGGGCCACTCCGAGCCGGAACTGGCGGAGGGGGTCACCGGAGGAGCGGTGCCGCGAAGTGCCCCGATGCTGGCACATCCGGCACGGCGGGGGCGCTCGCGCATTCCGGATCGATCCGACCGGTGCGACCAACCCGCCCGGAGTCCCGTCAAAAGGACCAGGGCGGAGGTTGTCCCGGTTCCGGGCAAGATGCTACGAACGCCGCTGGGCAGAACACAGTGGAGTGGGATCACTCGCCCGGAGTGGTTGACCCCGTACCGCTCGGCGCCAAATCGAGTAATGGGGAATGGTCCGTTGAGTAGCACGAGCTATTGACAGCCCGGACAGTGCTGATCGGAGCGCCGGCCCCTTGTCCGGGCAGGGGCCGGCACGCATCGACACCCCCGGAGCCGCACCCCCGATGTGTCCCCCGGACCCGGCGGCTCGGCACAGAGCATGCCGGACACGGCGGCCGAGCACATTGACGTGGAGCGCGCGGAGTTTGACGATCCGCGCACCCCGAACCCGGCGGCCTCCGCTAGGCTGCCCTGGGTGATCGAGCTGCGCAGCCAGGATCTCCCGGCCGCGGACCGGTTCGGCTGGTGGTCCGACCTGGTTGGCGGCGCGTTCGGCCCGACGCTGATCACCAGCCCGCTGGCGGCCGACTTCCGGGCCCGGGCCGGATTCCTCCCGATGGGTCAGGTCATGCTCTCCACCCTGGGGTTGCCCACCCTGCAGTCGAAGCGCACCTGGTCGACGATCCGGCAGGCCGATCCGGAGCTGCTGCAGATCGCCCTCATCACGGGCGGCAGCCTGGGCGTGGAGCAGCACCGGAACCGCGCCCTCGTGGGCGCCGGCGACATCGTGCTCTACGACAGCTCGCACCCGTACGACGCCTGGGTCGGCGCCGACTGGCCGGCCGGCGCCGTACAGCTCCACCTGCCCAAGCGGGAGATCCCGGTGCCGCCCGGGAAGCTCCGGCCGCTGCTGGCCCGGCGCTGGCCGTCCGGCGCCGGGCTGGGCGCCGTGCTCGGCCGGCTGCTCGAACAGCTCGCCGCCGAGGCGGAAAACCTGGCCGGGGACGAGGCGCCCCGGCTCGGTTCCGCGCTGGCCGACGTGTCGGCGGCGTTCCTCGCCGACCTCGCCCGCACCGAGGGCCTGGTGCCGCCCGAGACGCGCCGGTCCGCCCTGCTGCAGCAGATTCGGGTGTTCATCGACCGCAGCCTCGCCGACCCGGCGCTGTCCCCGACCACCGTGGCGGCCGCGCACCACATCTCGGTGCGCCACCTGCACCAGCTCTTCCAGGCCGAGGAGCAGACCGTGGCGGCCCTGATCCGTACCCGCAGGTTGGAACGCTGCCGGGCGGACCTGGCCGAGCCCGGGCTCCCGGCCGCCGCCGTGGGCGCGCGCTGGGGATTTCCCGACCCGGCCGTCTTCAGCCGAGCCTTCAGCGCACGGTACGGCGTACCGCCGGGCGAGTACCGGCGCCGGTCGTCCGCCGGACGACGGCACGACGACGGCGTACGTAACTGAGCGCGACGGCGAGCAGCAGCGGCCCCCAGGCCAGCAGCGGAACGTAGCAGGCCAGCACCCCCCGGCCGGGCTCCGGGCGCGGTAGGTCGCTCTCCCGCGGCCCGACCAGCACCGGTCCCCGGTGGACGAAGTGGAACGTCATGTTCAGCAGCGCGTACAGGCAGATCGCGATGATCACCCCGGCGCCGACGAACGCGGGGATCGCGGCCGCCCGGACCGGAACGGCCCGGCCGCCGAGGCCGGGCACCCAGCGCGGGATCCGCTCGCCCCAGTCGTGCACCAGGCCGAGGGTGAGCAGCGCCAGCCCCACCGACCCGGCGGACAGCACGATCAGGTACGTGCCCTCGGCCGTCATCCCGACCGTGCCGCCGGTGAGCAGGGTGACCCGCCAGATGGCCGACGGCAGCACGCAGAGCGGCACGGCGTACGCGGCCAGCACCGCCCAACGCGGTGGGGGTGTGGAGGTGCGGTTCGCGGTTGGCATATGGCCAGGGTCATGGCCGGCGGACGTTCGGGGATCCCCAGTCGAGGCCAGCGCGCTCCCTCCGCCGAGGGAGGCCGGATCCGCCACCGCAGGGTGTCAGAAGCGCGTGGCTCGGCCGCGCGTGCTCGGGCGCCAGACCCGGCTCGTTGGCGTGGTCAATGGCGACAAGGGACAGCGCTGGCTTGAGGGCATCCGCTGCCCGCTCCGGTCGTGGGCGGTCAGGCCGGCACCGGCAACTGGAAGACCGACCACATGTCCACCGGCTGGAAGCCGAGCACCGCGTTGACCGCCCGCATGTGCGTGTTCTCCTCGGCGTTCCATGCGTCGATGGCTCGTAGCGCCGGCTCGTGGGCCCGCGCGTACGCGTGGTTGGCCGACTTCACGATCAGACCGAGACGTCGACCTCGGTGGGCAGGCTCGACGATGGTGGTTCGCTGCCGTGCGTGAGAGTCGTCGTCCGCCTCGAACGCCAGCTTGGTGCGGGCGACCACCCGGCCTGTCGCGTCGTGCCGGGCCGCCGTCGAGTAGGCCCGGTGGCCGCGACCCAGCTCGGTCGCCTCCTGGGCGCGTATCCGAGCAGTGTCGTACACCTCCTGCTCGACCGCCAGGTCACCGGTGGGTGCGTCGATCATGAGCCGGCTCTGCAGCGCGGCGACGTCCCTGACGATCTCGTCGGGTACGGCGTCCCGCCACTGCACCAGCGAGTACCCGTCCGCGTGGGTCCACGCCTCGGCGAGCGCCGCCGCGTCGCCGCCCGCGTCGTCGGCGACCCGGCAGCGGGATCTGATGCTGGTCACGCCGGGTCGGTGAGCGCGATTGGTCAGGTAGCGGTAGCCGGACTCGTCCCGGGCGATGCCACCGGGCAACGCCCGAACCGTCTCGATCTCGATCAGGTTTCGGTGGTGCCGTCGGGCGCCCGCCTGAGCCTCCTCCAGCAACCTGGTGCCGATCCCGCGGCGCCGATGCTGCGGATGCACCATCAGGTCCAGCTGGGCCGTGCTCAGGTTCGCCGCCTGGGGCAACAGGTACGAGGTGGCGCCGACCACCCGATCGCCGTCCCAGGCCAGCAGCGCCTCCTCGGTCGACGCGGGCCACGGGTGCCTGAACCGGGCGTCGTGGTCCCGTCTACCGGGCACGGGAAGGTCGGGCAGGTCGTGGCGGGTGACGGCGACCATCAGGTCGTACCACCGGCTCATCGCCTCGGAGTCGGCCGGATCGAGCGGCGTGATGGTCATGCCGCATGGTCCGGCGGGCGGAAAAAATCAGCAATCGAATTACGAGGTGGAACGGCGCGGGCGCCGCAATCACGCGGTCTGCCTGGGCCTTGATGGGTGGAGCGGGCGACGGGAATCGAACCCGCACCGTCAGTTTGGAAGACTGAAGCTCTGCCATTGAGCTACGCCCGCATACGCCCGAGAGATCCATGGCGCGCGGATCAGCGTACCGGGTCATCGGCCGGCGGCCCAACCGGCCCGCCGGCCGGCGGCGGCGCCCGACCCGCGACGGCCGATCCGATCTTGGGGTTGGCGTGGGTGGCGGATGAAACGCGGCGCACCGGGGAGGCGGGACGGACCGACGTCACGCGGACCGCATACACTCTCCAGGGTTACGGGGTGTGGCGCAGCTTGGTAGCGCACTCGCTTTGGGAGCGAGGGGCCGTGGGTTCAAATCCCGCCACCCCGACTGTCCTCCGCGACGGCTGTGGCGAACGGCACGGCAGTGGATCATCTGCCCGCCGCCGCCGCCGCGATGGTCGCCGCCGGACCGCATCCGGGTCCGCACTACACTCGTGGGGCTGAACAGCGCCCCTTCAAGATGATCTCAGACCTGTTTCAAGGAGTACGCCTGTGAAGAGCACCGTCGAGACTCTGAGCCCGACCCGCGTGCGGCTCGCCATCGAGGTGCCGTTCGCCGAGCTCGAGCCGAGCCTCAGGAAGGCGTACCGGGAGATCGGCCGGCAGGTGACCGTGCCCGGCTTCCGCCAGGGCAAGGTCCCGACCGCCGTGATCGACCAGCGGGTCGGCCGGGGCGCCGTCCTGAACGAGGCCGTCCAGGAGGCGATCCCGGAGCACATCCTGGCCGCCGTCCGTGAGCACGACCTGAAGACCCTCGGCCGTCCCGAGGTGGAGATCACCGAGTTCGCCGACCGCGAGCCGCTGAAGTTCACCGCCGAGGTGGACGTCCGGCCCGAGATCACCCTGCCGGACCTGTCGACCATCGAGGTCACCGTCGACGAGCTCAAGATCGACGACAGCGAGGTCGATGAGCAGGTGAACGGGCTGCGGGAGCGGTTCGCCACCCTCAAGACCGTCGAGCGCGCCGCCGCCGAGGGCGACTACGTGCAGCTCGACCTCGCGGCCACGGTCGACGGCGAGGAGGTCCCCGGCGGCTCGGCCAGCAACATCTCGCACGAGGTCGGCAGCAAGCAGCTGCTGCCGGGCCTGGACGAGGTGCTGGTGGGCATGTCGGCGGGCGACACCCGGACCTTCACCACCCAGCTCGTGGGTGGGGACTTCGCCGGCCGGGACGCCGACGTCGAGGTGACCGTCCGCACGGTGAAGGAGAAGGAGCTGCCCGAGCTGGACGACGAGTTCGCCGGCATGGCCAGCGAGTTCGACAGCCTCGAGGAGCTGCGGAACGACCTGCGCGAGCGGGTCACCCGGGGCAAGAAGGTCGAGCAGATCTACGCGGCCCGGGACAAGGCGCTGGAGCAGCTCGTGGCGGCCGCCGAGGTGCCCGCGCCCGAGGGCGTGGTGAAGGAGGAGGTCGAGCACCGCAAGCAGGCGATGGTCGACCAGCTCGAGCGGATCGGCGCCTCCATGGAGGAATACCTCTCCGCCGAGGAGAAGACCGAGGAGCAGATCGACGCCGAGCTGGCCGAGGCGGCCACCGAGGGCGTCAAGATCCAGCTCCTGCTGGACACCCTGGCCGACGCCGAGGACGTGCAGGTCTCCGACGACGAGTTCGGGCACGAGATCGTGCACCGCGCGCAGCGCGCCGGCATGGCCCCGCAGCAGTACTACGACCAGCTGGTCCGCTCGGGCGCCGCGCCCGCGGTCTTCGGCGACGTCCGCCGGGGCAAGGCGCTCGCCACCGTGCTGGAGAAGGTCAAGATCACCGACACGGCCGGCAACGAGATCAACCTCGACGAGCTGCGCGAGGCCGGCGAGGACGAGCACGCGCACGAGCACTGAGCGCCGCGGTGGTCGGCCGCCGGGCGCCCGGGCGTCCGGCGGCCGAAACCCCTTTTCGGGTACGCCGGGGAGGCTGCGCTCATAGCGAACAGGTCGCCTACCGGGACGCTCCGGGCCCGGTGAGCGGTTAGTGTCGGGCGTAAGACGGTACGGAGAGCGAAGGGCTGCCATGACCGAAATGCACGTCCCAGCGATGCCCCTGCGGGCGGTCGACGCCCGCGGCGGGGATGCCATTGGCAACCTTGACGACTCGGTTTACAACCGGCTGCTGAAGGAACGGATCATCTTCCTGGGCAGCGAGGTGACCGATCAGGTCGCCAACCGGATCTGCGCGCAGCTGCTGCTGCTCGCCGCGGAGGATCCCGACCGCGACATCAACCTGTGGATCAACTCGCCGGGTGGCTCCGTCTACTCCGGCATGGCCATCTACGACACGATGCAGTTCATCGACAACGACGTGTCCACCGTGGCGATGGGCATGGCCGCCTCCATGGGTCAGCTGCTGCTCTGCGCCGGCACCCGGGGCAAGCGGTACGCCCTCCCGCACGCGCGGATCATGATGCACCAGCCCTCGGGCGGCGTCGGCGGCACGGCGGCGGACATCGCCATCCAGGCCGAGCAGATGCTCTATACCAAGCGGATGTTCCAGGAGCGGGTGGCGCACCACACCGGCCAGTCCCAGGAGCAGATCGAGGCGGATTCCGACCGGGACCGCTGGTTCACCGCCCAGGAGGCCCTGGACTACGGCTTCATCGACAAGGTGATCACCGGGGCCACCCAGGTTCCGGACGGCGCCGGGACCCTGAGCTGAGGAGCTTGACGATGAGTGACCTGATCCAGCCGCCGAGCTTCTCGCCGGTGCAGAACCGCTACATCCTTCCGTCGTTCGTCGAGCGCACCTCGTACGGGGTCAAGGAGTCCAACCCGTACAACAAGATGTTCGAGGACCGGATCATCTTCCTCGGCGTCCAGGTGGACGACGCGTCGGCCAACGACATCATGGCCCAGCTGCTCACCCTGGAGAGCACGGACCCGGACCGTGACATCACGATGTACATCAACTCGCCCGGCGGCTCGTTCACGGCCATGACGGCGATCTACGACACCATGCAGTACGTCCGTCCCGACATCGCGACGGTCTGCCTGGGCCAGGCCGCCAGCGCCGCGGCGGTGCTGCTCGGCGCCGGTACGCCGGGCAAGCGGATGGCGCTGCCGAACTCCCGGATCATCATCCACCAGCCGGCCACCGAGGGCGGCTACGGGCAGGGCTCGGACATCGAGATCCAGGCCCGGGAGATCCTCCGGATGCGTACCCAGCTGGAGGAGATGATCGGTCGGCACGCTGGTCAGCCGGTCGAGAAGGTCCGCAAGGACATCGACCGTGACAAGATCATGACCGCCGACGAGGCCCGGGAGTACGGGATCATCGACACCGTGCTGTCCAGCCGCAAGAAGGGGCTGCTCGCGGCCAACGCGAACAGCTGACGACCGCGGGGGTCGGTCGGCGGTAAGCTGCCGACCGACCCCGGACACGCCCCTTTTGGGGGTCGGAGAAACCTCCGCAAGGAGGTAACGTCGGTTCTGCACCGCTTCGCCGGCACGCCCGGCCCAGCGATCAGCATCGAACGACGCAGGGCAGTGAGACGACGCAGTGCAGCGAGACGCAGCGCAGCGAGACGCAGTGCAACCCCGGCCAGGGCGGCGCCCCGGGTCGACGACGGCAGGGAGAACGTAGGTGGCACGGATCGGCGACGGCGGCGACCTACTGAAGTGCTCCTTCTGCGGGAAGTCGCAGAAGCAGGTGAAGAAGCTCATCGCGGGGCCCGGGGTCTACATCTGCGACGAGTGCATCGATCTCTGCAACGAGATCATCGAGGAGGAGCTCGCCGAGTCGGGCGAGGTCAAGTGGGAAGAGCTGCCCAAGCCGATCGAGATCTGCCAGTTCCTCGACCAGTACGTCGTGGGTCAGGACCAAGCCAAGAAGGCCCTCTCGGTCGCGGTCTACAACCACTACAAGCGGATCCAGGCCGAGACGGCCGGCGGCTCGGGTTCGGGTGACCAGGTCGAGTTGGCCAAGTCCAACATCCTGCTCATCGGTCCCACCGGCTGCGGCAAGACCCACCTGGCGCAGACCCTCGCGCGGATGCTCAACGTGCCGTTCGCGATCGCCGACGCCACGGCTCTCACCGAGGCCGGGTACGTCGGCGAGGACGTGGAGAACATCCTCCTCAAGCTGATCCAGGCGGCGGACTACGACATCAAGCGGGCCGAGACCGGGATCATCTACATCGACGAGGTCGACAAGATCGCCCGGAAGTCGGAGAACCCGTCGATCACCCGGGACGTCTCCGGGGAGGGCGTGCAACAGGCGCTGCTCAAGATCCTCGAGGGCACGGTGGCCAACGTCCCGCCGCAGGGCGGTCGGAAACATCCGCACCAGGAGTTCATCCAGATCGACACCACCAACGTGCTGTTCATCTGCGGCGGCGCGTTCGCCGGCCTGGACCGGATCATCGAGTCCCGCACCGGGCAGGGTGGCCTCGGCTTCGGCGCGCACCTGCGGGCGGTCTCCGAGCGCTCGACCGATGACATCTTCGGTCAGGTCATGCCGGAGGACATGCTCAAGTTCGGCCTGATCCCCGAGTTCATCGGCCGGCTTCCGGTGATCACGAACGTCCGCAGCCTCGACCGCCGGGCCCTCGTGCAGATCCTCACCGAGCCCCGCAACGCCCTCGTCCGGCAATACCAGCGGCTCTTCGAGCTCGACGGCGTCGAGCTCGAGTTCGAGCAGCCGGCGCTGGAGGCCATCGCCGACCAGGCGATGCTGCGCGGCACCGGTGCCCGGGGCCTGCGGGCCATCCTCGAAGAGGTCCTGCTCTCGGTCATGTACGAGGTGCCGAGCAACCCCGACGCTGCCCGGGTGCTGATCACCCGCGAGGTCGTCCTGGAAAACGTCAACCCGACGATCGTGCCGCGGGAGTTCGCCGGCCGCCGGCGGCGGGACCGCGAGGAAAAGTCGGCCTGACCGTCGCGCTGTATGGCTCGGCCCGCACCCATGCCGGGGGACAGGGGTCGGCTGGCCCAGCCCGCCCTGGGCGGTCAGGCTTGATCCCGAGTCATCCTGAGCGCTTCCGGCACTGAGCGGCGCGCGCCGATCCGCCTCCGCGGGCTTGGGCGGGTGGCTGGCGGGGGGACCGGCCCGTAGGGTCTGCGGTATGCGGGTTGCGGTGTGTCAGGTGAATTCTCGGGAGGACCGGAAGGCCAACCTGGAGGTGGCCGCCGAGCTGCTCGACCGGGCGGCCGCCGCCGGAGCGGATCTGGCCATCCTCCCGGAATACGTCGACCACCTGGGACCGGCGGACACCGCCCCCGTGCCGGAGGAGAGGGACGGCGAGTTTGCCGCGTTCTTCGCGGCGGCGGCGGCGCGGCACGGCATGTGGGTGCACGCCGGCTCGTTCCACGAGCGAGGGCCGGACCCCGACCGCACCTACAACACATCGCTGATCTTCGACCGCACCGGGCGGCTCGCCGGTAGCTACCGGAAGATCCACCTGTACGACGTCGAGATCCCGGGCCGGGTCTCGTACCTGGAATCCCGCACGGTGGCGCCCGGCGCCGAACCGGCGGTCGTGCCGGTCGACGGTCTTCCGGTCGGGTTGTCCATCTGCTACGACCTCCGCTTCCCGGAGCTGTACCGGCGGCTCGTCGAGCTCGGCGCCCGGGTCCTGGTGGTGCCGGCCGCGTTCATGCTGCACACCGGTCGGGATCACTGGGAGGTGCTGCTGCGCGCCCGGGCGATCGAGAACCAGTGCTACGTGATCGCCGCCGGACAGATCGGTGACCACGAGCCGGGCCGGACCTGCTTCGGGCGCAGCATGGTCATCGACCCGTGGGGCACCGTGCTGGCGCAGGCGCCCGACGTCGTCGGCGTCACGGTGGCCGACCTCGACCTGGACCGGCTCGAGCGGATCCGCACCGAGCTGCCCAGCCTGGCCAATCGGCGGCTGTAGGCACTGCCCAGCCTGGCCAACCGGCGGCTGTAGGCACGTGCCCGGGCCTGGTCGGCTCCGCGGGCCTGGGTGCCGCGGCGCCGGGTCTCTCAGTGGCCCTGGAACAGGATCCCGACGACGGCCAGCCCGACGATGGCGCCGCCTGTCACGAGCAGCGCGGTGGACATCCGGGACGGACCACGCCGAGCAAGCCGGCGTACCGACAGCAGCAGGACGACCACCACGGCCGCTCCGATCACCACCTGCCAGAACGGGAGCAGGAGCGCGAGGATGGCCTCGTCGGACGGGGACGCCTGGAGCACCGGAACCGCCATGTCGCCACTCTCGCACGTTTTGAGTGGCTCGGACCGGCCGGCGCGACCGGGACGACGTCCCGTCGGGCGGGCGGGGAACGAGACCGGCGTCACGACGCGTGCGTCCCGGGCCGGTTCTTCGCGACGATTTCGCAGGTCAGCGCGGGCATCGGTGGGCCGCCGAGACCTGACAGCGATGGCTCTCGATTTGCGGGCCGTTCACCGGGCGCGTAACTTTCTCTCTGCACGCGGAACACCGGACGGAAACGACCGGGGTCGCGGGCCCCGGCCGGGCCGCTTCGGCGGATCGAGACGGGTGCGGGCAGTGCGCTCGCCGGGAGAGATCCCGGGCTTGAGTTCGCGAAGCTGACCGTGTAGAGTACTTCGAGCCGGCAGGAGCCGGGCGGGTCAGTCGCCGAGGCGACGATCGGCCGGTCTGCCAGCTTCCTCCGACAGCTACCCGCCGGACACGGTGGGCGTCAGCGCGGAGACAGTCGGGCGGTGCGATCGATGATCGCGGAGCCGACCGGCATGACGAATGACTTGCCCCGTGTTGGTGGCCTGTGTTGGTTGCTGGTGTGGTGTGTGGTTGTTCTTTGAGAACTCAACAGGGTGTTTGATAAGCCAGTGCCAATTCAATGGTTTGATTGTTTTGGCGACCTCGTTAATGGGGTTTGCTGGGACTGCTTTTCAA
>NZ_JBHLUE010000012.1:0-162281 GCF_042434095.1 Plantactinospora siamensis
CTCGGTGACGCCAACGACCACGACTCGCTGGGCCTGTTCCAGCAGCGCCCGACCTCCGGTTGGGGCTCGCCGGAGCAGATCACCAACCCGCAGTACGCCACCACCGCCTTCCAGAAGGCCCTCAAGGACGTGCCGGGCTGGCAGGACATGCCGTTGACCGACGCCGCGCAGAAGGTCCAGGTCTCGGCCTACCCCGACGCCTACGCCCAGTGGGAGTCCCAGGCCGCCGACCTGACCGCCCAGTACTGGAACAGCTGACCCAAGCCACCACCCCACCCCATGCCGCTGGCCGGGCCCCCACACCGGGGACCCGGCCAGCGGCATCTCCCAGGCCGGGCCCCGCCCCGCGGCCGGGAGCCGGCTCAGGTGGTGTGTTCTTGGGTGCGCACGCGGCGGCGGCTGAGGATGGTATAGCCGAGGAATCCGATGGCGAACGAGGCGGCCACGCCGAGGTTCGCGTACGCCCAGCCGCCCTCCCGACCGCCGAGCCCGAATGGCGCCAGCAGGTAGCCCTGCCAGGACAGCCACCCGGCCGCGGCGTTGGTGACCAGGCCCCAGCCGAGCGCGGTGCCCAGGGCCACCAGCCCGACCGGCGCCGGGTTGACCGAGCCGTACCGGCCCGTCGGCCGGTAGAGGTCGTCGTCGGCGTACGGCTGTCGCCGCAGGGCAAGGTCGGCCAGGAAGACGCCGCACCAGCCCGCGATCGGCACCCCGAGCGTGATGAGAAAGCCCTGGAACGAGCCGAGGAAGCTGCCCGCGAACCACACCAGGTAGACGGTTCCGGCGATCATGATGATCCCGTCGATGCCGGCGGCCGTCCAGCGCGGGACCCGCAGCCCGAGGGTGAGCAGCGTGAGCCCCGAGGAGTAGATGTCCAGCACCGCACCGCCGATCAGGCCGAGGATCGCCACGATCGCGAACGGCACCAGGTACCAGGTCGGCAGGATCGTGGTGAGCGCGCCGATCGGGTCGGTGGCGATGCTGCCGTTGAGATTCGGGTCCGAACCGGCGAGCAGCAGGCCGTACCCGATGAGGATGACCGGCGCGAGGCTCGCGCCCACGGTGGTCCAGGTGACCACGCCGCGGCTGGACGCGGTACGCGGCAGGTAGCGCGAGTAGTCGGCGCCGGAGTTCACCCAGCCGAGCCCGAATCCGGTCATCGCGAAGATGAGCGTGCCGATGACGGCTCCGGCGGATCCGGCCGGGATGGCCGAGACGGTCGCCCAGGACACCCGGTCGACCGTGAAGGCGAGGTAGCCGACGGTCAGCACCGCGGTGACGACCGTGATGATGCCCTGTAGTCGCATGATGGCGGTGAACCCGAGGATGCCGGCCAGCACCACGATGGCCGCCACCACCAGGAACGCGGCGATCTTCGTGGCGGCGCCGTTCCCCCAGCCGAGCCGGCCGAACACGGTGGCCGTGGCCAGCGTGGCGAGGGAGCAGAGCACGGTCTCCCACCCGACGAGCAGGACGTAGCTCAGGGCCGCGGGCAGCGCGTTTCCCCGTACGCCGAACGCGGCGCGGCTGAGCACCATGGTCGGCGCCGAGCCGCGCTTGCCGGCCAGCGAGACGAAGCCGACCAGCAGGAACGAGGCGACCGTGCCGACCGCTCCGGCCGCGGTGGCCTGCCAGAAGGAGACTCCGAAGCCGAGGAAGAAGGACCCGTAGCTGATGCCGAGGACCGCGATGTTGGCGGCGCACCACGGCCAGAACAGGTCGCGGGGGGCGCCCCTGCGCTCCCGCTCAGCGATCACGTTGATGCCGTTGGCCTCGACGGACAGCCCGGCGGGCTCGGCCGGCGCGGTCCCGGCGGGGCGGACCTCGGTGCTCATCGGCGACCCCCTCGCGTGGTGTGGACCCGCAGCGGTGGTGTCCGCCATGGTATGCCGCCGGGCCGAGTCGGGGCTCGCCGCGCCGGGCCGGGTCCGCGTCCCTGGACCCGGTGGGCGTACGCAGGCAAACTGTGTAGTCTGGACTTAGTAGTTGACCGGAAGGACCGCCCGATGGACGTACGCGATCAGAAGCCGGCGCCGGCGGCCAACGCGGCCGCCCGCGACCTCGTGGTGCTGTTCCGCCGGCTGCGCGGCCGGATGCGCGACATCTCCACGAACGGCCTCACCCCGTCCCAGGCCTCGGTCCTGCTGCGCCTGGACAAGGACGGCGCCTCGTCGACCACCCTGCTGGCCACGGCCGAGGGCGTCCGCCCGCAGTCCATGACCGCCACCCTCAACGGGCTGCGGGAGCGCGGCCTGATCGAGCGGCACCCCGATCCGGAGGATGGCCGCCGGACCGTCATCACCCTGAGCGAGGCCGGCCGGGCCCAGGTCGGCGACGATCGCCGGGGGCGACGGGACTGGCTGGCCCAGACGCTCGAGGAACGGCTCACCCCCGAACAGCTCGCGCTGGTGAACACCGCGCTGGCGCTGGTGAGCGAGGCCATCGAATGACTCAGCTCGCCCAGCCCGCCGGCCGGCCGGTCACGCGGGACCGCTTCGACACCCGGCTGATCGCGCCGATGATCCTGGGCGCGATCCTCAACCCGATCAACTCCTCGATCATCGCGGTCTCGCTCGTACCGATCGGGGCCGCCTTCGGCGCCCCCGCCGCGCAGACGGCGTGGCTGGTCTCCGCGCTCTACCTCGCCACCGCGATCGGGCAGCCCGTCGTCGGCCGCCTGGTCGACCTGTTCGGGCCGAAGCGGCTGTTCCTCGCCGGCGCGGTCCTGGCCGGCGTGGCCGGCGTGCTGGGTACGGTCGCACCCAACCTGCCCACCCTGGTCATGGCCCGGGTGATCCTCGGCTTCGGCACCTGCGCCGGCTACCCGGCCGCGATGTCGCTGATCCGCAGCGAGTCCCGGCGGACCGGGCGGGACAGCCCGGCCGGGGTGCTGACCGCCCTGGCGGTGTCCAGCCAGACGATCGTGGTGATCGGTCCGGCCCTCGGCGGCCTGCTGATCGGCCTGGGCGGCTGGCGCGCCACCTTCGCCATCAACATCCCGCTCGCGCTGGCCAGCCTGGTGGTCGGGGCCCGGCGGCTGCCGTCCCGGACGCCCGCCGCGGCCGCGCCCGAGCGGGCCACCGGCGGCGCCCGGGCGGCCGTGGACTATCCGGGCATCGCGCTGTTCGCCGCCACCCTCGTGGCGCTGCTGTTCTTCCTGATGACCCCCGCCGTCGGCCACCTGTACCTGCTGCTGGTGGTGGTGATGGCCGGCGCCGCGCTGGCCCGGCGCGAGCTGCGGACCGCCGACCCCTTCCTCGACCTGCGCCTGCTCGGCGGCAACCTCCCGCTGCTGGCCACCTACGGCCGCACGCTGCTGGCGCAGACCGTCTCGTACGCCTTTCTCTACGACTACACCCAATGGCTGGAGGGCGGTCGGGGGATCGGCGCCACCGAGGCCGGTCTGCTGCTCATGCCGATGTCCCTGGTCGGCATCCTGGTCTCCACCGTCACCGGCCGGCGGCCCGAGCTGCGCGGCAAGCTGCTGGTCGGCGCCGCGGCCCAGCTGGTCGGCTGCGCGCTGCTGCTGGCGGTGACCGGGGACACCGCGGTCTGGCTGCTGGCCGCCCTCGCGGTGCTGTTCGGCGTCCCACAGGGGCTCAACAACCTGGCCAACCAGAACGCCCTCTACCACCAGGTCGACGACGCCCGGCTCGCCTCGTCCTCCGGCCTGTTGCGCACCTTCACCTACCTCGGCGCGATGGTCGCGTCGGCGCTCAGCGGCGCGTTCTTCGGCCGGACCGCCGACACCGGCGGGCTGCACCAGGTCAGCCTCGTCCTGGTGGTCGCGGCCGCGCTGCTCCTCGCGCTCACGGCCGTGGACCGGTCCCTGGCCCGGCTCGGCCGGCCCGCGGCCACCCGCGAGGCCTGACGGGCGGGCCCACTACTGGTGCGGGTCCTAGCCCCTGCTGATCGTGGCGACGGCTGCCCGGCAACCGTCGCCACGACCGGCTGTAGGGTCAACCAGTGGATCGAGCACGCACGGATCGTGGTGGCGGACAACACCCCCCGGTGGGGCCGAGCGATCGGTCGGGCCCACTCCGCGCCGGCGGCCCGGACGGTCAGGCGATGCCGGCGACCTTCCCGCTCGGCGCCACGGCGGTCAAGCGGGACGTCCTGCGCGGCCGGGTGTGGACCGCCATGCCGTACCGCGTCGTTTCCGACCGGCACGCGGAGCTGCAGCTGGCGTGCTGGCCCGGGATCGAGTGCCGGGCGCCGAGCAGCTGGACCGGGTGGCTGCGCACCGGCGACGACGCCGTCCGCAAGCAGGCGATCCCGAGCCTTGCCGCCGGGCGGTGGGAGCTGGACCGGTGGATCTGGCGGGACACCGTGGTGCTGGCCTGGTGGGGCCTCGACCCCGACTTCAGCGTGCACCACTTCCGGCCCGTCGACGGCCGGCCGCCCTGGTGGTACGTGAACTTCGAGCGGGCGCCGCACCGCACCGCCCTCGGCATCGACACCTTCGACCTGCTGCTCGACCTGACGGCCGACGCCGACCTGAGCCGGTGGGCCTGGAAGGACGAGGACGAGTACGCCCACGGCCGCCGGCTCGGCGTGATCACCGACGCCGACCACCGCCGGATCGGGCGGGCCCGGGAGCGGGCCGTGGCGCTCCTGGAAAACCGCGCCGGGCCGTTCGCCCGCGACTGGTCCGGCTGGACCGTGCCGCCGGGCTGGTCGGTCCCGGCGCTGCCGCCCGACGTGACCGACGCGCCCGTCACTCCTTGAGCGCGACGCCGCCGTACATGTAGACCTGGCTGTCGTCCACGACCGGATCCGCGGCGTCCGGCCGCCACCGGCTGACCAGGGTGATCCCGGGCTCGACCGGGCGCAGCGGGCCGAACAGGGCCGCCACCTCGGCCCGGGTGCGGGCCCGGACGGGGATGCCGCTCGAGTTGTACGTGGCCACGGTGCGGCCCCCGCCGTCGGGCAGGGTCTCGACGGTGACCGCCGAGATGCCCAGGGCGCTGCCGGCCGGCAGCGGCGCGAGCAGCGCGTCGATCACCCGGCGCGCCTCGGCGTCGTCGGTGACGTGCTGGAGCACGGCGATCATCGTCACCGCCACCGGTCGCCGCAGGTCGAGCGTCTCGCGTACCTCGGGCGCGTCGAGGATCTCGTCCGGCCGGTGCAGGTCGGCGTCCAGGTATGCGGTGCGCCCCTGGGTGGTGCTGGTCAGCAGCGCCCGGGCGTGCGTCAGCACGATCGGGTCGTTGTCGACATAGACCACCCGGGCCTCCGGGTCGATGCCCTGGACCACCTCGTGCAGGTTCGGCGAGGTGGGCAGGCCGGTGCCGATGTCGAGGAACTGCCGGATTCCCCGCTCGGCGGCCAGATAGCTGACGACCCGGCGCATGAACTGGCGGTTGGCCCGCATGGACACCGGCAGAGCGGGCGTGCTCTCGATCATCCTGGCCGCGGCAGCGCGGTCGGCCTCGAAGTTGTCCTTGCCACCCAGCAGGTAGTCGTAGACCCGGGCCGAGTGCGCCACATCGGTGTGCAGGTCGACATTGGTCATCGGAAGCCCTCCCCGTCGGCGACGAACACAGGCTATCGGAGATCGTCGACGGGCGCGGGCGCCGAAATCGGCTTCCCGCGGTGCGTCCGCTCGGCCACAATCACCCGTCATGGAAGAGCGGCCGGTTGGCGTGCACGACAGTGACCTGCTCGCGGCCCTCGACGCGGGCTGGGGGATCGGGAGCGGGGCGGCGACGTACCTGCCGGTCGGGTTCGGCAGCTTTCACTGGTCGGTGCGGGACGACGGCGGCGCGGAGTGGTTCGTCACGGTCGACGACCTGGGCGCCGACGAGGCGGCCCGGGAGGCGGCCTTCGCGGCGCTCGGGCGCGCCCTGGCCACCGCGCTTGCGCTGCGCCGGAACGCCGACCTGGCCTTCGTGGTGGCGCCGGAGCCCGCCCGCGCCGGCGCCGCCGTGCGGCGGCTCGATTCCCGGTACGCCGTCTCGGTGTACCGGATGGTCGAGGGCGACCCCGGGCACTGGGGACCGCACCGGGTGGAGGAGATACCGGAGCTGGTGGGGATGCTGGCCGAGCTGCACCGGGCCACCCCGGTGGCGGGTCGGCTGGCCGGTCGCACCGAGCTCGCCCTGCCGGGGCGGGCCACGCTGCACGCCGCGCTGGGCACGCTGGATCGGGAGTGGACCGGCGGCCCGTACGCCGAGCCGACCCGTCGGCTGCTGGCGGGGCGCGCCGATCACGTCGAGCGGCTGCTCGGCGAGTTCGACCGGCTGGTTGACCGGGTGGCCGGCGGCGGCGCCGACTGGGTGGTCACGCACGGCGAACCGCATCCGGGGAACCTGATCCGCACGCCCGCCGGGCTGCGGCTGGTCGACTGGGAGACGACCCTCATCGCCCCGCCGGAGCGGGACCTGTGGATGCTGGCCCGCGACGCCGAGGACGCGCTCGACCGCTACGCCGCGGCCACCGGACGCCGCGCCGATCCGGCGGCCATCGCGCTGTACGGGTTGTGGTGGGACCTGGCCGACATCGTCAGCTTCGTCGAGGAGCTGCGCCGGCCACACGAGGACGGCGCCGACATCGCGGCCGCGTGGCGGCACCTGAACGGTTACCTGGGCTAACGGTTACCTGGGCTGAGGGCCGCCGTCGCCGGGATCAGGGCGCGTCGGTCCGGACCGCGCTGACCGCCATCGTGGCGTACGACATCAGGACGGTGCCCCCCAGCGCGTCGACGGCCGCTCCCACGGCGTCCAGCAGCTCGCCGAGCCGGTCGGCCGGCAGCCGGGTGAGCCCGCCCTGGGTGGGCAGCAGGTCCAGCCACTCGTCCCGGGTGTAGGCGCGGGTCCAGTCGTACCGCCACCGCTCCGGCTCGGCGAAGGCGCCGGCCGCCCGGATGCCGTCGGCCACCCTCGTCAGCAACGCCTGGTAGGCGTCCACGGCGGACCGCATCGTCGCGACGTTGAGCGGCGAGTCGGGCGCCACCCGCTGGAAGGCCTCGATGAAGGCGTCGGCCACCTCGGCCGGTGGCTGGAACACGTGCCAGAACGGGGTCAGCCGGCCGCCGGGGCGCAGCGCCCGGGCCGCCTTGGCGGCGCCGGCCACCGGGTCGATCCAGTGCCACGCGGTGCCGGCCACCACGGCGGCGAACCGCCGGCCGGCCGGGTTCCAGTCCTCGAACGTGCCCACCTCGACCGGCACCCCGGTGCGGCGGGCGAAGTCGGCCATCCGCGGATCGGGCTCGACGCCGAGCACCGTGCAGCCGGCCGCCTGGAACTGCCGGGCGGCGGTGCCGGTGCCGCAACCGACGTCGAGGAAATCCGGCCCCGGGCTGCCGGCAACGATCCGCCGCACCAGCGCCTCCGGATAGCCGGGCCGGGCCCGGTCGTACCGGGCCGGGTCGACGCCGAACGATTCGGCCATGCCGCGGTGCCGGTGCGGCTCCTCGGCCGCTGGCGGGCGCGGCGGCGCCGGCCGGGTGAGCGTGGGGGGCGCGGGCGGGCCGGGCTCTGCCGGCGGTCGGGAGGCCGGCTCGGGCGGTAGAGTGGGCATGCGCCCATCATGAGTGGGCAAGCGCCCACTCGTCAACGGCAGAGGGAAAGAATGCCCACTGGGACGGCCATCCGCGACGTACGCGAGCAGCTCTTCGACGCGGCCGAACGGGTCCTGCTGCGGGCCGGCCCGAGCGGGTTGACCAGCCGGGCTGTCACCGAGGAGGCCGGCTGCGCCAAGGGCGTCCTGCACCGGCACTTCGCCGACTTCGATGCCTTCCTCGCCGAGTTCGTGCTCGACCGGGTCCACCGGATGGCGCCGGAGGCCGCCGCGCTGCGCGAGGCCGCCGGCACCGGCCCGGTGCCCGACAACGTCACGGCCGCGCTGACGGCCCTCTTCGGCTCGGTGGCCGTGGCGATCGTCCCGCTCATCACGTTCCGGGACGAGCTGCGGGCGCGGCTGCGGGAGACCTGGCCGGCCGGGGTTCCGGTGCTGACCGACGCCGCCGAGATCATCGCGGACTACCTGCGCGCCGAGCGTGCCCGGGGACGGGTGTCGCCGGACGCCGACCCGGACACGCTGGGCGCCATGCTGATCGGGTCGACGCACCTGCTGTTCGCCGACCGCACGGGCGCCGCGCCGACGGCCCACGACGTACGCCGGGTGGTGTCCGCCGTCCTGGCTGGCGCGTTGCCGCACGGCGCGACCTGACGGGCCGGTTCCGGTGGGCCAGCGCACGCGGCGGCACGGCCTGAATGGTCAGCGGTCAGCCGACCGGGCCGTCACCGGGAGCGGTCAGCCGACCGGGCCGTCACCGGCGGGGGAGTGCGCGCCCTGCCACTCGGCCACCAGCAGGCCGAGGATCACCTCGTCGACGAAGGCGCCGCCGACCCAGGCGGCCCGGCGCAGCGTGCCCTCGAGCACGAACCCGGACCGCTCGGCCGCCCGGATCATCGCGGTGTTCTCGGCCAGCGTGTCGACCTGCAGCCGGTGCAGCCCGCGGACGGCGAAGCCGTAGTGGCACAGCACCCGGACCACGTCGGCGCCCAGCCCCTGCCCCCGCAGGCCCGGCCGCAGCGAGATGCCGAGATGGGCCGTCCGGTTGTGCAGGTCGATGCCCCACAGCAGGGCCTCGCCCGCCAGCTCGTCGTCGGCGAGGCGGACCACCGAGAAGCATGCGGCGTCGTCCCGTGGGCCGCTGACCGCGTACGGCGACTCCGGCGAGCCGGGCGGGATGGGTCGCCATGGCCGCGAGTCGGCCCTGGACCGGGTGATTACGTCGTCGTAGAGCTCGGCCTGCAGCACGGGCACGTCGTCGTCCCGCCGGGCCCGCAGCATGATCTTTTCGCCTCGTAGCACGCCGCGATGTCTACCGGAGTCGGCCTACGTGGGCAACCGTTAATCGGTGATCGAGCCGCGGAACCGGTACCGGTCGCCGCGGTAGCTGGCGACGGTGTATTCGATCGGCCGGCCGTCCTGGTTGAACGCCAGCTGGGTGGCCTCCAGGATGGGGATCATCCCGTCGATCTCCAGCAGGCGCCGTTCCTCCTCGCTGGGCTGGCGGGCCTCGACGGTGTACTGCGCCACCCGGGGGAGCTGGGGCGGATCGGCCGCGCGCAGGGTGGCGTACAGCGACGCGGTGCTGAAGTCGGTGGTGGCCAGGCCGGGACACGGGGCGAGCGGCAGCCGGTTGTGCTCCAGCACCACGACCAGCCCGTCGAGGTAGCGCAGCCGGCGCATCTCGAACAGCTCGGCGCCCGGCGCGGTGCGGAGGTTCTCCGCCTCGGCTATCGAGCAGGGTCGTACCCGGGACTCCAGCACCACGGCCCGGGTGCTCAGCCCGTGCGTCGCGGCGTAGTCGGCGAACCCCTGGATGACGTGCCCGGCGGGGCGGCCGTCTCCGGGGCGCGGCGTCCGGTCGCCGCTGGCGGTGAGGTCGGCCACGAACCAGCCCCGGGCCGGCGACGGGGTGACGACGCCCTGCTCGGCCAGCTGGGTGAGCGCGGCCCGCATGGTCGCCCGCGACACCCGGTAGTGCTCGGAGAGGAGCCGCTCCGAGGGCAGCCGGTCACCCGGGCGCAGGCCGCCGGCGACGAGATCATCCACCAGCCGGGCCGCGGTGCGGCCGTACAGCAGGGCGGACGAGCTGGCGGGGAGGGCCTGCGGAACCTCCGGGACCTGGGAAACGGCCATACCAGTTAGCGTACCAGTTTCTCGCGCCGGGCCGCCGCCCGGTCCGTACCGATCGAGATACCGGGCGGGAGGTCACATACCACTTCTAGTACCAGTAGCCGAAGTGGCAGACCAGATGAGATACCAGTAGAGTCCGTCTCCTAGCCACGAACGGCGAGGAGGTACGGGCCGTGAGCAACCCGCTCGACACCGTGGTCGCCCTGCACAAGCGCGGCGTACCGGTCGGCATCACGTCCATCTGCTCCGCACACCCGCTGGTCCTGCGGGCGGCGATGGCCCAGGCCCGCGAGGACGGCAACCTGGTGCTGATCGAGGCCACCTCGAACCAGGTCGACCAGACCGGCGGATACACCGGGATGCGTCCCGCGGACTTCCGCGACCTGGTGCGCCGGGCCGCCGACCGGGCCGGAATGCCCTGGGAGCGGGTCGTGCTGGGCGGCGACCACCTCGGCCCGAACCGCTGGCGTTCGTTGCCCGCCGAGGAGGCCATGGCCAACGCCGACGTGCTGGTCGCGGCGTACGTGGAGGCCGGCTTCACCAAGATCCATCTGGACTGCAGCTATCCCTGCGCCGACGACCGCACGCCGTTGACCGGCGACGTGATGGCCGCCCGTGCCGCCCGCCTCCTCGCGGTCGCCGAGCGGACGGCCGCCGCGATCGGCCGGACCGGCGAGCTGCGGTACGTCATCGGCACCGAGGTGCCGGTCCCGGGCGGCGCCGCGGAGACCATCGACGAGTTGACGCCCACCACGGCCGAGGCGGCCCGCGGGACGCTGGCCCAGCATCGCGCGGCCTTCGCCGAGCGCGGCCTGGACCGGGTGTGGCCGCAGGTGATGGCCCTGGTGGTGCAGCCCGGTGTCGAGTTCGACCACCTGCGGGTGGTGGACTACGAGCGGGACCGCACCAAGGACCTGCAGCGGGTCCTGGACACCGAGCCCGCCATGGTCTTCGAGGCGCACTCGACCGACTACCAGACGGTGCCGCGGCTCTCGGCCCTGGTCGAGGACCACTGGGCCGTGCTCAAGGTCGGCCCGGGCCTGACCTTCGCGCTCCGCGAGGCGCTGTTCGCGCTGGCCGCGATCGAGACCGAGCTGGTGCCCGAGCCGGACCGCTCACACCTGCCGGAGGTCGTCGAGCGGCGGATGCTCGCCGAGCCCGGCCAGTGGGCCAGGTACTACACCGGCGACGCGGCGCAGCAGCGGCTGGCCCGGCGGTTCAGCTACAGCGACCGGATGCGGTACTACTGGCCGGACCCCGAGATCGAAGCGGCCGAGCGCCGCCTGCTGACCAACCTCGCCGACCGGGAGATCCCGCAGCCGCTGCTCAGCCAGTACCTGCCCGACCAGTACCAGCGGGTCCGCGAGGGTGGCCTCGACAGCGACCCCGTCGAACTCGTCCTCGACCGGATCCGCGACGTCCTGCGCGGATACCGCGACGCATCCACTCCGACAGAAGGGCGGCGAGCGGCATGACCGACATCCTCGGTCGCGACACCGACGAGCTGCGCCGGCTCGGCGCGCTGGACACCAGCCGGGAGATCGCCCAGCAGCCGGCGGTCTGGCGGCAGATCGGCCGGCTGGTGGCGGACTCGGCCGACTCCACGGCCGCGTTCCTGAAGCCGCTGCTCGACCGGCCGGAGCTGCGCATCGTCCTCACCGGCGCGGGCACCTCCGCGTACGTCGGCGAGGTGCTTGCGCCGTCGCTGCGCCGCCGGCTGGGCCGGCGGGTCGACGCCGTCGCCACCACGGACATCGTGGCCGATCCGCTGGCCAGCTTCGCCGAGGACGTGCCGACGCTGCTGGTGTCGTTCGCCCGCTCCGGCGACAGCCCGGAGAGCGTCACCGCCACCGAGTTGGCCACCGAGGTGCTGACCGACTGCTGGCACCTGATCGTGACCTGCAACGAGCGGGGCCGGCTCGCCGGCCGGTACGCCGACGGGTCCGCGTCGCGGGTGCTGGTGCTGCCCGAGGCGACCAACGACCGGGGCTTCGCGATGACGTCCAGCTTCACCGGCATGGTGCTGGCCGGTCTGCTGGTCCTCGGCGGCCCGGACGAGGCGCTGGTGGAGCGGCTGGCCGCGGCGGCCGAGCGGGTGCTGGCCAGCCGGCCGGCCGCGGCCGCGGACCTGGCCGCCCGACGCTACCGGCGGATCGTCTACCTGGGCAGCGGCAGCCTGCACGGCGTGGCCCGGGAGTCGGCCCTCAAGGTCCTCGAGCTGACCGCCGGGCGCGCGCTGGCGCTGGCCGAGTCGGCCCTGGGCTTCCGGCACGGCCCGAAGTCGGTCCTCGACGACGAGACCCTGGCGGTCAGCTACGAGTCCAACGACCCGTACACCAGCCGGTACGACCGGGACATGGTGGCCGAGCTGCTGCGGGTGCTGCCCGCCCGCAACGTCGTCACCGTCACCGCCCGCCCCGGCGCGGCGGCCGGGTCGACCGCTTGGGACCTGCCCGGACTCGAGGACGTCGACGACGCGGCGCTCGCGCTGCCCGCGGTGATCTGCGCCCAGCTGATCGGCCTGCAGTTCTCGCTGGCGCTGGGACGCACGCCGGACAACCCGTTCCCGGGCGGGCAGGTCAACCGGGTGGTCCAGGGCGCGATCATGCACCCGCTGAGCCGCTGACCAGCAGCGGTTCAGGTCAACGAAAGAAACGGTCCAGACCGGCGGTCAGCCGCGCCCGGACGGCACAGAGCTGACGTCAGCGGTGACGCCAGCCGGAGGGGAGACAGATGTTCCTCGGTGTGGACGGTGGCGGCACGAAGACCGCCTTCTGCCTGCTGCGGGCCGACGGCTCCGTCGCGGCTGAGGCCACGACCGCCAGCAGCTACTACTTCACGGACGGCATCGACCTGGTGAGCCGGGTGCTGAAGGAGGGCATCGACGCCGTCTGCGCGACGGCGGCGATCACCCCCGCCGACATCGGGTTCGCGTTCTTCGGGATCCCCACGTACGGCGAGGTCAGCGGCGACGTGGCCGTCCTCGACGCGGCGCCGCGGGAACTCCTCGGGCATGACCGGTATCGGGTCGACAACGACATGGTCTGCGGCTGGTCCGGCTCGTTGGGCGCCGCCGACGGCATCAACGTGATCAGCGGCACCGGCTCGATGACGTACGGCGAACGCGCCGGCTGCGGCCTGCGGGTCGGCGGCTGGGGCGAGCTCTTCGGCGACGAGGGGTCGGCGTACTGGGTGGCCATCCGCGGCCTGCAGGCGTTCTCCCGGATGAGCGACGGCCGGCAACCCGCTGGCGCGCTGCTGGAGGTGCTGCGGGACCGCCTGGAGCTGTCGGCCGACCTGGACCTCGTCGACGTGGTGCTGAACCGCTGGCAGGGCGACCGCGGTCGGATCGCGGCCGTGAGCCAGCTGGTCCACGCGGCGGCCGACCGGGGCGACGAGGCGGCTCGGGAGATCCTCGCCGACGCCGGGCGGGAGCTCGCCCTGCTGGTGGAGGTGACCCGCCGCCGGCTCGGCTACGGCCCGGACGAGGAGGTGCCGGTCTCGTACTCCGGCGGCACCTTCGGCGCGCCGCAGGTGCTCGACGCGTTCCGGCGCCACCTGCACACGCTGCACGACCGGTACGACCTGCGCCAACCCATGTATTCACCGGTGATCGGCGCGGCGCTCTACGCCGCCAGGCAGGCCGGCAACCCGCTCGGCGCGGAGGCGCTCGATCGGCTGCGGACCACCCCGACCGCCACCGCCGCCTGAGGAGGCAGAGATGTCAACGACGACGTCAGCACGCGTCAGCCGGAGCTGGATCCCGTACGCGGGTCTGCTCGTGCTCTTCTGGGGTGTCTGGGGAGCGTTCTCCAGCGCCCCGACCGACAGGTACGGATACCCCGACGGCATGGTCTACGTCGTCTGGGCGATCATGATGATCATCCCGGCGGCCGTGGCGTTGCGCGGCGCCCGGTTCGACCGCCGCCGGATCGCGGCGGTGTACGGCCTGCTGGTGGGCCTGACCGGCGCCGGCGGGCAGCTGCTGCTGTTCAAGGCGCTCACGATCGGCCCGGCCTACCTGATCTTCCCGCTGATCGCGCTCTCCCCGGCGATCACCGTGCTGATGGCCACCGCGCTGCTGCGCGAGCGCATCCCGCGGCTCGCGGTGGTCGGCGTGGTGGCCGCGCTGGTCGCGGTGGTGCTGTTCAGCGTGAGCGGCGGGGACGGCTCGGCCACCAGCGGGCCGTGGCTGATCCTGGCCATCCTGGTCTGCGTGGCGTGGGGCGTGCAGGCGTACTTCATGCGCAAGGCGGCCACGGTGGGGGTCAACGACGCCACCACGTTCAGTTGGATGACCATCAGCGGCCTGCTGCTGGTGCCGGTCGCCATCTGGATGGCCGGCGGGCTGGCGCTGGACGCGCCCTGGCAGGCGCCCGGGCTGGCGGCCGTCACCCAGCTGCTCAACGCCGTCGGCGCGCTGTTCCTGGTGATGGCGTTCAGCCGAGGCAAGGCCTCGATCGTGGCCCCCACCACCAACGCCCTGGCGCCGGTGCTGACGGTCATCCTCTCGCTGGTCGTCTACCAGACCCTGCCGTCGGTCTGGGCCGCCATCGGCATCGTGCTGGCCATCGGCGGATCCACCCTGATGGTCTACGCCGACGAGAAGCGCGGCGAGGCCGCCGCGGCCAACGTGACCGACCCGGTACCGGCGCGCCCGGACGCCGGCCGGCAGGTCGGAACCCGCCGGTAGCGGCCGAACGAGCGGCGGCCGCCGGCCGCGCAGGCGGACCGGCGGCCGCTTCGGCCGGCACCGCCCGGCCCGCCCCGACCCGGTCCACGACCAGCGGTTCGGCGGTAGCGGCGGCTGATCCCGGGCGGTTTTGCCACCCGGCCGGTTTCACCCCGCCCGCGGCTGGTATTCCTGGGGCGTGTCGGAGCTAGCGGACGAGGAACACCCGGTCGGCGCCGGCGGTGTCGGCAAGGGCGGCGTGCGGGCCGAGGCGGCGCGGCCGGCGCCGGCCCGGGGCAGAGCCGGGCTGGCCGTCCTGCTGGGCGCGCTCGGCGTGGTGTACGGGGACATCGGGACCAGCCCGCTGTACGCGATGCGGACCGTGTTCTCGATCGACAACGGCGCCGTCCGGCCGACCACGGGTGACGTGTACGGCGTGATCTCGTTGATCTTCTGGACCATCACGCTGATCGTCTCGATCAAGTACGTGATCTTCATCCTGCGGGCCGACAACGACGGCGAGGGCGGGGTGATGGCCCTCGCGGCCCTGGCCCGCAAGGCGCTGAGCGGGGGGACCGCCCGACGCGCGGCCGCGCTGCTCACCGTGGGGGTGCTGGGGGCCGCCCTCTTCTACGGAGACAGCGTGATCACGCCGGCCATCTCGGTGCTGTCCGCCATCGAAGGGCTGGAGGTCACCTCGCCCACCCTGGCGGAGTTCATCCTGCCGCTCGCGGCCACCGTCCTGACCGTGCTGTTCGCCGGCCAGCGCTGGGGCACCGGCCGGGTCGGCGCCGTGTTCGGGCCGGTCATGCTGCTCTGGTTCGCCTGCCTGGGCCTGGCCGGCGCGGCCGAGGTGATCCGGCATCCGCGCATCCTGGCCGGGTTGTCACCCTCGTACGCGGCCCTGTTCGTGGTCGACCACCCGGTCATCGCGTTCGCCGCGATGGGCGCGGCGGTGCTGGCCATCACCGGCGCGGAGGCCTTGTACGCCGACATGGGGCACTTCGGCCCGGCCCCGATCCGGCGGGCCTGGTTCGGCATCGTGTTCCCGGCGCTCACCCTGAACTACCTGGGCCAGGGGGCGTTGATCGTCGGCTCGCCGGACAGCCGGGCCAACCCGTTTTTCCTGCTGCTGCCCGTCTGGGCCCGGCTGCCCATGGTGGTGCTGGCCACCGCGGCCACGGTGATCGCCTCGCAGGCGGTGATCTCCGGGGCGTACTCGATGTCCCGGGAGGCCATGCGGCTGGGCTTCCTGCCGCACCTGCGCATCCGGCAGACCTCCAGCCGGGAGTACGGCCAGATCTACCTGCCGGGGGTCAACTGGGCGCTGTTCGTCGCGGTCCTGGTGGTGGTCTTCGCCTTCCAGTCCTCCACCAGGCTCGCCACCGCGTACGGCGTGGCCGTCACCGGCACGTTCCTGATCACCACCACGCTGTTCCTGGTCGTGGCCCACCAGCGGTGGCACTGGACCGCCTGGCGGGTGACCCTGTTCGCCGTCGTGTTCGGCAGTGTCGAGGCGACGTTCTTCGCCGCCAACCTCACCAAGGTGACCCACGGCGGCTGGCTGACGCTGCTCATCGCGGCGGCCGTGTTCACCGCGATGGTCACCTGGCGGCGCGGCCGGGAGATCGTCACCGCGCGCCGGATCGAGAAGGAGGGCCCGCTGCCGGACTTCCTCGACGGCCTGCACTCCGCGAACATCCCGCGGGTCCCGGGCGTCGCGGTGTTCCCGCACCCGAACAAGGAGACCACCCCGCTGGCGCTGCGGGCAAACGTCGCGTACAACCACGTCCGGCACCAGACCATCGTGATCATCAGCGGCCGCACCGCGAACGTCCCGCACATCCCGTGGGAGGAACGGCTGACGATTGACGACCTCGGCGACCCGCACGACGGCATCATCCATATCGGGGCCGTCTTCGGCTTCCAGGACCCCACCGACTTCCCGGCGGTGCTGCGGCGCGCCGCCGGGCATCCGCGCGCCGAGGGGCTGGTGCTGGACCAGGTCTCCTACTTCGTCTCCAAGGTGACGTTGCGGCTCACCGACCGGCCCGGGATGGCGAAGTGGCGCAAACGGCTGTTCATCGCGCTGGCCCACAACGCCGCGAGCCAGGCGGAGTTCCTGCACCTGCCGGAGGAACACACCGTCGTGCTCAGCGCCGAGGTCCCGGTCTGATCAGCGCAGGCCGAACCGGTCGGCCAGGGCCGCGACGTCGGCCGTGGTGGCGTTGCCGCCGCAGAGCACCAGCCCCAGCCGGGCGTCCGGGCCGACCCGGTCGAGCACCCGGCGCGCGGCCGGAACGAGGCAGCCGGCGGCGGGCTCGGCCCACACCTTGGCGTGGTCGGCGAGGTCGAGCACGCCCCGGACCGCGTCGGCGTCCGGCACCACCAGGACGTCGGTGACCAGGGCGGCGACGTGCTCGTACGTCAACCGGGAGGCGGTCGGGGCGCTGAGGGTGGACACCACCGAGCCCAGCGGCACCGGCACCGGACCGCCCGCGGCCAGCGCCGCGGACATCGCCTCGGCGCCCTCGGTCTCCACACCCCAGATCCGCACCCGCGGCCACCGGGCCCGCAGCGCGGCGGCCACTCCCGAGATGAGCGCGCCGCCCCCGATGCTGACGAGCACGTCGGTCAGCGGCTCGGCGTCCTCGGCGAACTCGAGCCCGACCGTGCCCTGCCCGGCCAGCACCACCGGATCGTCGAACGGGTGCACCAGGGTCAGCCCGTCGCGCTGCAGCTCGGACATGAGCGCGAAGGCCGCGTCCATCCCGTCGGTGAGTCGCACCGTCGCCCCGGCGTCGGTCGCCACCTCGACGGCCCGCCGCGGCGCGGACCGCGGCATCACCACGGTGGCCTTGACGTCCAGCGCGCCGGCCATCACGGCCACCGCGATGGCGTGGTTGCCGCCGCTGACCGCCACCACGCCGGCGGCCCGCTCGGCCCCGTCGAGCGCCAGCAGCTTGGCCGTGGCGCCGCGCGCCTTGAACGAGCCGGTCCGTTGCAGCAGCTCCAGCTTGACCGTGACCGGCACGCCGAGCAGCTCGGTCAGGCCCGGGCTGGGCACCGTGGGCGTCCGCACCACGTGTCCGGCGATCCGGCGGGCCGCGTGCTCGATCTCCGACAGTCCGATCACGCAGGCCTCCGTACCGATTTTGCGAGCAGCTCCGACGCGTACCACCGTAGCCCGGTCCCGACGCCGGCCGGTGGGCCGGCGGTCCGGTCCGCGCCCGGCGGGCCGGCGCGTGGTCCGGCCCGCCGGAGGCGGCTCAGGCGAACTGGCCGGGCTGGTAGCCACCGGCAGGCTGCTGGGTGATCACGTTGAACCGGTTGAAGGTGTTGATCAGGGCGATCACCGCCACCAGCGTGCCGAGCTGCTCCTCGTCGTAGTGCTTGGCGGCGTCCGCCCAGACCTCGTCGGGCACGCCGCCGGCCGCGTCGGCGATCCGGGTGCCCTGCTCGGCCAGCTCGAGGGCCGCGCGCTCGGCCTCGGTGAACACCGTGGCCTCCCGCCAGGCGGCGACCAGGTTGAGCCGCTCCCACTTCTCCCCGGCGTGGATCGCGTCCTTGCTGTGCATGTCGACGCAGAACCCGCAGCCGTTGATCTGGCTGGCGCGCAGCTTCACCAGCTCCTGAGTGGCGGCCGGCAGCGTCGAGGAGGCGAGGACCCGGTCACAGGAGATGAGGTACTTCATGATTTTCTCGGCGGTGGGGCTGGCGGGCAGGTTCAGGCGAGCATCCATGGTGAACTCCAGGGCCGTTGGGACCATTGCCCACCCTCGACGGGCGAGGACGACCGGATGTGATGCCCGCCCGGGCGACTGTGACCGGCGCCTCCCCGCCGCCCCCGGTACGGCGGGCCGGCCTGGTGGTACGGATGACGGATGACCTCAGCGCTCGTCCTCGGGGCCGGCGGCATCACCGGCATCGCCTGGCAGCTCGGCCTGCTGATCGGCCTCCGCGACGGCGGCGTCGACCTGACCACCGCCGACCTCGTCGTCGGCACCTCGGCCGGTTCGGTCACCGGCGCGCTCCTGGCGGCCGGCTGGGACCCGGTCGACGCCGCGAAGATCGAGGCCCAACCGGGCGCCGCCGATCCGCCGGTACGCCCGGACTGGGCCCGCGGCGCCCAGGCGTACGCGCTGTTGAACGACGCCGGTCGGGACCCGGCGGCGGTCCGGGCCGGGGTGGGCGCGCTGGCGCTCGCGGCCGACGTCGGGGCCGAGGAGCCGTACGTCGCCTCGCTGGCCCGCCGGCTGCCCCTGACCGGCTGGCCGGCCCGGCAGTTGCGCATCACCGCCGTCGACGCGACGACCGGTGATCCGGTCGTCTGGGACCGCACGTCCGGCGTGCCGCTGGACCGGGCCGTGGCGGCGAGCTGCGCCGTACCCTGCATCTTTCCGCCGGTCACCATCAACGGCCGGCGGTACGTGGACGGCGGCGTCCGGTCGGGCACCAACGCGGACCTGGCCGCCGGCGCGGACCGGGTGGTCGTGCTGGCGCCGCTCGCGCTGGTGCGGATGCGGGGCGCGCCCGCCGAGGAGCTTGCGGCGCTGCGCGAACGGTCCGCGGTCGCGCTGGTGGCGCCCGACCAGGCCACGGTGGCCGCCATCGGACCGAACGTGCTGGACCCGTACCGCTGGGAGCCGGTGATCCGGGCCGGGGTGGCGCAGGGCCGTGCCGTGTCGACCGACGTGGCGCAGGTGTGGCGGGGCCGACCAACGGCCGCCTGACCCGCCGGACAACGGGCGGCTCAGAGCCAGCCGTTGGCGCGGGCCGTGCGGGCCGCCTCGATCCGGTTCCGGGTGCCGGTCTTGCCGATCGCGGCCGACAGGTAGTTGCGGACCGTACTCTCCGACAGGTGCAGCCGGGCGGCGATGTCGGCCACCGTGGCGCCGTCGACGGCCCCGGTCAGCACGTCCCGTTCCCGTTCGGTCAGCGGGTTCGGCCCCGCCGACAGGGCCGCCGCGGCGAGCGCGGGGTCGATCACTTGCTCGCCGGCCAGCACCCGGCGGACGGCCGAGGCCAACTCCTGCACCGGGCCGTCCTTGACCAGGAAGCCACCGGCGCCGGCCTCCATGGCCCGGCGCAGGTAGCCGGGCCGGCCGAACGTGGTCAGGATGAGCACCCGGCAGGACGGCAGCCGCTCCCGCAGCACGGCGGCGGTGTCCAGGCCGCTGCCGTCGGGCATCTCGATGTCCAGCAGCGCCACGTCCGGGCGTGCCCGCAGCGCGGCCGCCACCGCCTGCTCCCCGGTGCCGGCCTCGGCCACCACCTCGATGTCGGGTTCGAGGTTCAGCAGCAGGGCCAGCGCGCCGCGCATCATGCCCTGGTCCTCGGCCAGCAGCAGCCGGATCATCCGGTCCGCCCCGGCGGGCCGCCGGCGTCGGTCCGGCGGTCGTCGCCGCGGCGGGCGTCGGTCCGGCGTGAGGCCGCCTCCGGCGCCGGCCGCGCCCCGGGAGCGGGGGCGGGGACCCGCGCCGTGAGCTGCATCCCGCCGCCGCGCACCGGCTCGAGGCGCAGCTCGCCGCCGGCCCGCGCCAGCCGCTCGCCGAGCCCGCGTAGGCCGTTGCCCGGCTGCGCCCGCCCACCCACGCCGTCGTCCCGCACCGTCAGCACCGACTCCCGTACGCCGCCATGGACCCCGATCTCGCACCGGGACGCGCGGCTGTGCCGCAGCACGTTCGTCACCCCCTCGCGCAGGGCCCAGCGGAACGCGTCATCGGCCTCCACCCCGAGCGGATGCCCGCTCTCCCGCACGGTGACGGCGATGCCCACGTCGCTCAGCACGGTGCGGGCGTTGTCCACCTCCCGCCCGAAGTCGCGCTCCCGGTAGCCGGTGACCGCCTCCCGCACCTCGGCAAGCGCGTCCCGGCCGATCCGCTCGATCTCGCCGGCCTCCGCGGCGGCCCGCCCCGGGTCCGCCGGCGCCAGCCGGCGCACCACCTCGGCCTTCACCACCACCAGCGACAGGGTGTGCCCCAGCAGGTCGTGCAGGTCCCGGGCGAAGCGGAGCCGCTCCTGCTCCACCGCCGTCCGGGCCAGCTCCCGCTGCGTGCGCCGCAACTCGTCCACCACCCGCGCCATCCGGGCGAAGGCCAGCGTCACGGCGCCGGCGAGCAGCGTGATGAGCGCCGTCTCGGCGGTGTCGTGGGCGCTCACCCCGTCGGCCGCCCCGATCGCCAGGACGGCCAGCACGCTGCCGCCCACCCAGGCGAAGGCCCAGCCGGTCCGGTCCAGGCCGACCGCGCCGGCCGCGGCCACGTACATGAGCAGCACCAGCCAGCCGGCCGGGCCACTGGCGTACGCGCCGGCGAGCACGATGCCGAGCAGCGCGAACAGCGCCAACCCGGCGTGCCGCACGGCTGGCCGGACCGCCAGCTCGACCACCGGCACGGCCACCAGGGCCAGGTAGAGCACGGCGAACGCCAGCAGGCCGGCCACCGCGGGCGCGGCCGGGCGCACCCGCCCGTGCGCGACCGCGCCGGCCGGCGCCACCAGCAGCCAGAACCACAGCGTGTGGGTCGCCACCAACAGCCACCCGCGCCATCCGCGCGCGGGCCGCGGCGGCGCCGCGCCGTCGGTGCCGGACATGGCCCTCACGGTAGCCGTCGTCACCGGTTTGCGGTCGAGCGCCGGTACGCGTACCCGGCCAGCGCCAGGAACAGCCCGGTCCAGCCCGCAAGCACGGCCAGCCCGGACGGGCTGGGCGCCAGCCCGGCCACCGCGCGCCAGCCGAGCTCGGCGAACCGGTACGTCGGGGTGGCGTGCGCCAGGTGCCGCAGCACGGCGGGGAAGTACGCCACCGGTACGAGCAGCCCGCCGAGGACCGACAGGCCGAGGAAGGCCAGGAAGTTGACCGACTGGGCGAGCTGGGGGCCGAGCCCGTACCCGATGGCGAGCCCGAGCAGCGCGAACGGCGCCGAACCGAGCCACATCAGCAGCAGCAGCGCGAGCCACCGCCCGGCGCCCAGCTCGATGTGGTGCTGGATCCGCCCGGTGAGCCCGACCGCCACCACCGGCGGCACCCCGGTGAGGGTGCAGACCAGCGCCTTCGCGGCCACCACCCGCAGCGGCGGCAGCGGGGTGACGCGCAGCTGGTGCAGCCAGCCCACCGCGCGCTCCTGGGCCACGGCCGCGCCGATCGACAGCACCCCCGCCATGGCGCCGTAGCCGGCCAGGCCGACCATCAGCGCGGCGGTCGCGCCCACCCCCTCCAGCCGGTCGCCGCGGCCCGGCAACCCGGAGAAGATCACGTACGTGACGACCGGCGACAGCACCGTGAACAGCGCCATCCGCGGGTCACGGGCCAGCCGGCGCAGCTCGAAGACCAGGTATGCGCGCATCTCAGTGCTCCGTTCCGGACGCGGTGAGGGCGAGGAAGGCGGCCTCCAGGTTGGCGGCGTTCACCTCGAGGTTCCGGAAGCCGCCGGTGGCGGCCAGCGCCGTCACCGTGGCGTCGGCGTCATCGGTCAGCAGCACCACCCGGTCGCCACGGAACTCGACCGACTGCACGCCGGGCAGCGACCGGAGCCCGTCGGTCGGCCGGCCGGCCAGGTCGAAGGCCACGGTCCGGCCGCCGGCCAGCATGCGGACCTGCGCTGGGGGTCCGTCGGCCACCACCCGGCCCGCGGCCAGCACCACGACCCGATCGGCGTACCCGTCCGCCTCGTCCAGGTGATGGGTGCTGAACAGCACGGTGTTGCCCGCCCCCGCGTACTCGCGGATGGCGCCCCAGAACGCCTGCCGGGCGGCCACGTCCATGGCCGTGGTCGGCTCGTCCAGGACCAGCAGCTCCGGGCCACCGGCCAGCGCGAACGCGAAGCGGGCCCGCTGGGCCTCGCCGGCGGAGAGCCGGTCCAGTCGGCGGCCGGCCCGATCGGTGAGGCCGGCCAGCGCGAGGATCCGGTCGGTGGCCAGCGGGCGGGGATAGAGCGCCCGGGCCAGCTCCACCAGTTCCCGGACGGTGGCGCTGGACACGAACCCGGTGCCCTGCAGCATGGCGCCGACCCGACCGGCCCGGACCGCCTCGGCGGGGGCGCGGTCGAACAGGGTCGCGGCGCCGGCGTCGGCCGGGGACAGCCCCAGCATGATCGAGATGGTGGTGGTCTTGCCCGCGCCGTTGGGTCCGAGCAGGGCGACCGTGCTGCCCGCCGCGATGGTCAGGTCCAGGTTGTCGACCGCCCGGACCGTCCCGAACCGCCGGGTGAGCCCGATCAGGCGTACGGCTGTGTTCTCCATGCCGTTCACGCTAGGAACCCGCGGGCGGGCCGGGCAGATCCGGCGGTCCACGACCGGCCGGGACAAATGTCCCGGAGCCGCCCGCCGGCGCCGCCCGGGTCGATGGCCGCGCGCACGGCCGCGCCGCGGCGGGTACGGCGCCGCGGCCGTGTGCGAGGCGGCGGGTACGGTCGCGCGGGCATGTCCGCCCCGGCGGGTACGGTGGGGCGGGATGCGGGAGGTGGGGGATTGGGCGACGCCGGCGACGCGGTGCGGTGGCTGCACCTGACCGCGCCTCGCGGCGGCCCCGACGACCTGTCCGCGCTGGTGAGCCGCGCCGGACCGGCGATCGGCGCCAGCGAGATCGTGATCTTCCTGGCCGACTACGCGCAGGCGCTCCTGGTGCCGCTGCTCGGCGCCGGCATGTACCGGGACGTCCTGCCGATCGAGGCCACCCTGGCCGGCCGCGCGTTCACCGATCTCGAACCGCAGCACGCGATCGAGGACCCCGACCGCATCTGGGTTCCGCTGCTCATCGGGTGCGAACGGATGGGTGTGCTGGAGGTGGTGTCGCCGGCCGCCGGGGACCCGGCGCTGGTGTCGGCCGCCACGGAACTGGCGGTCAGCGTCGCGCAGGTCCTGGTGACCCGCCGACCGTACGGCGATGTGGTGGAGCGGATGCGGCGCCGCTATCCCATGCAGGTGGCCGCCGAGATCGTCTGGGGGCTGCTGCCGCCGCTGACCTTCGCCACCGACGACTTGGTGATCACCGCCATCCTCGAGCCGTGCTACGACGTCGGCGGGGACATCTTCGACTACGCGCTGAACGGCGACATCCTCAGCGTCGGCCTCTTCGACACCTGCGGGCACGGCATCAAGGCCAGCACCCTGGCCTCGCTGGTGGTCAGCGCCTACCGCAACGCCCGCCGGTGTGGCCTCGACCTGGTCGACACGGCCCGCAGCATCGACAAGTGGGTGCGGGCCGAGCACCCGAACCTGTTCTCCACCGCGCTGCTGTTCGAGCTGAACCGGACGACCGGGCGGCTGCGGATGATCAACGCGGGCCATCCCGGCGCGCTGCTGCTGCGCGACGGGAAGGCGATCCGGGAGTTGCCGACCAGGGGGGCGCTGCCGCTGGGCCTGGGCCACCTGTCGGACCGCCTTCCCCGGGTGGACGAGGGGGACCTGCACCCGGGCGACCGCATCCTCGCCTACACCGACGGGATCACCGACGCCCGGCGCGGCGACGGGGAGCGGTTCGGGCAGGACCGGCTGGTCGATTTCGTCAACCGCGCCCTCAACGAGGGGCTGCCGAGCCCGGAGACCATGCGCCGGCTGGTGCGCTCGGTCGTCGCGTACCAGGATGACGAGCTGGATGATGACGCCACGTCGATCCTGCTGGAGTGGCGCCCGCCGCACGCCCCGCTCGGCCACCTCGACGGCCTGGCGTCGATCGACCCCTGAGCGGGTTCGGTCGCACTCCCGCGAAGCCGGTGGGCCACCGAGGCGCTCGCCTGGAAATCGTCGTACCCCGCCGGGATGATCGGGCCATGGATCGTCGGTGGCCCCTGCTCGCGCGGACGCTGGAAGACCTCGGGATGTGGCGGCACCTGCCCGCGGCGGCGGCCGCCGAGCAGGCCCGGGAGGTCGCCGCCGGCGGATATCCGTTCCGGCTGCTGGACGCGGACGCCGACGTGCGATGGTTCTTCGTCGACGGTGAGGAGATGGCGGAGGGCCGCGTGCCGGACCAACTGCGGTCGATGGCGCCGGCGTTGCTGGCGCACGGCGTCGAGCTGCGGTTCGGAGCGGATCGGGTGCCGTCCAGCACTCGCGAGGACTACGTGGTGACGATCAACGGGCGGCCCTGCCGGGTCTGGGGGCCCGAGGACTGGACCGACTACCGCGCCTGGGAAACGGCCACCGTCCGCCCGCTCGCGGTGGTCAACGACCTGCTCGGGCGGGCCGGCGCGGTGCCGAGGCTGTGCACGCTGTACGCGGGCGGCAACGACGGCATCGCCTGGCTGCTCGATCCGCGCATCGTGGCCGCCGTCGAGCGCAGCGGTCTGCTCCCGGCGCACGAGGTGCCGCGCCTGGCGGCCGACCTCGACGGGTGAGCTGCCGGCGCCCGGGCCGGCAACCCGTCCACCGGGCGCCATCCCCGGTCACCGGGGCTCGAACCGCTCCCGGCGTACCGTGACCTTGCGGCCCTTGATGGTCGTGCCGCGCAGCGCCGCGATCACGTCCTGCGCGGCGGCCTCCGGCACCTCCACCAGCGAGAACCGGTCGGCGATCTCGATCGAGCCGACCTCCCGGCCGCTCAGCTGGGACTCGCCGGCGATCGCCCCGACCAGGTCCTGCGGGCGGACGCCGGCGTGCCGGCCGGCGCCCACGAACAGCCGGGTCATCCCGCCCGCCGGGCCGCGCGGCCGCCGTTCGCCGCGACCGCCGCCGGCGCCGCCCCCCGGGCCACGCTCGCGCCCCTCCCGGCGCGGGGGCGCCACCTCCGGGATTTCCTCCTCGTCCACGGCGGTGCCGCCGGCCTCGTGCGCGAGCTTCACCGCGGCGAGCGCCACCTCCATGATGTCGAACTCGTCGGCGAGCGGCTCGACCACGACCCGGAACGAGTCCAGGTCGTCCTCCAGCAGGCTCTCCTCCAGCGCCGCGCGGGTCAGCTCGAGCCGGCGGGCCCGCAGGTCGGCGCTGGTCGGCACCTTCTCCACCGGGATGCGCCGCTTGGTGGCCCGCTCGATGGTCTTGAGCATCCGGTGCTCCCGCGGCTCGGCGAGGGTGATGGCCACCCCCTCCCGGCCCGCGCGGCCGACCCGGCCGATCCGGTGCACGTACGACTCCGGATCGGCCGGCACGTTGTAGTTGACCACGTGGGTGAGGTGCTCGACGTCCAGCCCGCGGGCGGCCACGTCGGTGGCCACCAGCAGGTCCGCGGTGCCGCCGCGCAGCCGTCCCATGACCCGGTCCCGCTGCTCCTGGCTCATCCCGCCGTGCAGGGCCTCCGCCCGGTAGCCGCGGCCGTTCAGCGACTCGGCGAGCTGGTCGACCTCCTCCCTGGTCCGGCAGAAGACGATGGCCGCCTCGGGCGCCTCGATGTCCAGCACCCGCCCCAGCGCCGCCGGCTTGTGCGCCCGGGTGACCAGGTAGGCGCTCTGCCGCACCAGCGGGGCCTCGCCGGGCCGGGCCGGCTCCCGGGCGATCTCGATGCGGACGGAGTCCCGCAGGTGCCGGCTGGCGATGCCCTCGATCCGCGCCGGCATGGTGGCCGAGAAGAGCACCGTCTGCCGCTGCTCGGGCGCGCTCTCCAGGATCGCGTCGATGTCCTCGGCGAAGCCCATGTCGAGCATCTCGTCGGCCTCGTCCAGGACCACGATCTCCAGCTCCGACAGGTGCAGGGTGCCCCGGCCGAGGTGGTCCAGGGCGCGGCCGGGAGTGGCCACCACCACGTCCACGCCGCTGGCCAGCGAGCGCAGCTGCCGCCCGATCGGCTGCCCGCCATAGATCGGCAGCACCCGTGCGCCCAGCTCCTTGCCGTACCGGTGCACCGCCTGCGAGACCTGGATGGCCAGCTCGCGGGTGGGCACCAGGACCAGGGCCAGCGGGTTCACGCCGCGCTCACCGGCGGGCATCCGCTGCAGGATGGGCAGCGCGAAGGCCGCCGTCTTGCCGGTCCCGGTGGCCGCCTGGCCCAGCAGGTCCCGGCCCTCCAACAGGCAGGGGATGGCCCGGCGCTGGATCGGGGTCGGCTCCTCGTACCCCAGCGCGGACAGCTCCTGCAACAGCTCGGGCCGCAGCCCGAGGTCGGCGAAGGTCGTCGCGCCCTCGGCGGTGTCGTCCGTCATCTCGTTCTCCTCGCCCCGATCCACCGGCGGTCGTTTCGGAGGTCCCAACCCGCCGGGCGGGCGTCGGTCCCGCCGGAATCCGCTGCTCCGGCGTCGGCTCTACCTTGCCAGAAGGGAAACTCGCGCCGTCCGTCGCCGTACCGTCGGCGGCACATCTGCCGCCCCGGCCGCCCGGTGTCAGCGCCGGCCGGCGCCGCCGGTGGGGTCGAGCCCGGCCAGCAGCGCGGCCAGGCCGGCGCCGAACTCCTCGTCCCGGGAGACATCGCGCGCGTCCCGGGCCGCGGCGGCCATCAGCGGGAAGTCCGGCCGGGCGGCGATGACCCCGGTGCCCGGACCGTCGAGCGGGCCGAGGTGCTCGAGCTGGAGCGCGCCGGAGACGTACGCGACGATCGCGCGGAGCGCCACCACCCGCGCCGTCCCGGCGAAGCCGGCGGCGCCGAGCACCCCGAGGACGGTCTCGGACCAGCGCAGCACGCCGGCCGAGCGGTGGCGATGGGTCATCAGCAGCGGGACGACGGCCGGGTGCGCGCCGACCGTGAGCCGGATCCGGTCGGCCAGCACGGTCACCGCGGCCCGCCAGCCCGGCCCCGGGTCCGGAGGCGCCGTGTCGACGCCGGCCAGGACCAGCTCGACCACCAGCGTCTCCAGCCGGTCGCGGCCGTCGACGTACCGGTAGAGCGCCATCGTGCTCATGCCCAGCTCGGCGGCCACGGCCCGCATGGTGAGCGCGTCGAGCCCGGCCCGGTCGAGCACGGTGAGCGCAGCGGCGGCGATCTGATCGGGCAGCAGGGAACGCGGTCGGGGCATGGCAGGGACAGCGTACGGCACGGGCGTAGGCGTACGCTGTACACCTACGCCCCTTGTGGAGGTTGCCATGCGCGTCACCGACCTGCGGCTCACATCCGTGACCGACGGCGCGGCCATCGCCGTGCCGGACCCGGATCGCCTCGTCCACCTGCAGCTGCGCCGCTTCGCCGGCTGCCCCGTCTGTCACCTGCACCTGCGCGGCTTCGCCCGGCGGCACGGCGAGCTGGACCGCGCCGGCGTCCGCGAGGTCGTCGTCTTCCACGCCACCGCCGACGAGCTGCGCCCGCACGTGCTCGACCTGCCGTTCGCCGCGGTGGCCGATCCGGAACGCCGGCTCTACACGCGGTTCGGCGTCGAACCGTCGCCCCGCGCGCTGCTCGATCCGCGGGTGTGGCCCGCGATCCTTCGCGCGGTGGCGGTCGTCGCCGTCGAGATCGCCCGCGGCCGCGCCCGGCCGCCGGCGCTGCGTCCCACCGGCGACCGGCTGGGGCGGCCCGCCGACCTGCTGATCGCCCCCGACGGTCAGGTCCTGGCCCAGAAGCACGGCGTGCACGCCGACGACCAGTGGTCCGTGGACGAGGTGCTCGCGCTGGCCGTACAGTTCGGAATCGTGGCCACGGAAACGGCCAATTGGGACTTGCCCAATTTCATGCGGATATCCGCGACGTGCCGGCAGCGGTCCGGGCACGGCCGGGAGTCGATTTCGCGTCAGGCTGGTTCGATGGATTGACATACCATGATCGTGTTGCCAGAGTGCTGTCGATGACGGCAACACTTGCCCGTGCGCGGGAAATGCACGTCCGGGATTTGACGTGTCAAATGCTTGGAATTGAGCTCGACGACGTCCAGCCGGGCCGGGCCAGTCTCCGCATGCGGGTCTCGGAACAGATGGTGAACCAGCACGGCCTGGCGCACGGCGGGATCATCTTCCTGCTCGCCGACGCGGCCTTCGCGTACGCCTGCAACAGCCACGGCCCGGTCGCGCTGGCCCAGGGCGCCCAGGTCGCGTACCTGCGCCCGGCGCGCCCGGGTGACGTGCTCGCCGCCGAGGCCGCGGAGCGCACCCGGTACGGCCGCGGCGGCGTCTACGACGTGACCGTGCGCCGGGGCGGCGCGGTCATCGCCGAGTTCCGTGGGCACAGCGTGACGCTGGACCCGCGGCCGGGCGGAGGCGGGGATGACTAGTTCGCTGCGCCGCATGGTCTGGGTCTTTCCCGATCGGGAGTCCACCCAGACGAAGGCCATGTGGCAGTTCTACTTCTGGGACATGTACGCGGAGATCGCCGCCGAAATGGGACTGACCTGGACGCGGAATGCGCCCTCGGAGATAACCGTCAGTAACCTCGTCCCCGGAAAACCGCGGGTCTACGTCAAAGACGATCTGGTCACCCCCGAGGACACCCTGTTCATCACGGCCCTGTATTCATTGCCTTATCAGGCGATGGACGTCTTCAACCAGTATGCGATATACGCGGTGCTGGAACAGCTCGGATTCTTCCTGACCTTCCCGTCCTGGGTGAGCCAGATCGGCAACGACAAGCTCGCGTCGCTGCTGTACTTCGCCGACTCGCCGGTGCCGGGCATCCCGACCGTCCGCATCGGCACCGGACCGGACGTCGGCAAGCACGGCTACGAGGTGGCGCTGGAGGACGTGACGTACCCGGTGATCGTCAAGCCCGCGGGCTGGTGCGGGGGAGGCGGCCTCAACCTGGCCCGCAACGCCGACGACGTCCGGGGACTCGCCTCGCTGGCCCAGGGCGGCGACACCTCGCTGGTGATCCAGCCGTACCTGGGGGACGGCACCGTCGACTACCGGGTCTACGTCATCGGCGGCGAGGCCCACCCGTACGTGCTCACCCGCACGCCCGAGCCCGGCTCGCCGGCCTCCAACGCCAGCCGCGGCGGCAGCATGGCCTTCGTGCCGATCCCGCCGGAGCTGGCCGAGGCGGCGCGGTATTTCGCCCAGCGGCTGACCATCCCGTACTTCTGTGTGGATTTCCTGCACGACGGCGAGCGGTTCTGGTTCTCCGAGCTGGAGCCCGACGGCGTCATCGCCCCCGATTTCGACGACCCGCAGCGCACCGCGCAGCGCACCCTCACCCGTGCTCGCTGGACGGCCTACCGGGACACCCACGCCCGGTGGCTCGCCACCCCTGGAAGGTCCACGCCATGACCACCTCGTTCTCCCTCACGCCCGCCGCGGCCGAGCCGATCCTGCGGGTCGCGCAGCGCAACCTGCGGCTCCTCAAGACCGTGCCCGAGCTGGCCGACCGGTACGCCGACGTCGACAAGGTGCTCACCCTCGACGACGTGGCCGCGCTGCCGCCGCTGGTGAAGGACGATCTCAACGTGGCGCTGGCGCACCTGCGGCCGAAGGCCGCCGGCAGCGCCACGTGGCTGTTCCAGAGCGGCGGCAGCACCGGGTCGCCCAAGGTCGGGTACGCCCCGACCGGCTTCTACATGACCGGCGTGTACGAGCAGTGGCGCCCGCTGGACCCCGACGACGTGTTCGTCAACGCCTGGGGCGCCGGCCGGATGTGGGGCGCGCACTTCCTCGCCGCCGCGTTCGCGGACCTCTCCGGCTGCCAGGTCATCCCGATCGGCTCGGTGACGGCCGACGAGTACGGCGACTGGCTGGGCCTGTTCCGGCAGCGCGAGGTGACCGCCATCGGCGGAACGCCGAGCGTGCTGCGGCTGTGGTTCGGCCACGCGCGGGCCGCCGGCATCGAGCTGCCGGCGCTGCGCAAGGTGCTGTGGCTCGGCGAGGCCTGGCACACCGCCCTGGACGAGGACATCGCCGCGGTGGCGCCGAACGCGCGCCGGTGGGGCATGTTCGGCAGCACCGAGACCTGGGTGGTGGGCACCAACACCCCGGACTGCCCGATGGACGTCTTCCACACGCTGCCCGCGCAGCTGGTGCACGTCGGACCCGACGGCCTGCTGGACTTCACCACGCTCAACCCCGACATGCTCAACCCGGTGCTGCGCTACCAGACCGGCGACGCCGGCCAGCTCGTCGACTGCCCGTGCGGCCGCGGCCCGGTGATGCGGGTCCTCGGCCGTCGCGACAGCGTGGTGCAGGTACGCGGCCTCGGGCTGCACGTGGACGACATCGTGGCCCGGGTCGAGGGGGCGCCGGGGGTGGCCCGGGCGCAGGTCGTGATCACCGAGAACCGCGGCCGGGCCAGCGCGGTGACCGTCCTGCTGCTGACCGACCGGACCGCCGAGCCGGACCTCGCCGACCGGTTGCGCCGGGAGCTGCTGGCCGAGACCTTCACGCTGAGCACGGCGTTTCAGCACGACCCCGACGCCTTCCGGGTGACGGCCGTCGACTCGCTGCTCAGCAACAGCCGGACCGGCAAGACGTCCAACTTCGTGGTCCGGGAGGAGGCGTGAGGCGGCCCGCGTCACTCGGCCGGGCGTACAACCTCTACTGGACCGGGCAGGCCGTCTCGAACGTCGGCGACCGGATCACCATCTTCGTCGTACCGGCGTTGATGATCTTCGCGCTGCACGCCTCGGCCTTCGAGGTGGGCGTGGTGGCCATGGCACAGTACCTGGGCATCCCGCTGCTCGGCCCGATCGCCGGGGTGCTGGTGGACCGCTGGGACAAGCGCTGGACCATGCTGGCCTGCGACCTCGTCCGGCTCGTGGCGGTGCTGCTGATCCCGGTGGCGTACTGGGGACACTTCCTGTCCACGCCGCTGCTGTTCGGCTGCGTGGCGCTGATCAGCGGGGCCACCATCTTCTTCACCGTCGGCACCCTGGTGGCGGTGCCGGCGTTCGTCGGCGAGTCCGACCTCGTCCGCGGCTACTCGCGGCTGGAGGGCACCCGGTCGGTGGCCGAGGTGGGCGGGCCGGCCATCGCCGCCGCCCTCTACAGCGCCCTCGGGGTGGGCGCGCTGATCCTGGACGCCGCCAGCTACGTGGTCTCGGCCGCCTGCTTCTCGGTGATGCGCCCCTGGGGCGTCCGGGTCGCTCAGCAGGGCTCGGTCTGGCACCGGCTCACCCTCGGGTTCCGGCTCAACTGGAGCGATCCCGTGCTGCGCCGGGTGGTGCTGGCCGCGATCATCCTCAACTCCGGTGGCCCGATCTTCGTGACCATCATGCCGGTGCTCGCGTATAGAGGACTGGGCATGTCGGCCGCGCTGCTGGGCATCGCCATGTCGATCGCGGCCGCCGGCGCGGTCGTCGGGGCGATGGTCGCCCCCCGGCTCGGGCGGCGGCTCGGGCTCGGCCGCATGATGGCGTACGCGCTGCTCGCGCACAACCTGGTCGGCCTCGGTGTGCTGGCCGCCCCCAGCCTGCCCCCCGGCCTGGTGATCTCGGCGACGCTGGCCTGCTACGGCTTCTTCATGTCCTGTATCAACGTCAGCAGCGCGCCCACCCGGCAGTCGCGGATGAGCGCCGAGAACCAGGGCGTCATGCACGCCGCGTACCGGACCGCGAGTTGGGGCGTCATCCCGCTCGCCGCGCTCGTCGGCGGCGTCCTGGTCAGCCTGCTGACCCCGTCGCTCGGCGTCCTGGACGCCGCCCGGGTGACGATGGTCGGCGGCACCCTGCTGGCGGCCTTCTCGTTCGTCCCCGCGTTCGGCATCCAGCGTCTGCTCGACGCCGCCCGGCGGGAGCGGGAGAGCGCGCCGCCGGTGCTGGCGGAGACCCCGTCGTGAGGACCGTCCTGATCACCGGCACGTCGACCGGGATCGGCTTCGCCACCGCGCTGGCCGCGGCCGGTGCCGGGTTCACCACGATCGCCACCATGCGCGACCCGGAGCGGGCCGGGCCGCTGCGGGACGCCGCGGCCGCCGCCGGGGTGTCGCTGGACATCCGCCGGCTCGACGTGACCGACGCCGACGGGATCGCCGCCTGCCTCGACGGGGTACGCGAGACCTACGGCCGGCTGGACGCGCTGGTCAACAACGCGGGGATCTCCAACTTCGACCCGACGATGGAGATGTCCACCCTGGCCGACCTGCGGCGCAACATGGAGGTCAACTTCTTCGGCGTGGTGGCGGTGAGCCGGGTGGCGATGCCGCTGCTGCGCGCCGCGGCCGGCCGGCTGGTCACCATCGGCAGCGTGCACGGCGTGGTCGGGCAGCCGTTCAACGAGGCGTACTGCGCCGCGAAGTTCGCGGTCGAGGGCTTCATGGAGAGCCTCGCGCCGGTGGCCGCGGCGCACGGGGTCCGGGTGTCCATCGTGGTCCCGGGCTTCGTCTCCGGCACCCGGTTCGGGCACTTCCCCGACGTCAACCGGCGCACCATCCAGGCCGCGTCGGGCCCGTACGAGCCGACCTTCGCCGCGTACGTCGACTGGGTGGTCAACCACGGTTGGGAGGGCGCCGGCCAGTCGGCGGCGGAGGTGGCCGACGTGGTGGTCCGGACGCTGCGCGCGGAGCGGCCGCCGTTCCGGGTGCCCACCAACGCCTGGGCCGCCGACTACCTCGGCGCCAAGCTCGCCGACCGGGACGGCTCGGTTGTCCAGGACCAGGCCCGCACCTGGATCGGTCGGGAATAGCCCCGCACCGGCCGGCACCCGGGTCGGCCGGGAACAGCCCACGCACAGACCCGTGCCCGATCGCCTCGGGAGCGGCTGGAGGACAGGAAGGCGCCATGCCCGCGAAGACCCTGCAGGAACTCGTCACCTTCGTCCGGCGGAACTCGCCGTTCTACCGGGAGCTGTACCGCGACGTTCCCGAGCAGATCGCCCACATCACCCAGCTGCCGATCGTGGACCAGGACGCCTTCTGGGCGGCCAACACCCCGCGGGACAACACGCTGCTGACCGGTCCGATCACCGACGGGGCGATCTACAAGACCGGCGGCACGACCGGCCGGCCCAAGCTGTCGCCGTGGACCCGCACCGAGCACTACGACTCGGTGCAGGCGTTCGGCGCGGGCATGGTCCGGGCCGGCGTCCGGCCGGGGCACCGGGTGGCGAACCTGTTCCGGGCCGGGGAACTGTACGCCGGCTTCCTCTACATCGAACACTCGCTGCTGAACGCGCCGGTGGAGAACGTCCGGCTGCCGGTCGGCGGGGCGGCCTCCGACGAGTACATCGCTGACCTGATCGGGCTGCTGGACATCGACGTGCTGGTGGGCGAGCCGATGAAGCTGAGCGCGGTGGCCGAGTTCCTGGTCCGCCGCGGCCAGCCGGCCGACTCGGTCGAGCTGCTGCTGTCCGGCGGGGACATCCTCTTCAACGACCTGCGGCCCATCCTGGCCCGCGCGTTCCCCAAGGCCGCCGTCGCCTCCGTGGGGTACGCGTCGGTGGACGGCGGGCTGGTCGCGCAGCCGGTGCCGGGCGACGACCCGCGGGTGCACGAGGCGTTCCCGCACCGGACGCTGGTGGAACTGGTCGACGAGGTCACCAACGAGCCGATCGTCACCGACGGCGTGCCGGGCCGGGTGCTGGTCACCAACCTGTTCCGTACGCTCATGCCGATCATCCGCTATCCGGTGGGGGACCGGGCCGAGTGGGTCGACGTCAGGCAGGGTCGGTTCCGCCTGATCGGGCGGGGCGGCGAGGGCGCCCGGGTCGGGATGATCGCCATGCCGACCGAGGACATCCGCGCGGTGCTCATCGCGGCCGACCCCCAGCGGTTCATCACCGGGATGCAGCTGGTGCAGCGCCGCTGGGACAACAAGGACGGCCTGGTCATCCGGCTGGCCCGGGTGGAGGAGCCGCCAGCCGAGCTCACCGGCCGGTTGATCGACGCGGTGTACGCGGCCCGGCCGCTCTACCCGGACGAGGTGGTCGCGGGCCGGGCCCACCCGCTCGAGATCGAGTGGGTGAGCCGGTCCGAACTGGTCACCAACCCGCTGACCGGCAAGCTGCGCCAGGTCGTGGACGAACGGCCGCACGACGCGGAGGATCCCCGCCCGGCGCCGTGAGCGCAGCGCGTGGCTCTGTGCCGTGAGCCCAGCGCGTGGCTCTGTGCCGTGAGCGCAGCGCGTGGCTCTGCGCCGTGAGCGCGGCGCGGTCCGGGCCGTCAGCCGGCGAGCCGCCCGTCGAGGAAGGCGGTGATCTCCTTCCGGGCGGCCCGCGCCTGGCGCACGATCCCCGGCATGCTGAGAAAGGCGTGCGGCGCGCCCGGGTGCTCGGTGAGCTCGGCGGGCGTTCCGGCGGCGCGCAGGCGGGTGGCGTAGGCGCGGCCCTGGTCGGCCACCGGATCCAGGGTCGGCACGATGACCAGGGCCGGGGGGAGGTCGCCCAGGTCGGTGGCGTACAGCGGGGAGACGGCGTCGGCGTCGTAGCCGTCGGGAACGGCCAGCCGGCGGAAGAACTCCATCTGGGCGACCGTGAGGGTCGGGCTGGCGGCGTGCTCCCGCACCGAGGGGTAGTCGAGCGCGGTCGAGGTCAGATCGGTGCACGGGTTGACGAGCACCTGGGCGCGCAGCGGCAGGCCTGCCTCCCGGGCACGGATCGCGACCAGCGCGGCGATCGTCGCGCCGGCGCTCTCACCGAAGACGGCGGCCCGGGCCGGGTCGACGCCCCACGAGGCGGCGTTCGTCGCGACCTCGCGCAGGGTGTCCCAGCCGTCGTCGACGGCTGCCGACAGCGGGGTGCCCGCCGACACCAGCCGGTGCTCCACCGACACGACGACGGCGGGGAGCCGGGTGGCGAGGTGGCTGTTGACCCAGTCGGACTGCGTGGCCGTGCCGACGAAGCCACCGCCGTGCACGTGGAGCACCAGGGGCAGTCCACCGGGCGTGGGCACCGGCCGGTGGACCCGGACCCGGAGCCGGCGGTCGGGCAGCGCCAGATCGCGCCAGGCGATCTCGGCGCGGCGGTCGGGGAAGCCGGTGATGACGCGAAGGAGCGCGGAGGATCGCCTGCGGTTCTCGGCGACGCGGAAGTCGTCGAGCGCCGCGGGCGGCATGGCGAGCCAGTCCGGTTCCTTGCGCAGCCCGGCCATCAGCCGGATGCCGAGCGGCGGGCGAGCGGTGGTGGTGCCGGCCATCGGTCCTCCCCTTTACGCTACTTGAGGTATCGATACTAGAAGTAGCATAACTGGGTAGGGTGTGGCCATGACCCGACCGGCCACGTCCGCCCGCCCGCCCGGGCGCCCCCGCTCCGGCGTCGACGGGGCCGTCTTCGCGGCCACCCTGGCCACCGTGCACGACCTCGGATACGCGCACGCCACCGTCGACCGCATCGCCGCGGCCGCCGGCGTGGCCAAGACGACGGTCTACCGCCGCTGGCCGTCCAAGGGCGAACTGATCACGGCCTGCCTGGTGGACGCGTTCGGGCCGGTGCCGCTGGCCGGCGAGACGGCGCAGGAGATGCTGGCCAGCGCCATCCGCTGGGTGGCGGCAAAGATCGGCGAGCCGGGGGTCGGCGCCGCCTTTGCGGGCGTCTTCACCGACGCCGTCAACGATCCGGCCCTGCGCGCCATCCTCAGTGGCCGGCTCCAGGCGCCCTACCTGATCGCGCTCCGTGCGGCGCTACACGAGCCGGAGCACCGGGTGCTCTTCTTCATCGACGTCGTGGTCGGCACGCTGTTGCACCGGATGGGCATGACCGGCGAGCCGATGGCCGACGCCGACGTCGACGCCCTCGTCGACATGGTCCTGCGTGTCCTCTGACCTCGCTGCCCGGCCCCGAAGGACGCCCGTGCCCGCGGGACGCCCCGTGCCCGCGGGACGCCCCGCGCCCGCGGGACGCCACGCCCCGCGCCCGCGGGACGCCCCGGGTCGCGGAGCCAGGGACGTCCCGGCGGGCGGTCAGCCCGGCCAGGACGGGGACCGGCCGAGCGTCCGGAGCAGGTGGTCCAGCGCCGACTCGTCCGGCTGGGCGGGCAGGGCGGGCCGGAAGCTCGCTCCCGCCCGCAGCCGGTTCGGCCCGTTCGGCACGTCCCGGTCCGCGATCTCCTGCACGGCCGCGACCAGGTCCGCCGGGTAATCGACCGGCCGGCCGGTGGCGGCGGCCACGTCCCACCCGTGCGCCAGGTAGTCGAGCAGGTGGAACCCGATGGCCCGGTCGGCCGCGAAGGTGGTGTCCGGGGTGATCCGCGGCAGCCAGAATTCCGGCGCCGGGCTGCGGAAGGCCGCCACCACCCGCTCGGCGGAGCGCGCGTACTCGGCCCGCAGGTCCGGGCCGAAGTCCCGCGCGCTCCACACCGCCGTGTCGGCGCGTTCGCCGCCGGCCGCCGCGGCGAAGCCCCGGTTGTCCAGGGTCATGTGCTCGACGAGCTGGCGGAGGTCCCACTCCGCGCAGGGCGTCGGCAGCGCCCACTGGTCGTCCCCGATCAGGTCGACGAGGTCGACGCTCTGGCGCAGCGCGCGCCGGTGTAGCTCGAGCCGGTGTAGATCAAGCACGCCCCAGCCTATCCGGCGAACAGGGTGGCGTGCCGGGTGCGCAGCTCCCGCTTGAGCACCTTGCCGGTCGGGCCCAGCGGGTAGTCCTCGGGCGTCCGGGCGATCCGCACCGCCGCGAGCTGGGCCAGGCCCTTCTCCCGCAGCTCCCGGTTGGCCTTCTCCAGCAGCATCTCCTCGGTGACCTGCGCCTGCTCGGCCTCGGCCTGCAGCTGGACGACCGCGATGGGCACCTGGTCGCCGTCCGGGCCCGGCACCCCGACCACGTTGCAGTCCCGGATGTGGTCCCAGCAGTCCGCGATGAGCACCTCCTCGAGCTCCAGGCTGTAGACCGGGCCGTCGAGGGTGTCGATGATGTCGATGGTGCGGTCGAGGTGGTAGAAGTTGCCCTCCTCGTCCATCCGCGCGACGTCCCCGGTGAGGAAGTATCCCTTCAGCCAGAAGCTCTCGGTGAGCCGCGGGTTGTTCCAGTAGCCGGGCGTGAGGGACGGCGACTTCACCGCGAGCATGCCCACGGTGCCCACCGGGACCTCGTTGCCGTCCGGGTCGAGGATCGTGGCGTGTTCGACCGCCGGCTGCGGCTTGCCCACGCAGCGGTCGGCGCGCGGCGACTCGGGCGTGAACAGCCCGCCGAACAGCGCCATGCCCATCTCGGAGGAGCCGAGGCCGTCGATGTACTGGGAGCCGGGCAGCGGCTTCTCCTCGGCGGCCTCCGCCGGCAGCAGCCACGGCTTGATGAGGCCGGCTGGCCGCTCACCCAGCTGAATGAGGCGGCGGATGTGTCCCCAGTGCGCCGCGTCGGCCGTGTTGAACCACGAGTGCACCCGGGCCGCGCCCTTGACCGGCAGCTCGCCGGTGGCCAGCTCGACGAAGGTACGCGGGAAGGACGCCAGCATGGTGGGCTGGAACGCCTCCATCACCGGCTCGACGGTCGCCCGCCGCCAGTCGCCCATCACCACGGTGGGCAGCCCGAGCAGGGTGGCGGTGAGGAAGTAGCTCAGTCCGCCCGCGTGGGTGTGCGGCATCAGCGACATCAGCTTGTCGTACGGCTCGCACGGGAAGCGGATCATCCGGTCCTGCTTGCCGTCCCAGAACGACCGGTGGCTCAGCGTGGTGCCCTTGGGCGTGCCGGTGGTGCCGGAGGAGTGGATGATCCCGATGATGTCGTCCGGCTGCCGCGGGTGCGGATAGACCTCCGGCAGCGCCACGCCGCCGTCGTCGAACGCCGCCAGCTCGTGGGCCGGGGTCACGAAGCGGGGCCGGGACTGCGGATCGGCCCGGTACGCGGCCGCGAGCCGGGTCGGGTCGTCGGCCACCACCCCCACCACGCCGACGTAGGTGAGGTACCGCTTCATCACGTCGGCCCGCATGGCGTCGTTCACCGGCGCGGGGATGGCGCCGAGCGCGTTCAGGGCCAGGAAGTGCAGCAGCGGCTCGAATCCTTCCGCCACCACGATGCCGACCGGCTCGCCGGGGCGTACCCCCATCATGTGGTACCACCGGGCGTACCGGTCGCGCAGCGCCACCACGTCGACCAGGCTGTGGCCGCGCAGCGTCACCTGGCCGCGGTGGTCCACCCCGTGGGTGTACGCGAAGTGCACGTCCCGGTTGGGGTTGAACTCGACCGCGTAGTCGAGGAAGTTGCCCGCGCCCAGCCCGGGCTCCTTCATGAACTGCTCCCTGACCTCCCGCGGAGCTACGGGACTGCGGTCGTTGCTCACGGCGCCACCTCCTGCACGGCGGATGAATGTTCTGTCAAGATTTCCGCGGCCACCCGGTGTCCCGAGCGGATCGCGCCCTCCATGAGCCCGAAGAACTCGCGAGAAGTCTCGGTCCCCGCCCAGTGCACGCGGCCGTGCGGGTTGATCAGGTGCGGACCGAGGGTGAGCCAGTCGCCCGGCCCGAACAGCGCGGCATAGCAGCCCCGGCTGAACTCCTCGTCCACCCAGTCGGTCACCAGCACCGACGTGGGCTCCGGCAGCTGCGGGAACAGCCGCCGGGCCTGGGCGCACGCCGCCGCGCGCCGGGCGTCCGCGTCCAGCGCGGCGAACCGGTGCGCCTCGCCGCCGGTGACGAAGCCGGTGAGCACGCCGGCGCCGCCGTCGGCGGGGGAGTCGTCCACGGTGGACAGCAGGGGCCCCTCGGCGTTGACCGACCAGCCGGAGAGACCGTGCTCCCGCCACAGCGGACGCGGGTAGACGAGGTGCACCTTCACCGCGCAGCCCCGGGCAGTCCGGTCGGTGGCCCGGGGCGCGGGCAGCCCGGGCGTGAACCGGATCCGCTGGGCGAGCAGCGGCGGCAGCGCCACCACGACCGCGTCGGCCCGGTGCCGGCGCGCGCCGGCGCACACCCACGCCCCGGTGTCATCCTGCTCGATCGCGTCCACCCGCTCGCCGAGCCGGACGTCCAGCCCGGCCGCGAGCCGCTCGGCGAGCTGGTGCGCCCCGCCAGCCACCCGGTCCTGCTGGGCGCCGCCGGCGAAGGCGTTGAGGTACCGGGTGCCGCCACCGGAGCGCAGATAGAACGCCATGTGCAGCACCGAGACGGTGGCCGGGTCGGCCGCCATCATCTCGCCGAGGAAGAGCGGGAAGAACAGGCGCGCGTCGGGATGCGCGAGGTTCTGGTCGGCCCAGTCCGCCACCGTCAGCCGGTCGAGCCGCCCGGCGTCCGGGGTGGACCAGGGGGCGTCGACGCGTACCCGGGTGGTCACCTCGTCGATCCGGTCGAACATGTCGCCCAGGGCCACCGCGCTCAGCGGCGGGAAGCGACCCGGCCGGACCTCGTCGCGGTCGCCCAGCGCGAACCTGCTCGCCCCGGGGACCGTGGCCGGCGTGGTCTTCAGGCCATGCGCGGCGAGCAGGTCGTGCAACTCGACATGCCGGTCGCCCAGGTAGGCGGCGCCGGCGTCGACCCAGACGCCGGGCAGCACCTCCCGGCCACGGGTGCGGCCACCGACCCGATCGCGGGCCTCCAGCACCACGACCTCCGCGCCCCGGGCGGTCAGCGCGGCGGCGGCGGTGAGACCGGCGAGCCCGGCCCCGGCCACGACGACCCTCATGCCCGTACGGACGCGATAACGTTCGCCAGCGCGGTGGGCGTCGGTGCCGCGAAGAAGTCCTCGAAGGACAGCTCGACGTCGAAGTGTCGGGCCACCGCGCTGAGCACCCGGGTGGCGATCAGGGAATCGCCGCCCATGTCGAAGAAGTCCGAGTCGCCGTCGACGTCCACCGTCTCCAGCACCCTCCGGAAGATCTCTGCGATCACGTCAACACCCATCGAAGAACTCCTTTGATCCTTGCCGATCGACCTTGCCGGTGGCGGTGTAGACCAGGTGCGGAACCACCCGGATGCGGCTGGGGATGAGATGCCCCGGCACCCGCTGCCGGAGGAAGTCGGTGACCCGCCGGCCCAGCGTCGCGCCATCGGCCGTCTGGAGGGGCACGAGGTAGGCCACCAGCGCGGTGCGGCCCGCGAGGGTGGAGGGGGCCACGGCCACCGCGCCCACCCCGGGGCAGGCGCCGATGTGCGCCTCGACCTCCGCCGGATCCACCCGGATGCCGCGGATCTTGACCTCGGCGTCGAGCCGGCCCTCGGGGAAGAGCAGGCCGCCGGGCCCGCGCCGGACCCGGTCGCCGGTGCGGAAGAACCGCTCACCGGCCAGCTCGACGAAGCGGTCCCGGGTGGCCTCGGGCAGCCCCCGGTATCCCGAGGCGATCGCCGGACCGCCGATGAGCAGCTCGCCGTCCGGACCGATCCGCTCGACGACGTGCGGCAACGCCCGGCCGATCGGCGCCGGCCCGACGACCGGATCCGTGGTGGCCCCGGCGGTGTCCGGCGCGTCCACGGTGGCGAGGGCCGTCGTGGCCGCGGCGATGCGCGGCGGGTCCGCGGCGGCGGTCGTGCCCGCGGCGGCGACGGTCGTCGTGCCCGCGGTGGCGGCGACGGTCGTCGTGCCCGCGGTGGCGGCGACGGTCGTCGTGCCCTCGGCGGCGGTGCTCGCCATGCCCGCCGCGACGCCGGCCGGCGCGGGCGCCGCCAGCGGGCCGTGCAGGTCGACGGCGTGCGTGATGAGGGTGGTCTCGGTGCAGCCGTAGGTGTTGAGCAGCCGCAGGTGGCCGGTCGGCAGCGCGCGCCACTCCGCCAGCCGGGCCGGGTTGACCGCTTCGCCGCCGATCACCACCAGGCGCAGGCACCCGGGCAGCTCGACGCGCTCCTCGCGGAGGTGGTTGACCAGCTCGTGCCAGAAGGCCGTGGGCAGGTCGAGGATGCTGATGCGCTGCCGTTCCACCGCCCGCAGAAAACGCCGGAACGAACCGGTGTGGGCGTCGTCGTCGAAGACCAGCGCGGCCCCGCCGGACAGCGCCGGCAGAATTTCCTCGAAGCAGGTGTCCCAATTGAGCGAGGAAAATTGCAGTACGCGATCGGACTCACACAGAGCGAACAGTCCGCGGAGGGACTCGACCGTGGTGGCAATGGCGCGCCTTGGTGTGGTTACGGGTTTTGGTCGACCCGTCGAACCCGACGTGAAGAGTATGTATGCGGGTGGATCGGGGTCATTGTCCGCGTCGCCGCCCGCGTCGCACCCGGCGGCCGAGCGCATCATGTCCTGGCGGTCCCGGGGAAAGGCGGGATCGATGGGACAGTACGTTCCGCCTGCGGCCCACACGCCAAACAGGGAAACGATGGTCTCCGGGGAGCGGCTGGTGGGCACGGCCACGACCCCCGGTCGTGGCCCGAGCTGGCGGGCGCGTTCCCGGACGGCGGCACGCAATTCGGCATAGGTCAGAATATTGCCGTTGTGTATGACGGCCGGACGATCAGGATAGCGATCCGCCATACCCCAAATTGCGTCGATCGTATCCTCCGCAGCTTCCCGATGAGCCCTTTTTATCCGCACCAGGGAACTTCGGCCACCCCGGCGGAAAAGCTGGGCCGGACTCTACCGGCGGAGGTACCGGCTCACAATAGTCGAGGCAGGATCGAGACTTTCGCTCGGGGCATTGTACGTCTATATCTGACTGTTAACAAAGACCAATAATAAGTCCAGTTTGTGAATGAATCGTCCCGCTGTGGTCGGGCCGGCGGCGGCAGCCGGCGCCGCTCAGCTCGGACGGTGCTCGGCCAGCCAGGCCGCCCCGCGGCGGGCCGACGCGCGGGACAGCCAGGCGTCCTGGACGAGTTCGGCGAGTTCCTGGCGGCTGATCTCGCCGATCCGGCTGGCCCGCAGCAGCACCGACAGGTGGCCGTCGAAATGGGCCGTCGTGAAGAACGGCGTGGACTCGTCCCGCACCAGCGCCTGCTTGTCGGCCTCCGACTCCACCCAGAAGACGATCACGTCCCGGTAGCGCTCGCCGGTCCGCTCGTCGACGGCGTCCGGCCGCGGGTTGCGGAAGAAGATGAACGACTTCCGGCCGACCTGGTAGACCGGGTTGTCGCCGGCGTGCTCGACGGTGACGTACGGCATGGCCAGCGCCAGCTCGTGCACGTCCGCCACTCGGGCCGGTCGGCTCGCGTTGTCGGGTGCCACCGTCTGAGGGTAGGACGTTTTCCGGCCTACCGCGCCGCGCCGGTGCTCCCGGATCGAGCCGGGAACATCGGCGCGGCGGCCGGCCGTGGGCGGTGCGCCCCGCGTCAGGGGCGCCCGGCCCGGTGCTCCCGGATGACGTCCCGGTAGAACCGGGCCGACGACTTCGCGGTGCGGCGCAGCGTCTCATAGTCGACCCGGACGATGCCGAAGCGCCGGTCGTAGCCCCAGGACCATTCGAAGTTGTCCAGCAGTGACCAGAGGAAGTACCCGCGCACGTCGGCGCCGGCGCGGATGGCCTCGGCCACCGCGCCGAGGTGCCGCCGCACGTACTCCAGCCGATCCGGGTCGTCCACGGCGCCGTTCGGGCCCACCGTGTCCGGGAAGGCGGCGCCGTTCTCGGTGACCATCAGCGGCAGCTCCGGGTACCGCCGGTGCACGTCCAGCAGCAGGTCGCGCAGCCCGTCCGGGTCGACCAGCCAACCCATGTCCGTGCGCTGCCCGGGCACCGCAACGAACTCCACCCGGTCGCCGGCCGCCACCCACGGGGTGTGCCGGCTCGGCGCGTGCCCGTCTTCCGAGGACCGCTCGGTCGTGCCGTCCCAGGCCCGTACCGTGGTGGTGGTGTAGTAGTTGACCCCCAGCGCGTCGAGCCGCTGGTGCGCCACGGCCGTGTCGCCGTCCCGCACGAACGACCAGTCGGTGACCTCGGCCGTGTCGGCCAGCAGGTCCGGCGGGTAGGCGCCGTCCAGCATGGGTCCGGTGAACGCCCGGTTGGCCAGCGCGTCCAGCCGGCGTACGGCGTCCCGGTCGGCCGCCGACGACGGGTCCGCCGGCAGCAGCGCGTGCAGGTTGAGCGTGACCGAGCAGCGGGCCGCCTCGCCCAGCTCCGCGCGCACCGCCTGCACCCCGAGGCCGTGCGCGAGGTTGAGGTGGTGCACCGCCCGCAGCGCGCCCTCGGGCTCGGTGCGGCCCGGGGCGTGCACCCCGGAGGCGTAGCCCAGGTAGGCGCTGCACCACGGCTCGTTCAGGGTGGTCCACATGCTTACCCGGTCGCCGAGCGCCGCGGCCACGTGCCCGGCGTACTCGCCGAAGGCCTCGGCCGTCTCCCGGACGGTCCAGCCGCCCCGGTCCTCCAGCGCCTGCGGCAGATCCCAGTGATAGAGCGTGACCACCGGGTCGATGCCGGCCGAGAGCAGCCCGTCCACCAGCCGGTCGTAGAACGCCAGGCCGCGCGGCTCGGGCCGGCCCCGACCGTCCGGCTGGATCCGCGGCCAGGCGATCGAGAGCCGGTACGCGTCGAGCCCGAGGTCGGACATCAGCCCGATGTCCTCGCGCCACCGGTGATAGTGGTCGCAGGCCACGTCCCCGGTGTCACCGTTTCGAGTGCGGCCCGGGGTGTGCGAGAAGGTGTCCCAGATCGACGGCCCGCGGCCGTCCTCGCGCACCGCGCCCTCGATCTGGTAGCTGGCCGTGGCCGAGCCGAACCGGAACGAGGCCGGCAGCTCCCGCGCCACCTCGGCCGCGCCGTCGGCGGTGTCGGAGGTCGTCCCGGGCCTCATGCCGGCCGCCCCGTCGAGACCCGGTCGGTCGGCGTTCGCTGCCCCGGCGGGCCGCTCCGGCCGTCGCCGCCGTCCCCGTCGGCCGGGTCGCCGCCGCCGGGCCGCCCGGACGCCGGTCCGTGCCGCTCGACGAGCTGGCTGGCCGAGCGCAGCACGCGGGGCGAGCGGAACTCGTCGGTCGGCACCTCGGCGGCGCAGCGGACGGTGAAGGTGTGGCTCTCCCCGGGCAGCAGGGTGACGAGCGCGTCGTCCACCACCGCCTCGGGATGGGCCTGGTCGGCCAGCAGGCACACGTCCTTGGCCAGCGCCGCGGCGGTGACCCGGACCTGGTAGCCGTCCGGGACACGATGCACGTCGACGGCCTCCCAACTCTCCCGCAGGGGCAGCTCGAGGTCCTCGACGAAGTACCACAGCGCCCGCTCGACGCCCTCGCCCGCCACGAGCAGCTCGCGCCGCGGATCGTCCGGCCGGACGACGGCGTCCGGCAGCGGCACGAGCACCGTGGCCCGCGGCCCCGCCTCGAACCGTACGGTTTCCTCGGCCAGCGCCGTGCCGTCCAGGTCGAGCCGGCGCACCGGAACCTCGGCGGTCCACGCCTCGTCGGTGTCGTTGCAGACCGCGAGCACCAGTCCGCCGTCCCGGGGCTGGATCGTCAGCAGCCGCGGCGCGAAGGCGTGCCGGACGGCGTACCAGAGCGGCTTGCGCCGGCCGTCGGAGTCGACCATGGCCCAGGAGGTGACCGGCCAGCAGTCGTTGAGCTGCCAGACCACGGCGCCGGAGCAGGCCGGGTACCAGGAGCGGAAGTGCTCCAGCCCGAAGGCCACCGCGCGGGCCTGCTGGAGCTGGGTGGCCCAGTGCCAGTCGGCGAAGTCCTCCGGCAGCGGCAGGTGCGGCGCGATGCCGCGGCTGAGCTTCTCGTCGCCGTCGGCCGCCTTCTGGTGCGCCAGCATGCCGGGGGAGTCGTGCGCCAGCGGCTCGTCGTGGATCGCGCGGGTGAGCGTCGACCAGGCCGGCGGCCCCTGGTAGCCGAACTCGGACACGAACCGCGGCACGTAGTCGCGGTAGTGGGTGTAGTCGATCCGGTTCCACACGTCCCAGATGTGCATCGAGCCGTGCGCCGGGTCGTTGGGGTGCCGCGCCGGGTCGGGCGACCAGGGGCTGCCGGGGCAGTACGGCCGGGTCGGGTCGAGCTCGGCGACGATCCGCGGCAGCTCCTCGTGGTAGTAGCCGGCGCCCCAGGTGCGGTCGCCGAGCGGCTCCTTCCAGTCCCAGTCCTCGTGGCCCCAGAGGTTCTCGTTGTTGCCGTTCCACACCGCGAGGCTCGGGTGCGGCGCCAGCCGGGTCACCGCCTCCCGGGCCTCCGCCAGCACCTCGGACCGCAGCGGCTCCTCCTCGGCGTACGCGGCGCAGGCGAACAGGAAGTCCTGCCAGACGAGCACGCCGCGCTCGTCGCACAGGTCGTAGAAGTCGTCGCTCTCGTAGATCCCGCCGCCCCACACCCGCAGCAGGTTCAGGCCCGCGTCCACGGCGTCGCCGATGCTGCGCGCGTACGCCGCCCGGTCGACCCGGCTCGGGAAGCAGTCGTCCGGGATCCAGTTGGCGCCCTTGACCTGGATGAGCCGGTCGTTCACGACGATCCCGAACGACGTGCCGCGCTCGTCGGGCTCGGTCCGCAGGGCCACCGTGCGGAACCCGATCCGGCGTTCCCAGCGGTCCAGCTCGGCGCCCTCGGCGTCCAGCAACGTCACCGTGAGGTCGTACCGGGGCTGGTCGCCGTGCCCGAGGGGCCACCAGCGCGCGACCTCGGGCACCTCGAGCTGCACCACCGCGGTCCGGTCGGACCCGCCGGTCGCGTCGCCGCCCGCGGCCGCCTCGGCGCTGCCGCCCGGCGAGCCGTGCGCGGCCGCCACCGCCACCCGGACCACCAGGTCGGCCGGCGCGTCGGCCTCGGCCGTCGCGACACCGGCCCGGACCCGTACCGTCCCGGTGGCGCCGTCCACGGTGACCTGCGGCAGCACGTCGTCGAGCCGGGCGGTCCGCCAGCGGCGCAGCGTGACCGGCCGCCAGATGCCCGCAGTGACCAGGTCGGGTCCCCAGTCCCACTCGTAGTTGCAGGCCATCTTGCGGACCGCGTTGTACGGGTGGGTGTTGGTGTGCGGCCGGGGGCCGAGCCGCGCGCTGGCCTCCTCGGTGGCGTCGAGCTGGGCCGCGAACTCGACGGTCAGCTCGTTGTCCGGGCCCAGCAGGCCGGTCACGTCGAACCGGTGCCGGCGGTGCATGTTGGCCACCGTGCCCAGGACGGTCCCGTTGAGCAGCACCCGGCCGACGGTGTCGAGCCCGTCGAAGACCAGCTCGATCCGCTCGCCGGCCGCGGCCGGCTCGGCCGCGAACCGGGTCCGGTAGGTCCACGGGGTCCGGCCGATCCAGGCCAGCGCGCTCTCGTTGCGGTCGAGGTACGGGTCGGGGATCAGCCCCGCGGCGAGCAGGTCGGTGTGCACGCAGCCCGGCACGGTGGCCGGGATGCCTGCCCCGCGCACCGCCTCGGGCACGGCGTCGGGAAGGGTCCCCGGGCCGGTGGTCAGCGTCCAGTCGTCGGGCAGGGCAATGAGCACGGTGTTCCTCTCGGATCTGCTTGCCGGTCGCGCGGTGGTCGGTGGGCTACTTGACGGCGCCGGCCGTCATGCCGGCGACGAAGTGCCGCTGGGCCAGCAGGAACCCGATGACCACCGGAACGCTGACCGCCAGGGAGGCGGCCATGATCTCGTTCCAGTACACGTTCGTCTGGCTGGCGTACTGGCGCAACCCGACGGCGAGGGTCCGGTTCTGCTCGGTGGTCATGACCGAGGCGAACAGCACCTCGCCCCAGGCCGTCATGAAGGCGTAGATGGCCACGGCGATGACGCCGGGCCGGGCCGCGGGCAGCACGACCTTCCACAGCGTACGCAGGTGGCCGGCGCCGTCGACCATGGCGGCCTCGTCCAGCTCGCGGGGAATGCTCCCGAAGTACCCGACCAGCATCCAGATCGAAAACGGCAGCGAGAAGGTGAGGTACGTGATGACCAGACCGGTCAGCGTGCCCTGCAGCTGGACCCCGGTCGAGCGGTTGATGTTCACGAAGATCAGGAACAGCGGGAGCAGGAAGAGCACCCCCGGGAACATCTGGGTGGACAGCACGGTGGTGGTGAAGACGTTCCGGCCGCGGAACCGGAACCGGCTCACGGCGAAGGCCGCGAGGATCGCGAGGATCACGCTCGCCACGGTGGCCAGACCGGACACGATGAGGCTGTTCGCGAAGTACCGGGCCAGCGGCACGGTGCTCCACATGCTCACGAACGGCTTCAGGGTGAGGTTGCTGGGCCACCAGGTGAAGGCGCCCTGCACGTCGCGGAGCGGCTTGAGCGAGCTGCTGACCATGACGTACAGCGGCAGGATCGTGAAGATCGCGAGCACGACGAGCGTGACGATCCGGAAGACCTTGAAGCCCCTGCTGTCACGCATTGTCGGACCTCCGGTTGGTGAGCAGAAGGTACGCGCCGGTGACGACCAGCAGGAACAGCAGCAGCAGGACCGACATGGCCGCGCCGCTGCCGAAGTTCCAGGTCAGGAACGACGCGTTGTAGATGTGGAACGAGATGAGGTCCCCGGCCGGCGGCTGGGCCGTGCCGAACAGCACGAACGGGGTGTTGAAGTCGGCGAACGTCCACAGGAACAGCACCAGCACGAGCACCATGTTGACCGGCCGCAGGAACGGCAGGGTCACGCTGCGCCACTGCCGCAGCGGTCCGGCGCCGTCCACGGCCGAGGCCTCGTAGACGTCGCCCGGGATGCTCTGCATGCCGGCCATCAGGGTCAGGAAGGCGAACGGCCAGAGCCGCCAGGTGGCGACCGTGACGATCGAGGTGAAGGCGTTGCCGCCGATCAGCCAGAACGGGCGGTCGCTGGCGAGCCCGAGCTGGTCGACCAGGACGTGGTTCACCATGCCGCTGTCCCGTTGGAGCATGAAGTTCCAGGTGATGATCCCCGCGTACGCGGGCAGGGCGTACGGGATGAGGAACAGCGTGCGTACGACGTTGCGCCCGCCGAACGGCCGCTGCAGCGCCACGGCGGCGGCCATCCCGAGTCCCCAGGACAGCGCCACGGTGGCCAGCGAGAAGCCCACGGTGATCAGGAAGGACTGCAGGAGCCCCTTGCCGATGACGCCGTTGACGTCGACGGCGATCCGGTAGTTGCGCAGCCCCACCCAGGGCGCTTCGGACCAGTTGGCGATGAAGAACTTGGTCAGCTGAACGAAGCTCATCCACACGCCGACGACCATCGGGACGATGTGGATGAGCAGCTCGAAGAGGATGGCCGGGGCGAGGAGCAGGTACGGCAGCCAGCGTGGCCGCCGGGCGCCGCGGGCCGCGGCGATCCGCCCGCGACCCGGGCCCGGCCGTTCGGCCGAGCCAGCGGCCGCGGCCGACCGTTCGGGCCGGCGCGGCCGGATCGCGGCGGTTCTCGCCGGCGGGGGAGCGGCCACGCCGTCCCGGTCGGCCGCGTCGGAAGTGGATGAGCTCATGGGTACCTCCATTCGTTGCCTGACCGGCCCGCATCGGTCAGTCGGCCGGGCCGTGCCGCCCGGGTCGGGTCACCGGCGCCGACCGGTCGGGGCCGGCGCCGGTGACCACGACGGCCGGCGTCAGCCGCCGGTGGAGGTGGTGACCTGATCCTGCGCGTTCTTCATCGCGGCCTTGATGTCGTCGACCGTGACGGTCCCACCCGTCGCGATCTTGGCGAACATGCTGTTCATGGCCTTGCCGACGGTGCTTTCGAACTGGTCCTCGGCGGGCACCAGCGGCAGCGGCTTCGACATGGTCGTGTAGATCTGCTGGAAGGTCTTCGCCTCCTCGGCGTCGTCCGTGAACACCGGCTGGGCGTCCTTGAGCACCGGCAGCGAGGCGAACGGCTTGCCCAGGGTCTTCTGGGTGTCCGCGTCCGTCATGAACTTGACGAACTTCAGCGCCGCGTCCTTGTTCTTGGTGTTCTTGAAGATCGACATGTTGATGCCGGCCACGTGGCTGCCGACCTGTTGGCCGCCCTGCGGCGCCGGGAACGGCACCACGCCGTAGTCGCCGGGCTTCATGCCGTTGCTGACGAAGGCGTTGTCGGCGTTGTTCTGGTTGATGATCATCGCGACCTTCTTGGTCGCAAAGTCGTTGACCGACTTGTTCGAGTTGTCGTACTGGGCGTTCGACAGGTTGACGACCTTGTCCTTCTGCATCAGGTCGAGGTACCGCAGGATGCCCTGGGCCGCGCCGTCGGAGTTGAAGGTCGGCTTGCCGGCGTTGTCGAACCACTCGACGCCGTTCTGCGCCCCGTTGATGAACGCGAAGTGCACGTTCTCGGTGTAGCTGGCCCCGGCGAGCGCCATCCCGTAGACCTTCTTGGCCGGGTTGGTGAGCTTCTGGGCGGCCGTCACCATCTCCTCCCAGGTCTTGGGCGGTTGGAGGCCGGCGTCGGCGAACATCTTCTTGTTGTAGTACAGCCCGTACGCGAGCCCGTACAGCGGCACCGAGGTCGGCGGCTCGCCCTGCTTGCCGCCGGTGGCCAGGGCGGTGGGCACGAACTTGTCGGCGCCGCCGATGGCCTTCATCTCCTCGTCGCCGAAGGGCAGGAATCCGCCGGTGGCCTGCAGCGAGGCGGCCCAGGTGTTGCCGATGTTGAGCACATCCGGTCCCTGGCCCGAGGTGACGGCCGTCTGGATCCGGGTCTGCAGGTCGTTCCAACCGATGACCTCGAGGTTCACCTTGACCCCGGTCTGCTGGGTGAACTTGTCCAGGACCGGCGTCAGCACCTCCTTGTCGTTGTCCAGGCTGGTGCCCTGGTTGCTGGCCCAGTAGGTGAGGGTCTTCGACCCCGAACCGCCGCCGCCGTCGTCGCCGCCACAGGCGGTGAGGCCGAAGGCGGCGAGGCTGGACACCGTCGCGACGGTGATGAGTGCGCGCAGCTTCACGTGCTGTCCCCCTATTCGAACCGGCGTCCCGGACACGCCGGCGGGCGCTCGATCCATCCGGTGGCTGCCGACCCTAATTGGGAGCGGTCTCATGGTGCCGTTAGCGGTCGATCTGGTGCGACGAGCGGTCGGTTTTCCGCGCCGACCGGCCGCCGTTCGCGGACTAATGCGGCGAATCGGGCCGGTTCGCCCGCCTCGCCGCGGCCGGCCCGGACGAGGTCACGGCTTGCGGCCCACCGCGCCGAACATCGAGGCGTCCACCGGCAGCGGCTGCTCGGGGTCGTCCGGGTCCGGCCGCCACCGGCTGATCGCCACGGCCCCGGGCGGCACGAGGTCGAGACCGGCGAAGAACTCGGTGAACTGCTCCCTGCTGCGCGGGTGCACGTCGGAGCGGCCGGACCGCAGGCTCTCGTCCCAGTTGGCGGCCAGCTCCGGGGTGAGGAACTCCGTCGTGGCGCACGAGATGACCAGGTGGCTGCCGGCCGGGAGGGCGGCCATCAGGGTGCGCACGACCTCCCGGGCGGCAGCCTGGTCGGGCAGGAAGTGCACGATGGCGATGAGCATGAGCGCCACCGGCCGATCGAGGTCGAGCACCTCCGCGAGGTCGGGGTGGCCGAGGATCCGGTGCGGGTTGCGCAGGTCCTCCTCGAGGTAGCGGGTGTGGCCCTCCGGGGTGCTGCTCAACAGCGCCCGGGCGTGCGTCATCACCATCGGATCGTTGTCGACGTACACGATCCGGGACTCCGGGGCGATGCGCTGGGCCACCTCGTGCGTGTTGTCCGCGGTCGGCAGGCCGGTGCCGATGTCCAGGAACTGGCGGATGCCCGCCGTACCGGCCAGATACCGGACCGCGCGGCGCAGGAACGCCCGGTTGGCCCGGGCGGCGATCCGGGCCGCGGGATACGACGCGGCCAGCAGGTCCCCGGACTCGCGGTCCGCCGCGAAGTTGTCCTTGCCGCCCAACCAGTAGTTGTACCGCCGAGCCGGGTGCGCGACCCCGGCGTCGAGCCTGTCATTCATTCGCATCTCCCGCAGGCGTTGGCATGCCGCGAGGGTACGGGAGGGCTGGGCGCGCCGGGAGCGGGGCGAGCGCCGGCCGCGGCTGTCCGCGCCGCCGGGCCGGTGACGCCGTCCGCGCCGTCCCGGCGCTGTCCGCGCCGTCCCGGCGCAGTCCGCGCTGCCCCGGCGGCGCGGGCCCTGCTGTTGGTTACCGCAGCGCGGTCACGCCTGCTGCGTGGCGGCCCATTCGGCGACCCGGCGGGCGCTCTCCGCCTCGGACAGGTCCTCGACCCGGGTCATGATCGACCACCGGACCCCGAACGGATCCCGGATGCTGGCGAACCGGTCGCCGGAGACGAAGGTGGACGGCGCCTCCCGGATGGTGGCCCCGGCCGCCTCGGCCCGGGTCACCATGTCGTCGACGTCCGGGCAGTACAGGCCGATGGAGTAGCAGTCGTTGTCGCCCTCCGGCGGCGCGACGAGGCCGTAATCGGGCATCGGCTCGCCGAGCTGGAGCAGCCCGGCGCCGAAGTCCAGCACGGCGTGCGCGATCACGCCGCCCATCTCGGTCACGTCCACCACCCGGGCCCCGAAGACGTCCCGGTAGAAGTCGATCGCGCCCCGGGCGTCGGGGATGGCCAGGAAGGGGGTCAGGCTGGTGGCGCCGTGCGGGGTGCCGTTGGTGGTGTGCTCGCCGGAGGCGGCGTTGATCGAAACGGTCATGGTCGGAAACCGTACGGTTCGCCCGTGGCGGGCGGCTTGGAAAAAGGCGACATCACGTAGCTTGTGGGAGTGAGCCTGGACCAGCGGGGGGTGCTGTATCCGGCGCGGCTGCCCACGTTGCGTCGGCTGCCGCCGCCGGACCCGGTGGCCGCGCTGGTGCGCTGGTTCTGGATCCCGGAGTGGCGGATAGCCCCCGGCCGGACATCCCGGCAGCACCTGATCGCCTTTCCGGTGTGCAACCTGGTCGTGGAGCGGGACGGCGTGGGCTTCGTGGGCCCGCCCACCCGGGCCTCGTACCGCGATCTGAGCGGGACCGGGTGGGCGGTCGGAGCCCTGCTGCAACCGGCCGCGGTGCCGTTCTTCGCGGCCGATCCCGGGACGCTGCGGGACGGCTACCAGCCGGTGCCGGCCGCCGACCTGCACGCGGCCGTGACGGCGGCGATGACCGGGCCCGGGGACGGTCCGTCCCGGCACGACCGCGCCGTGCGGGCGTTCGCCGAGTGGCTCCACCGGACGCTGCCGGCACCGGGCCCGGATGCCCTGCTGGCCAACGCCATGGCGGATCTGATCGGCGCCGATCCGGCCGTGCTGACCGTCGAGGACGTGGCCGCGCGGCTGCATGTGTCGGTGCGGACGCTCCAGCGGCTGGCTCGCCGCTACGTCGGGCTGCCGCCGCTGGCCATGATCCGGCGGCGCCGGCTCCAGGAGGCGGCCGAGCGCGTGCGCGCCGAGCCGGAGACGAGCCTGGCGGCGCTGGCCGCCGATCTGGGCTACGCCGACCACGCCCACCTGGCGAACGAGTTCCGGTCCGTCCTCGGGTTCACCCCCAGCGGCTACCGGCGGCAGGTGCACCGGCCCGGGCCCGGCTGAGGTCCGGGCGGGCCCGCGACGGCCCAGCCGCGCCGCCTCCGGCCCCACGGCCCACGGCATCCGGCCGGGGGAGCGGCGCCGGCGGTCCGGCGGGTCAGCCTGCGACTGGGGCGTTCCAGCGCAGCAGGACCCGCCGGTCGCGTTCGAAGCCGAGCGCCGAGAGGGTCCCGGTGTCCAGCCGGAACCGGCCGCCGTCGGCCGCCGCCAGCCCGATCCATCGGGCGGTGGCCACCCGCAGGCTGTGTCCGTGTGCCACCAGCGCCACATCGCCGGTGTCCAGCAGCGTCGCGGCCCGGGCCAGCACCCGGTCCAGCCGGGCCGCCACCTGCTCGGGCGACTCGCCGCCGGGACAGCCGTCGGACCACAGATCCCAGTCGGGCCGCTCGGCGCGGATGTCGGCGGTGGTCCGGCCCTCGTACGCGCCGTAGTCCCATTCGGCCAGGTCGGGCTCGATGTCGCTGACGGTCAGGCCGGCGAGTTCGGCGGTGTGCCGGGCGCGTCTGCGGGGACTGACCAGCACGGCGGCGAACCGTCGGCCGGCGAGCGCGGGGGCGAGGGCCGCGGCCTGCCGCTCGCCGTCGGGGGTGAGCGGCACGTCGGTGTGCGAGGTGTGCCGGCCCGCCGCGCTCCACTCGGTCTGCCCGTGCCGGATGAGGATGATCTCCGCCATCGGCCCAGTCAACCAGCCGGCCAGCGCCTTCGCTCGGGGGACCGCTCACACCTAGCATCCTAGGACGCCCTACGCGATGTACCGGGTGGCACATGCCGAAAAGGCAGTTTCCCGAACAACGAAATCGGGCACCCCGAGCAACACAAGGCCGAAAACGCCGACCCGAGGAGTCCGACATGAGCTTCGCCGACAAGATTTCGAACAAGATCGACGAGTTGAAGGGCGCCGGCAAGGAGAAGGTGGGCGACGCGACCGACAACGAGAGCCTGCAGGCCGAGGGCGCGACCGACCGGACCGAGGCGCAGACCAAGCAGGCCGGCGAGCACCTCAAGGACGCCGGCCGCGACGTCAGGGACGCCTTCAAGGGCTGAAGCCCGACCGACGCGAAGCGGCCCCGGGACCAACTGGTCCCGGGGCCGCTTCAATGTGCTGCTCAGGCGCCGGCGCGCTCCTGGTCGGCCCACCACTTCTGGCCGGCCTCGGGGAGGGTGTCGATCGGGTCGTAGTAGGCGTAGCGCCGGTCCAGCGCCTCGGCGTCGGCGGCCTCGATCGAGGTGCGGTAGTTCTTGGTCCAGTACGACAGGCCGCGCTCGCGGTCGTACTCGGTGAGCATGTGCACCCAGCGCTTGCCGACGAACGGGACGTCGCAGACGATCCGCGGGGTGGCGTAGCCGGGCAGGTAGCCCATCATGTCGTGCTGGAGCTGCTGGGCGTGCCAGACCGGGACGCGCCAGTGCTCGGCGTTGGGGATCATGTCGCACATGTAGAAGTAGTACGGCAGGATGCCGGCCTCGCCCTGGAGCCCGAAGCAGAGGTCGAGCAGCGCCGGCGCGGTGGCGTTCACGCCGCGCATGAGCACGCCCTGGTTGCGGACGTCGCGGACGCCGACCTCGAGGGCGGTCTGCGCGGCCCGGGCCACCAGCGGGGTGAGCGACTGCACGTGGTTGACGTGGGTGTGGATGGCGAGGTTGACGCCGCGCCGGGAGGCGGTGCGGGCGACCCGTTCGAGGCCCTCGACGACCTCGGGCTGGAGCCAGTGCTGGGGGAGGCCCATCAGGGCCTTGGTGGCCAGCCGGATGTCGCGGATGGTTTCGATCTCGAGCAGCCGCATGAGGTACGACTCGAGGTTGCGCCACGGCACATTGGCCACGTCGCCGCCGGAGACGACCACGTCGCGCACGGACGGGTGCGCCTTGAGGTAGTCGATGTGGGCGTCGTACCGGTCGACGGGCTTGAGGGTGAGCTTGAGCTTGTCGACCGTGGGGGTGGAGTTGCCGACGAGGTCCATCCGGGTGCAGTGGCCGCAGTACTGCGGGCAGGTGGAGAGCAGCTCGGCGAGGACCTTGGTGGGGTAGCGGTGGGTGAGGCCCTCGGCGACCCACATGTCGTGCTCGTGCAGCGAGTCGCGGGTGGCGTACGGGTGGGACGGCCAGTCGGTGCGCCGGTCGGAGGCGACCGGGATCATGTAGCGCCGGATGGGGTCGGCGTAGAGGCCGTCGGTGTCCGGGACGCGGTCCGGGACCATGGTGTTGATCATCTGTGGCGGCACGAGCATGGACATGGTGGCCAGCGCGGCCTGGTCGTCGGCGAGGTCGGCGTAGAAGGTCTCGTCGACGAGGTCGCCGAGGACGCGGCGCAGCTGTTTGAGGTTCTTGACGCAGTTGACGCGCTGCCACTGGGCGGATTCCCACTGTTCGCGGGTGACGTCGCGCCAGCCGGGGAAGCGGGTCCAGTCGGGTTCGACGAGCGGGCGGCGGCGGTATTCGTACGGCTGGCCGCCGGCGAGGGTGGTGCGGCCGGCGGGCGCCTCGGCGTGTTCGGGGGCGGGGTCCGCGCCGGTGCGGGGGGTCGGGATGCTCGCCGGGGCGGCCGTCAGGGGCTCGAGCTGGGTCACGGGTCCTCCTCGGGTGGCGGCGCTGTCTGGGCGTCCCCGGGACGGTACTGGAAAATATCCTGGTCAGAAACTATTCTGCCGTAAGTTTTCCGGCCGAGCGAGTCGGGTTGCGGGTTGCGAGTGTCGGGTTGCGTATTGCAAGGGGAGGGCGGCATGACGTCACCGGTCGGTCTGCACCGGGTGCTGGAGCCGGTGGGCGTGCTGCCGCAGGCGGCGTACCGGTTGGATCCGAGCCCGGCGATCGGTCCGGACGAGGTCCGGGTGCGGGTCGAGCGGTTGAACCTGGACGCGGCGAGCTTCCGGCAGCTGGCGGAGAAGCACGCCGGGGACGGCGCGGCCGTCCGGGACGAGGTGCGGGACATCATCGCGGCCCGGGGCAAGATGCACAATCCGGTCACGGGTTCGGGCGGGATGCTGATCGGCACGGTGGACGAGGTGGGCCCGGAGTCGCCGCTGGGGCTCGAGCCCGGCGACCCGGTGGCCACGCTGGTGTCGTTGACCCTGACGCCGCTGGCGGTGACCGACGGGCTGGCCCGGTGGGACGGGCGCGGTGAGCAGGTGCCGTGTGAGGGGCACGCGATCCTGTTCGCCCGCTCGATCGCGGCGGTGTTGCCGGCGGAGCTGGCGCCGGGGCTGAGCCTCGCGGTGCTGGACGTGTGCGGGGCGCCGGCGCTGACCGCCCGGGTGGTGGCCGAGCGGTTGGCGGCCGGCCGGGGCGTCTCGGTGGCGGTGATCGGGGGCGCCGGCAAGAGCGGGTCGCTGGCGCTGGCCGCGGCGGGGCGGGCCGGGGCCACCCGTACGGTCGGGGTGGTGCCGGTGCCGGCGGAGCGGGACCGGTTGGTGGCGGCGGGCCTGGCCGACGCGGTGGTGCTGGCCGACGCCCGGGATCCGGTGGCGTTGGCCGGTGCGGTGTCGGGGGCGCTGGGCGGCCCGGCGGATGTGACGGTGGTGTGCGTGGACGTGCCGGGCTGCGAGCACGGCGCGGTGCTGGCCACGGCCGACGGCGGCACGGTGATCTTCTTCTCGATGGCGACGAGCTTCGCGGCGGCCGCGCTGGGCGCGGAGGGTCTGGCGGCGGACGTGACGATGCTGGTGGGCAACGGGTACGTGCCGGGGCACGCGGAGCTGGCGTTGGGGTTGCTGCGCGAGGTCCCGGGGGTGCGGGCGCTGTTCGAGGCCCGCCTGGCGGCAGACTGACGCCATGACTGCACAGCTTGCGACCGGGCCGCGGGCCGGGTCTCCCTCGACGCTGTACCGCGGTGGAGTGTTGCACTGCCCGTCGGATCCGACCGCCACGGCTCTGCTGGTGCGGGACGGCCGGATCGTCTGGTTGGGCACCGACGACGCGGCGCCGGCCGCGGACCGCGTGGTGGAGCTGGCGGGCGCGCTGGTGACGCCGGCGTTCGTGGACGCGCACGTGCACTGCACGGACACCGGGTTGGCGCGCAGCGGTCTGGAGCTGTCGGCGGCCCGGTCGGCCGAGCAGGTGCTGGACCGGGTGGCGGAGTTCGCGGCGGGCCTGCCGGGCGATGCGGTGGTGCTCGGGCACGGCTGGGACGAGTCGGCGTGGTCGGACGGGCGGTTGCCGGCGGCGGCGGAGCTGGATCGGGCCGCCGGTGGTCGGCGGGTGTATCTGTCGCAGGCGTCGATCCATTCGGCGCTGGTGTCCTCGGCGTTGCTGGCGGCCGCGCCGGCGGCGCGGGACGCGGAGGGTTTCGACGCGGCCGGGTGGCTGCGGCGGGACGCGCATCATGTGGTGCGGGAGGTCGCGCTGGGTTCGGTGTCGGCGGCGCAGCGGGCCGCGGCGCAGCGGGCGGCGCTGGCCCGGGCGGCGGAGTTGGGCATCGCGTCGGTGCACGAGTGCGGTGGTCCGGGCACGTCGGACGAGGCGGATTTCACGAGCGTGCTGGCGTTGTCCGGGGCGGGGTTGCCGGAGGTGTACGGCTACTGGGGCGAGTTGCTGGGCGCGGCGCGGGCCCGGGAGCTGGGCGCGGTGGGCGCCGGCGGGGACCTGTACGCCGATGGCGCGCTGGGGTCGCGGACGGCGCACGTGTCGGCGCCGTACGCCGATGGCGAGCCGGAGGCCCGCGGGCACGGGTACGTGTCGGCCGAGCAGGTGCGGGATCACCTGGTGGACTGCGCGGAGCACGGGATGCAGGGCGGGTTCCACGCGATCGGGGACGCGGCGCTGGCGACGGTGGTGGCGGGGTTCGCGGGCGCGGCGGGGGTGCTGGGGGTGGACCGGTTGCGCGCGGCGCGGCACCGGGTGGAGCACGCGGAGCTGATGGACAAGCGGCTGATCGCGGCGTTCGTGGAGTACGGGATCGTGGCGAGCATGCAGCCGGCGTTCGACCGGTTGTGGGGTGGGGAGCGGCAGATGTACGCGGCGCGGCTGGGGGTGGCCCGGTCGTTGGAGTCGAACCCGATGGGCGCGATGCACGGGGTGGGGGTGCCGCTGGCGTTCGGGTCGGATTCGCCGGTGACGCCGTTGGATCCGTGGGGGTCGGTGCGGGCGGCGGTGTCGCATTTCAACCCGGTGCACCGGATGAGCGTGCCGGCGGCGTTCGCGGCGCACACCCGGGGTGGTTGGTCGGCGTTGCCGCCGCGGCCGCGCGGGTCGGGGCTGCCGGCCGAGGGGGTGTTGGCGCGGGGGGCGGCGGCGACGTTCGCGGTGTGGTCGACGCCGGCGGGCACCCGGCGCGGGTTGCCGGTGCTGGTGGCCGAGGATCCGCAGGTGTGGGGGCCGGAGGATCCGACGCCGTTGCCGGTGTGCCGGCGCACGGTGCTGCGTGGTGACGTGATTTTCGAGGAGGGCGGGTCGTGACCGGGAAGCTGGGACTGGATCCGGCGGTGGTGGCGCGCGCCCGGGAGTTGGCCCGGTCGGCGGGTCAGCCGGTGGTGGATCTGGCCCGCAGCCACACGACGGTGTCGGTGGAGCGGGCGGTGCTGCGGTTGGCGGGGGTGTCCGGGGCCGACCCGGAGGGCATTCCGTGGGTGAACCGGCTGGTCGACGCGGTGGTGGCCGATGTGGGGCTGGGGCACGGGGTGGCGTTGCCGGTGTTCGAGGCGGCCGCCCGGGAGGAGATCTCCGATCTGACGTTGCTGGCGCAGAAGGCGGCGGCCGGGTCGGTGCGGTTCGACGTACCGGTGGGGAAGGGCGCGACGGCGGCGCGCAGGTCGGCGCGGCGGGCGACCGCCGCGGGGGTCCGGCTGATCGACCGGCGGCGGGCCGAGCGGGACCGGCTGATCCGGCGGTACGGGGATCCGGCGCGGCGGCCGTGGATCTATCTGATCGTGGCGACCGGGGACATCTATGAGGACATCCCGCAGGCGCAGGCGGCGGCGCGGGCGGGCGCGGACATCATCGCGGTGATCCGGTCGACCGGGCAGTCGTTGCTGGACTATGTGCCGGAGGGGCCGACCCGGGAGGGTTTCGCGGGCACGTACGCGACGCAGGAGAACTTCCGGTTGATGCGGGCGGCGCTGGACGAGTCGTCCCGGGAGTTGGGCCGGTACATCCGGTTGACCAACTACGCGTCCGGGTTGTGCATGCCGGAGATGGCGGCCCTGGCGGGGTTGGAACGGCTGGACATGATGTTGAACGACTCGATGTACGGGATCCTGTTCCGGGACATCAACCCGATCCGGACGTTCGTGGACCAGCGGTTCTCCCGGCAGGTGCACGCCCGGGCGGGGATCATCATCAACACCGGTGAGGACAACTACCTGACCACGGCGGACGCGGTGGACGAGGCGCACACGGTGACCGTGTCGCAGCTGTTGAACGAGTTCTTCGCGCACGAGGCGGGGCTGGCGGACTGGCAGTTGGGGTTGGGCCACGCTTTCGAGATCAACCCGGATGTGCCGGAGTCGTTCCGGTTGGAGTTGGCGCACGCGTTGCTGGCCCGGGAGTTGTTCCCGGACGCGCCGTTGAAGTGGATGCCGCCGACGAAGCACATGACCGGGGACGTGTTCCGGGGCAACCTGCTGGACGGGTTCTTCAACCTGGTGGGCACGATGACCGGGCAGGGGATCCTGCTGGTGGGGATGATGACCGAGGCGGTGGTGACGCCGTGGCTGTCGGACCGGGACATCGCGCTGCAGAACGTGCGGTACGTGTTGGGCGCGGCGGGCGGGTTGCACGAGGACTTCGTGCCGGCGCCGGGCGGGTTCATCCAGCAGCGGGCGCACCGGGTGCTGGGTGAGGCTGTCGAGCTGTTGGAACGCATCACCGATGACACGTTGTTGAACGCCATCGCCGACGGGACGTTCGGGATCATGAAGCGGCCGGCGGACCGGGGCAAGGGGTTGGCCGGGGTGGCGCGGCACGAGCCGGGCTACTACAACCCGGTCACCGACATCCTGGAGGGGTCCCGGTGAGCGCCGCGAGCACCGTCGGCGCGGGAGTCGGGCCGGAGGCCGGGTCCGAGGCCGGCAAGAAGATCATCCGGCCGTACGGGGACACCACCGGCGACGGCATGGTGCAGGTGTCGTTCACGTTGCCGGTGCCGCACGACAAGCGGGCCGAGGGCGCGGCGCTGCAACTGGCCGGCAAGATGGGCATGGATCCGGCCATGCTGGTGCACGCCAAGCAGATGGGTGCCGGGTTCACCTTCTTCGTCGTGTACGGGCGGGTGAACCACCTGGTCGACACCTCGGTCGTGGAGGTGGTGGAGCGGGACTTCCCGCTGCTGTCGGCCAAGGAGGTCAACACGCTGGTGAAACAGCGGTTGCGCCGGAAGCTGTCGGTGGTGGGGGCGTGCATCGGCACCGACGCGCACACGGTGGGCATCGACGCGATCCTGAACGTGAAGGGCATCGCCGGGGAGAAGGGCCTGGAGTACTACCGCGAGCTGGCGGTGACGAACCTGGGCGCCCAGGTGAGCGTGCCGGACCTGGTGGAGGCGGCGCGGGCGGCCCGGGCCGACGCGGTGCTGGTGTCGCAGGTGGTGACGCAGCGGGACGCGCACCTGCGCAACATCCGGGAGATGTCGGCGGCGTTCCGGGAGGCGATACCGGCGGGCCGGCGACCGCTGCTGGTGGTGGGCGGGCCGCGGTTCGACGAGAAGATGGCCGGCGAGCTGGGCGTGGACCGGATCTTCGGCCGCGGCACCACCCCCGGTGAGGTGGCCAGCTACCTGGTCCACGCGTTGGTCACGAACAGGAAGGCGGCGAAGGCGTGAGCGAGCAGGATCCCCGGCTGGGGTTGACGGTGACGCACCGGCGGTACGTGCCGTACTCGCACGCGCACTATGCGGGAAACCTGGTGGACGGGGCGTACGCGCTGGGGTTGTTCGGGGATGTGGCCACCGAGGTGTGCATCCGCACGGACGGCGACGAGGGCCTGTTCGCGGGCTACTCGCAGGTGCGGTTCGACGCGCCGATCCGGGCCGGTGACGTGCTGGAGGTGACCGCGCAGGTGTCCCGGGTGGGCACCCGCAGCCGCACCCTGGAGCTCAGTTGCGTGGTGGTGTGCCGGGGCCGGCCGGACCGGGGGGAGTCGGCGGCCGAGGTGCTGGACCCGCCGGTGGTGGCGGTGACCGCCACCGGCACCGTGGTGGTCCCGCCGGCCGAGCCGTCGCCCGCGCGGTGACCTCGGCCGGCCTCCGGGACCCGGCGCCGTCAGGTCCCGGCGCGGATCCGGCGATCGCAAACCCCGCGGATCCGGCGACCGCCTACGCCGTCTGCGCCGACGTCGGGTCGACGTTCACCAAGGTGGCGGTGGTCGACCTGGCCCGGGGCCGGTTGGCCGGTACGGCCGCCGAACGCACCACGGTGGGCACGGACGTGCTGCACGGCCTGGACGCCGCGGTGGCGCGGGCGAGCGCGGGGGTCGCCGTGGGGGACGCGCCGTGGTACGTCTGCTCGTCGGCCGGGGGTGGGCTGCGGCTGGCGGTGGTCGGCTACGAGGAGTTGGTGACGGCGCAGGCGGGGCACCGGGTGGGGTTGTCGGCCGGCGCCCGGGTGGTGCACGTGGCGGCGGGCCGGTTGACCGGGCCCGGGCTGGCGGCGGTGCGGGCGTCCCGACCGGACGTGCTGCTGCTGGTGGGCGGCACCGATGGCGGTGACGCCGACGTGCTGCGGCACAACGCCGGCCGGTTGGCGGCGGCGCGCTGGCGGGGGCCGGTGGTGCTGGCCGGCAACGCCGACGCCCGCGACGAGGTGGCCGGGATGCTGACCGGCCGCGGCGTGCCGGTCACGGTGGCCGGGAACGTGCTGCCCCGGATCGGGGTGCTGGCGCCGGGGCCGGCGCGGGCGGCGATCCGCGAGGTGTTCCTGCGGCACGTGATCGGCGGCAAGCGGCTGTCCCGGGGCCGGCGTTTCGGCGCCCTGGTGCGGGCCGCGACGCCCGACGCGGTGCTGACCGGGGTGGAGACGCTGGCCGACGCGGGCGGCGGTGACCTGGTGGTGGTGGACGTCGGCGGGGCCACCACGGACGTGTATTCGGTGCTCACCCCAGACGAGCGGGCAACCGGCCCGAGCCGGCCCGCGGCGGGGCAGCTGTGGCGGGCCCGTACCGTCGAGGGGGACCTGGGGATGCGGTGGAGCGCGCCCGGGGTGGTGGCCGCGGCCGCCGCCGAGCGGTTGCTGGTCGACGGGGAGCGGGACGCGCTGGTCGCGGCGGCCGCCGACCGGGCCGCCGATCCGGGGTTTCTGCCGGCCGACGAGCGGGACCGGGCGGTGGACCGGCGGCTGGCGGTGCTGGCCGCCATCGTGGCGGTGCGCCGGCACGCCCGGGGCGGGGCGATCGGCGAGCAGGCGGCGCGGGACCTGCGCGACGTGCGACTGTTGATCGGCTCGGGCGGGGTGCTGCGGCACGCCGGCCCGGCGGACCGGGCAGCCGTGCTGTCGGCGGTGCTGACCGACCACGCCGGCGGCTGGGCGGTGCCGCGCTCGGCGCGGGCCGCGGTGGACGACGAGTACGTGCTGGCCGCCGGCGGCCTGCTGGCCGCCGACCACCCGACCGCCGCCGCCGCCCTGCTACGCCACCACCTCCTCGCCGCCTGATCCCACCCCGCCCCCTCTCTCACCCGCCCCATTGACTCGTCGATCTTGCACTTTTGGCCCGGGCACAAGGGTCTTATGCCGCGAAAGACGGGCCCGAAGTGCAAGATCGACGGCGGTGGGGCGGGCGGGCATGGCTCGCGGGGTTTGCGGGCGGGGTGTCGGGGCAGACACGCCGGATTGGTGGCGATGACAGGCCCGGGGGCGGTTGACAGGTGCGGGGGGGCACCACGTACCGTCTTTGAGTCCTACAACGGGAAGCGGTTGTTGTTCGCTTCGTCCCTTCGCCCGCTGGCCGAGCGGCAGTATTCCGCGACGGCCAGGTCCAGCGGGCGGGGGTCGGCGGGGCGGCGCGAACCGGCCGCTGTTACCGGTGTCCGGACGAGGTGACGTGTGCGGCCAGTAGACAACGGGTGGGCGAGAACAGCCAGTTCGCGTCCGGTCGGTCCGAAGGTCGTCCGGGTCACCCCGCCGCACCGGCCGGGAGGGGCCTGGGAGCATCGGGGCGCGGCCAGTGGCCGCGCCCCGATTTTCGTCCCGGTCCCCGCTGGGCACGCGCGGCCCTGATCCGCATGGCGGCCGCCGCCGTCGACGCGCGCCGACCCCGCCGACGGCGCCGACCCACCGCCCACCGCCCGCCGACGGCGCCGATCCCGCCGCCCGTCGAGGCCCGCGGCCCCCGAGCCGGCCCGCTCGGGACCGGCGGCCGTGGCATGATCCGGTGATGCTGCCCACGGAGCCCGTACCGGAGGGGTTCGCCCGGACCGTCGTCGGGGTGTGGGGGGCGGCCGGGCGGCGCTGGCTGGACGAGCTGCCGCGGACCGTGCGGGCCGTCGCCGCCGGCTGGGACCTGCGGGTCGGCGAGCCGTTCGGGTTGACGTTCAACTGGGTGGCCGCGGCCACCGCCGCCGACGGCACCCCGCTGGTGCTCAAGTTGGGCGTGCCCGGCAGCGAACACCTGGTGCGGGAGGCCACCGCGCTGCGGATCTTCGCCGGGCGGGGCGCGGTGCGGCTGCTGGCCGAGGATCCGGACCGGGGCGCGCTGCTGCTGGAGCGCGCCCGGCCCGGCACGATGGTCCGGTCGCTGGTGCCGGACCGGGACGCCGAGGCGACCGGCGCGGTGGCCGAGGCGCTGCGCCGGCTGCACGTGCCGCCGCCGCCCGGCTGCCCGCTGCCGCCGCTGACCTCCTATCGGCGGTCCTTCACCGGACACCTGGACCGGTACGGCGGCGGCGGGCCGCTGCCGGTGGGCCTGGTGGACCGGGCCCGCGGCCTGTTCGACGAGCTGTGCGCCTCGGCGCCGGCCACCGTCGTGCTGCACGGCGACCTGCACCACGACAACCTGCTGGCCGCGCAGCGGGAACCGTGGCTGGCCATCGACCCGCACGGCCTGGTCGGCGATCCCGGCTTCGACGCCGGGCCGGTGCTGTACAACCCGGGGCCGGACGAGCAGTCCGGGCGGCTGCTGCCGCTGCTGGAGTCCCGGATCGAGCGGTTGGCCGACGGGTTGGGCCAGCCGCCCGAGCGGATCCGGGCCTGGGGGTACGTGATGGCGGTGCTGTCGGAGCTGTGGACCATGGAGGACGGCGGGCGCCCCGGCACCCGGGCCCTGGACGTGGCGGTCCGGCTCGCGCCGGCCCTGCCCTGAGCCGCCCGCGCGGGGAACGGGGCGGCCGCGGCGGCGGGCCGGGTAACCTTCGCCGGGAACCTGCCGCCGGACCTCGGCGGCAGCGGCTACCCGTTCGCCGCACGTCGGCGGCGGGAGACAGCCGTCCGGAACCGGCCGCGGTGGGCGGACGCCGCCGCCGGAGCCCCGGCGGCGGAAGGGCGCGTACGCGGGTGGTGACGGTGGACACGGCGGGTGTGGTCGGTGCGGAGCGCGTCGCGGCGCCGCCGAGCCGGGACCGGCGCCCGTTGCCGCTGTGGGTGGCGACGCTGGCCGCGCTGGCCGCCGGGGGCGCGCTGCTGCTGGCCTTCCCGCCGTACGGGTGGTGGTGGCTGGCCCCGGTGGGGGTGGCGGCGCAGGCGGCGGCCGTGCACCGGCGGCGGCTGCGCGGCGGCGCCGGGCTGGGCCTGCTGACCGGTCTGGTGGTGTTCGTCCCGATGCTGGCCTGGACGAACCTGCACACCGGGCTGCTGCCGTGGCTGCTGCTGTGCGGCTCGCAGGCGGCGTTCCTGGCCGGTGCGGGGCTGCTGGCCGCGTACGCGAGCCCGCTGGCCGACCGGTGGCGCTGGACCTGGCCCCTGCTGACCGGGTCGCTGTGGGTGGCCCAGGAGGCGGCCCGGTCGCGGATCCCGTTCGGGGGGTTCCCGTGGGGCCGGTTGGCGTTCAGCCAGGGCGACTCACCGGCGCTGCGGCTCGCTGCGCTGGGCGGGGCGCCGCTGGTGACGTTCGCGGTCGCGCTCGCCGGCGGGCTGCTGGGGGCGGCCGCCTGGCGGCCGTGGCGGGCGGTCTGGCCGGTCCGCCGGTCTGGCCCGGGCGGGCCCGCGGCGGCGCTCGGCCTGGCCGCCGGGGCGGTGGCCGTGGTGGCGGTCGGGGCGCTCGTGCCGCTGCACGACGACGGGGGCCGCACCGCCAGCGTGGCCATCGTGCAGGGCAGCGTGCCGCGGCTCGGGTTGGACTTCAACGCGCAGCGGCGGGCGGTGCTCGACAACCACGTGCGGGCCACCATGGGGCTGGCCGCGCGGATCGCGGCGGGCCAGGCGCCCCAGCCGGACCTCGTGGTGTGGCCGGAGAACTCCAGCGACATCGACCCGCTACGCAACGACGACGCCGCGGCGGAGATCACCGCGGCCGCCGACGCCGTGCACGCCCCGATCCTGGTGGGCACCGTGCTGGTCGGGCCGGGCGACGGGGTTCGCAACGCCGGGCTGGTGTGGCGGCCGGGCGCCGGTCCCGACCTGGGCCAGGTGTACGTCAAGCGGCATCCGGTGCCGTTCGCCGAGTACATCCCGCTGCGCCAGATCGCCCGGCGGGTCAGCGCGGAGGTCGACCGGGTCCGCAGCGACTTCGTGGCCGGGGACCGGGCGGGGGTGCTGCACGTGGGCGGCCTGACGCTGGGGGATGTGATCTGCTTCGAGGTGGCCTACGACGGCCTGGTCCGGGACACCGTCACCGGCGGCGCCCAGCTGCTGGTGGTGCAGACCAACAACGCCACCTTCGACGAGGCGGAGGCGCTGCAGCAGTTGGCCATGGTGCGGCTGCGGGCGGTGGAGCACGGCCGCGAGTCGTTGATGGCCTCCACGGTCGGGGTGTCCGGGTTCGTTACCCCCGCCGGGCGGGTAGTCGCCCCCACCGGGTTCGACACCGCGGCGGTGCTGACCCGGCAGATGCGTCTCGACCAGGGCCGTACGGTCGCCACCCGGCTCGGGGTGTGGCCGGAGGTGGTGCTGGCGGGGCTCGCCGTCGCCGGCGTGCTCGCGGCGGCGCTGGCGCGCCGCCGACCGGCCTTCCCGGGCGGCGGCGCCGGGATCGCCGGCGAGCCGGCGGGGGCGGAGGAAACGTGACGGAACGGTCCGGGCCGGTGGGCTTCCCCGGGGTGGGTCGGACGCTGATCGTCATCCCGACGTACAACGAGGCGGAGAACCTGCCGGGGCTGCTGCGGCGGCTGCGCGGCGCCGTGCCGAGCGCCGAGATCCTGGTCGTCGACGACGCCAGCCCGGACGGCACCGGCGAGCTGGCCGACGGGATGGCCGCCGCCGATCCGGGCGTGCACGTGCTGCACCGGCCGGGCAAGAACGGCCTGGGCGCGGCGTACGTGGCCGGGTTCCGGTGGGCGGCGCAGCGGGGCTTCGACGCGGTGGTGGAGATGGACGCCGACGGGTCGCACGCGCCGGAGGAGCTGCACCGGCTGCTGGAGGCGGCGCGGCACGCCGACGTGGTGCTGGGCTCCCGGTGGGTACGGGGCGCCCGGGTGGTCAACTGGCCCTGGCACCGGCTGCTGCTGTCCCGGGCCGGGAACCTCTACACCCGGTTGGCGCTGGGGATGCCGGTCTCGGACGCCACCGGCGGGTTCCGGGTCTACCGGCTGGCGGCGCTGGCGGGCCTGGACCTGGGCTCGGTGGCCTCGCAGGGTTACTCGTTCCAGGTCGAGCTGGCGTGGCGGGCCCACCAGGCCGGGCTGCGGGTGGTCGAGGTGCCGATCACGTTCGCCGAGCGGGAGCACGGGGCCAGCAAGATGAGCCCCACCATCATCGGTGAGGCGCTGTGGCGGGTCACCCAGTGGGGGGCGCACGACCGGCGGATGGCGATCCGCCGGGCCCTGCACGGCACCCCCACCGGTCAGGTGCGGTGGCCGTGAGCGTCGGCATGTCATGCTGGACGTACGGGCCGACGGGTCCGTTCCCCGGATGAGGTGACATGCCCCGCTGGCTGAGGTATCTGCCGCTGGCGCTGCTGGTTGCGGCCGTCGTCGAGATCGCCGTGTTCGTCCTGCTCGGCCACCTGATCGGGTACGCGCCGACGCTGCTGCTGGCGCTGCTCGCCTCGGCGGCCGGGCTGTTCCTGGTGCGCCGCGAGGGCATGCGGGCCTGGCGGTCGTTCCGGGCCGCGGCCGCGGCGGGTCAGCCGCCGGGGCGGCAGGTCACCGACGGGCTGATCGGGTTGCTGGGCGCGCTGCTGCTGGCGGTGCCCGGCCTGGTCAGCGGGTTGCTCGGGGTGCTGCTGCTGGTGCCGCCGGTGCGCCGGGTGGCGCGGGCGGCCGTGGAGCGGGCGACCGAGCGGCGGGTCTCCTCGATGCTGGCGGGGGAGATGTTCGGTCCGCGCCGGGTGCGGGTGCGCCGCGGCGCGCCGACCGACCCGGCCGCGTCCGGCGACCCCGGCGCCGCCGACCCGATCCGGCCGCCGGCGGGTGCGGTGCGGCCGACCGTGTCACCCGCGCCACCTGGCGCCGGCGACATCGTCGAGGGCGAGATCGTCGACCGCTGAGCGGGGCCGGGTCGACCGCCGGCTCCGGACGGGTGGGGTGATCGGCCCGGACAGCGTTCCGCCCCCGCCGCGGGTCACGCGACGGGGGCGGAAAGGGTTCGCAACGCTCAGGCGCGGCCGCGGCGGGTCCGCACCTCCTGCAGGCGCTCGGCGAGGATGTCCTCCAGCTCGGCGATCGAGCGCCGCTCCAGCAGCATGTCCCAGTGGGTGCGCGGCGGCTTCGCCTTCTTCTGCTCCGGCTCGCTGCCGTCGACCAGCCGCGCCACGCTCCCGTCGAACTTGCACTCCCAGGTCATCGGCACCTCGGCGTCCACGGCGAACGGCACCTCGAACTGGTGCCCCTTGGCGCACAGGTACTCGCGGGTCTGGCGCGGCGCGAGTTCCGTGTTGCGGTCGGACTCGTAGCTGACCGCGCCCAGACGGCTTCCGCGCAGCATGCGCTCGCCCATGATCGGATGTCCCCTCGGTCGGTGCTGATTGTCATCGGTGTAACGAAATGAACCGGCCCGCGATTCCCGTTCCGGCCGCCAGCGTACGGAGCCGGATTCCCTTCGAGGGTAACCGGTCGGCGTGCGGAGTGGCCCACCTCACCACCGGCATGTGTATTAGAGTCGCTTTGGCCTATTAGTGAGCATTACTCGGTTATGCCGGGTGATCCGGAGGTGGCGATGAGCCAGGAGATGCCGGCGGCCGGCCCGGTGGCCACCGGGCGCGGCTTCTTCGGCCATCCCCGCGCGCTCGCCACGCTCTTTCTGACCGAGATGTGGGAGCGGTTCAGCTTCTACGGCATGCGGGCCATCCTGGTGCTGTACCTGACCGCGTCGGTGGCCGACAACGGGCAGGGAATCGGCGATTCGGGCGCCAACGCGCTGTACGGGACGTACAACGCGATGGTCTACCTGATGGCGCTGCCCGGCGGCTGGGTGGCCGACCGGCTGATCGGGGCCCGCCGCAGCGTGCTGTGGGGCGGCGTGGTGATCGCGGCCGGGCACTACGTGATGGCCGTGCCCACCGACTGGAGCGTCTACGCCGGCATGGCGCTCATCGTGCTGGGCACCGGCCTGCTCAAGCCGAACATCTCCTCGATGGTCGGCGACCTGTACGACCGGGACTCGCCCCGCCGGGACGCCGGCTTTTCGATCTTCTACATGGGCATCAACCTCGGCGGCTTCCTCGCCCCGCTGATCACGGGCTTCCTCGGCGAAAAGATCAACTGGCATCTGGGGTTCGCCGCGGCCGCCATCGGGATGACCTTCGGGGTGATCCAGTACGTCGTCGGGCAGCGCAACCTCGGCGAGGCCGGCCGCCGGCCCACCGACCCGCTGCTGGGCGCCGACCGGCGCCGCGCGTTGACCCGGATCGGGCTGGTCGCGCTGGCCCTGGTGGTGATCGCGGCGATCCTGGCGCTGGCCGGGCTGTTCACGGTCAACGCCGTGGTCAACCTGCTCACCGCGGTCACCCTGCTGGTCACGATCGGCTACTTCGCCCGGATCCTGGTGGACCACGAGATCAGCGACACCGAACGCAGCCGGATGAAGGCGTACGTCTGGCTGTTCGTGTTCGCGGCCGCGTTCTGGCTGATCTACGACCAGGCCGGATCGGTGCTCAACACGTTCGCCGAGAAGAACACCGACCGCGACGTCGGCGGCTTCACCTTCCCCGCCTCCTGGTTGCAGTCGGTGAACCCCATCCTGATCATCATCGCGGCGCCGCTGTTCGCGGTGCTGTGGCTGCGGGTGGGGCACCGGATCAGCACACCGGTGAAGTTCTCCGTCGGGCTGGTCCTCAACGGCCTGTCGTTCGTGCTGATGGCCGCCGCCGCCCGGGCCGCCGTAGGCGGCGGGTCGATCTCACCGCTGTGGCTGGTGGCCGTCTACGCCATCCAGGTCGCCGGCGAGCTGTCGCTGAGCCCGGTGGGCCTGTCGGTCACCACCAAGCTGGCGCCGGTCAAGTACGCCAGCCAGATGATGGGACTGTGGTTCCTGGCCACCGCGGTCGGCGACGCGATCGGTGGTCAGGTGGCCCGGTTGGCCGCCAGCTGGTCGGAGCCGACGTACTTCCTCACCTTCGGGCTGGCCTCGGTGGTGCTGGGCCTGGCCGCGGTGATGTTCGCCCGCCACATCCGCGCCATGATGGCCGGCATCCACTGACGATCAACGGGGCGGGGCGGGGGTGAGGCGGGCGAGGGCGGTCGCGAGGTCGCTCACCTGGCCGGCCAGCTGATCGGCCCGCCGCCGCGCGGTGTCCAGCTCGGCCCGGGCCTCGTCCAGGCGCGTCGCGAGCTCGGCGGAACGGCCCCGCTCGGCGGTCAGCGCCGAGCGGGCCTCCGCCAGGTCGGCCGTGGTCGACTCACGGACCTCGGCCAACTGGGCCCGGACGGCCGCGAGCGCCGCGGCCGTACCCTGCGCCTCGTCCCTGGCCCGGGCCAGCTCGGCCGCGGTCTGCGCCCGGTCCCGGTCGGCCGCCGCGGCGCGTTCCCGGGCCTGCAGCGCGGCCGCGTCGGCGCGCTGCGCCGCCGTGCGCTGTTCGGCCGCCGCCCGGCGGTCCCGCTCGGCCTCCGCGCGGAACCGGTCCGCCTGAGCCACCGCCTCGGACGCCGACCGCAGCGCCCGCTCGGCGTCGGCCTGCGCCGCGTCCCGCTCCCGGCGCAGGTCGGCGGCCGTCCGCTCGGCCGCCTCCGCCGCGGCGCGCGCCGTCGCGCCGTCCCGGCGGGCGACGTCGCGGTCCCGTTCGGCCTGCGCGAGCAGCGCCTGGGCGCTCACCGCGGCCCGCCGCGCCTCGTCCCGCTCCGCGTCGGCCGCGGTCCGCTGCCGGACGGCCTCGGCCGCGTCCCGGGCGGCGGCCTCGGCCTCCCGTCGGGCGGCAGACCGCTCCGCCACCGCGTCGGCCGCGGCCCGCTGCGCCACCCGGGCCGCGGCCAGCGCCGCGTCGGCCGCGCCCCGGGCGTCGTCCCGTTCCGCCTGCGCGGCGGCCATCGCGGCCGCCGCCTCGGCGCGGACCTCGGCGACCTGCCGCTCCACCCCGGCCGGGGACAGCTCGGCGTGCAGCGACTCGCTCAGCGTGCCCACCAGCTGGTCGAGCCGGTCCACCACCTCCCAGGTGCGGGCCACCTGGCCGGCCAGGCCCGGCGCCGACCGGTGCCGCATCCGCTGCCCCCGGGCCGCGCGCTGGCACGCTCCGTCGTTGTCCCGGCAGTAGCGGAACGGCCGGCCCGCCGCCGCGCGCTGCGGCACCGGCCGGCCGCAGTGCGCGCAGGGTCGGGTTTCGCCCGCGTCGGCGTCGCCCGCGTCCGGCACGGTCGCATCCGGCACGGTCGCATCCGGTACGGCCGGGAACCGGTCGCCGGCCGCGGAGGGATCGTTCTGCATGGCCGCGAAGTCTATGGCCGCGAATCCAGGGTCTGGCCAAGGTCCCCGGCCGGTCCGAGGCGAGTGCGGCGGGACCCGGCTCAGGGTTCGTCGACCAGATCCGCGCACCGGTCGGGTGGCGCGGCTGGCGGACCCGGGGTCGCCGCCCCGCCGCCGCGGTACCGTTGAGGACCACCACCGTACGGGGAGGTGCCGCCCATGACCCGGCCGGACCGGCTGGAATCGGTGATCGAGGCGCAGATCCGCCGCGCTCAGGAGCGCGGCGAGTTCGACAACCTGCCCGGCGCCGGCAAGCCGATCCCGCGGACCGACAGCCCCGATGACGACCTGTGGTGGGTCAAGGACTGGGTCCGCCGCGAGGGCCTGCCCGCCGAGTCCCTGCTGCCCACCTCGCTGCGGCTGGCCCGGCAGGTGGAACGGCTGCCCGACGAGCTGGACCGGCTGGCCGACGAGCCGGCCGTCCGGGCGGCGGTCACCGAGCTGAACGACGAGATCGCGGCCTGGTTGCGTACCCCCTGGGGACCGCCGGTCGCGCTGCGGCCGGTGGAGGTCGAGGTCGCGGTGTCCGAGTGGCGGGCCCGCCGGACACCGCCGCCACCCGCGGACCCGGCGGGCGCCGCGGACCCGGGCGCCCGTACACCCCGGCGACGGTGGAACCCCTTCGCCCGGCGCGGTTGACGCCATCGCCATGCGCCGAGCAGAACTACACCGGCCGGCCCGGGCCGTCGATCGGCCGGTTACGGCAGCCGGGCGGCGTGGCGCAGCCCCGCGTCTTCTTCTCCTCCTGCGCGCACCCGACGAGGACGCCCGTGAGAATCGCCATGACGAACAGGATCGCCCGTTCCCGTATGCGAGGACTATAAAGATCTCCAGGGCCGGGCAGGGCACCGGTGGGTCACGGGGAGGCGTCATGGGCCGCACACATCAGTACACCGCCACGGTCGTCTGGACGGGCGCCCGGGAGACCGGCACCACGAACTATCGCGCGTACGGCCGGGAGCACGTGGTGAGCGGCGACGGCAAGGCCGACATCGCCGGCTCGTCGGACCCGGCGTTCCGGGGCGACCCGGCCCGGTGGAACCCGGAGGAACTGCTGCTGGCGTCGCTGGCCCAGTGTCACCTGCTGGCCTACCTGCACCTGTGCGCCACCAACGGCGTGGTGGTCACCGCATACGTCGACCGACCCCGGGGAACCATGACCGAGACGCCGGACGGCGGCGGCCGGTTCACCGAGGTGGTGCTGCGGCCGGAGGTCACCGTCACGGACGCCGCCATGACGGACAAGGCGGCGCAGCTGCACGAGCGGGCGCACGAGCTGTGCTTCATCGCCAACTCGGTCAACTTTCCGGTACGGCACGAGCCGACCGTGCGCTCCGGCCCGGCCTGAACCCGGCCCGTTTTGTCGGCGCCGGGTGGCACGCTGAGCCGGTGACGAAGACGCAGTACTACACCGCCACCACCATCGACGGCGTCATCGCCGACTCCGACAACTCGCTGGACTGGCTGTTCGAGGTCAACTCCCCGGGCCGGGACCGGTTCACGCCGTTCTTCGCCGACGTGGGCGCCTTCGCCATGGGCGCCACCCCCTACGAGTGGGTGCTGGAGCACGAGCGGCTGCTGGAGCAGCCGGAGCGGTGGCAGGGCTGGTATGGCGACCGGCCGGCTTGGGTGTTCACCCACCGCGACCTGCCCCGGATTCCCGGCGCCGACCTGCGGTTCGTCCGCGGCGACGTGGCGCCCGTGCACCGGGAGATGGTGGCCGCGGCCGGCGGACGCAACATCTGGCTCACCGGCGGCGGCGAGCTGGTCGGGTCGTTCGCCGACGCCGGCCTGCTCGACGAGCTGATCCTCGGGGTCGCGCCGGTGACCCTCGGCGCCGGCGCGCCGCTGCTGCCGCGGCGGCTGCCGGCCGCCCGGCTGGAGCTGACCGACCTGGACCGGGTGGGCCAGTTCGCCTACCTTACCTACCGGGTCGGCCCGCCCGGCGCCGGTCAGGGATAGTCGGGTGCTGGCTGCCGGCTCGGGCGCCTCAGGCGGGCGCCGGCTCGGCGAAGCGGACCTCGGCGGTGTCGACCGTCTCGGCGCGCCGTCCCGGTCCGCCCTGGAAGCCCCAGTAAAGGTTGGTGTGGGCGATCACCAGATCGGGGGTGGGGGCGCCGTACGCGGTGAGATCCTCGGTCGTGTGCGCGTCGCCGACCAGCGTCACGTCGTATCCCCGCACGAAGGCGCCGTGCAGGGTTGCCCGGATGCACGCGTCGCTCTGGGCGCCCGTCACGACGAGCCGACCCACCCCGAGCCCGGCCAGCACCGCCTCCAGGTCGGTGTCCTCGAACGAGTCCCCATAGCACTTGTGCACGAGCGGCTCGCCGTCCCGGCGGGGCAGCTCCGGCACATACTGCCAGGGCTCGCTGTCGCGCGGCAGACCCTCGTCGGAGTGCTGCACCCACACCACCGGCACACCTTCGGCGCGGGCCCGGTCGACCAGGCTGACGATGTTGGCCAGCACAGCCTCCCGGTTGTGCGCTTCGGCCACGACGCCGTTTTGGACGTCGATGACGAGCAGCGCGGTGTGCGGCCGGTCGGGCAGGGTGGTCATCGGGGCTCCGTTCGTCGTCCTGAACCGATACCGGTGATGCTAGGACCGGCCCCCGACGATTTCCGGTCCGGCCGCCGCCGGGGTCGGCCGCTCCGCCCGCCGCCGGGGTCGGTCAGCCCCGCCCCGCGCCTACCCGGGGCGGGCCCCGTGGAAAAGGTCGCACCCGGCTGTCGAAAATGTGCCGGCGGCTCCGTCCCAGGAGCACGAGCGGCCACGACCGGCCGCGTGACGAGGGAGAACAGGCATGAAGTACCTGCTGCTCAAGCACTACCGCGGCGGACCGGCGCCCGCGATCGACCACGGGCCGATGGATCGCTGGACGCCGGAGGAGGTCGACGCGCACGTGCGGTTCATGCAGGACTTCGCGGCCCGGCTGGCGGAGACGGGTGAGTTCGTCGAGACGCAGGCGCTGGCGGCCGAGGGCGCGTTCGTGCGATACGACGGCGAGGGCCGGCCGCCGGTGACCGACGGCCCGTTCGCCGAGACCAAGGACCTCATCGCCGGCTGGTACGTCATCGACGTGGAGTCCTGGGACCGCGCCGTCCAGCTGGCCGGGGAACTGTCCGCCGCTCCCGGTCCCGGCGGCCGGCCGATCCAGGAATGGCTCGAAGTCCGGCCGTTCTACGCCGAGCCGCCCACGGTCACCGAGTGAACGAGTCGCTGCTGCGAGAACTCGTGCCCGCGGTGATCGGCGTCCTGGTCCGGCGCGGCGCCGACTTCGCGCCGGCCGAGGATGCCGTGCAGGAGGCCCTGATCCGGGCGCTGGGGAGCTGGCCGGCCGATCCACCGCGGGATCCGAAGGCATGGCTCATCTCGGCCGCCTGGCGCCGGTTCCTGGACGCGGCCCGGGCCGACGCGTCGCGCCGGGACCGGGAACTCGCCGTGGAGCTCGAGCCTCCCGCCGGTCCGGTGCCGGTCACGGACGACACGCTGCGGCTCTATTTCCTGTGCGCGCATCCCAGCCTGCCGGCGCCGGCGGCCGTCGCCCTGACGCTGCGCGCCGTGGGCGGCCTGACCACGCGGCAGATCGCGGCGGCCCACCTGGTCCCCGAGGCGACCATGGCGCAGCGGATCAGCCGGGCCAAGCGGCGGATCGCGGGGCTGCCGCTCGACCAGCCCGGCGATCTGGGGACCGTGCTGCGCGTGCTCTACCTGGTCTTCAACGAGGGCTACGGCGGCAGCATCGACCTGGCGGCCGAGGCGATCCGGCTGACCCGCCAGCTCGTGGCGCTGACCGACGAACCCGAGGTCGCGGGGCTGCTCGCGCTTATGCTGCTGCACCACGCCCGCCGGGCGTCCCGCACCGGCCCGGGTGGTCGGCTGGTGCCGCTCGGCGCGCAGGACCGGTCCCGCTGGGACACCGCCCTGATCGGGGAGGGGGTGGCCATCCTGCAGTCCGCGCTGGCCCGGGACCGGCTGGGCGAATATCAGGCGCAGGCCGCGATCGCCGCGCTGCACGCCGACGCGCGGACGGTGGAGGAGACCGACTGGGTGCAGATCGTGGAATGGTATGACGAACTGCTGCGGCTCACCGGCAGCCCGGTCGTGCGGCTCAACCGGACGGTGGCCATCGGGGAGGCCGACGGCCCCCGGGCCGGCCTGGCGGCGCTCGCCGAGGTGCCCACCGACCTGCCCAGGTACGCCGCGGTGTCGGCGTACCTGCACGAACGCGCCGGTGATCTCGCTCGGGCGGCCGAACTCTATGCCGAGGCCTCCCGGGGCGCCGCCAGCGTGCCGGAACGGGACCACCTCACCCGGGAGGCCGCCCGGGTGCGGCAGCTGTTCCGACCATGAGCCCGGCGCCGGCGCCGGGCTCAGCCGGCACGGCGTAGGTCGAGCTTGAGCCAGCCGGCCAGCTCGGCGATCTCCCGGTCGATCTCGTCGGCCATCTCGGCGGTGAACGGCACGTCCTGATGGACGGCGTTCACCACGAGCACGCCCGCGCGGCGGTCCGCCGTGGCGTCGAGCTTGCCGACCAGCCGGTCGCCGAACAGGATCGGCAGCGCGTAGTAGCCCCAGCGGCGCTGCCCCACCGGCTTGTACATCTCGAGCTGGTAGTCGTACTCGAAGATCTCCATGGCCCGGAGCCGGTCGTGGAGCAACCGGTCGAACGGCGACAGCAGCGCGGCCCGGCCGGCGAACGGCTCGGCGAGCCGGGCCGGGTCGACCCGCCACTCGCCCCGGACGCCCTCGACGGTCGCGGGCTCACCCACCTCGCCGACGTCGCCCGGCTCGACCGGATATTCCGTGGTGCGGCTGCGGGCCAGGCCCAGCGCCGCCAGGCGGCGGCGGTTGCGCTCCGCGGCCGCCTCCGCGAGCGGCACGACCGGGTCGTCCGGGTAGACGCGCTCGGCGAGGTCCCACAGCCGGTCGCGGCCCTTCCGCCCGGCCACCGCGACCTCGCCGCGGGCCACCATGTAGTCGAGCAGCTTGGTGATGTTCTTGTTGTTGGTCCAGCCCGTCGACCGCCACGGCCGCACGCAGGTGTCGGGCAGCTGGCGCGACGGCAGCGGCCCGGCGGCGCGCAGCCGGGCCAGGATGTCCCGCCGGCAGGCGTCGTTGTCGGCCACCCAGTCCCGGATGGACACCTGCCAGTCCCGCAGCGGGCCCGCGCCCGGCCAGGCGGCCATCTCGGCGCGGTAGAGCGCGAGGTCCTCGGCCGGGCGGAGCAGGGCCTGCAGCTCGATCAGCCGGCGGTCCGCCACCGCCGCGTCCAGATCATCCGGTGAGTACGCCGGCCCGAGCCGGCTCCAGGCCACCAGGTGGGCGCTGGGGGCCACGGCGCTGATCGGGTCCAGCTGGAACAGGGTGAGTCGCCGTGCCACCGACAGCAGGTCGGTCGGCCGGTCCCGCTGCAGCAGCTGGGCGCGCACGGCCACCCGGCGGGCGTCCTGCCGGCTGAGCTGATGGGGCTTCGCCATGGGCCGAGCCTAGGCGAACCCCCGGACATCCCCCGCAGGCCGAGCGGACGGACGAGGTGACGCTCTTGACAGGTTCCCCTCACCCTCCGCTAGGGTCAGCGCGTTGATCCAAATATCTAACTTAATCACGGGGGTTCCATGTTCCACGTCCACCGCCGGTTTTCCGGCGTGGTCGGTTCGGTCGCGGCCGCGCTCGTCGCGGTCGCCGCCACCGCCGTCGCGCCACCCGCCGCCGCCGTCGCTTCGCCCGCCGAGGGCCCCGCGCCCGCCGCCACCCGCACCCCGACCCGCACCCGCGCCGCCGCGCCGGCGGCGCTCAGCCCCGCCATTGCCGCCACGACCGGCAGCGTGGCGGCGTGGGGCAGCAATGCGATGGGCCAGCTCGGCAACGGCACGACCACGGACAGCACCACCGCGGTCCAGGTCAAGAACCTGACCGGGATCTCCGGCATCTCCGGCGGGCTCTACACCGGCTACGCCGTCCGGTCCGACGGCACCGCCTGGGCGTGGGGCTACAACACCTACGGCGGCCTGGGCAACGGCAACACCACGGACAGCAGCACCCCCGTCCAGGTCAAGAACCTCACCGGGGTCACGGCCGTCGCGGGCGCCTCCTTCACGGGCCTCGCGGTCCGGTCCGACGGCACCGCGTGGGCGTGGGGCGACGGCTACCACGGCGCCCTGGGCAATGGCGGGACCGCTGACAGCTACACCCCGGTCCAGGTCAAGAACCTGACCGGGGTCACCGCCGTCGCCGGCATGGGCGAGGGGGCGTACGCGCTGCGCTCCGATGGCACCGTCTGGGCCTGGGGATACGGCGCCGACGGCGAGCTCGGCAACGGCACCACCGCCGACGCCGCCACCCCGGTCCAGGTCAGTGGGCTCACCAAGGTACGGGCGATCGCCGAGGCGGTCGGCAGCCAGACCGGCTACGCGCTGAAGTCCGACGGCACCGTCTGGGCCTGGGGGGACAACTACTTCGGGCAGCTCGGCAACAACTCGACCGCGGCCCGCAGCCTCACCCCGGTCCAGGTCAGCGGCCTCACCGGAGTGACCGCGATCGCCGCGCAGAGTTCCGGCGGGTACGCGCTCAAGTCCGACGGGACGGTCTGGGCCTGGGGCTACAACGCCTCCGGGCAGCTCGGCAACGGCACCACCACCAACAGCAAGGTGCCGGTGAAGGTGAGCGGCCTCAGCGGGGCGACGGCGATCGCGGCCGGCGGCTTCTCGGCGTTCGCCGTCCGCTCCGACGGCACCGTACGGGCCTGGGGCGAAAACAGCTCCGGCCAGCTCGGCAACGGCACCGTCACCACCGCCAAGACGCCCGTGCAGGTCAGCTCCCTCACGTCGGTCATCGCCGTGGCCGCCGCCAACGACAGCGCCTACTCCGTCACCGGTGGCACCATCCCCACCTCCGGCACGGTGCCGCCGCGCGAGCTGTCCGGGGACGGCAACCCGTGCCTGCCCTGCCGGGTGGCGGCGGCCGCCAAGGGCACCGGCGGTGACCCGGTCGACACCTCCTCCGGCGCGTACAGCGAGTCCTTCACCGACCTGGCCGTCACCGGGCGGGGGCCCGGGGCGATCTGGGCCCGCTCGTACAGCTCCGTCATGGCGGCCGATGACGGGCCGCTGGGCTTCGGCTGGCACACCGGCTACGGCGCGCACCTCACGATCAACGCCACCACCGGTAACGTGGTGGTGAGCCAGGAGAACGGCGCCGAGGTCACCTTCACCAACAACGCCGGCACCCTGACCCCGCCCGCGCGGACCCAGGCCACCCTGGTCAAGAACGCCGACGGCACTTACACCTTCACCCGGCAGACCCGCCAGACGCTGCGGTTCGACACCGCCGGGAAGCTGGCGTCGATGGCCGACCGCAACGGTGAGACGACCACCCTGACCTACGCCAGCGGCCAGCTCAGCAAGGTCACCGAGTCCGCCGGGCGGGCGCTGACCGTCACCTGGACCGGCAGCCACGTCACCCGGGTCACCGACCCGCTCGGCCGGGCAGTGAGCTACGGCTACGACGCCGCCGGCAACCTCAGCACGGTGACCGGCGCGGACGGCGCGGTGACCACCTTCGGCTACGACACGGGGCACCGGATCACCTCGGTGCTGGACCCCGCGCAGCAGAGCGCCACCACCAAGCACCCGATGACGATGGTCTACGACGGGCTCGGCCGGGTGTCGACCCAGACCGACCCGCTCGGCGGCGTGACGAAGTTCGCCTACAGCGGCGACCCGTTCAGCTCGGCCGGCGGCACGACCGTGGTCACCGACCCGACCGGACACCAGCGCGCGGACATCTACCAGTACGGCCTGCGGACCAGCACGGTACGTGGCTTCGGCACCTCGACCGCGGCCACCACGTCGTTCAGCTACGACCCGGCCACGCTGGGGGTCACCTCGATCAGCACCACCGCGGCCGGTGATCCCAACACGCACCGGAGCACGGCCACGTACGACTCCCGTGGCAACGTCCTCACCCAGGTCGACGGCGCCGGGCGGCAGACCGACACCACGTACAACAGCTTCAACGAGCCGTTGACCGTCACCGGGCCGAACCCGTCCGCGGTGGGGCCGGCGCGGATCACCACCAGCTACACCTACGACGCCAAGGGCAACCGGCTCAGCCAGACCCGGCCGCTGTACACCTCCGCCACCGCGTTCACCAACCAGACCACGACCTGGCGGCGGGACACCGCGGCCCACCCCGGCGACGTGACGGCCGTGGTCGACCCGCTGGGCAACACCACCAGCAACACCTACGACAGCGCCGGCAACCTGACCCGGGTCAGCACCCCGCAGGGCCGGGTGACGACCTACACGTACGACGGGACGGGCCGCCGGCTCACCGCCGTCGCGCCGAAGGGCAACGCCACCGGCGCCGAGGCTTCGGCGTTCACCACCACCTACGCCTACGACGCGGCCGGGCAGCTGCTGTCCACCAGCGTGGCCGATCCGGCCGGGCCCGAGGTGACCGCGCAGACCTACGACCTGGATGGTCGCCTGGCCACCCAGACCGACCCGGTCGGCAAGGTCACCCGGTACACGTACGACCTGGCCAGCCGGCTGACCGTGGTGACCCGGCCGGACGGCACCACCCAGCAGACCGCCTACTTCGCCGACGGGGCGGTGAAGAGCCAGACCGACCCGGCGGGCAAGGTGACCGCCTACACCGAGGACGTGTTCGGCCGCGTCGCCTCGGTCACCGACCCGCTGAACCGGGTCAGCCGCGCCACGTACGACGCGGCCGACGCGATGCTGACCGTCACCGACGCGCAGAACCAGACCACCACCAACACCTACGACGCCGCGGGCGCGCTGCTGACCACCAGCTACTCCGACGGCGTCACCGCGAAGGTGACCCGCACCTACAACGCGGCCGGCCTGCCCGCCACGCTCGTCGACGGCACCGGCACCACGACCTTCAGCTATGACAGCCTGGGTCGTCTCACCGGCCAGGTGACCCCGACCCGGACGGTCGGGTACGCCTACAACCTTCGCGACCAGGTCACGACCCTGACCTACCCGAACGGCAAGGCCGTCACCCGCACCTTTGATCCGGACGGGCCGATGAGCTCGGTCACCGACTGGCTCGGCGGCAAGACCACGTTCGGCTACGACGGCAACGGCGCGCCGTCCACCACCGTCATGCCGAACGGGGTCACCACCACCGTCGGCCGGGACAACCCGGGCCGGGTCACCTCGCTGACCTTCGACCACGCCGGCAGCACCCTCGGCTCGCTCGGCTACACCTGGGACGCCGCGGGCCACCTGACCGGGGAGACGTCGACCAACCTCGGCCCGAACCGCACCTACGGCTACGACGACAACAGCCGGGTCAACAGCGACACCGGCACCGGCTACGGGTACGACCCGGCCGATCACCTGACCACGAACGGCACGGTGACCCAGACGTACGACGCGGCCGGGCAGCTCGCGACCAGCACGCCGAGCGGCGGCGCCAGCACCACCTACACCTTCGATCCCAGGGGAAACCGCACCAAGGCCACCACGGGAACGGCGTCGACCAGCTACGGGTACGACCAGGCGAACCGGCTCACGTCGTACACGTCCGCGTCGACCACTGCGACGTACGCCTACAACGGCGACGGGCTGCGGGTGGCCAAGACGGTGGCGGGCGCCACCACCACCTTCGGCTACGACCTCGTCGAGGGACTGCCGCTGCTGCTGACCGACGGCAACAACAGCTACCTGTACGGCCCGGGCGGCGTGCTGATCGAACAGATCGCCTCCAGCACGGCGACCTACCTGCACGTCGACCAGCTCGGCAGCGTCCGGATGCTCACCGCCGCCGACGGCAGCGTGGCCGGCACCGCCAGCTACTCCGCCTACGGGGTGCGCACCCGCAGCGGCACGTCCTCGACCCCGTTCGGCTTCGCCGGTCAGTACACCGATGTGGAGTCGGGGCTGCTCTATCTGCGGGCCCGCTACTACGATCCGGCCACCGGCGCCTTCCTCACCGTTGACCCGGCCGTGAGCAGCACCCGCAGCACCTACGGATACGCCAACGGCAACCCGATCACCGGCAGCGACCCGAGCGGGCTGTGCGCCTTCTGGTGCAAGGTGGCGGTGGGCGCCGGCGTCGGCATCCTGGCGGCGGTGACCGTGGCCTGTGTGGTGGCCGAGCCGTGCGGCGCGGTCGCGGCCGGCGCGCTGGCCGGCGGCGGCAGCCTCGCCATGGGGGGCGGTCTGAGTGTCGCCGTCGCTGGTGACGCGGTTGTCGGCGGCGCGGTGGCCGGTGGCCTCGCCGGCGGTCTCTGGGCCCATGCCAGTTCCTCCGGGGGCGGGTCCTCGGGCGGCGGCTCGGGGTCCGGCGGAGGCGGCAGCCCGGCCAACTCGGGGGTCAACGCGCGTCCGCTGTCGGAGATCCCGGACAGCACCGGCTGCGAGGACGTCGCCGAGGACATCCAGAGCCGCATCGGGGGCCAGATCTACGAGGCGAAACCACCGACCGGGGCCAGCAACCTCGGCCCCTACCGCGGCCAGGACAGCTTCTGGGCCAAGCACGAGTTCGTCGTCAAGGACGGCTACGCGTACGACTCGTGGACCGGGCCGCAGGGCGAGCCGCTGCAGTCGTACATGGAACGCTTCGAGTGGTGGGACGTCATCGACTTCTCGCCCAAGTGATCGCCGCCGACGGGGGATGCCCGGCCGCTAGGCTGGCCGGGCGCCCCCGTCGGGAGCAGGAGCGCGAGCGCCGGCGGAAGGAGGAGGACGGTGGATCACCGCGAGCATTTCGCCGCGATCAGGCAACGGCCCGGCCTGTACGGGTTGGACGGCTCGTTCGGCCAGTTCTCGGCCTACCTGGCCGGCTTCGACGCCGGCACCGACGGCCGGGCGCTGGACGGCTTCCGGGAGTGGCTGGTGGGGCGCCTCGGCACCGGCGACAACCTCGCCTGGACAGGGCTGGTGCTGCACCTGGCCTTCCCGGGCGGCTGGCCCAGACTGCGGGAACGCCTCACCGACCCGGCGCAGAACGCCGTGGCCGTGTCGACCCTGTTCGAGCTGTTGGCCGACTTCCTCGCCGAACGCGAGCAGCCGGATCGTCCGGCCGCGATCTCTCCCACGGCCGGGTCGGGAGCCGATCGCCACGGAGGCGGCCCGAGCGGGCCGGATGGGCGGCCCGGGCCACTCGATCGCTAGCGACGTGGCCCCCGGACGTCCCCCGGTCCGGCGCGCCGCGGTGGCGGCTGCCGGCCGCGGAGTGGGCGCGGCCGGCCGACATGGCGGACCGATTCAGGTATCCGGTGCCGGCCCGGGCACGAGCCGCGAGGTCCGCCGGGGGCCCGCCGCCCGCCGCGCCGATCAGCTCCCGGCCCGGTCCGGCTCGCGGAGCAGCAGGTACGCGTCGAGCGCGGCCGCGCCGGCGAGCATGGCGCGACCCCGGGCCGCGAGGCGGGCGTGCCAGTCCCGCAGCATCGACTCCAGCGGCGCGACGCCGCCGGCCGAGCGGACCTGGACGATCAGCGGGGCGATCTGGTCGAGCCGGTAGCCGCCCCGCCGCAGCTGGTGCACGAGCGCGGCGTCGCGCACGTCGGCGGCGCCGAACACCCGGTAGCCGGTCTGCGGATCCCGGTGCGGCCGGACCAGGCCGGCGCGTTCCCACTTGCGCAGCGTGGCGGGCCGGATGCCGAGCCGGCGCGCCAGCGGGCCGACGAACGTGTCGCCGCGGGCCTGCGGCGCGGGGCTGAGCTCCCGCAGCGCCGCCTCGACGGCCTGCAGGGTACGGCGGTCCTCCAGCAGCTGGACGTGGCTGGAGTCGATGAGCCGGAGCGCCTCCTCGGTGCCGTCCCGGTTGACCGCCCGCATGATCGACGCGGCAGCCTGGTGCCCGTGTGCCGGCACCAGGGCGAGGAACGCGCGGAGCGCCTGCGCGTGCAGCGGGGTATAGCTGCGGTAGCCGTGCGGGCTGCGCTCGGCGTCCGGAAGGATGCCGGCCGCCTCGTAGTTGCGGACGGCCTGGGTGGACAGGCCGTACCGGCGGGCCAGGTCCACCGGCCTGAGCTGTCCGCCTGTTTGAGGGTTTTGTCGCACCGGCCACCGCCAGGATCGCGGGAAGTTTCAACCGACGGTTCAACGATACCGTTTAATGGCATGAACGCTGCCATCGCAACCGCCGTCCATCCCGTCGATGCCACCACGCTGATGGAGCTGCTGCCCGCCCGGCCCCGGCTGCTGGCCATGGGCGAACCCACCCATGGCGAGGACGAGCTGCTCGACCTGCGCAACCGGCTGTTCCGGCAATTCGTCGAGCGGGCGGGCTACCGGACGATCGCCATCGAGAGCGACTGCCTGCGCGGCATGCTGGTGGACGACCACGTCACCACGGGCGCGGGCACCCTGGACGAGGCCATGGCGCGCGGCTTCAGCCACGAGTGGGGCGCCTTCGCCGGCAACCGGGAGCTGGTGCGGTGGATGCGGGCGTACAACGACGGCCGGCCCGCGCCCGAGCGGGTACGCTTCGCCGGCTTCGACGGCCCGCTGGAGATCACCCACGCGGCGAGCCCCCGGCAGGCCCTCGCGGCGCTGCACGGCTACCTGGCCACCCGGGTGGACGCCGACCTGCTGCCGTGCACCGCCGAGACCCTCGACCGGCTGGTCGGCGACGACGACCGGTGGACCGACCCGGAGGCCATGATGGAACCCGGCCGGTCCGTCGGGCAGACGCCGGAGGCCGTCCGGCTGCGGCTGCTCGCCGACGACCTGGCGGCGCTGCTGGACGCCGAGTCGCCGCACCTGAGCGCCGTCTCCTCGCCCGACGAGTGGGACCGGGCCCGCCTGTACGCGCGCACCGCGCGCGGGCTGCTGCGCTACCACTTCTGGATGGCCGACCCGTCGCCGGCCCGCATGGCGCGGCTGCTGGCCATCCGGGATTCGATGATGGCCGCCAACCTGCTCGCCCTCGCCGAGCGGGGCCCGACGCTGGTGCACGCCCACAACGCCCACCTGCAACGGGACCGGAGCACGATGCGGCTGTGGCAGGGGCCGGTGCGGTGGTGGGGCGCCGGTGCGATCGTCGCCGCCCGGCTCGGGGCGGGCTACGCCTTCGTGGCGACGGCGCTCGGGACGATCCGCCACCGCGGCGTGCCGACTCCGGAACCGGACACCCTGGAAGGGCTGCTCTACGCGCTCCCGGACGACCGGTCTCTGCTCGACGCGCGCCGGCTGGCCGCCGCGGTGGAGGTCGTCCGGCCCGCCGCCCGGGTGTCGCCCTGGTTCGGGTACGCCCCGCTGGACCCGGCGCAGGTGGCCCGCGCCGACGGGATCCTGTACGTCAAGGACGCCGTGGCGAGGGAGGCTTGAGCAGCTCCCGGGCCTGCTCGGCGGCCCGGGTGATGCTCTCGCTCATGTGGTCGAGGAAGCGGGCGATGTTCTCCAGCCGCTCGGCGGCCGGGGTGTGCGGGCCGAGCAGGGCGACGCCCTCGCGGGCCACCTCGACCAGCTGGTCGTTGGCCCGGGCGCTGGCGATGGTCGCCTGGTAGAAGAGCTCGTTGTCGACCACGTAGCGGTCGCGGCGGCGTTCGTCGCGTTCCCGCCGGACCAGGCTCTGGCTGTCCAGGAAGGCGATCGCCTTGGAGATCGAGGCCGGGCTGACCTGGAGGCGCCGGGCCAGTTCGGCCGCCGTGAGGCTGCCCGAATCGGTGGTGAACAGGCAGGTCAGCACCCGGGCCATCATCCGGGGCAGGCCGGAGACCATGAGGACGGTGGTGAGCGTCTCCTCGTACTCCCGCATCGCCTCGGCGTCGCCGCCCCCGGCGCCGTCGGCCGGTCCGGCGGCGGGCGCCGGGCCGCGCCGGCGGGCGCGTCGCTCGGCGGCCCGGTGGGCCAGGTCGGCCCGGTAGGCCGTGGGTCCGCCGTTGCGCATCACCTCGCGGGTGACGGTCGAGGTGGGGCGGTCGAGGCGCCGGGCGATCTCGGCGTACGGGAGGCTGTCGGCCAGCCCCAGCGCGATCTGCTGGCGGTCCTGCTGGCTGAGCCTGCCTCCCGGCATGGTGATCTCCCTGGCGTCCGTGCGACGCGGTCCAGCGTAGCCTTCACACTCAGATCGTTGCAATATGGATCACGGCGATCGTTGCATTCCAGGCAGGCCCATCGCAACGATTCCCCTGGCTTTAGCTCGTAAAATCGGCGCTATGCGCAACTTATTGATTGCTGAAGACACGAAGGCAACGTAGCGTTTCCTAAGTTGGAAACATCGGTGCCGGCACCGGGCACCGCCACCGCCCACGGGGCCTGTGCAGGGGAGCAGCATGACGAACAGCAGCACCACACCCACCCGATCGGCCTGGACCGGCATGGTGGCCGTGGACGACACGGCCCTGGCCGTCACCGACACCGGCGGCCCCGGCGTGCCGGTGGTCTACCTCAACGGCCAGTTCGCCACCCAGGGGTACTGGCGGCGAGTCATCGCCGACCTGGGAACGGGGTGGCGGCACCTCACCTACGACGAGCGCGCCCGCGGCCGAAGGTCGAAGCGCTCGGCCGACTACTCCTTCGAGGCCGCCGTCCGGGACGTCGACGCCGTTCTCGCGGCCCGCGGCGTGGACCGGGCGCTGCTGGTGGGCTGGTCCTACGGCGCGGTCGTCGGCGCGCACTGGGCCAACCGCAACCCGGACCGTACGGTGGGCGCGGTCCTGGTGGACGGCGCGTACCCGTACGACTGGCTCGACGACGCGATGGAGCAGCGGATCCGGAAGCTGTTCCGGCGGATGGGCTGGTTCACGCCGCTGCTGCGGCCGACCGGCCTGACCCCGCGGATGAGCGTCGACCAGCAGGCGGACAGCAACATCGAACTCGGCCGGCTGTCCCGGGAGCGCGAGCTGGGCCCGGTGCTGGACGGCATCACCGTCCCGGTGCGGTACGTGCTCGCCTCGGGCACGTCGCTGGGCAGCCGCGGCGACGAGCAGGAGGTCATCCGGGCCAGCCTCGGCGCGGTGACCAGCCGCAACGCCAACATCAGGATCAGCGCCAAGGTCGGCAGCAACCACGGCGCGCTGCTGCGCAAGGACTTCCGGGCGATCGCCGACGCCGTCCGCGAGGTCGCCGCCCTCGACCAGCAGCAGGGGTGACGCCCCGGGGTGGTCCGGACGGGCCGGCTGCCCGCCCGGACCACCCCGCGTCAGTCGCCGGCCAGCACGGTAAAGGCGAACCCCGTGCTGGTGGGGCGGCGCAGCGAGCCGGCGCACTTGGTCCGGCGCAGGACCGCGTTCCGGCTCAGACCTAGCCCCTGCGCGATGAGCCGGTCCGGCCGCACCGGCACCGGATCCGCGAACGCGACCTCCACCCGGACCGGCCACGCCGCGTCGGGGCGTACCGGCGGGGTTTCCAGCCGCCACGCCCCGGTCCAGTCCAGGGTGAAGTGGTGACGCCGGGCCAGCAGCGGATCCACCAAGGCGGCCGCCACCAGTTCCGGGTCGTTGACGTGGTACCCGTGCAGCTCGGCCGGGTCGAACGAGCCGACCGCGGCCCGCTCGTGCACGGTGAGCTTGCTCGTCCGGTCGCAGGACACGCAGTTGACCAGCAGCCACACGTCCAGCAGCTTGCCGTTGCCGTTGACGCGGAACCTGCCCCGGCCGGTGGTGGCCGAATCCCCCCGGCAGTCCACGCAGCGCATGGCCAGCAGGGGCAACCGGGTCCGCCGGACGACCCAGGGCAGCACGATATGAGGTTGTGAAGACATAAGGCCCAGACCTGATCTGTGAGACCTGACACGAGGCCGATTGCGCGCGGCCTCAAACGCCGTATGACCGGGCGCACGAGGGCAGCCCGGCGGAACCGACGGGACTGCCGCCGGCTACCGGTGAACGGAAGGTGTCAGATCTACAGGGCAGGGGGGGGTCATGCGATGGTGTCCTCTTGTCCTCGCTGCGATTCGGTGCCGGCAACCTACGGCACAAGCGAACGGCGGCTCAACCGGTTTCCGGGCTCAGCGCGGCCGGCCCGCAGAAGCCGGCGCGCCGAACCAGCGGAGCAGGTGATCGTCCAGGTCCCGCTGGTCCTCGCCGATCCACCCGATGTGGCCGTCGGGGCGCAGCAGGACGCCCGGCGGATCGATGGCCGCGGCACGATCCCCGAGGTGGTCGACCCGGTCCGACCAGCCGCCGACGGACAGGCGTTCGGTGCGGTCCAGCAGCAGACCGCGGCCGCGGCGCAGCAGGTCGTACAGGCGGCCCCGGCTCACCGGCATGTCGGGCAGGCGACGACCGAGCAGCGCCGGGCCCGCGCCGAGGTCGTAGCGGATGCCGATCCCGGTGATCTTCTCGGTCAGGTGGCGGTTCACCTCGGCGAGATCCATCAGCTCGGTGAGCAGCCGCCGTACGGCCCGCGGACCCGGTTCGGGGGACATCAGTTCCAGCTGCGCGCGGGTGTTGTCCAGCACGTCCGCGGCCACCGGCCGGCGCTCGTCCTGGTAGCTGTCCAGCAGGGCGGCCGGCGCCCAACCGGCGACCTGGGCGGCCAGCTTCCAGCCGAGGTTGACCGCGTCCTGGACGCCGAGGTTGAGTCCCTGCCCGCCGGTGGGCGGATGAATGTGCGCCGCATCGCCGGCCAGCAGCACCCGCCCGATCCGGTACCGTTCGGCCAGCCGGGTGGCGTCACCGAAGCGGGACAGCCAGCGCGGGGAGTGCACCCCGAAGTCGGTTCCGGCGACGGCCCGCAACTGCTGTTGAAAGTCGTCGAGGGTGGGCGGCTTCGCGCGATCGCCGACTCCCGCCGCCGGGACCACGACGCTGTAGAGCCCGACGCCCACGGGCCGGACCCAGAATCGCTTCTCGGTCGCGCCGACCTCAGCGACCCGGGCAGCGATCTCCGCCGGCGGCGCACCCACCGCCATCTCGCCCATCAGCGTCTCGGTCCGCGAGGGTTCGCCGGGGAAGCCGACACCCAGCAGCTTGCGCACCGCGCTGCGCGCGCCGTCGCAGCCTACGAGATACCGGGTACGCAGCCGTTCCCCACCGGCCAGCTCCACCGTCACCCCGTCGTCGTCCTGCTCGACGCCGGTCACCGCACGGCCGTGCCGGACCTCCGCGCCGAGCTCGACCGCATGCTCTTCGAGCAGACGTACGAGGACCGGCTGCGGGATGCCCAGCAGATACGCGTACGGCGAATCCAGGTCCTCGGGCGCGGGCCTGTTGATGGCCGCGAAGTAGGCGCCGGTCGGACGCCGCCGGCCGTGTTCGAGGATCCGGTCCAGCAGACCGCGCATCGCCATCAGCTCGATGCTGCGGATGTGCAGACTCACGATGCGGACGAACGGCGCGGGCTCGGTTTCCTTTTCCACAACGAGGACCCGTACGTCGTGCAGTCGCAGTTCAGCGGCCAGCATCGCGCCGGTCGGCCCGCAGCCGGCGATGATCACGTCGAATGGCAGAGAGTTCATCGGTGTTGCCTTCCGGGAGTGCCCACATGGCGCGGCGCTCCCGGCGACACCTAGGTCGGTCGCCCGACCGCGATGGCCCGGGGGAGCACCCACATCGATACAGCGTTCATGGGTCTCACCTCCTCGCAGCCGATCTCGCGGTCAGCCGCAAGCTACAACCGCGAACGTCGGGCCGTCCAGTCCTTTTCCGCTCGGCCGGCTGTCCTGTTGGCGGAGTGGGTCGGCTCAGCCATCCGGATCAGGCCGTCGCCTTCCGGAGTTCGCTCAGCCACTCGTTGCCGAACCGGCGGCCGTCGGGGAACTGGTCGTCGCGATCCCAGCGCCACGCGGTGATCATCGCCCGCATGAGGATCCGGCAATTCCGCAGCAGCCGGTGATCTACGCCGGGATAGTGGTCTCCGACCTCGTCGGGTGCGTGGGCCAGGTCGAACTCGATCGGCCCCCGGCAACACGTCTCGAAGTCGATGAAGAGCGGACCGGTCCGGGTCGAGAGCAGGTTGCCCGGATGGGGTTCGCCGTGCAGAAGTTGTTCGGGCCGGTCGCTCCGGCTGACCGCTTGGCGCAGCCGGGCCAACGTGCCGGCGAGGAAGACCCGATCCGCGGCAGCCAGCGCCGGCGTACGGACCTGGTCGGCCACGAGCCTCTGGGCCTCGGAAACTCGGTCAGTGAAGTGGGGGACCGGCAGGTCGACCTTGCGCATGCCGGCGTGCAGGCGTTCGAGTGCCCCGACGTATTCCGCTGTCGGAATCGGTCCGGTGGTCACCGGTTCGTAGTAGGCCCAGAGGGTGACCACGTGGTCGCCCCGGACGAAGACCTCGGGCGACTCCAGGGCGGCCACCGGACTTCCGACCGCAGCCAGCCGTCGAGCCACCTCCACCTCAAGCTGGGCGCACTGGTGCGCCGCCGCCGCGACCCGGGCCAGCACGTCGCAGGGGAGCAGGCGCAGGGTCAACGCGTTCGAGTTGTGCAGGACGGTGGCGGCGTCGGCGGCGAGGCCGAGCCGTGCGGCGCTCGACATGGCTGCCTGCGTCGCTCGCCGAACCTCCTCTGCCCGCATCGGAGCACCGTAGTTCAGCGCTCGTGCCGCAGCAGCCGGGTTTGTGCGGACGATGCCTCGGTGGTGGCGTCGAGCCGGTCGCGGATGCCAGGCTGCGCGGCATGGACGTTCGTCTCGAGCCTTGGTCGGATGCCGCGCTCGAACTCCTGCGCCGGATCAACACTCCGCAGATGCGTCGACACGTCGGCGGTCCCGAACCGGAGGAAGGGCTGCTTGCCCGGCACCGCCGGTACCTTGCGATGCCGGCCACCGGCCGCGGCTGCATGTTCGCCATCCTGCTCGGCGAGGACATGGTCGGCAGCATTTCCTATCACCAGCGCGACTGGCGGGGTGAGCAGATCTACGAGACCGGCTGGAACGTCCTGCCGCCGTACCAGGGTCGAGGCGTCGCCTCCGCCGCCGGCACCGCCCTGATCGCCATCGTCCGCGAGCTTGCCCGCCAGTCTGGTGCGCCGCGCAGCCTGCACGCGTTCCCCTCGGTGGACAACGGTCCCTCCAACGCGCTCTGCCACCGCCTTGGCTTCACACACCGCGGCCCCTGCGATTTCGAATACCCACCGGGCAGCGGCTCGCTGATGCGCAGCAACGACTGGTGCCTCGGCCTCGCCAACTCCGCCCAGCCAGCCGTGGCGCCGCCGAGTGACACCACCCGGTTGCTCACAGCGGGCCCAGGACCTCGCCTGGTGGCGCATCCAGCGAGAGCGTCTCGAGGACGCCGAGCAGCTGACGTTCCTCGTACCGGAAATGGCTCTCCATAATGGCCGCGATGCCCTCGATGTGACGATCCAGCTCGGCGATCGGTGCGGCCCGATCGGCTGCGGCCTGCAGGCCGGCGAGCAGGTTCGCGATCATCGAGTGGTCCTGAGCGAGGCGGCGGAGCACGGGCTCCAGTTCCGGGTGGGCCGCCTGGATCGCCGGGAACAGGGTGTGGTCCTCGCCCCGATGGTGACCGTCAAGGGCAGCGCAGAACCCGTGGCAGTACAGCAGCAGGTCACGGGTGGCCGTCCCGCCGGGCCGGCCTCCGGCAGCCGCGCTGCGGGTGAGGTCGAGCGCCTCCCGCAGGCGCGCGTGCACCTGGCGAAGCTCACGGCTCCAGGCGATGAGCCTGGTCCTCTCGCGCTCAGTCACGCGACGGCAGGTGCGGGCGGGTGATCAGTTCGATCGCGTGGCCTGCGGGGGAGAACGCGGCCGACGCGTCCTTGTCCCCGTTGAACGTGACTGTCATGCGTACCGTCTTTCGGTCGATCCGAAGACCCGACCGGAAGCCCACGGCGCCGGTCAGCCGCACCGATGACAACCCCAAGGGCGCCGACGCCCCGGATCCCGCACGAGAAACGCGGACTTCGCGGCGATCTCGACGTGGCGGCTGAAGTAGCCAGAACCTCCGGGGGATAGGCCCATCTGGGGCGCACGCGAAGGCTAACACAGCACGAGAGCAAGATCACTGCACTCCGTCCGCCATCAAGACCGGAACTGTTTACTGTATTTCTATTATTGATAATCCGGTAATCAACGCCTGAGCCCCGTGACAGTAGGACGCATCATAATGACAGTTAATATGCGTAAGCATTCACGGTGTTGTCGTTGTGCCCGTACCGGCGTTCGCTCTTGCCTGAGCCACCAGGGCCGCCTCGCGTTCACGCCAACGGCGTTGGTTGTCTCGGTTGCACGCTCGGCAGACGCTGCGGAACCGCCCGGTCGCCTCGTCCAGCTCCCGGGCATGACCGTTGCGGCACTGAGCGGCCTGCCGCCGGCTCCGACAGTTCTCAGCGTGGCTGAGCTGCCGTAGGTGGCGGGGCTCGATGCAGTCCTTGACCCCGCATGTGTGGTCGACCTCGAGGGTGGGGTCGTAGTCGCCGACAAAGGCGGCGTACGCGGCGATGTGTGCCCAGGCGCGTCCGGCGACCTTCTGGTAGACGCCGCGACGCGAGCCGTAACCCCGGACGATGAGGCAGCCATCGTCTCGACGATCCGACCGATCGAGCAGATATTGCCGAAGGGTGCTCACGGTGAAATGGCGGGACAGGCCTCTGACATCGCTGAGCATGTCCCGACCCTAGGGCCCCGAGCGAACAGTGGGAGGGGCCAGCGGCAGCACAGCTTCTCGACGGTGGATGCGGACCGAAGCGAGCCGCACCGACCAGTCAGGTGCGGACCCGGACCGAGCGGTCGCGCAGCAGCTCGGCGCCCTCGCCGGTCAGCTCGGGAAGCGCGACCCGCCGGCCGGTGAGGGCCATCAGCAGCGCCTCGGCGCTGCCGCGTACCTCCGGGCCGTCGCCGGCGGCCCAGTCCAGGTCGGTGGCCACGAACCGCAACCCGGCGCGGAGCCGGCGCGAGCCGAAGCCCAGCGACCGGCGGCCCACCACGAAGTCGAGGGCGGTCCGGACACGCTCCGGATCGAGGTCGGGCGGCAGGCCGAGCGGCCGGCGGATGTCCTGGCGGTGCACCTGCAGGTCGGTGAGCTGGCCGAACAGCCCGACCACGGGCGGCGAGAACGGGTTCCGCTCGTTGCGCCGCAGCTCGGCGGCGAGGTCCGCGGCCGGGCGTTGGGCGATCCGCCGGGCCAGCTCGGCATTGGCCCGGTGCAGGCTGAGCCGGCTGCGCAGGATCAGCGGCAGGAACCAGCTGGGTCGCCCGGCGAACGGCGCGACCACGTGGGCGGACACCTCGTGGACCGTCCACGCGCCGCACAGGCTCGGGCTGGCCAACTGTTCCGGCGTGAGGGATTCGATCAGGTCGGCGAACCGCCGGCGTTCGGCCGCCACCATGTCCAGGAGAGCCACCCCGCCGACGCTACCGGCCGCCGTCCACCCGTCGCGCGCCGCAGCCGCCCCGGACGCCGCGCGGTATATCCTCGACGGGTGGACGAGGCTGCGGCCCAGCTCATGCGCCGATGGCAGAGCCGGCCGGGACGGGTGGCTCTGGTCGCCCGCACCCTTGCCGAGTTGCGCGGGCCGGTCAGCGGGTCGATCGAGCTTCCGCACCGGATGGTGTGGCAGTCGGCGGAGCTTCGCCGTTTCGACCTTGACGACCCCTACCAGCGGTGTCGCGTCTACGAGATCGTCCTCCGCGAGGCCGTCCGGTCGACCGAGCTGCGGTCTCTGCTCAACGGCGATCTTCTGCGCCGGGTGTGGCCCGAGCTCTATCTGCCTCGCGGGGTGCGCACCGCCTGGGAAGACCACCATGGGGAGCTGGCCGGGCTGCGTTCGGCCGCCTGATGCCGCACGAGATCGACCCGTTCCAGGCGCACGTTGCCCGGATCGCCCTCGCCGCTGCCCAGGAGTACGGTTTCGTGCTGGGTGGCGGCCTCGCGCTGCTGGCGCACGGTGTGGTCAGCAGGCCGACCGAGGATATCGATCTGTTCAGCGACCGGCCGGAGGGCGCTGGCGTGCCCGCGGCCGCCGCCCGGGTCCGGACGGCACTGGAGTCGGCGGGGATCCGGGTACGGACCCAGGAGGCCGAGAGCTCGGTCGGCGAGCTGATCGCCGGCCTGGACGAACAGATCATCGAGCTGGTGGCCGCCCGCGGCGACGCGGACCCGGACGGCGTGCGATTGAGCCTCGGATATCTGCACCGGCGCAGGGGTCCCGTCATGCTTGACGTCGGTCCCGTGATGCACCTGGACGATCTCCGGGCCTGGAAGGTGGCGGCGCTGGTGGCGCGCGCCGAGCCGAGGGACTTCATCGATGTGGCGGCCTTCCTGGAGTCTGCGGACGCCCGCCAACTGCTCAAGCTGGCCAGAACGATGGACCCGGACATCGAAGACGAGGACGTCGTTCGAATCCCCGCCCGTCTCGACCGGATTCCCGACCGGGAGCTTGCCGGCTACGGACTCGACGCCGCCGCGGTGGCACGCCTGCGGCGACAGTTCTCCGGTTGGCCCGGAATGCCGCCGCCGGGACGGTGATCCGATCGGCGGCGCCGCGGGCCCGCCGGGGCGCGCCGCGGGCCCGCCGGGGCGGGCCGCGCCCTCGCTGACGTCCCGGACGCCGACGGCGCCCCGACGCCAGCGCCGGCGGGGCCCGGCATTCAGAACGTGCGGCGCAGTGCGGTCTCCACGGCGTCGACCAAGGGCTCGCCGTCGGTCCCCGGGTGGCGGGCGAGGCCGAGTTCGACGTCCGGCAGCGTCGGCAGGGCGGTGGGATTTTGGCAGACCATGTCGGGTTCGAGGTTGGCCGGCAGCAACGCCGCCACGCCGAGCCCGGCGCGTACCGCCGCGAGCACGCCGACCAGGCTGTTGCTCTCGAATGCCACCCGCCAGCGCCGACCGGCGCGTTCGAGCGTCTCCAGCACCGAGGTACGCCAGAAGCACGGGTTCGAGAACAGCACCACGGGCAGCGGATCGGCGACCGGGTCCACCCCGGGGCCGACCGCCCAGACCAGCGGGCGTCGTACGGTCCAGCGCGGTGGCCCGGGAACGCGTGCCGCCTCGTCGAGCACGAGTTGGACCCGGCCCGCGTCGTACGCCTCCCGCATCGCGGCCGTGGCGAAGGTGAGCACCTCCAGCGTGGCGCCGGGGTGCAGCCTGGCGAGGTCGGCGAGGGCCTGCGGCAACTGGTCGGCGAGGTCTTCGAGCAGCCCGACCCCGCAGCGGCCGCTGAGCGTGCGACCCGTCCCCGCGAGTGCCTGCGCGGACAGCGACAGGATGCGTTCGGCGTACGGCAGGAGTTCCTCACCGGCGCGGGTCGGGGACACCCCGGCCGGGGATCGGTGCAGCAGCGGATGGCCGACGGTGCGTTCGAGCTTGCGCAACTGCTGGCTGATGGCCGGCTGGGTCAGCCCGAGCGCGGTCGCCGCGCGGGTGATGCTGCCGGAGCGCACCGCGGCCACGAACGCCCGAAGCAGCCCCGTCTCGAGATCCGTAGCCATAACGATTCATTATGCCCGGGCCGACTGTTGAGCCTCTTCCTTTGACCTCCGGGGCCGCCTAGCGTTCCCCGGGTGACCGGATACCGGCAGGTCCTTGCCGTGCCAGGGATGGCGCCGCTGTTGTGGATCTCGCTGCTGACCCGCATCGCGATCACGGCGGACGTGACCGCGCTGACCATGTACGTCGTACTCGGCCTGCATTTGAGCTACGCCGCGGCGGGCGGGGTCGCGGCGGCGCTGACCGTCGGCTTGGGCGCTGGGCGGCCCGCTGCTCGGCGCCGTCACGGACCGGCGCGGCCCGCGCGGCGTGCTGGTGGCGACGGTCGCGGTCCAGGCTCTGTTCTGGTTCGGCGTGCCGGGCATGCCCTACGGCGTCCTGCTGTGCGCCGCCTTCCTGGGCGGCCTGTCGATGGTGCCGGTCCAGCTGGTGACCCGGCAGGCGATCGCCGCCGTGACGACTCCGGGACAGCGGCAGGCCGCGTTCGCGCTGGAGTCGGTGCAGGGCGAGGTGGCATACCTGATCGGCCCCTCGGTGGTGATCCTGGGCGCGGCGACGGTTGCCCCCGGCGTGGTGGCGTGGGGGGTGGGGGCCCTGATCGCGGCCGGCGGCCTGGCGCTGGCCGCGCTCAACCCGCCGCTGCGGGCCGCGGCCGAGGAGGGCGCCGGCGCCGCCGGACGACCGCCGCGCCGCGAGTGGCTGGGCGCCCCCATGGTCGCCGTCCTGACGATGATCTTCGGTACCACGACGCTGCTCGGGGGCGTCGACCTCGCCATCATCGCCTCCCTGCGGGAGGCGCATCAGCTGTCCTGGGCCGCCGTGGTGGTGGCCGTGTTCGGCCTGGCGTCGGTCGCTGGCGGGCTGAGCTACGGCGCGCAGTCCCGGCCGCTGCCGGGCTGGCTGCTCCTCGGCCTGCTCGGGCTCGCCACCGTTCCCGTCGGGCTCGCCCACGACTGGCCCTGGTTGGGGGTGGCCGTCGTGGGCGCCGGGCTGCTCACTGGTCCAACCCTTGCCGCCATGGCCCATACGGTGAGTTGGCTCGCGCCGGCGGGGGCCCGGGGTGCGGCCACCGGGCTGCAGTCCGCCGCGCACAGCGCCGGCTTCGCCCTCGGCGCCCCGATCGTCGGGGTGGTGATCGACGCCGCCGCGCCGGCGGGTGGCTTCGCGGCCGCCGGGCTGGCCGGCCTTGCCGCCGCGCTGATCGGCTGGCTGTTGTCCCGCCGCGTGCCCGCGGCCGACAGCGCCTCCTTTGTCCGCTAGGAGATAATCCGGTACGGATCGGGTTGCTAGGCTGGTGGCATGACCGCCATGGCTCCCGAGCGCTCGCAACCGGACCTGTCGTTCCTGCTGGACCGCTCCGGTCACCTGTTGCGGACCCGGATGGCGACCGCGCTCGCCGAGATCGGGCTCACCGCCCGGATGCACTGCGTGCTGGCACACGCCCTGGGGCAGGAGCGGACCCAGATCCAGCTGGCCGAGCTCGGGGACATGGACAAGACCACCATGGTGGTCACCATGGACGCCCTGGAAAAGGCCGGCCTTGCCGAGCGCCGACCGTCGAGCCGGGACCGGCGGGCCCGCATCGTGGCGGTCACCGAGGAGGGCGCGCGGGTCGCCGCGCGCAGCCGGGAGATCGTGGACCGGGTGCACCGGGAGGCCCTGGACGCGCTGGCGCCGGACGAGCGGGAGGTCTTTTTGCGGGCGATGGACCGGCTGATCGGCGGGTTGCTGGCCGAGAGCCCGCCCGCGCCGGGCGCGGCCCGGCGGGCACGGCAGCGGCAGGGGTGAGCACCGCGCCACATCAGAAATCCCGAAGCAGATAGTCCGCAACGGGACCATCTGCTAGCGTCCTAACCGTCGGAACAATGATCGACGGAAGGACGCCCATGTCCATCGCAGCAGAGCCGGCCGCGCGGTCCCGCTGGTTCGCCCTCGGCATCCTCACCACGTCGGTGCTGATGACCATCCTCGACGGCAGCATCGTCACGGTGGCCCTGCCCGCCATCCAGGACGACCTCGGCTTCAGCACCGGCGGCCTGAGCTGGGTGGTCAACGCGTACCTGATCGCCTTCGGCAGCCTGCTGCTGCTGGCCGGCCGGCTCGGCGACCTGGTGGGGCGCAAGCGGATGTTCGTGGCCGGCACCGCCGTGTTCACCGCGGCCTCGCTGCTGGCCGGGCTGGCCACCGGGCCGGCCATGCTGATCACGGCCCGGTACCTGCAGGGCGTCGGCAGCGCCCTGGCCGCCTCCGTCAGCCTCGGCATCCTGGTCACCCTCTTCCCGCGGGCGCGGGAGCGGGCCACCGCGATCGCCGTGTTCAGCTTCACCGGCGCCGCCGGCGCCTCCCTCGGCCAGGTGCTCGGCGGGCTGCTCACGGACGCCCTGAGCTGGCACTGGATCTTCGTGATCAACCTGCCCATCGGGGCGGCGGCCGCCGCCCTCGCCGTACCGGTGCTGCCGGGTGACCGCGGCCTGGGCCTGCGGGCCGGCGCCGACCTGGTGGGGGCGCTGCTGGTCGCCGCCGGCCTGACCACCGGGATCGCCGCGGTGGTCAGGGTGGAGCGCACCGGCTGGGCCGCGCCGTCCACACTGGCCCTGGGTACGCTCGCCGTGCTGCTGCTCGCCGCGTTCCTCGCCCGGCAGGCCACCGCGCGGCAGCCGCTCATGCCGCTGCGGCTGTTCCGCTCCCGGGCGGTGTCCGGCGCGAACCTCGTGCAGGCGCTCATGGTGGCCGCGGCGTTCTCCTTCCAGGTGCTGGTGGCGCTCTACCTGCAGCGGGTGCTCGGCTACGGCGCCACGGCCACCGGCCTGGCCATGCTGCCCGCGGCCCTGGTGATCGGCGCGATCACGCTCGGCGCGTCCGCCCGGCTCAACGCCCGGTACGGCGAGCGGGCCGTGCTGCTGACCGGGCTGGCCCTGCTTGTCGGCATGCAGCTGCTGCTGGCCCGGCTGCCGGTGCACGCGCACTACCTGACCGACCTGCTGCCGGTGATGCTGCTGGCCGCCGGTTTCGGGCTGGCCCTGCCGGCCCTGACCGCGCTCGGCATGTCCGGCGCGTCGGAGCGGGACGCCGGCCTGGCCTCGGGGCTGTTCAACACCACCCAGCAGCTCGGGATGGCCGTCGGGGTGGCCGTGCTCGCCACCCTGGCCGGCGGTCGTACCGGCCGGTTGCTGGCCGCCGGCCTCGACCCGGCGGCGGCGCTGACCGGCGGCTACCGGCGGGCGTTCCTGGTCGGCGCCGGCCTGTTGGCGGTCGCGTTCGGGGTGGCCGCGGTGCTGCTGCGCCGCCCGGACCGGCGCACCGACCTGCCCGCGGGCCCCGACGTGCCGCCGCCCGCGACGGCGGTGGACCGGGAGGCCTGCGTCAGCGGGCAGCACTGACGCGGTCGCGGCGCCCCTCGGCAACGGCGCCGGGGGCGCGGCGCGGGCGCCGTGCTCCCGGCGCGGATGTCGGGAGCGCTGCGGGGTCAGGCCGGGCGGCTGTGCAGGTGACCGTCCAGCGGGTACGGCGGTTCGGGCGGCAGGACCCGGACCAGGTCGTACCCGGCCTTGCCGGCCACCCGGCAGGACGCCGGGTTGTCCACCTGGTGGATGAGGTCGAGCCGGCGCAGTCCCAGCGCGTCGAATCCCCACCGGGACAGCCCGTCCAGCGCGCGCGACGCCACCCCGCGGCCGCGCGCCCAGCCGGCGGTCCAGTAGCCCACCTCGCCGATGTCGGCCTCGGGCGTGACCCGGCGCAGCACCACGTGCCCCAGCACCCGCCCGGGGCCGCCGTCGGGCAGCTCCTCCCGGACGGCGAAGCCGAGCCGGGTGCCGTCCGCCCAGCCCTCCCGCTGCCGGGCCAGCCAGCGCCGCGCGTCCGCGGCCGACCGCACCCGCGCGCTGCTGAACCGGCGCAACACCGGATCCCGGTACGCCTCGACCAGGGCCGGCAGGTCGGCCTCGGTCCACGAACCCAACCGCAGCCCCGCGGCGTACGGACCGACGGTTCCGTCGGTCAGCTCCCGGTCGGTCGGCACCGCGCCAGCATAGATACCCCCGTGCTCCCGGTGGGAGACCCGCCGCCCGCGCCGGGGTCGAGCGCCGTCGTACCGATCGGTTAGGTTCGCTGGTACGACGGCAGCGGGGGGAGGCCGCATGGCGGGCACGACCACGAGAATCCGGTACGACGGGCTGGGCATCCACGCGTGGAGGGACGGGTGAACCGGGAGGCGCCCGGTCCGGTCGCCGAACTGGTGGACCGCTACCTGGCCTCGGTGGACGCGGCGCTGCCCGGCTTCGTTCGGCGGCTCTACCTGGTGGGCTCGGTGGCGCTGGGCGCCTGGCAACCGCCGCACAGCGATGTGGACACGATCATCGTGACCGGCCGGCCGGCCGGCGCCGCGGAGCTGACCGCGCTCGCCGAGGTGCACGGCAAGCTGTCCGGCCGGCCGCATCTGGACGGGGTCTACCTGGCCGAGACGGCCTTCGCCGCGCGGCCGATGAACCGCGAGGTGGCGCCGTTCCTGGTGGACGGCGAGCTGCACACCGACCGGCCGTGCGGCGAGCTGACCCCGGTGATCTGGCTGCTGCTGCGCCGCTACGGCATTCCGGTCCGGGGGCCCGCGGTGACCGGCCCGGAGCCGGACGAGGCCGCGGTGCGCCAGTACAACCTGGACAACCTGCGCGACTACTGGCAGCCGCTGGCCGGCCAGATCCGGGCGTACGCGACGGATCAGCCGCCCGGCGATCCGGTGGACGCCGCCGGTGTGGCGTGGACGATCCTCGGGCCACCCCGGCTGCACTACACCCTCGCCACCGGCGACATCACCACCAAGTCGGAAGCAGCCGCGTACCTGGCCGCCGAGTTCCCGCGCTGGACCGAGCTGGCCGGCCGGGCGGCGCGCTGGCGGACCGGCGCGGCGGAGGCGTTCACGGTGGCCGACCTGGCCGCGGCGGCCGACGCGGTGGACGCGGTCACCGACGACGCCTGGTCCCGGTGGGGCGGGACGACAGCGTGACCGGCGCGCTGTCCACCGGAGCCGGGCGGGCGCCGCGGTTGGCGGCCGAACGGATGCTGGCCGCCGTCGCCGGCCACACCGGCGTACGCCTTGACTACCTCGGGCCGTGTTCGGGCGGCGAGGTGGGTGCGGCGTACGTCCGCTGGCCGGACGGGCGGCGGGGCGTGCTGGGCCGGGACCGCCAGGACGTGGCCGGGCTGGTCCGGCTGGCCGGCGACGCCGGCGTGCCGGTGCCCGGGTACGACCTGGTGGCGCCGCTGGACGGCGGGGGGTGGGCGGTGGTGCAGCGGCTGCTGCCCGGCGCCGCACCGGCCACGGTGGACCGCTCACTGTTCGACGGCCTGCTCGCGATCAACTCCCGGCTGCGCGGGCTGCTGGCGGACCGGGACGACCTGCCGCCCCTGCCGCTGCACCTGCGGTCCAGCGGTCCGGGCTTCTGCGTGCACGAGTCGCTGGCCGGGTACGACCGACGCACCGCCCGGCTGCTGGAGCGGGTCCGCGCGGTGGGGGCCGAGCGGGACGCGGCGGACGGACCGGATCTCGTGCACGCCGACTTCCACCCCGGCAATGTGCTGGTGGATGCCGGCCGGATCACCGGGGTGGTCGACTGGGATGGCGCCGCGCGCGGCGATGGCTGGCTGGATCTGGTGACCCTGCGCTTCGATCTGGCGCTGCGGGCCCCGACGCTCGGGAGTGAGCTGGCGGAGCGGCTGCGGGCCGCCGTGCCACCGGATCGGCTGCGGGCTTACTGGGCGCACATGGCGCTGCGCCAGGTCGACTGGTCGATCCGGCACCACGGGCCGGCCGAGGTGGACCGGTGGCTGGAGGTCGCCGAGGCCGCCCCGCTGCCCTGGTGACCTACAACTGATCAGTGGATGGCCAGTGCGGGGGGCGGTGGAGTGACCGGGGTAGCCGCGTCGCCCCGTCGCCGGTGGCCGCGTCGAGCTGGGACTGGGTGAGGAACAGCGCGTCCCGCAGGTCGGCGCCGGCCAGCCGGGCGCCGCGGGTGTCCGCGCCGGTGAGGTCCGCGCGCCGCAGGTCGGCGCCGCGCAGGTCGGCCCCGATCAGGTACGTCCCGCGCAGGTTGGCGTTGCGCAGGTCGGCCCCGCGCAGGTCCGCTCCGGCCAGGTCGGCGCCCCGGCGGTTCGCCGGCCGCCGCCCCTTCGTGGCGCGGGCCAGTTCGCTGGCCCGGGACAGCAGCGGGTTCACCCGGGCCCGCCAGCCGGCGACGTCGGCCGCGAGGATCGCCTCCGGAGTTCCGTCGACCAGCCGGTGCAGCTCGGCCAGCGCCGCGTCGAGCTGCCGGTGCAGCGGCCGGGCCGCCGGGAAGGTGCGGGCCTCGGTCAGGTACGCGAGCAGCTCGTGCAGCGGCCGCTGCACCGCGAAGACCGCGAACATCTGCCCGGCGGTGCAGCCGCCCTCACCGGTGCCGCCGCTGTCCGCGGTGCGCTCGCTGCCGGCGGTGTCGGCGGTGTCGGCGGTGTCGGCGGTGTCGGCGGTGTCGGCGGTCCGCCAGTCTCGGCCGGCGAAGGTGACCTGCGAGGTCCGCTGACCGGCGCCGAAGCAGTCGAACACCGCGCAGCCGGGGAAGCCCCGCTGCCGCAGCTCCGTGTGGATGCCGCAGCGGAAGTCGGCGCCCAGGTTGGGGCAGGCGCGCCCGGCGGGCTTGTCGATGGCGAAGTCGGCGGAGGCGGCGAACGCCGGCGCCACGCAGCAGAGCCCGAAGCAGCTGGCGCAGTCGGCGCGGAACCGGTCGGCGCCGGTCCGCAGCTGGATGGGCGTGGGCAGGGCGATCTCCGTCTCGCAGGCGGTGCAGCGGGCGGGGACCATCATGGCACCCGCGCCGCCCGCCGCCGTACGGTCCGTGATTCAGGCCTCGTCGGGCGAGCCGGCCGGGACGGCCTCGAGTTCGTCGAGCCGCCCGGCGCGGCCCCGGCGGGCCGCCCGGTAGCTGGCCGCGCGGATCCGGGCCACCGGCTGCGGCAGCCACAGGCCGGGCAGCGGATGCAGCACCGGGTCGAACGCCACCGGCGGGTCGACCAGCCCGGCGGGCGGCGGGGTCAGCTCGACGGACCCGAACGGCTGCCACGCCGACATCGGGGTGGCAGAGGCGAGGGTGAAGCGCAGCAGCGGACCGCCCGCGCCGGCCCGGTGGGCCGCCGGCGCCGGCAGGGCGGCGAAGAGCACCGAACCGTGTTCGGACCGGTACGGCGTCAGGGTGGTGTACGGGACGCGGGCGGGATCTCGGCGCGGCAGCATCAGGTGCCGGGCGAAGGGGGCGAGGCCGGTGGTGGACAGCAGCAGGTCGCTGGGCGAACCGGCCGGACCGGGGAACCGCAGCGCGAGGCCGAGCACGTCCGGCAGCGGGCGCGGCACGCTCAGCCCGCGGGACAGCCGGGCCACCCCGTACACCTCGCCGGGGCGGGTGAACCAGGCCGGCAGCTCGGCGGCGGTGAGGCCGTGCCGGATCAGCCGGGCCGTGTGGACGCTGCCGCGGGTGTGGATGGGCTTGCCGTGGCGCAGCCGGGCCCAGCCATAGAAGGCGCCGGCGAGCAGCGTGGCCGCAGCGGCGGTGGCCGGGCGAAGCCGGCGATCGTGAGATGGCCCGATCGTCATGCCCCGTCCGGTACCCGGCGCGGCGTTGACCATGCGCGTCCCGTTCCGCGGTCGTTCTTGAGCAGACCGGTCCCGCGGCGCCGCCTCCGGCGACGGAGGAGGACCGGGTAGAAGTGACAGACGCCACTTGATGACGCTGCCGGACGGGAGTTGACGGCCTCCCGCGAGCGAGGTAAATAAGAAGAGGAAGTTGAGTCACGGGCACTCAACTTGAAGCTTCGGAAGACGTGGGAGATTCGAGGAGGCGCAACGATGTTGATGCGTACCGACCCCTTCCGCGAGATGGACCGGCTCGCGGAGCAGTTCTTCGGCACCACCGCTCGACCGGCGGTGATGCACCTGGACGCCTACCGGGACGGCGAGTACTTCTACGCGGCGTTCGACCTGCCGGGCGTCGACCCGGACAGTATCGACTGCACGGTCGAGCGCAACGTGCTCACCGTGCGTGCCGAGCGGCGCCGGCCCACCGGCGAGAACGTGGAACTGGTGGCGGCCGAGCGGCCGATGGGCGTGTTCACCCGGCAGCTGTTCCTGGGCGACACCCTGGACACCGACAAGCTGGAGGCCGGCTACGAGAACGGGGTGCTGACCCTGCGCATCCCGGTCGCCGAGCGGGCCAAGCCGCGCAAGATCTCGGTCACCGCGACGGGAAACGGCCGGCAGCAGATCAACGCCTGAACCGTTCCGACGGCGGCGGTCCCGGTGCGGGGCCGCCGCCGTCGCGTCATCCGTCCACGTTCGCCGCGGTTCCGCCGGTGCGGTGCCCCGCAGCTGTCGGCCCGTGGCCGGAGGGGGCCGCCGTCCTCGGCCGGTGGGCGGAGGCGGCCGCGGTCGTCGGGCCGTGGGCGGAGCGCGCCGGACCCGCCTTCGGCATGCCGTACCGCCGCAGGGCCGGCACCCGCCACCCGATCAGCGCCACCGCCGCCACCGTGAGCACACCGCCGGCCGCGACCGCGCCGGGCGCGTTCCACCGGGCCGCCGCGACTCCGTGCAGCACGTTGGCCAGCTGCGGCCCGCCCATCAGCACCACCGTGAGCGAGCCCTGGATCCGGCCCCGGAGCGCGTCGTCGGTGTGCTCCTGCGTGATCGCGTTGCGGGCCGCGCTCAGCACCGCATTGACCGCGCCGCCCAGCAGCAGCGCCACCAGCCCGGTCAGCAGCCACGGCAGCAGCCCGAGCAGCAGCAGCGTCCCGCCCCATGCCGCGGCGGAGCCAATGAGCAGCGCGCCCTGCCGCCGCGACCGGGTGAATGTGCCGGAGAACAGGCCGGCCGCGACCACCCCGGCCGGGTACGCGGCGTAGAGCAGCCCCAGCACCATCCCGCCGCCGGGCGGCCCGCCGTAGGTCCGGGCCGCCAGTTCGGGAAACAGCGCCGACGGCATCCCGAACACCATCGCGGCCAGGTCCACACCCAGCACCGCCAGCAGCAGCCGGTTGGCGGCCAGGTAGCGGAAGCCGGCGAACACCTGCCTGACCGTGCCCGGCCGCGCCGGCGGCGCGCCGCCAGCCGGTGCCGGCCCCGGGGGCAGGGCCGGCAGCCGCCACACGGCGGTCAGCACCGCCAGCAGGGCCACCGCGTCGAACAGGTACAGCGTGCGGAGTCCGACCAGCGGGATGAGGGCGCCGGCCAGCAGCGGCCCGAGGACCGAGCCGCCGTACCGGACCAGTGAGTTGAGGCTGTTCGCAGCCGGCAGCAGGTGGGCGGGGACCAACCGGGGCAGCACCGCGCCGGTCGTGGCCAGGACCCCGCCCAGCGCGAACCCCTGGACCGCGACCGGGACCAGCAGCGCCGCGACGGACCGGACGCCGAGCGCCGACTGCGCCCACAGCCCCAGGTAGGTCGCGCCCAGGCCGGCGTGCGCGGCCAGCAGCACCCGCCGCCGGTCGGCCCGGTCGGCCAACGCCCCGGACCACAGCGACGACACCGCGAGGGCGCCGAACGCCACGACGGCCGCCACGGCCACGGCCGCGGACGATCCGGTCCGGGCATACAGCTGGGTGGGCACGGCGACGGTCGAGAACGAGCCGCCGACCGCGGCCACCGCCGAGGCCAGCCACATCCGCCGGAACGCCGGCACCGCGAGCGGTCGCCGGTCCATCATGTACGCCCCGATCGAGCCGATTCGCACCGTACCCCTCCTCCCGCCGGCGCTCGCGGCACCGGCGCCGGCACCCGAGGATGCTCGGCCCTGACCCAGGGGAAAGGTCCAGCCCGAAGCCGGACCGCGACCGCCGGGCGCGTCGATTGCGCTCCGGCGGGCCGGCCTGGAAATCTCTCTCACATGTCCGGCTCCCTCGTCTCCGCGCCGACCGCGGCCCCACTCGACCGGTACGGCCCGGCCCTGGACTTCACCGACGCGTGGCTGCGCAACCGTCGGCTGTCCGAACACACCCGCACCGCGTACCGGGGCGACGTGGCCGGCTGGCTGAGCTGGTGCGCCCGCCGGGACATGGACCCGCTGCGGGCCACCTTCCTGGACGTCAACGCGTACGCCCGCGACCTCGAGCGCCCCTCCTCCGCAGCGCAGCCGGAGCCGGGGTTCGCCGGCGGCGAGCACGGGCCCGCCAGAACAGCCGCAGCGCAGCCGGAGCCGGGGTTCGCCAGCGGCGAGCACCGGTCCCGCGGAGGTTCCGGGGCGCAGCCCCTCTCCGCGGCGAGCGTGGCCCGGAAGCTGTCCGCGCTGTCCAGCTGGTACGGCTTCCTGGTCAAGCTCGGCGCGGTGCCGGCCAACCCGGTGGCCGGCGCCGACCGGCCGCGGGTCGACCGGGACCACTCGGCCACGGTGGGGCTCACCCCGGCGGAGGTGGACGCGCTGCTGGCGGCCGCGGCCTCGGCCACCGGGGACACCGCCGCCCGCAACCGGGTGGCCGTGACGCTGCTGGCCGACCTGGGGCTACGGGTCGGGGAACTGGTCTCGCTGGACGTGGAGGACCTGGGTCGGGAGCGGGGGCACCGCAGCGTTCGGTTCGTCGGCAAGGGTGGCCGGCCGCGCCGGCGGGCCCTCACCCCGGCCGCCGTCGAGGCCGTGGACGCCTACCTGGCGGCCCGAGCCGCGGCCGTGGGGGTGCCGGCGGGCCGGTTGACCGGGCCGCTGCTGGTCACCGCCAGCGGCGCCCGGCTCGATCGGCACGCGGTGTTCCGGCTGGTCCGCCGGCTGGCCCGGGATGCCGGCATCCCGGCCTGGGCGTCGCTGTCCCCGCACTCGCTGCGACACGCGTTCGCCACGGCGGCCCGCGCCGAGGGGGTGGCCCTGGAGGACGTGCAGGATGCCATGGGGCACGCCGACCCGCGCACCACCCGGCGGTACGACCGGGACCGGCACAATCTGGACCGGGATCCGGCGTACGCGATCTGGGCGGCCCGGTCCCGCCGCTCGCCGGTACCCGGCGACCGACCGGACCCGAGGGAGGAACGATGAGCAGCACCCCCACCGGCGCCGACCTGGCCGAGCTGGTGGTCCCGGACGTCGCCGGCTGGCGGGCCTGGCTGGCGGGGCACCACGGCGACTCTCCCGGCGTGTGGCTGGTGCTGGCCCGCAAGGGCACCGTCGAGCCGACCAGCCTCAGCTACGACGAGGCGCTGCCGGAGGCGCTGTGCCAGGGCTGGATCGACGGGCAGGTGCAGCGCCGCGACGCCGGCACCTTCCGGCAGCGCTGGACCCCGCGCCGGCCCCGCAGCCGGTGGTCGGCCCGGAACGTCGCCCTGGCCACCGGACTCATCGAGGCGGGCCGGATGTGTCCGGCCGGGCTCGCCGAGATCGAGCGGGCGAAGGCCGACGGCCGGTGGGACGCCGCGTACGCCGGCCCGGCCACGGCCCGGGTGCCGGACGATCTGACCGCCGCGCTGGCCGGTCAGCCGCGGGCGGCGGCCATGTTCGAGATCCTCACCGCCCAGAACCGGTACGCCATCCTGCACCGGGTCGAGGCGGTGAAGCGGCCGGAGACCCGGGCGCGGCGGATCGCCGACTTCGTCGCGATGCTGGCCCGCGGCGAGACGGTGTATCCGCAACGGCGGCGGCTGCCGGACAACTGACCGCTGGCCGCCGGCCGCGCCGGCTGACCGCTGGCCGCGCCCGCTGACCGCTGACCGCCGGCCGCGCCCGCTGACCGCCGGCCGCGCCCGCTGACCGCTGACCGCGCCCGCGCCCTGCCGGCGGACCCGGCCGCCACGGTGGCCGGGCGACCGCCGGCCTCCGCTGTCACAGCAGCACCTCGGCATGCCGGTGCGCGTCCACCGCGACGTCCTCGCCGCGCAGCCACCGGCGGGCCCACAGCCGGGCCGCCGCCTCGGCCAGCTCGTCGCCCCAGGCCGCCTGCTCGACCAGCAGCGCCGCGGTGAGCGCGTACGCCAGGCGCAGCGCGAGGCCGCGCGCCCCGGCCAGCACGGCCGGCGAGGCGGGCTCGGCCGCCACCTCGGCTAGGGTGCCGCGCAGCTCGCCGGCGACGCCCGCGAGGGTGTCGGCCAGGGCCGGGTGCAGCGCCCGGGCCGCCTCCACGGCCGCGTCGATCCGGCTCAGCAGCGGCGCCGCGGCGTCCTCCCGGACGACGGCGCGCAGCACGTCCAGCGCCAGCACGTTGGTGGTGCCCTCCCAGATCGGCAGCACCTGGGCATCGCGCAGCAGCCGGGGCACCCCGGTGTCCTCCACGTACCCGGCGCCGCCGAAGGCCTCCACGTACTCGCTGGCCGAGGCGACGGCCAGCCGGCCGGTGGCCAGCTTGGCCAGCGGCGCCACGATCCGCAGCTCGGTGGCCGCGGCCGGGTCGGACCCGACCTCGACCCGACCGAGCAGCCCGAAGGCGTGTCCGGCCAGCACGAACGCGCCGGCCGCGTCGACCGCCAGGGTGGCCAGGGTGGCCGTGTGCAACGGCGAGTCGGCCAGCGGGCCGCCGGCCACGCGGCGACCGCGGGCGTACGCGACGGCCAGGTCCAGGCCCCGGCGCATGCCGCCGGCCGCGGCCGCGGCGTTGTGCAGCCGGGTCACCACCACCAGGGTCATGGCCCGGACCAGGCCCGGCTGGCTCGGCTCACCCAGCGGCAGCGCGTACGCGTCGGCCAGGCCGATCTCGGCGGTGGGCAGGGCGCGGGTGCCGAGCTTGTCCTTGAGCCGGTGGATCCGCACCCCGGGGGCCGGGTCGGCCGGATCCTGGCCGGCCGCCGCGAGCGGCGAGTCGGCGGCGTAGCGGGGCACCAGGAACGGCGCGAGGACCCGGCTGCCGTCCCCGGCGCCGTCGGGGCGGGCCAGCGCCACGGCCATCGCCGCGTCGGCGGCCGAGCAGAACCACTTTTCGCCGGTGAGCCGCCAGGAGCCGTCCCCGGCCGGCCGGGCCGTCGTGTCCGAGCGGGCCAGATCGGAGCCGCCCTGCGACTCGGTCATCCACTGCCCGCTGGTGATCGCCCGGGCCGGGTCGGTGGAGATCAGCCGGGGCAGCCACGCGTCGCGCACCTCGGACGCCACGTCGGGCAGGCTGAGCAGCGCCGCGGCGCCGTCGGACATCGCCACCGGGCAGGAGAAGGTGGCCGACTCCGGGCCGAACAGGTGCAGCAGGGCGTGCTGAACGACCCGCGCGGCCGCCCCCCACGTGCCGCGGGCCTCGGGCAGGTAGGGCAGGGCCACCACGGCGTGCCGGGCCGCGGCGTCCCGCTGGGCCCGCCAGCCGGCCGGGGTGTCGATCCGGTCGATCCGGGCGCCCCACGGGTCGTACCGGACGAGGGCCGGCGGGTTGGCCTCGGCGTCGGCGTGCGCGGCCCGCAGCGGCCCGGCCACGTCGGCGGCCAGCGCCACCAGCCGGCCCTTGGCCTCGTCCAGCCCGGTGGCGCCGAGGTGGCGCTCCAACCAGCCGGTGAGCAGACGATCGTCGGCGTACGGATCGGCGGGCACGGGTGCGGGCTGCACGAAGCGGGGCATGTCGGCTCCTGCGGTCACGGGTGGATGGGCCGACCGTAGTCCATGCCGGCCGGCGCGCGGAGGGGCCAGCTGAGCGTCGGCAGCGCTTGACAAATGGGGGAGGTGAGTGCGGCTCGGCCGGCGCGCGGGCCGGGTGGCGGAGGGCCGGGCGGACACCGGCGCAGCGGGCGGCGGCGGACCGGGCGGGCGGCGGCGGACCGGCTAGGCGCCGGCGGGCCGGTACCGCGGTCAGGACGGGGGGTGGTCGAGACCGAGGGCGGCCCGCGCCAACGCGAGGGCGTCCTCGGGCCGTACGCCTAGCTCACGGCTGCGTGCTGCGTAGTCGGCGGCCAGCCGGCGGGCCTCTTCGGGCACGCCGGCCGCGCGGGCCGTGACGAAGGTGCCGTGCCGTCCCCGGGTCTCCACCAGCCCGGTCCGTTCCAACTCGCGGTAGGCCTTGGCGACCGTGTTGACCGCGAGGCCGAGCCCGCCGGCGAGCTCCCGCACCGGGGGCAGCCGGCTGCCGGCCGGCAGGTCGCCGTCGGCGGCGAGCGCCGCGATGCCGTCCCGGACCTGCTCGTACGGGGGCACCGGGGAGTCCGGGTCGATGGTCAGCGCGATGATCGGTCGAATCTATCAACCCGGCTTTGCCTGCGGGCCGGGCCGGCGATCTCTACCGTTGATGGACGTGTCCTACGAGGTCGGTGGTCGCCCGGCCCGCCGCCCGCCGGTACGGCGGATCGTGCTGCTGTCGGTGGCGGTGGTGCTCGTGGTGTGCTGCGTGGGCGCCGCCGGCCTGGGAGCGTGGAACTTCCAGGCGTTGCGCGGCACCAGCGGGCCGGTACGGGAGGCGGCGGACGGCTTCCTGCGCGACGTGTCGGCGGGCAACGCGGGACACGCGTACGACGGGTTGTGCCCGGGCACCCGGGACCGGTGGACCCGGGACGAGTTCGTGCGGTACGCCACCGGCGCCGAGGCGGTGCTGCGGTACACGGTGGACAAGGTGAAGGTGGCCACCAAGAACGGCCAGCCACGCGGCTCGGTGACGGTGCAGCTGTTCCGCCGCAGCGGCGCGGTGCAGCGGCGGACGCTCATGGTGGTCCGCGACGGCGGGACGTGGCGGGTGTGCGGCGACGCCCCGATCTGACCGTGCGCGCGGCGACATCCAAATCCGACGGGTCCGCGGCGTGCGGCGCCCCTGACCCCGACTGGGTCGGCCCGTCGGGCCGGCGGGGCCGGCCGGCGGGGCCGGAGGGGTCAGCGGGCCGGGTCGGGCTCGCCGGTCAGCGCCGGGCCGAGGTCGCCGGCCCGGTGGTGCCGCCGGCACAGCACCTGGTACCGCACCCGCGCCGAGTCGATGGTGTCGCCGATGACGACCTGCTCGCCCTCCCGGACCACGGCGCCGTCGACGACCCGGGCGTTGAGCAGCCCCTCCCGGCCGCACCAGCAGAGCACCTCGACCTGGATCCGGGCCACCTCGTCGGCCAGCTCGAACAGCCGCTGCGCCGCGGGGAACAGGCCGGAGCGAAAGTCGGTGGCCAGCCCGAAGGCGAAAACATCCACGTCGTACGCGTCGACCAGCTCGGCCATCTGCTCGACGTGCGCAACTGTATAGAAGCTCGCCTCGTCGCAGATGAGGTAGTCGACCCGGACGCCCTCGGCCCAGCGGCCGCGCACCAGCGCCACCAGGTCGAGGTCGTCGGTGACCTCGATGGCATCGTGCGCCAGCCCGATCCGGCTGGTGATCCGCGGCCCGAGCGACCGGTCGATGCGGGTGAGCACCAGCCCCCGGCGTCCCTGCCGGGCGTGGTTGTAGTTCATCTGCAACGCCATCGTGGACTTGCCGCAGTCCATCGGTCCCCAGAAGAACTTGAGCACGGCGGCGTGCAGCGGCCGGCCGTCCCGGTGCTCCGCCGCGCAGCCCGCGTGCTCCGGCCCCGGCGCGTGCGGGTGGGCGAGGCAGGTCGGCGCGAGGGCGGAGTCGTCGGTCACGGTCGGGCAGCCTAGCCGATGGCGACCGCCACCCGGTCCGGACAGCCCGCCCCCCACCGGGTGTTAGGAAGGGTCCCCTCCTATACCGAAAGCGATAACAGGGGGCCCTTCCTTTCACAGCAGGCGGGGTGGGGTGTTGCCGGCGGCCAGGACGGCGCGGCGCATGGGGACGGCGGCCAGGAGCGCGAAGCCGACCACGAAGAAGATCAGCAGCGACACCAGGCCCACCCGGTAGCTCGCGGTCAGCTGGTAGACCAGCCCGAACGCCAGCGGTCCGAGCCAGCTGGTGCCCTTGTCGCTGATCTCGTAGAAGCCGTAGTACTCGCCCTCCTTGCCCGCCGGGATGAGCTGGCTGAACAGCGACCGGCTCAGCGCCTGGCTGCCGCCCAGCACCAGCCCGATGGCCGCGCCGAGCACGAGGAACGGCACCGGCGCCTCGGCCGGCAGCCGGAACGCCGCAATGATCACCACGGTCCACAGGACCAGGCTGAGCAGCACGGTCTTCCACGCCCCGATGCGCCGCGCCAGGGCGCCCAGCAGCAGTGCGCCGCCGAAGGCGAGGAACTGCACCAGCAGAATCGTCACGATCAGCGTCGACTGGGTCAGCCGCAGCTCCTTGGTGCCGTACTGGCTGGCCAGCGCGATCACCGTCTGGATGCCGTCGTTGTAGACCAGGAACGCGAGCAGGAAGAACAGCGTCAGCGGGTACGTCCGCAGCCCGCGCAGGGTCCGGCCGAGCTGCCGGAACCCGTCGGTCAGCACGTTGCCGGCGGTGGTGGCCTCGAGCGCCGGGTGCTCGCGCAGCCAGCGCAGCGGCACGAGGGTGAACACCGCCCACCAGACGCCCGCCGAGACGATGCACCAGCGGGCCAGGTCGAGGGTCCGCTGCGCGTCGTCGTGCCGGCTGAGCAGCGTGACGGCCACCAGGTTCGCCGCCAGCAGCAGCCCGCCGCCGAGGTAGCCCAGCGCCCAGCCGCGGCTGGAGATGGCGTCCCGGTCGTCCGGCCCGCCGAGCTGGGGCAGGAACGAGTTGTACACCACCACGCTGGCGCCGAAGGCGATGTTGGCGATCAGGAACAGCACCCCGCCCAGCAGGTACCGGTCGCCGGTGACGAACGCGAAGCCGGCCGTGGCGGCGGCGCCGAGGAAGGCCGCGCCGGCCAGCAGCCGCTTCTTGTGCGGCGACCGGTCGGCCACCGCGCCCATCACCGGCAGCGCGAACACGGTCAGCAGCACCGACAGCGACACCAGGTACGGGAAGTACGCGCCGGGCGCCACGGTGATGCCCAGCGGGTGCACCGTGCCGGAACAGGTGTCGGCGTCGACCGCGCAACCGGCGGCCCGCTCGGTGACGCTGGTGAGGAACGGGCCGAGGAAGACGGTCACCACGGTGGTGGAGAAGGCCGAGTTGGCCCAGTCGTAGAAGTACCAGCCGGTCCGTTCCCGGCGGGTGCTCGCCGCGGGGGCGGGACCGGCCGCGTCCGGCCGGACCGGGGTTGGGCCGGGAGCGTCAGAGGCGTCGGCGGCGTCGGCGGGGGAGACCAAGTCGGGTCCTTCCGGCTCGGTGGCCACCGGCGGCGCGCCCCTACTGCGGGTCGGCCGGCCAGAGGCCGCGGCTGCGGTACGTCTCGCGGAGCACGTCGACGCGATCGGTCATGATGCCATCAACCCCGAGGTCGAGTAACTCGGTCATCTCGGCAGGATCGTCGATCGTCCAGACGTGCACCTGCAGGCCCAGGCGGTGGGCGTACGCCACGAACCGCCGGTCGGTCACCGGCACCCGCCCCCAGCGCACCGGCACCTGCGCGGCCACCACCGACGGCGGCAGCACGAGCCGCCGCCCGGTCAGCGACGCCAGCCGCAGCCGGGCGACTCCGGTCATCCCCAGCGAGGTGGCCACCTTGGGCCCGGCCAGGGCGCGCAGCCGGCGCAGCCGGGCATCGCTGAAGGAGGCGAGCAGCACCCGGTCGCCCGCGCCGGCCCGCTCCACGCACTCGACCGTCGGCGCCACCCCGGTGTCGGCCTTGACGTCGATGTTGAACCGCACGTCGGGCCAGGCGCCCAGCACCTCGTCCAGCCGGGGCACGGCCGCCACGCCGCCCACCCGCACGGTGGCCAGGTCGGCCCAGCGCAGCGCGGCGATCCGGCCCGGCTCCCCGGTCAGCCGCTCGAGCGTGGGGTCGTGGAACACCACCGGCACCCCGTCGGCGGTGGCGTGCACGTCGGTCTCGACGTACCGGTAGCCCAGCGCGATGGCCCGGGCGAACGCCGCGGCGGTGTTCTCGTCGCCGGCGGCCGCGCCGCCGCGGTGCGCGAAGGCCAGCGGCGCGGGCGCGTCCAGGTAGGGGTATCCGGTCACCCCCGAAGTATGCCGGCGGCCGGTGACCAGTGGGTAACTCGCAGGTCAACCCGTCGGTGTCGGTGCGGCGGCCCCGGCCCGGCGGTCGCGGCGTTCTATTCTCCGCGAGGGTTCAGATGCTCACCGTCGGTCGTGACGGTCGGCGTCACGGAAGGAACAGGTGCCGCTCATGTTTCCGGTGAGGCCGCGTACCCGATGCCATCCCCGCACCGGCGGGCCGGCCGGCGGGCCCGGGCGTCCGCCCGGCCCGGCGGGGGCGTCGTGACCGGCCCGGATCCGGCGCCGGTGCGCTGGATCGTCGCCTCGCTGGCCGAGGGGGCGGCCGCGCTGACCGCGCTGGAGCGGGCCGGCTACCGGCCGGTCCGGGGGTTCGGCGCCGGCGGACCGGCCGAGCCGGCCGTGCTGTGGTACGGCCCGGTGCCGGACAGCCAGACGGCCGAGCTGGTGGTCCGGGTGGCCGCCCGCGGCGGTTCGGTGCTGGCGGTGCTGGACCCGGCGGGGCCGCTGGGCCGGGCGCTGGCCGTCGCGCTGCGCCGCTGGGGTCCGGTCCGCGTCGGACCGCCGGATCCGGCCGGCTCGGCGGCCGACCGGTTCGGCGCGGCCGGCGGCGTCGGCAACCGGTTCGGGCCGGCCGACCCCGCGAGCAACCGGTTCGGCCCGGCCGACGCCGCGAGCAACCGGTTCGGCCCGGTGGCCGGCGCGAGCAACCGGTTCGGGCCCGGCACCGGTCCACCCGGCCGGTCGGCCCCGGCGGCCGGCGCGGAAGACCCGCGCGGGGTGCTGGAGCGGCTGGTGCCGGAGCAGCGGGCCCTGTTGAACCGGCTGGCCAACGGGGAGACCATCGCCGCGGCCGCGGCCGCCGAGTTCCTGTCGCTGCGTACCGCCAACCGGCGCATCGCCCAGGTGCGGCACCTGCTCGGGGTGCGCACCACCCGCGACGCCGTGCGCATCTACCTGCGGCAACGCCCACCCCGCACCGGTTGAGCCGGACACCGGACCGCCCCCGGTCCGGCCCGGTCCCTTGCCGGCCCGGCCGCCGAGCCGGTCGGCCAGGGGCTTGACACATGTCCTAGGCGCCCGCCGCCAGAAGCCGGGCCAGGGCGCGCTCGGCGGCCGCGCGGACCCGCGGCACCGGGTCGGCGCGCAGCGTCGCGACCGACTCGGTGAGGTCGCCGACCAGGTGCCGCGCGATGACCTTGGCGGCCATCTCGCGGACCCGCCAGGCCTCGTCGGTCAGGCCCGCCCGGACCGCGTCCGTCGCGCTGGCGTCCCACTCCCAGAGCAGCGCCCGCATCCCCCAGACCCGGAACCAGTACGTGTCCTGGTGCTCGCGGCCGTCGAGGTACTTGGCGGCGCTGCCCCCGGTGAGCGCCCGGACCAGGTCCAGCTCCGACTCGTCGCCCAGCACCAGGCGCACGCAGCCGGCCACGAACTCGGAGCGGCCACGCCGGGCACACTCGGCCGCGGCCCGCTGCCGGGGGGTGCTGGGCTGGGGCACCGACGTACGGTACCCGGGGCCGGGCCGGAGGATGTGTGCTCAGCTGGGGACCGGCGGCTCGGTGCGGCGCCGGTGCGCCCGGCTGGCGTCGACCGGCCGGCTCGGGTCCACATGCCGCGGCCGGTCGGGTTCGTCGGGGCGCAACCCCGCGAGGGCGTCGGTGAGCGCGTCGATGATCCGACCGGTGGCCCGCAGCGCGGCGCCGGGCACGGCCGGATCGAGATCGGCCAGCTCGACCGGGGGGCCGAAGTGCACCCGTACCGTCGGGCGACGCCGGCCCGCGCGGGCCAGTCCGCGCAGCAGGCCGCGGGGCGCGCCGTACGGCGCCAGCTCGTGCGACCCCCACTGGGCCACCGGGATCACCGTGGCCCGGGAGGCCAGCGCCAGCCGGGCGGCGCCGGTGCGGCCCCGCTCCGGCCACATGCCCGGGTCCAGCCCGATGCGGCCCTCCGGATAGACCAGCACCACGGACCCGGCGGTCACCGCGGCGACCGCCTCGGACAGCGCCCTGGCCGCCGTGGCCGTTCGCCGGTCGACCCGGATGTGCCCGCAGGCCCGCATGGCGGCGCCCACCACGGGGGTTCGGAACAGACCGCCGGTGGCCATGATCCGCGGCGCCACCCGGCGGGTCCGGCAGGCGGCGGCCAGCACGATCGGGTCGACCGGGCTGATGTGGTTGGCGGCGAGGATCAGCGGCCCGTCCCGCAGCCCGGGTGGCACGTCGCCGGTGACGCTGAGCCGGGCCACGGCGGCGACGAGGCCGCGGGCCAGGACCTGCAGGAGGCGCCACAGCCGGGGTGGGCGCCACGGGGGGAGCGGGCCGGGGGTGTCCATCAGCCGCCGATCGTCGCACAGCCCCGCCCGCGCCCACCGTCCCGCGGCGCCGTCGGGCAGCCACCGTCCGAGCCGCCGGCCCCGTGCGCCGAGAGCCGGTGCTGTCCGGGCGGGACCGTCCGCCGAGCCGGCGTGTGGCCGAGGGCACGCCGGCACTCCGGTCGGATTTCTACGACAGTCGGTAGTATTTACTACGGGACGTCGTAGACCGGAAGGACCCGCCCGTGGACGCCTTGGATGTTGCCCGGTGGCAGTTCGGTGTCACCACCGTCTACCACTTCCTGTTCGTCCCGCTCACGATCGGCCTCTCCACGCTGGTGGCCGTGCTCCAGACCTGCTGGCACCGCACCGGGGACGCCCGCTACCTGCGCCTCACCCGCTTCTACGGCAAGCTGTTCTTGATCAACTTTGCCATGGGGGTGGTCACGGGCATCGTGCAGGAGTTCCAGTTCGGCATGAACTGGTCGGACTACTCCCGCTTCGTCGGCGACGTCTTCGGCGCTCCGCTCGCCATGGAGGCGCTGCTCGCCTTCTTCCTCGAGTCCACCTTCCTCGGACTGTGGATCTTCGGATGGGATCGGCTGCCCCGCCGGATCCACCTGGCCACCATCTGGGCCGCGGCGCTCGGCTCCACCCTCAGCGCCTACTTCATCCTGGCCGCCAACTCCTGGATGCAGCACCCGGTCGGCTACCGCGTCGACCCGGGCACCGGCCGCGCCCACCTGACCGACATCGGCGCCGTGCTCACCAACAAGGTCGCCCTGGTCACCTTCCCGCACACCCTCGCCGGCGCGTTCCTGGTGGCGGGGTCGCTGATGGTCGCGGTCGCCCTCTGGCATCTGCTGCACGGCACCGCCCACCCCGCCGGCGCCCAGACCGCCGCCGCCGGCAACGCCGACGCGGACCGGCGGGCGTACCGCTTTGCCGCCCGGTTCGGTGCCTGGGTCACGCTCGCCGCCGCGGTCGCCGTCCTGATCACCGGCGACATCCAGGGCAAGGTGATGACCGAGGTGCAGCCGATGAAGATGGCCGCGGCCGAGGCCCTCTACCGCACCGAGCAACCCGCCTCGTTCTCCGTGCTTACCGTGGGCAGCCTGGACGGCAGCCGCGAGGTGTTCGCGCTGAAGATCCCGTACCTGCTGTCCTTCCTGGGCACGGGCGACCCGCACGGCCGGGTCCGCGGCATCAACGACCTGCAGGACCAGTACGCCGCCCAGTACGGCGCCGGCAGCTACACCCCGATCATCCCGGTCACCTACTGGAGCTTCCGCTTCATGATCGCCTTCGGGATGGCGGCCGCGGCCGTGGCGGCCTGGGCGCTGTGGGCCCAGCGTCGCGGCCGCAACCCGGCCGACGCCCGGGGCAGCCGCTGGCTGCTGCGCGCCGGGCTGATCATGCCGCTGCTGCCGCTGGTGGCCAACATCTTCGGCTGGGTCTTCACCGAGATGGGCCGCCAGCCCTGGGTGGTGTTCGGCGAGATGCTCACCCGCGACGGCGTCTCGCGCAGCGTCGGCCTCGCGGAGGTGCTCACCTCGTTCACGGCCTTCACCCTGATCTACGCCGTCCTCGCGGTGGTCGAGGTGAAGCTGCTGCTGCGCTACGCCCGCGCCGGGCTGCCCGGCGCCGCCGAGGCCACCCCCACGCCGCCGGACCGGCACGACGACGACGCCGACCGGCCCCTCGCCTTCGCCTACTGACCGCACCGACCGGAAGGCGCCGCCATGGACCTGCCCACCGTCTGGTTCCTACTCATCGCCGCCCTGTTCACCGGCTACTTCGTGCTGGAGGGCTTCGACTTCGGCGTCGGGATGCTGCTGCCGGTCCTCGGCCGCGACGACCGGGAACGCCGGGTGCTCATCAACACCATCGGCCCGGTCTGGGACGGCAACGAGGTGTGGCTGATCACCGCGGCCGGCGCCATGTTCGCGGCGTTCCCCGCCTGGTACGCCACCGTCTTCTCCGGCTTCTACCTGCCGCTGCTGCTCATCCTGCTGGCCCTCATCGGCCGCGGCGTGGCCTTCGAGTACCGGCACAAGCGCCCCGAGGCCGCCTGGAAGCGCCGTTGGGACACCGCCATCCTGGTCGGGTCGCTCGTCCCGGCCGTGCTGTGGGGGATCACCCTCGCCAACATCGTGCGCGGCGTGCCGCTGCACGCCGACGGGGACTACGCCGGCGGGCTGGCAGACCTGCTCACCCCGTACGCGCTGCTTGGCGGCCTGACCACCGCGGCGCTGTTCGGCACCCACGGCGCCGTCTTCCTGGCCCTCAAGACCGCCGGCGACCTCCGGCGGCGCGCCGGCACGCTCGCCGCCCGGCTCGGCGCCGGCGCCACCCCGCTGGCCGCCGGGTTCCTGGCCTGGACCCTCGCGTTGCGGCCGGGCGTGGCCGCCGCCGCGCTCGCGGTGGCCGCCACCGCAGCTCTGGTGGCCGGGACCGCCGCCGCCCGGGTACGCCGGGAGGGCTGGGCCTTCACCGGCACCGCCACCGGGATCGCGCTCACCGTGGCGACCCTGTTCGCGGCCCTGTTCCCGGACGTCCTGCCGTCCACGCTGGCGGCCGCCGGCACGCTGACCGTGCAGAACGCCGCCTCCGGCCCCTACACCCTGCGGATCATGACTTGGCTGGCGGCGTTCGCCACCCCGGTCGTGCTGCTCTACCAGGGCTGGACCTACTGGGTGTTCCGCCGGCGCATCGGCGTCGAGCACATCCCGGAGCACTGAGCACCGCGCCACCCTATGCAGAACTAGGAATAGCTATATAGAGTACGGGCATGGCTGCCCTCCGGATGACCACGCCGCGACTGCTGGTGCTGCAGGCCCTGCTCGACGACCCGGAACGGGAGCGGTACGGCCTCGACCTGGCCACCGCGGCGGGCCTGGAACCGGGCACCATCTACCCGATCCTGGTGGCCTTCGAAAACGCCGGCTGGCTGCGCAGCCGGCAGGAGCAGATCGACCCGCACCAGGCGGGCCGCCCCCGCCGGCGGTACTACACGCTCAGCGCCGAAGGGGTCGCCGCCGCCCGCGACGCGCTGGCGGCCAGCGCCCGGCGCCGGGAGCGCCGCGCGACCGCCACCCGGAAGCTGGCGTGGTGACCGGCCGCCGCGGCCGGGCCGCGCGGAAGCCGCCACCCGGCGCCCGCCTGGAACGGGCGCTGGTGGCCGCCCTCGGATCCGCGCTGCCGGCGCACTTCCGTGCCCGGCAACGGGCCGAATGGGAGGCCGACCTGGCCGAGCTGGCCCTGGACGGCCGGCCCGCCACCCGGTGGCGGTACCTGCTGGCCGCCGCCCGCACCCTGCCCACGCTGCGCGCCGTGGCCCGGCACGCCCGGGTCGACGGCCCCGGCGCCCTGCCCACGCCGGCCACCCCCACCGCCCGGACGCTGGCCTGGGTGACCGCCACCAGCCTCGGCTGGACGCTGCTGAGCTGGGCCGTCGTGATCGCCGGCCCCTACCTGGCCCTCGACGTACCGGCCCGGCTCGCCGCCGGCGTCGAGAGCGACCCGAAGGGGATGTGGCCGATCGGCGACCCCGCCCTGCCCTTGCCGCTGCGGATCGCCCTGGCGCTCGGCTGCTATGCCGCCACCGGGATGGACATCCTGCTGCTCGGCGTGACCGGCATGGTGGCCCTCTGCCTCGTGCTGAGCGCGCCCCGCCCGGACCGCCAGCGCGCCCTGGAGCGGTCCGTGGTCATCGGAACGGCGGCCCTGGCACTGATGGTGGCCGACGCGTTCGCCTCGCTGACCTTCCCGTTCACCGGTCTGGCGCTCACCGTCACCGGGATCACCGCGGCGGCCCTCGCGGTGGGCCGGTCCGGGCTGCCCGCGCGCTGGCGCATCGTGCTGGGCGCCCTGGCGGCCGCCGGCATCGCGGTGGTCATCACCGACAACACCGTCGGAACGGACATGATCGTCTGGTTCCGCGACTGACCCCGCCGGACGTCCCGCCGACCCACGGCGGCATCACCCGTCGCCGGCGAGCAGCCCCATCGCCGCGGCCAGCCGCACCACGTCACCATCGACCGGATCATGACCGTCCAGATAGGCCGCCGCTTCCTGCGGCCGCAACGCCAACACCTCCACCACCCGTTCACCGTCCGGCGGGTTCACCGGCGGCCCGTCCCGACACACCCGCGCCACCCCGTACGCCCAGTACGACCGGGGATGCGGCAGATGCGGCCGGAACGGCCCCGGCCGAGCGCTGTCGGCCACGAACGCTCCCAGATAGCGCGGCCCGTCCAGCAGCCGCGCGCCCGCCTCCTCCCGCAGCTCCCGCGCCACCAGCTGCGGCACCGACTCTCCGGGCTCCCGCGTCCCGCCCGGCAGGAACCGCCACCCCTGGGCACTGCGGCACACGAGCATTCGGCCGTCCGCCGTCACGGGCACCACATGCATCCGGGAGACGAGTTCCGCCGGCACCGGCTCGGTGGTGAACCGGACCCGGCAGTCCGCGTAGCCGACATGGGCCTCGGTGAACAACCGGGGGAACCGGCCCGGCCAGTCCTGCTCACCCATTCGGAACCTCAGCCGGCGTCGCGCAGCTCGGCCAACCGGGACTCGATCTCGGCCAGCTCGGCGCGCAACTTCTCCGCCTGCTGCTCGGCCTCGGCCCGCTCGGCCGCCATGATCTGCTCGACCGCCTCGCGCACCCCCGGCACGTCGACCAGGGCCACCATCCGCAGCGCCTCGGCCGGCTTCACCACGTACGGCTTGGCCAGCGACTTGCTGCCCTGCGTGGCGGCCACCGTCCACTCACCCTCGGCGTAGGACAGCGTGACCGTCAGCCCCGCCGGACCCTTCGCCCGGGCCGGTCGGGCCGGGCGCCGGGCCGGCTTCTCCACCGGGGTCGTCTCCGCCTGCTCCTGCGTGGACACCGACGCCTCCTTGGGCTCCCGGCGCTGCGCGGGCACGGGCTCCCGGGTCACCAGGAACTCCGGCTCGGGTCGGGCCGGCGGCTCGGGCTCGGGCTCCGGATCGGACTTGGCGGCCGCCCGCCGTCCGGCCCCCTTCGGCGGGATCGCCAGATCGGTGGGGGAGAACGGCAGCTCGTCCCGCCCGAACCGCACCACCAGCCACTCGTCCGACACGGCCGGATCGGTCAGCTCCACCACCTGGCCGACCTGACCGGCGATCTGCCCGGCCGACTCGGTGAACATCACCCTCGGCTTACGCCCCGTCGCGAGCGTGTCGCGGATGTGCTGCAACTCCTCGGGCGCCAGACCCGGGGCCGTGGTACGCGCGGCCATCGAAACCTCTTTCGTACACGTGTATGAGAACGGGTACCTTACTACCAGGTCCGTCCGACATCCCGCACGTCGACACCCGCCGCGCCGCGACAGCGTACGCTCATCCGGACCGACCGCCCCAGATCGCCGCCACCTCGGCCCGGGCCGCCACGCCCTGCGCCCAGCCGGCCCGGGCCGCAGCCGCCCGCCGCGCCGGGTCCAGCACGTTGCGCCCGATCGCGGCCCGCGCCGCCCGGTCCGGGCGCAGCGCCACCACCCGCGCCGAGCGCCGCAGCCGCCGCACCTGCGCGGCCAGGCCGATCCCGAGTGGCGCCACCACCAGCACCGGGTCGTGCCCGTCCGCCAGGTCGGCGTTGGCGGCCGAGCGGACGCCGCCGTCGACGAACCGCCGTCCCCGCACGCTCATCGCCGGCCACACCATCGGCACCGCGCAGCTGGCCGCAACCGCGTCCACCAGGGACACCCCGGAGTCCGCGCCGAACACCACGAACCGGCCCGACTCCGCGTCCACGGCGGTCACCCGCAGCGCCGGCCCGGCCGGCCACCGGTCCACCGGCAACCGGCCGGCGATCACCGCCCGCCGCACCGACTCGTCCACCGTCCGTGCCGCCAGCGCGTACCGGCCGATCCGGGCCCGCGCCCGGACCGGGTCCCGGTGCCGGGCCAGCGCCCATCCCCAGCGCAGCAGCACCGCCGGCCCGATCCGCGCCGGCAGCTCGCCGTCCGGCGGCGTCAGCTGCCGCTCGAACAGCCGCTCGATCGGCTCGCCCGCGGCCAGCTGCGCGCCCACCACGGCGCCGGCCGACGTGCCGACCAGCAGAGCGGCACGATCCAACCCGATCCCGCCGGCCGACAGGGCCGCCAGCACCCCCGTCTCCCAGGCCACCCCGGTCACCCCGCCACTGCCTAGGACCAACGCCGGACCCGACACCCGCGCACCTCCCGCTCTCGCCGCTGCCGCGGCCACCCGCCACGACCTCACCACCCGTACCCCGCGAAACGGCGCCGCACCACCCGCCGCACCATCCCGCCCGGCGCGGCGGCGGTGAGCCGCGTCATCGCGACGCCGCGGCCACCGCCGCTAGGGTCGGTGTCGACCTCCCCGCCCGCAAGGCCGCGGAGGTCCACACCGGCCGGTGCTCGGCGGGTCAACCAGGGGAGAGGGGAGCCCATCCGATGAGTCCGGTAACCGTCGTCACCGGGGGCAGCCGGGGGATCGGCGCCGCCACGGCCCGCCGGCTCGCCGCGGCCGGTCACCACATCGTGCTCGGCTACCACGGCAACCACGCCGCCGCCCGGGCCGTCCTCGCCGATGTCCACGCCGCCGGCCGGCGGGGCGCCGCCGTACCCGGCGACACCGCCGAGCCCACCGACGTGGTCCGACTGTTCGACGCAGCGGCCGAGTTCGGGCAGCTGACCGGGCTGGTCAACAACGCCGGCGTGGGCGGCAGCCGCACCGGCCCGCTGGCCGACCTGCGCGTCGAGGACCTGCGCCGCGTGATCGACGTCAACCTCGTGGGCTACCTGCTCTGCGCCCAGCAGGCCGCCCGGCGGATGAGCGCCGGTGGCGCGATCGTCAACGTCTCGTCCGGCGCGGCGACCCTCGGCGGACCGAACGAGTACGTCCACTACGCCGCCACCAAGGCCGCCACCGACGCGCTCACCGTCGGGCTGTCCAAGGAGCTCGGTCCGCGCGGCATCCGGGTCAACACCGTCGCGCCCGGCATCATCGACACCGAGTTCCACGCCGGCGTCGGCAACCCGGACAAGGCCACCGCCGCCGCCGCGCGGATCCCGATGGGCCGCGCCGGCACCGCCGAGGAGATCGCCGGCGCCATCGCCTGGCTGCTGGGCCCCGACTCGTCGTACGCCAGCGGCGCCATCCTGCGGGTGGCCGGCGGCCTCTGAGCCCCGGCCGCACCGGGACCGGCCGTCCGTCGCACGATGCGCCGGCCGCCGGCATCGTCGCGGTTCGCGGACCGCGGGCAGACCGTCCCCGTCAGCGGCCGACCCGGCCGGCGCCCGTCGACAGCCGCGCCCCGAAATCCTTGGCGACCGCCGCCAGCGTGCTCGGACCCTCGGCCAGGAACCAGTGGGAGTGGAAGACGCCGGTCACCCACTCCAGGCTGGCCGGCGCCGCCACCGGGCCGACCGGGAACCGGGCCGAGAAGTAGACGTCCCCACCGAACGGCGCCCCGGCCGCGAGCGCGGCCGGGGTCGGGATCAGCGACTCGACCCCCAGCACCGCGTACGCCGGGTCGAGCGTCGTACACAGCGCCCTCAGCTGCCGCAGCACGACCCGCTGATGGGCCCTGGCGCGGCGGCGGATGTCCCGGTCCCAGGCGAAGCGGGGAATGCCCCAGCAGTCGGCGGCCATCGTGACCAGCACCGGGTGCCGTTCCGGTGGTTCCGGACCGTCCGGGGTCGCCTCGAACTCCACAGTGGTCGGCCCCGCCCCGGGCACCTCCAGATCCAGGCCGTACGCCCGGCCGCCGGCGGCCCGCCGGCGCACCTCCGCAGCTGGCAGGCCCTCGGCGCCGCCGCGCCGCGTGACCAGGTCGCTCTTCCACGCGAACAGCTGACCGGGCTCGCCCTCAACGAACTCGCCGGTGTACGTCGCGCCGCCAGCCACCAGCACGTCGGCGACCGCCAGAAGCCCGGCTGGCCGGTCGAGCCACAACCCGAGGGTGAACAGCGCGCCCAGCGGCGTTTTCATGTCGTCCCCGCCAACCTCGTCACCGCCGACAGCATAACGACGGCAGGGCGCCGCACCGCCGCACCGGGACACCCCCGCGACGGTCCGGCAGCACCCGGATCAGGCCACCAAACCAGGGCCGCGGGACCCGGGTCAGGCCGCCAAACCAGGGCCGGGGACCCGGTCGCCGACCGGCAACCCCGTGTCGGGCCGCCGCGCGCCCTGGAACACTGCGGCGGTGACCGGTGCCCCGCCGCTTCGACCCCGGGCCCTGCGGCCGGGGGACCTCGTGGTCATCGCCGCGCTCTCCGGACCGCTGCACGCCGCGTACGAGCCCGATCTGGAACGCGCCGTCGTCGTGCTGCAGGGGATGGGGTTCCGGGTGCGCCGCGCGCCGCTGCTGCAGGCCGGCCGCCGCCGCTGGTGGAGCGCGGCCACGCCGGGCGAGATCGCCGCCGAGCTCAACGCGCTGCTGCGGGATCCCGAGGTACGCGCCATCGTGGCGCACGACGGCGGCCAGACGGCCCTGGGCTACCTCGACCTGATCGACGTGGCGGCCATCGTCGCCGACCCCAAGCCGATCCTGGGCTACAGCGACATCTCGCTGCTGCATCTGGTGCTGCACGCCCGCACCGGGCTGGTCGGCTTCCACGCCGACCTGGCCACACCCGGGCTCGGCGGCGCCTGGCAGGCCGTGCCCCCGGCGCGCAGGGCGGAGCTCGAGCGGCTCTACACGGGCCTACTGACCGGCACGGCACCGATCGGCGCGCTGCCGACCAGCCCGTCCTGGGAGTGCTGGCGGGCCGGCCGGGCCGAGGGCCCGCTGATCGGCGGCGTCATCAACCGCATCGTGCTGGTCCAGGCCACCCCGTACGCGCTGCCGCCGGACCGGTTCGACGGCGCCGTGCTGTTCTGGGAGGAGATGGGTGGCCAGGCCTCGTACGTGTGGAGCTACCTGCACGTGCTGCGGCACGCCGGCGTCCTGGACCGGATCGCCGGCATGGTGGTGGGGGTCCCGTACGCGATCGAGGGGTTGGGGGGCGGCGACGGAGCGCCGACCCTGCCGGAGATCGTGCTCGACGTGCTCGGCGGCCGGGACATCCCGGTGCTGGGCAATGTGGAGTTCGGCCACGCCGGCCCGAACCTGCCGTTGCCGGTCGGCATCCGCGCCGGCCTGGACGCGGGCCGGCGCACGTTGTCGCTGCTCGAACCGGCAGTCCGGTAGTTGTTCGATAATGTACATTATGTCAACCTGACGCTCCGGAGGCTGATCCGAGGCCGGCCCAGGTTCGCTCCGCGCCCCGAACGATCGAAGCGGGCCTCTCTTGGCCGCGCGGCGGCTGCCGCGGCGCTCACCTGCCCTCGGCGTGGCCAGCCAGCCGCGTGCCGGCCGCCTGCAGCCGGGCGACGAGCAACTCGCCGCGAGCCTGGGCTGACCATCGGACGCCGCGGCCGGCGCGCGGACAACTGCGCCGCCGCGGTGATCCGATCCAGCGGCGCGTCGGTCGACGCAGACATCCCCCGGCACATCCTGAACCGAAACGGTCCGCGACATGACGGTTCGGTCCAGGATCTCGGCGACGTCTGCGCGCGGGCGCGACGGGAACTCCTCGGCCACGTCTGGTCCGATATCCAAAAATCATGCATAATATTTCTTATGCATGACAAAGGTGACGAAACGGTCGCACGGTTGATCGACGCCTTTCTCACCTCCCGGGCGACCCGCAAGCCCTCCCCGCACACCCTGGCCGCGTACCGCCGGGATCTGGCCGCGATCGCGGGCCTCGTCGCGGCCGCCGAGGCCCCGCCCCTCCCCCTGGCCGCGCTCCCCCTCGCGGCGCTGCACACCCGGGCGCTGCGCACGGCGTTCGCCCGGTTCGCCGCGGACCGCGCGGCCGCCTCGATCCACCGCGCCTGGTCCACCTGGAACGGGTTCTTCACGTTCCTGGTGGCCGAGGGGGTGCTCGCCGGCAATCCGATGTCCGCGGTGGACAAGCCGCACGTGCCACTCCCCCCGCCCAAGCCGTTGCGCGGCGCCGACACCCCCGAGCAGCTGCTCACCGCCGTGTCCCGGGCCGACGAACGGCAGCGCGACCCGTGGCCGGAGCGGGACGTGGCGGTGCTGGCCCTGGCGCTGTGCGCGGGCCTGCGGCTGGCGGAGCTGCTGGACCTGCGGGTGTCGTCGGTGGGTGGCCGGCCCGGCGAGCGCCGGGTGGACGTGACCGGCAAGGGCGGCCGGACGCGGGTCGTACCGATCGAGCCGGAGCTGGACGCGGCCGTGACGGCGTACCTGGACAGCCGGCGGCGCCGGTTCGGCGACCGCGGCGTGCGGGCGGACGCGCCGCTGCTGGTCGACCGGTACGGCGCGCCGCTGCGCCGGGGTGGGCTGCAATATCTTGTGCGCTCGTGTTATCGGCGGGCCGGGATCATGGATCGGGTGCCGCGGGGCGCGCAGCTGCACGCGTTGCGGCACACGTTCGCGACCAGGTTGGCCGAGGACGGGGCGAACGCCTCGGAGATCATGCGGTTGCTGGGGCACGCGAGCCTGGCGACGAGCCAGAACTACATCGAGGTGACGGCGGAGCAGCAGCGGGCGGCGGTGCGGTCCAACCGGACCAACCGGTCGCTGGGTCGGCTGTTGTCAGTCGAGCCAGGTCGTGGTGAGACCGGTGACGCGGCTGCCGTCCAGGTCGGCGAGTTTGATGGCGGTGAACTGCCGGGCGGTGTCGCTGGTCTGCAGCCGTAGCTGCGGCTGATCGGCGGTGAGCGCGGTCAGCACGGTGGCGGCGGCGTCCTGCGGGGTCTGCGCGTTGGCGAAGGCGCCCGCGGTGCGGTCCAGGTAGGCGCGCAGCTGGGGGGCGTACCGGCCGGCGCGGTCGAGGCGTTCGGCGGCGTCGCCGCCGCCGACGTTGGCGACGAACTCGCTGCCGACGGCGCCCGGTTCGACGATGACGACGGTGACGCCGTGGCGGGCGAGGACGGGGTACAGGGATTCGAGGTATCCCTCTACGGCGAACTTCGCGGCGCAGTAGGCCTCGTTGAAGGGTTGGCCGACGACGCCGCCGACGCTGCTGATGGTGATGATCCGGCCTCGGCTGGCCCGCAGGTGGGGCAGGGCGGCGCGGGTGACGGTGAGGACGCCGAAGAAGTTGACCTCGACGACGGCGCGGATGTCGTCGATGGTGTCGGTTTCGAGGGTGCCGAGGTGGCCGGCGCCGGCGTTGTTGATCAGGGCGTCGAGGTGGCCGTGCTCGGCGATGACGGCCTCGATGCAGCTGTCGATGGTGTCGGGCCGGGTGACGTCGAGCGCGTGGATGTCGATGTGGTCGGCGACGCCGGCCTGCGCGGCGGCGTCGCGGAGCCGGTCGGCGCGGTCGGGGTCGCGCATGGTGGCGATGGTGGTCCAGCCGGCGCCGGCGGTGGCCAGCGCGGTGGCCAGGCCGATGCCGCTGGAGGTGCCGGTGATCAGGACGGTGCGGCGGGACACGGTGCGAAGGTATCAGCGCCGCGGGGTGCCCGCGCCGGTTCAGGCGAGGTCGACGACCAGGGGGCGGTGGTCGGAGATGGCGGCGGCGGGGGTGCTGACGGCGCTGACGGCGGCGAGCCGGTCGCCGCCGAGCGGGTCGAGCAGAATGTGGTCGAGTTGGACCCGGGGTTGGCTGGCCGGGTAGGTGGGTTGCCGGCCGAGGGTGCGCCAGCCGGAGACGGCGGCGGCGAGCCCGGCGGGCAGGTTGAGGTCGCCGAGCAGGATGCGCGGGGCGGGCAGTTCGCGCAGGGCGCGGACGACCTGGCGGAGCTGCCAGATGTTCCAGCCGGGGACGAAGGACAGGTGGGTGGCGGCGGCCGTGAGGGGGCCGAACGGGGTGTCCAGGACGGCGGCGAGGACCACTCGGGGTTCGTCGCGCAGCAGGATGAGCCGGCCGCGGGGTCCCTGGATCCGGACGGGTGAGCGGACGGGGGCGGCGCGCATCCGGGTGATCCGCCAGGCGCGGGCCGGGTACCGGCTGACCAGGCCGACGCCGTAGCACGGCTCGCCGTGGCCGTCGTCGTCGTGGGTGAGGGGCCGGAAGTGGAAGCCGGGGGTGCCGACGACGGCGGCCGCGAACTGGTGGCTGGGCGCGTCGAGGGCCCGGGCGGCGACGGCCGTGAGGTCGAGGTGGCCGCTGCGGGACTGGTCGCGGTCGACCTCCTGCAGGGCGAGGATGTCGGCGTCGAGCGCGTGTACGGCGGTGGTGAGGCGGTTCGGGTCCACCAGGCCGTCGGAGATCGAGCGGCCGTGGAGCAGGTTGAAGGTCGCCAGACGCACCCCTGCACCCTACGGGGCGGGATGGCAGGCTTGCCGGGTGATCAAGCTGTTGTGCTGTTCGATGCTGGTGTTCGTGGCGGTGGCCATGGTGGGAATGGCGGTGCGCCGGCAGCGCGGCCGGTGAGTCCGGGCGCCGCCGGCGCCGCCGGCATCCTGCGGCCGGGTCCCGCCAGCGGGCGTCCCGCGCCCGCGTCCCGCCGGCGGTACGGCCCGGGCGGGTCACGGCCGTACGACCGGTGGCCGGTCCCGGCCGCGGGCTGGGGCGGCAGGCCGGGTCAGGAGGGTGCGGCCAGCAGCGCGGCCTCGCGGTCGGGGTCGAGGCCGGCCCGTGGCCGGTCGGGCCGCTGCGGCGCGGCGGGCAGATCGCGCAGCCAGGTCCAGGTGTCGGTGACGGTGTCGGTGACCGGGCGGCAACGCAGGCCGGCGGCGAGGGCCCGGCTGACGTCACCGCGGTGCATGGTGTCGTGCTGCTCGCCGGGTGGCAGCCAGACGGGCAGCTCGGTCCACGGTTCGATGCCGGCCGCGAGGATCCGGTCCGGGTCCCACCAGCGCAGGTCGGCGGTCGAGCCGGTGGCCGTGGCGCAGGCGTGCAGCAGTTCGCCCATGGTGGTGTGGCCGCTGGGGCTGACCACGTTGTAGGGGCCGTGCCGGCCGGCGGCGAGGGCGTCGAGGGTGAACGCGGCCAGGTCGCGGGCGTCGATGTACTGCAGGGGCAGGTCGGCGGGTCCGGGGGCCAGCACCGGGCCGCCGCGGGCGATGCGGTGCAGCCACCACGGCAGCCGGCCGACGTTTTCGCCGGGGCCGAGGACCAGGCCCGCGCGGACCAGCAGGGCGTGCTCGCCGTACGCGCCGGTGGCGGCCAGCTCGCCGCCGCGTTTGGCCTGCGGGTAGTCCACGTCCCCGGCGTCGGCCGACCCGTCGACCAGTGGGCCGTCCTCGGGCAGCCCGGGCGGGGCCGGGTAGGCGTACACGGATCGGCTGGAGATGTAGGCGTACCGGTGGGCGCGCCCGGTCAGCAGCGCGGCGGCGTCGCGGACCGCGCGGGGGGCGCCGGTCCAGGTGTCCACGACGGCGTCCCACTCCCCCTCGCGCAGCGCGTCGAGGTCGGCGGTGGCGCGGTCGCCGTGCCGGACCTCGACACCGGCCGGCGCCGGGTGCCGGCCGCGGTGGAAGACGGTGACGGGCCAGCCGCGGCCGGTGGCGGCCGCGGCGATGGCGCGGCCGACGAACTCGGTGCCGCCGAGGATGAGCAGTCGCATGCGGTCGATCATGCGACCGGCGCGCGGCTGGCCGGAAGGGTGTCCTGCTGTGGGCAGAAAACGCTACCGGCGTACGCAGGTGTAGGCGGCGTAGACGCCGGCCCGGTAGTCGGCGTCGAGGATGTCGAAGCCGGCGGCGTCGAGCATGGGTTCGAACAGCCAGCGGTACGTGCTGAACTCGGTGCGCAGGTGGGTGACCAGGTCGGCGCGGGTGTAGCCGGCGGCGGGGTCGGTGATGGTGTTGCCGGCCAGCCACCGGTCGACGAAGTCGGTCATCTGCGCCGGTGACACGTCGAAGATGAGGTCGCGCAGCCGCAGCAGCCCGCCGGGACGCAGGATGGCGGCGATGCGGTGCAGGGCGATGGGTTTGTACAGGTCGGGCAGTTGGTGCAGGGCGTGCCGGGTGTGTACGGCGTCGGCGGCTGGTCCGGTGTGCCGGTAGCTGAGGAAGCCGGCCTGCTCGACGGTGATGTTGCGCAGGTCCGTGTCGGCGGCGCGTCGGGTCAGCCGGGTGAGCATGGCCGGGGAGACGTCGGCGGCCACGACCCGGTGGACGTGCGGGGCGATGGCGAGGGTGAAGGTGCCGGTGCCGGCGGCGAGGTCGACCACGGTGGCGTCGGCGGCCAGGCCGTGGGCGCGCAGCAGCGCCACGTCGTCGCCCGGGTCGGTGCCGGACTTGCGGTCGAAGCCGGCGACGTAGGCGGGGTCGAGGTGTTCGGGCCCGGCGAAGTCCAGCTCGTCGATCATCCATGGCGTGGTCATCCGTCGAGGGTGGCAGCGGGGTGCGGCCCGGAACCATCGATTTTCGCGCCGGTACGTGGGCCTCCGGCGCCCTGCTCCGCCGTGCTCGGCGGCCTCGATACGGTCGGGGCTGGTGGACCGGGCCGGCGGGTGGCGGTCAGCCGTTGCGGCCGGGTGCGGCGAACCGGCCGCCGCGGATCTGCCGCAGGGCCTGCCGGCGGGTGTCGCCGCGCAGGATGTCCACGTAGAGCCGGCCGTCGAGGTGGTCGTACTCGTGTTGCAGGGCGCGGGCCAGGAAGCCGCTGCCGTGGATCACCACCGGTTCGCCGTGCTGGTCGAAGCCGTGCGCGGTGACGTGCATGGCGCGCGGGGTCGGGAAGTACAGGCCGGGGATGGACAGGCAGCCCTCGTCGTCGGTCTGCTGTTCGGCGGAGTGGTCCGTGAGGGTGGGGTTGACCAGGTGGCCCTGGCTGCCCTCGACGGCCCAGGCGAAGACCCGGGCGGTGACCCCGATCTGCGGCGCGGCCACGGCGGCCCGGCCGGGTGCGCCGACGGTGGTGTCCAGCAGGTCGGCGACCAGGGCGCGCAGTTCGGCGTCGAAGCTGGTGACCGGGTCGCACTCGGTGCGCAGCACGGGGTCGCCGAGGATCCGGATGGGCCGCATCGTCATGACCGGAAGGCTAGCTGTTCGTTACCCACCCCGGCCATCCCGCCGCGCGGTCGGCCGGCCCCAGCGAAAGGAAGGGACCCCTGTTATCGGTTTTTGTATAGGAGGGGGCCCTTCCTAACATGTCAGCCGGAGACGGTCGCGGGCGCGCCGGCGGGGGGAGATCGGGTGTCGCTGACGCTGCTGGTGCAGGCCGCCGGGATGTTCGCGGTGACCAACGTCGACGACCTGCTGGTGCTGGCGGTGTTTTTCGGCCGGGCCGCGGGCGGCCAGGCCGGTGCCGGGCGGGTGGTGCTCGGTCAGTACCTCGGCTTCGCCGGGATCCTGCTCGTGTCGATCGCGGGCGCGCTCGGCGCCGGGCTGCTGCCCGCGACGTTCGTCCGTTATCTGGGGCTGCTGCCGCTGGCGCTGGGCATCCGGGCCGCGGTCACGGCGTGGCGGGAGCGGCGCGCCGGCGAGCCGGACCGACCGGTCGGCGCGGGTCCGGGCGCGCTGCAGGTCGCGGCGGTCACCTTCGCCAACGGCGGCGACAACATCGGGGTGTACGTGCCGGTGTTCACCGTCGTCGGGCTGCGCGGGACGACCGCGTACGTGGCCGTGTTCCTCGTCGGGGTCGGGCTCTGGTGCGCCGCCGGGCGGTTCCTGGCCACCCGCCCGGTCATCGCCCGGGCCCTGTCCCGGTGGGGGCACGTCGTCCTGCCGGTCGTCCTCATCGGCATCGGTGTGCTCATCCTTCTCCGGGGCGGCGGCGCCGGCCGCTGACGACCGCCGCCGCCGGGCCGGGCGGCGCGAGCGCGGCGCGCAGCGGAGCGGCCTTGGCGGCGGCCTCGGCCACCTCGGCGGCCGGGTCGCTGCCCCAGGTGATGCCGCCGCCGGCCCACAGGTGCAGTCGCCGGGCGTCGGCGGCCGCGGTGCGAATGGTCAGCCCGAGATCCAGCCCGTCGCCGTCGAACCAGCCGAAAGCGCCCATCGCCGGTCCCCGGCCGACCGGTTCGAGATCGGCGAGCACGCCGAGGGCGGCCAGCTTGGGCGCGCCGGTGACCGAGCCGCCGGGGCAGAGCGCGCGCAGCAGGTCGGCCAGCCCGGTGCCGGGCCGCAGCGTGGCCGAGACGCTGGACTCGGCCTGCCACAGGTCGCACCAGCGCCGGATGCCGAACAGCTCGTCCACCCGTACGGTGCCGGTGCGGGCCACCCGGGACAGGTCGTTGCGGGCCAGGTCCACGATCATCACGTGTTCGGCGCGTTCCTTGGCCGAGGCCAGCAGCTCGCGCCGGCCCGCCGCGGTGGCCGGCCGGGTGCCCTTGATCGGCCGGGTGTCGGCCCGGCCGGCGCGGACCCGCACCAGCGTCTCCGGGGAGGCGCAGGCGACCGCCCAGCCGGGCCCGGTGAGCAGCCCGCCGTAGCGGGCCCCGGGCAGCGCGGCCAGCCGGCGCAGCGCCGGCAGCGGGTCGCCCCGGTAGGCGGCGCTGGCGTGGCCGACCACATTGACCTGGTACACCGCGCCGCGGGCGATCTCCCGACGGACCCGCCGGACCGCGTCCGCGTGCGCTTCCTCGGTCCAGCTCGGCCGCCAGGGACCGAGCGCCCAGTCGCCGATGGCGCCGGGCGACCCGCCGCGATCGGCGGCCGCCGGGCCGGACGCCGGTGGCCGGGCGGCCGCGCCCGGCGCCCCGGCGGACCCGCTGTCCGGCGGCGCGCGGTGCGGGTCGGCCGCGGCCGCGTCGTGCGGGTTCATCACGGCCCCGCCATCCGGGGTCGCCGCGGGCGCGCGGTGCGGGTCGGCCGGGTGTGCCGGCGGGGACGGCAGCGCGGCGCCATCGGCGTGGCCGTACACGACGGCCACCAGATCCGGTACGGCGGGCGCGGGGGTGGCGGGTCCGGCCGGCGCCCCGGCCATCCGGGCGGCGGCGGCCGCGGAGATCAGCAGCGCCGCCCCGCACGGCGTGCCGGGCCGGTGCGGCCGGTCCGGTCCGGTCCGGGACAGGTCGTCGGCCGGCAGGCCGTGCCGGGTGAGGAAGTCGGTCAGTAGCCGGGCCGGGTCGCCGCCGTCGGCGACCCGCCACTGCAGCCGCGCGGTCTCCACGGGCGCCGCGGCGCAGGTCGGCCCGGGGGGCGTACCGTTGGTTACGGACAGCAACGACGGAGGGACCGGGAGCGGGTGTGGGAGCGTTTCCATACGACCGGACCTTTTTCCCTCATCCGTTGGGAGGATTCTGCCGTACTCCCGGCCGGATGTGCTCGATGAAGTTCACTTCCACTTGGTACCGTGCGTCACTGGTCATGTGAACCATGACACAGCACCCCCACAGTCCGGAGAACCCGATGTGCCAGCACCAACCGATCTGCCCCTCGGCCGACGCCACCGACCGGGAGGCTGCCCGGGTCATCGCCTGCTTCCGTGAGCAGGGGTGGAGCCTGCTCTGCAACGGAGTCATCGTGTTCGAGGACACCGGGGAACTGCTTCCCGACGGCCGGACCGTGGCCCCGCACCGCGGCCCGGCCCGGCACGCCGTACCCGCCTGATTGTCTTACTGTACGTAACCACGGCAAGACCCGCCGGCACGGCCGCCGACCCGTCGACCGCCGCCGGCCACGCACGACCTCAGTCCTCCTGGAACGCCTCCGGCGGCGGGCAGGCGCAAACCAGGTTCCGGTCACCGTACGCGCCGTCGACCCGCCGCACCGGCGGCCAGTACTTCCCCGCCCGCGTCACCTCGCCCGGATAGGCCGCCACCGACCGCGGGTAGGCGTGCTCCCACTCGTCGGCCGTGACCATGGCCGCGGTGTGCGGGGCGTTGCGCAGCGGGTTGTCCCCCGCCGGCCACTCCCCCGCGCCCACCCGGTCGATCTCGGCCCGGATCGCGATCATGGCGGCGCAGAACCGGTCCAGCTCGGCCAGGTCCTCGCTCTCGGTCGGCTCCACCATCAGCGTGCCGGCCACCGGGAACGACATGGTGGGGGCGTGGAACCCGTAGTCGATCAGCCGCTTCGCCACATCGTCCACGGTCACCCCGGTGGCCTTGGTCAGCGGCCGCAGGTCCAGGATGCACTCGTGCGCCACCAGGCCCTTGTTGCCGGCGTACAGCACCGGGAAGTGCCCGCGCAGCCGCGCCGCCACGTAGTTGGCGGCCAGCACCGCGACCCCGGTGGCCCGGGCCAGCCCGTCGGCGCCCATCATCCGCAGGTACGCCCACGGGATCGGCAGGATGCCCGCCGAGCCGTGCGCGGCCGCCGAGATCACCGGCCGGACCGGGTCGCCCGAGGCGTCCGCGCCGGCCGCGGCGCTCCCGGCCGGCGCGCCGGCGGCGCCGAGCCCCGCGCCGGCGGCCAGCGGGTCACCGGGCAGGAACGGCGCCAGGTGCGCCCGGGCGGCCACCGGACCCACGCCCGGACCGCCGCCGCCGTGCGGGATGCAGAACGTCTTGTGCAGGTTCAGGTGCGACACGTCCGCGCCGAACCGCCCCGGCTTGGCGAAACCGAGCAGCGCGTTGAGGTTGGCCCCGTCGACGTACACCTGGCCGCCGGCGTCGTGCACCTTCGCGCACAGCGACGCGATGCCGGTCTCGTACACCCCGTGCGTGGACGGGTACGTGACCATGATCGCGGCCAGCCGGTCCCGATGCTGGTCGATCTTGGTGTCCAGGTCGACCAGGTCGACGTTGCCCTCGTCGTCGCAGGCCACCACGACCACCCGCATGCCGGCCATCACCGCGCTGGCGGCGTTGGTGCCGTGCGCGGAGGCCGGGATCAGGCACACGTCCCGGCCGGCCTCGCCGCGGCTGCGGTGCCAGCCCCGGATCGCCAGCAGCCCGGCCAGCTCCCCCTGGGAGCCGGCGTTGGGCTGCACGCTGACCGCGTCGTACCCGGTCACCTCGGCCAGCCACCGCTGCAGCTGGTCGATCAGCTCCCGGTAGCCGGCGGTCTGGTCGGCCGGCGCGTACGGGTGCAGGTGCGCGAACTCGGGCCAGCTGATCGGTTCCATCTCGGCGGTGGCGTTCAGCTTCATCGTGCACGACCCGAGCGGGATCATGCCCCGGTCCAGCGCGTAGTCGAAGTCGGCCAGCCGGCGCAGGTAGCGCAGCATGGCCGTCTCCGAGTGGTGGGTGCGGAACACCGGGTGGGTGAGGAAGTCCGAGGTGCGGGCCAGCCCCGCCGGCAGCGCCGCGGCGGCCGGCGCGTCGGCCGGCGGCGCGGGCACCCCGAACGCGGCCCACACGGCCGCCAGGTGCGCCTCGGTGGTGGTCTCGTCGCAGGACACGCCCACCCGGTCGGCGTCCACCGGCCGCAGGTTGACGCCCCGCTGCGCGGCCGCGGCCACCACCTGCGCGGCCCGGCCCGGCACCCGGACGGTCACCGTGTCGAAGAACGCCTCGTGCGCCAACTCCAGGCCGCCGCCGGTGAGCCCGGCCGCCAGCCGGGTGGCCGCCGCGTGGGTGCGCCGGGCGATCTCCCGCAGCCCGTCCGGGCCGTGGTAGACCGCGTACATGCCGGCCATGACGGCCAGCAGCACCTGCGCGGTGCAGATGTTGCTGGTGGCCTTCTCCCGGCGGATGTGCTGCTCCCGGGTCTGCAGCGCCAGCCGGTAGGCGGGCTGGGCGTCGGCGTCCCGGGACACCCCGACCAGGCGACCGGGCAGCATCCGCTCCAGGCCGCCGCGCACCGCCAGGTAGCCGGCGTGCGGCCCACCGAACCCCATCGGTACGCCGAACCGCTGCGTGGTGCCGGCGGCAATGTCGGCGCCGATCTCCCCGGGCGGGCGCAGCAGGGTCAACGCCAGCAGGTCCGCGGCCACCGTGACCAGCGCCCCCACCCTGTGCGCGGCCTCGACCAGCCGGCCGTGGTCGCGCACGGCCCCGCCGGCGCCCGGGTACTGCAGGTGCAACCCGAAGAACTCCGCCGGCAGCTCGTCGGCGTCCACGTCCACCGTGCGCACCTCGATGCCGAGCGGTTCGGCCCGGGAGGCGATCACCGCGTACGTCTGCGGCAGCGTGTCGGCGTCCACCACGTACACGCTGCTGCGGCTCTTGGACGCGCGGCGGGCCAGCGTCATCGCCTCGGCCGCCGCGGTGGCCTCGTCGAGCATCGAGGCGTTCGCAGTGGTCAGCCCGGTCAGGTCGGTGACCATGGTCTGGAAGTTCAGCAGCGCCTCCAGCCGGCCCTGGCTGATCTCCGGCTGGTACGGGGTGTAGGCGGTGTACCAGGCGGGGTTCTCCAGCACGTTGCGGCGGATCACCGCCGGGGTGTGCGTGCCGTGGTAGCCCAGCCCGATCATCGAGACGGCCACCCGGTTGCGCCCGGCCAGCTCCCGCAGCTCGGCCAGGGCCTGCTCCTCGGTGGCCGCGGGCGGCAGGTCGAGGGTGCCGTGCCAGCGGATCACCTCGGGGATGGCGGCGTCCATGAGCTCGTCCACCGAGCCGAAGCCCACGGCCTCCAGCATGCGGCGCACATCCTGCGCGTCGGGTCCGACGTGCCGGTCGGCGAACTGCGGTGCGGTCATCGGGCGCTCCCGGGAGGTCGACGTGTCGGCCTCCCCCTCTGTCACCCGGCCGACTGCCCTGCCGAGGTTCCAGAGTGCCTGCCCGCGCGGTCCTTTGTGCCTGAGAGGTTCCGGGGAGGATTTGCCCCTTCGGCGCCGCTCCCGGAGCGTTCCGGGTGTGGTCTCTCCCGCGCGGGTGCTACCAGCGCCCCCAACGCTACCAGCGCCGCCCCCCGCACACCGCGCGAGGCTCGCCGCCCCCGTCCCGTCCCCGTCCCGTCCCCCCGACCCCGGTCGCGTCGATCATGGAATTGTGGTGGCCGCCAAAGCCGCATCGGGTGATGAACCACCCACCACGGCGCCATGATCGACGGGGACCGGGGGCGGCGGAGCGGGCGGGTCGAGGCGGGCGAGCAGGGTGGTCAGCGCGGCGCCGAGGGGGGCGTCGACGGTGTAGGTGGCGTGGTCGTCGCCCCGGGTGGGGCCCTGGTTGATGATCGCCACCGGGATGTCCCGCTTCGCCGCCCGGATGACGAACCGGCGGCCCGACATCACCGTCAACGACGACCCGAGCACCAGCAGCAGCCCGGCCCGCTCGACCAGGTCGAAGCACTGCGCCACCCGCGGCGGCGGCACCGACTCGCCGAAGAACACCACGTCCGGCTTGAGCATCCCGCCGCAGCCGGCGCAGCCCACGGTCCGGAACCGGTCGATCTCGGTGTCCGGCAGGTCGACGTCGCCGTCCGGGTTCACCGCGGTGGCCCGGGCCGCGAAGTCCGGGTTCGCGGCCCGCAACCGGGCGTCCAGCTCGGCCCGGCCGCTGCGCGCGCCGCAGTCCAGGCACACCACCCGGTCGAGGTTGCCGTGCAGCTCGATCACCGAGCGCGCGCCGCCGGCCTGGTGCAGCCCGTCGACGTTCTGGGTGATCACCCCGGCCAGCAGGCCCCGGCGCTGCAGGTCGGCCACCGCCCGGTGCCCGCCGTTGGGCGTCGCCCGCGCGATCATGCGCCAGCCCAGGTGGCTACGCGCCCAGTAGCGGCGCCGGGCCACCGGGTCGCGGGTGAACACCTGGTACGTCATCGGGGTGTGCCGCCGGGCCGCGCCGCTGGGCCCCCGGTAGTCCGGGATGCCCGACTCGGTGGACAGCCCCGCGCCGCTGAGCACCACCACGTCGCCGGCCGCCACCTGCCGCGCCAGCGCCCCGAACCGTTCGCCTGCCAGTTCCGTCACCCGTCCATGCTGCCTCGCCCGGGCCGCCACCGGCGAGTCCCCGGACCCCACTCCCCCGCCCCGCCCGGTCGATCATGAAGGTCATGGTCAACGTCGGGCGGGGCCGAGGGTGGGTCAGGGGCGCTCGTGGCGGGGCAGGGCCGGGCGGCCCGCCGGACCGGCCACCGGCTGGCCGGCGTCCCGGGCCATCTTGTCCATCGTGCGGGACAGGTGTTCGCTGCCGTCGTGCAGGTGCTTCGCCGCCGCCTCCATGTGCGAGATCATCATCTCGCCGTAGATGCGCAGCGCCTCCTGCATGGCCGCCGAGTCGGTGAAGTCCGGCCCGGCCGTGTTGCGGTAGCTGTGCACCGCCTGCTCGGCCTCCCGGCGGGCGTCGTCGACGGCCGCCTGCACGTACGCCTCGTACTGCACCCGGGCGTAGTCGGCGACCCGGCGGGCGTAGTCGTGCGCCTGCGCGATGATCTGCTCGGCCTCCCGCTGGGCGGCCGAGAGCAGGTTCACGTCCTTGGCGGCGGGCCCCCCGCTGTCCTTGCGCTGGCTGGGGATCACCCCGTGCCGGTACAGCTCGACCTGGTTGTTGATCCGTTCGTTCTCCGCCCGCAGGTTGGCGATCTGGCCGGCCAGCACGTCCAACTCGTCGGCCACCTGCACCCGGAACGCGTCCACCGCGCGCGGGTCGTAGCCCCGGCGGGTCAACGTGGTCTGCTCGAACGTCCACCGGCGGGCCCGGTCGGCGGTGAGCCGGATCTGCGGTGGCCCGGCCGTCACCTCCGCGCCGTCGTACCTGCTGATCGGGACCGCGGTCACTGGTCACCTCCGGACGTCGCGGGGTTGCGCTGCTCAAGCGGGTCGATATGGGTTCGCCAGGCCGGGCCGTACCAGTGCGTCCCCAGACCCTCGTGGTGCAGCCGGCCCGGGTCGTAGCCGGAGCGGCGCAGCGCCTGCACCGAGCCGGACACCATCTCGTCCGAGCCGCACACGAACACGTGCCGGTTGCGGAAGTCACCCTCGGACAGCACCGTGTCCACCAGCCGGGCCGGGGCGCCCTCGCCGCCGGGCGGGCCGCCGCCGAAGGCGTACCGCACGCTCAGCCACGGGTACGAGGCGGCCAGCTTGTCCAGCGCCTCCCCGTCGTACAGCTCCTGCGGCGCCCGCGCGGCCACGTACAGCTGCACCCGCCGGCCCCGGTCCTCCAGGGCCACCTGCTCCACCAGCGCCTTCAGCGGCGCCCAGCCGGTGCCGCCGGCCAGCAGCAGCAGGTCGGCGCCGCCGGACCGGCTCAACGCCAGCCGGTCCCCGACCGGCGAGGCCAGGTTCACCTGGTCACCGACGGACAACCCGTAGACCAGGCGGGAGCTGACCACACCGCCGGGCGTGGCCCGCACGTGCAGCTCCAGCGTCCCGTCCGGCCGCGGGGCGTTGGCCGGGGAGTAGTACCGCCAGGTCCGCACCGCCGGGACGGCCACCCCGATCGACTGCCCGGGGGTGAACGGCAGCAGGTACGACGGCCGCAGCGTCAGCACGGCCACGTCGAACGACCGTCGCTCGTGGGCCAGGACCTCGCCCACCCACCAGGGCGGGCTCACCTTCTCGGCCTCCCGCGCGGCGTCCGTCATGACCTGCGCCACCAGCCCGTACGCGGCCGTCCAGTCGGCGGCCAGCTCCTCGGTCCACTGCGGACCGAGGAAATGCGCCAGGGTGGCCAGCAGCGCCTCACCCACCGCCGGGTAGTGCTCGGCGCGGACCGCGAACTTGCGGTGGTCGGCGCCGAGGGCCTGCAGGAAGCCCACGAGCCGGTCCAGCTGGTCCACGTTCGACACGACGTGTCCCAGCGCCGTGACCAGCCGGTCCCGCTGCCCCGCCATGTTGGTCGGGAACATCTGCCGGGTGTCCGGATGGGTCAGGAACAGGGTCGAGTAGAAGAACAGCGGCACCTCGTCGCCGTGCGCGGCGGCCAGGGACCAGCTGTGCTTGAGCCGGTCGACGTCCACGCTCAGGCGCCAGCCAGCTGGTCGTCCGCCACCACCTGGTCCTGCACCTGGGCCAGCACCTTCTGCACATCGGAGACGATGTCGGCGGGGACGTTCAGGTCGTCGAGGGTGGCCACCAGATGCTCGCCCACCAGGTTGTAGTGGGACACCGGGATCCGCAGCGGCTTGTGCGCCTCCGGCAGCGACCGCCCGGTGTACGCGTCCGGCCCGCCCAGCACCGTGGTCAACATCAGCGTCATGTGCCGCTTCTGCTGCTGCATGTCCACGCCCGCGAAGTAGGTGGCCAACTCCGGGTCGGCCAGGACCCGGTCGTAGAACCGGTGCACGGCGGTCTTGAGCGCCGGGGCGCCGCCGATGCGGTCGAAGTGGGATCCGGCCGGGGCGCCGTCTGCGGGGTTGCGGTTCGAGTCCGTCATTCCAGGGGCTTCCTTCTCGAGTCCTACGAGGGGGTCTGCCCGGTGGGTGAGGGGAACACCACCGGGACGGCGTTCGGCAACATTGCCGTCACGGCACCATAGCGGTACGGGCCGGTCGGCCGCGTCGACCGGTGCGCCATAAGCGACTTTTCGCAGGTCAGGGACGTGCCAACCACGCGGGGGCGGTCCCACGAACGGGACCGCCCCGGGTGATCGGCCGAACACGGCACGGGTCGGGCTCAGTTGCCCACCTGACCGGAGGTGGCACTGACCCGCAGCCCGGAGGCGTCCACCGCCTCGAAGTCGCTGCCGCGCAACCCACCCAGCGCGTGTAGGTCGTCGTTGTCCCAGTGCGGATCCGGGGCGCCGGAGATGTACCAGCCGGAACCGTTGTCGGCCACGATCATCCCGTACCGCTTCATCGCCTCCGCGATGATCCGGGCCTGCCGCGGCAGGCCGGCCGTGGACACCGACGCCTTGAGCCGGAACCGCTGCCCCATCTGCGGCAGGTTCGCATCCGTCGCCGAGGACGCCGAATGGGTGGCCGGCCAGGTGTAGCCGGTGCGGCTGCGCGGCACGGTGAACCGGATGGCGTGATCGATCCGGCCCGTGGCAACCTCGTCGTACCGGACCAGCCCGGCCAGGATGGACAGCCCCGAGGCGTCCGCCGAGGTCCAGCCGGCGCGCCGCAACGCGTTGGACCGCAGGTCGAACACCGCGCCCGAGCCGGCCTTCCAGCCGGCGCCCGACCGCTGCGCCGCGAACAGCTCGTACGACCGGCAGGCCGCCTGGTCCCACACGATGACATGCCGGTCACCGTCGGAACCCGCGCCGCCCTCGACCGCCGCGCCGGCCGGGATCGGGTACGGCCCGGGGTCGCTCTCGTCGGCGTACTCGAAGCTCACCGGCACCTTCGGCTGACCCGGCGGCACGACGGTGACCGGAATGCCGATCGGCGCCCCGTCCCACTCGCCCGAGCCGAAGTCGGCGTGTACCGCGCCGCCGGCGCCGACGCTGGACACGAACCCGGCCGACCGGGCGTGCACCGGCAGCTTCGACACGTCGGCGTGCCACACGTTGTCGGCCGGGAAGACGCCGCAGTCACCGCCGGCCGCGGCGGCGGCCTTCGTCGCGGTGCTGGTCTTCGCCGCGGGCCGCCGGCCCAGCCCGGCCGACCCCGACGCGGCGGCCGCGCTGGACGGCGCCGCGGTGGCCGCCGGCGGCGGCGACCCGGGCTGGGTCGCCGACACCGTCACCGGCCGGGCCGCCGGGGCCGAGCAGGCGATCAGCGGCAGCGCGAGCAGGCCGACCAGGACAGGAACGCGACGGTACGCAGATCCGAACACCCCGGCATTCTGCCGACCCGCCCCAACCGGCGTCCACCTGGCACCGCCACACTTAAGCCGCTCTTCAGTCTTGCTAGCCGGCCAGCGCCCGGTCCACCCCGTCCTCGTGCCGGCCCAGGAACACCGGGTCCCGGCCGGTGCTCACGTCCAACACCGCCTTCACCGCGGCCGCCTGGTCCCGCGCCGCGCCCCGCAGCCAGGTCAGCCGGTACTGCCGCGCCGTGCCGTCACCGACCCCGGTGGCGTCCACCCCGACGGCCCGGCACACCGCCACCGCCCGCGCCAGGTGAAAGTCCTGAGTGACCACGGTGGCCTGCCGCACCCCGAAGACCCGCCGCGCCCGCACACACGAGTCGTACGTGTCGAAGCCCGCGTAGTCGGCGACCACCCTGCCGGCCGGCACACCCCGGTCCACCAGCCACCGCCGCATCGCGTCCGGCTCGTCGTACGACCAGCGGCCGTGGTCCCCAGACACCAGCACCGCCCGCACCCGCCCGGCCGCGTACAGCCGCCGCGCCAACTCCAGCCGTGCGACCAGGAAGGGCGACGGATCACCGGACGGGGACACCTGCGCGCCGAGCACCAGCGCCACCGGTGCGGCCGGCACATCGGCCGCGTCGAACAGGTGCGGTCGGGCGGTGGACTGCACCCACACCACCGAACCCACCACCGGCATGCCGGCCACCAGCACCGCCATGCCCAGCAACCGGAACAGCGCACGGCGACGCCGCGACCACAACCGGCCGGCGACACCCCACCGGAACCACCGGCCGCCACCGGCGCCCGGGACCGCCACGGTCACCGGAGTGGATCAGCCGGCTCGGCGCCGGGCCCGGCGCATCGCCAGCTCGTCGCCCACCGCGGGCACCGCCTCCGGCGCCTCCTCCACCGCCACCTCGGCCGGCGCCGCGCCCACCTGCTCGGCCGGCAGGTGCGACAGCGAACCCTGGATCTCCTTGAACGCCCCGCCGATCGCGATCCCGAACACCCCCTGGCCGCCCTGCAACAGGTCGACAACCTCCTCCGGCGACCGGCACTCGTACACCGAGGTGCCGTCCGAGATGAGGGTGATGGTGGCCAGATCCTCCACGCCCCGCGACCGCAACGTGTCGATCGCCCGGCGGATGTTCTGCAGCGACACACCAGCGTCCAGCAACCGCTTGACGACCTTGAGCACCACCAGATCGCGGAACGAGTACAACCGCTGCGTCCCCGAACCCGAGGCGTCCCGGATGCTCGGCACCACCAGCGCCGTCCGCGCCCAGTAGTCCAGCTGCCGGTAGCTGATCCCCACCGCGTGACAGGCCGTCACCCCGCGGTAGCCCACCTGCCCGCCCGGCTCGACCGACCCGTCGCCCGGACCGTCGCCGCCGGGTTCACGGCCGGCGGCAACCGGATCGGGATCCCCTGGCTCATGCATCCGGACAACCTCCCCGCGTCGCGGTGTCCCATCCCTACGGAACGACACCACCGGTGAACGAGGCAACCCTATAGCGCTCCCAGCCGCACCACCCGCACGATCGACCACGACACGCCGTCGACCGTCCCGGTCACCTCGGCGTGCCGCGCCCCGCGGGGCGGCGTCCACGACCCGGGCGGCGACTCCCGCGACGACTCCGGCGACCCGGGCAACGCGCCGCGGCCGCCCGGCCGGCGGATCCGTCAGCCGGCGAAGTCCTCCGGCTGCACCTGCTCCAGAAACTCCCGGAACTTCTCGACCTCGTCCTCCTGCTCGTCCGGGATCACGATGCCGGCCTCGCTGAGGACCTCCTCGGCGCACCGGATCGGCGCGCCGACCCGCAGCGCCAGCGCGATCGAGTCGCTCGGCCGCGCCGACACCCGCAGACCGTCGCCGATCAACAGATCCGCGTAGAAGACGTTCTCCTTCAACTCGGTGATCTCCACCGCCCGCAGCGGCGCCTTCACCGCCGCCAGGATGTCCCGCAACAGATCGTGGGTCAGCGGCCGCGCCGGCTTGACCCCCTGCTGCTCATAAGCGATCGCGCTCGCTTCCACGGCGCCGATCCAGATCGGCAGGTAACGGTCACCGTCGACCTCCCTGAGCAGGACGATCGGCTGGTTGCTGGGCAGCTCCACCCGAACCCCGACCACGCTCAGCTCGCGCACCGCCGCCTCCGTGTCGTCGCACTTCCGCCAGCACCGCCACCGGCGGGCTGCTCGCCCACCGACGCGACATGCCCTGTCTCTGAACGGTACACGGGCCACCCGAGCACCGCGGTAGGGCCGGACGCCCGCATCCACCCACCGACACAGGCATACCCCAGGAAGCCTACGGCACGCGCAACGCGAAAGATCTTTGGCAGCCCCCGGGCCCGTCAACGCCCCAACGTCTCCCGCAGACCCACCCGCACCAACGCCGCATGCAACTGCTGCGACAACGCCCCCAGCTCCCGCGCCAGCTCCGCCGCCCGCGCCCGCGCCGCCGGATCACTCTGCCGGGCCAGCGGGGCCACCAACTGGGCGAACAACCCCACCTCGCGGTCCGCCGCCGTGCGGTAGCCGCGCAGATGCCGCGGCTGGAACCCGTACGCCGCCAACCCCGCCACCGCCCGCGAAATGATCAACGCGTCCGAGTCGTACCAACCCGGCGGCGTCGACACCACGATCCCCAGCCGCTCCAGCTCGGCCAGCGTCGCCCCATCCAGCCCGCTGCGCAGCACCAGGTCCGCGCGGGTGAGCCGGACCTCGACGCCGTCGAGGTCCGGCTCACCCGGCGCCGCCGGCGCCTCGTCCGCCGACCCCACCGCCACCAGGGCCGGCCGGGCCCGCCCCGGGACGCCGTCGACGTCCAACTCCGCCAGCTGAGCCCGGATCACCCGCAGGGGGAGGTACTGATCCCGCTGCGCCGTCAACACGAACCGCAGCCGTGCCACGTCGTCCCAGCTGTACTTGCGGTATCCCGCCGCCGTGCGCTGCGGCTCCACCAGGCCCTCGGCCTCCAGGAACCGCAACTTCGAGATCGTCGTGTCCGGGAACTCCGGCCGCAGCTGCGCCAGCACCTCGCCGATGCTCATCAGCGGAAGGACCCGGCCGTCCGGCGAGCCCGCGCCGGAGCGCCGCGGCGCACCGGACGCGGCCGCCGCCGCACCGTCGCTCACCCCCGGCCGGCCTCCTCCTCCGGACGCGGCCCGGCGATGAACACCAGCCGGAACTTGCCGATCTGAACCTCGTCACCGTTGCTCAACGTCGCGGCCTCGACCCGCTCCCGGTTCACATAGGTGCCGTTCAGGCTGCCCACATCGCGCACCGTGAAGGTCCCGCCGTCCCGGTGGAACTCGGCGTGCCGCCGTGACACCGTCACGTCGTCCAGGAAGATGTCACTGTCCGGATGCCGCCCGCTGGTCGTCACATCGTGATCGAGCAGGAACCGGGCACCGGCGTTCGGCCCACGCCGCACCACCAGCAGGGCCATGCCCGGAGGCAGGGAACCGGACATCCGGCTCGGCACGACATCGGCGTCGGGCCCCTCCAAAACCTCGTCAAGGGAACCGAGGTTGAGCGTCGACGTGACGTCGAGCGGGGGGAACTCGTCGTCTGGGCGCGTCATTGGACCACCTCACGGATCTGTTTCGGTCGGCGTCAGGGTAATGGCGGGTCTGGCCGCCGGGCGGTAAGACACCCGGCGGCTGGCTCCCCCGTGCCCGGGAAGGCAATTCCGCAACGCGCAACTATTGGGTCTTCGGTCGACTGGGCGAGCCTAGCCAGCGCCGAAATACAGGGCAACCGGACGCGCGGCACAACATCGCAGGCCGGAGCGTGCTCAGCTCTCGGTCAGCTCCCGGTAGGCGGCCGCGGTCAACAACCGCTCCACCGCATCCGGATCGGCCAACTCGATCTCCACCAACCAACCCGCACCGTACGGATCGGTATTGATGATTTCCGGCTGGTCCGCCAACTGCTCGTTTCGCCGCACGACCGTGCCGGTCAGCGGCGAATAAATCTCCGAGACGCTCTTGGTGGACTCCACCTCACCGAGGGACTCGCCGGCCTCGACCGCCGTCCCCTCGTCCGGCAACTGGACAAACACGATGTCACCCAGGGCGTCCTGGGCGAAATGGGTGATCCCCACCCGCACCGTTCCGCCGCCATCGCCGGCAACCCACTCGTGCTCGGCGGTGTACCGCAGATCCTCAGGAATCACCAGACGCGTCCTTCGTCATCGTCACTGCAGCTGCCAGAACTCCGAAACCCGGACCACCGGCCCGGACGCATCCGTCAGGAGACCGGATGCGCGTACTTCAGACTGGACGCCGGACTCAACGCCCGGATGTCCACCACGTCGTGCTCGTCGACGATCACGTTACCGCCGTCGCCCGCCACCGATGCCACCACCCCACCGGCAATGTTCAAGGCCGTACGCATCGTCTCCGGCTCCCCCACAACGGTCAACGTGAACGGCCCGGTCAGCCGGCGACCCGTCACGGTGATCGCACCGCCATCCGCGTCGAGGAAATACGTCGACGCGATGATCCGCACCGTGGCGCCGTCACCGCCGGAGATCTCCATCGCCTCCGCGCCGGCGCCCCGCAACTCCTGCACCGCGTCCAGCACCGTGGCCGCGCCGATCGGCTTGCTGCCCGGCGAGAACCGCACCGTCAGGCCCGGACCCCGCGCCGGCAACGTGCCCGCCAGGATGCCCAGCTCGTCGGCCCGCCGGGTGGCCTCCTCCAGCGCCGCCTGCCGACCCTGCGCGCCCGAGGCCAGCTGCCGCTGGCTGTCCTCCAACCCGGCGATGTCCAGCCGAAGCCGCTGCTGCTGCGCCTCCAGATCGGACAGGATCCGCACCAGGTCCTCCTGCCGCGCCGAGGCCAGCGTCTGATCCGACGAGTTCGACCGCAACTGCACCGCCAGCGCGAAGCCCAGCAGCAACAGCAACACCGCGATCATGCCGCCCGCCGTGCTCGGTCGCCCCGGCCGGCGGAACAGCCGGCCGGCGCCGCCCACCGGACCCGCCACACCCGCCGGGTTCCCGTCCGGGTCGGGCCCACCGGCCCGCCCCGCACCCTCGTCCGGATCAGGGCCATCATCCGGGTCGACATCCGGGTCGACACCGCCGTCCGGCTCCCGCGCGCCCGCCGCACCGGCCCCGCCGGCGGCCTCGGCGCCGACCCGCGCACCGGCCCCGGGCCGCTGCTCGCGGCCGCCGGATTCCGGCGCCGCCCCACCGGGGGCGTCGGGATCGGCCACCAGCGGCCCCACCCCGTCCGCCGGCGGCGCATCCGGGCGCGGATCCGGCTCGCCCACCGGCTGGGCCGGGCCCGGCCCAGCCGGCCAACCCGTCCCGGTGTCGTCCGCCCCCGCGCCGCCCGTCCCCGGCTCCGGCTCCGGCCGCTGCTCAACCATCCCCGACCCCCTACGCCCGGAACAGGTGCCGGCGGATCGCCGCCACATTGCCGAAGATCCGCACCCCAAGCACCACCACGACACCCGTGGACAACTGGCCGCCCACGCCCAGCTGGTCACCCAGGTACACGATGACCCCGGCCACCAGCACGTTCGAGATGAACGAGATGACGAACTGCTTGTCGTCGAAGATCCGGTCCAGCTTCGCGCGGACGCCACCGAACACGGCGTCCAGCGCCGCGATCACCGCAATCGGCAGGTACGGCTGCAACGCCGGGGGCACCGTCGGCCCGAACGCGATACCCAGCAACACGCCGGCGATCAACGCCAGAACAGCGATCATCGGCCGCCTCCAGAAGGGGTGGAAGAAGGGGAACGGGGGCTGTGTGTCGAGGAACTGCCCACCATCGGGGTCGGGCTCGGCTCCGGCGGGGGCTTCGCGTACCGCAGCTGCGGCTCGTTCGCCGCCGGCAGGGTCAGATCGTCGGCCTTCTTCACCTCGAAGCCCGTGCCGTACCGGGACGCCAGCGCCCGGAACAGCGTCGCCGCCCCGCTGGCGGAAAAACGGTCCGCGATCCGCGCGGGACCGATCGCCGACACGTCGTACGGCCCGGACACCGGCCGGAAATCCACCAGGATGTTGCCGCCCGCCGCGCGGATCGTCGACGTGGCCGTCAACCGTTGGCCGTTGATCGACACCGCCTCGGCGCCCGCCGCCCACAGCGCGTTCGCCACGTCCTGCAGGTCATGGTCCATCACCCGGCCCAGGCTCGGCGCATGCGCGCCGGTCACCGCGTCCGAGGTCGACGGCGGGTCCGACACCCGCACCACCACGCCGTTGCCGCGCACCCGGCCCAGGCCCGTGGCCGCCTCCAGATCGCGCAGCCGAGCCGCCTCCCGGCCGCCCACCGCCGCGTCCCGCTGCCGGGCCACCTCCTGGCGCAGGCCGTCGGCCCGGGCGGACAGCCGGTCGTTCTCGGCCTCCCGCTCCTTGATCTGATCCGCCAACCCGGCCCGCGCCTTCGCCCGACCCGGCTCGTCGGCCAGCGTCTGCCGGTAGGCGACCGCCAGCAGGAAGCCGACCAGCACCAGCACCACCAGCGTCACCACCCGGGCCGGGCGATCCGTACCCGCGCCCCGGCCCGGCGCGCGGCTCGCCCGCCGGCGCGCCGCGTCGGCGTACCCGGGATCCAGCGGGTTGCGGAACAGCTCGGTCAGGAAGTCCGGCGCGTAGGTGCGGCCCGGACGGGACACCGTCCGCTCATCCCGGTCGGTCATGCCCGCAGCTCCCGCCCGGGACGCTGCCGGACCATCCGGATCAGCCGGGCCGCCTCCACCAGGTACAGCACGCCGGAGGCCCAATAGAGCACCAGGCCCCACCAGGCCAGCCCCCAGCCGATCGGCCCCGCCACCGCCGCGGCGCCCGGCACCGCGGCCGCCAGCAGCAGCACCGGGAAGGCGGTCAGCAGCACGAAAGTGGCGGTCTTGCCGAGGTAGTGCACCGGCGGCGGGCCGAACCCGTAGCCGCGCAGCACCAGCAGCCGCACCCCGAGCAGCAGCTCGCGGGCCAGCAGCGCCACCGTGAACTGCCAGGGCACCACGTCGCGCAGGGTGAAGGCCAGCAGCGTGGCGAGGATGTAGAGCCGGTCGGCGAGCGGGTCGAGCAGCTCACCGAGCCGGCTGACCTGCCCGAGGCGGCGCGCCACGTACCCGTCGACCCAGTCGGTGCTGCCACCCACGGCCAGCACGGCGACCGCGACGGCATCCGCCCGGGGGACCAGGAACAGGTAGAGGAACAGCGGCACCCCGATCAGCCGCAGCAGGCTGATCAGGTTGGGCAGCGTGAGGATGGCGCGGGTCCGACCCGCCGGCCGGACGGCGGTGTGATCGGGTGGCCCGGCGTCCGGCGCCGAAGCCGGGCGACGTGACACCGACCCTCCCCTCCCCTGGCGTACCCCGCAAGCGCGACCCGACGACGCCGCGTGCGGCCCCGCCGGCCGGCCGGGGGTTCTCGACTGGCCGGGTCCGTGCAGGTTTCGCAGCGGTACGCCGGCTGGTTGGCGCTGCCACTATATCGGGGCCGAAGTCGATCATGGGCGGGCCGGTGCGGGTCGGAGCGTGTCGTTTCAGGTTTTGCGTGCCCGGTACTCCCCCTAAGGCGTCCTAGGATGCTAGCTCCGGGGAGTGCGGCGAAGCACACAGCGCGCTACCCGGGCGGTCAGGCCGTGCGGGCCTCGACCTCGGACGCCACGGCCTGGGCCAGCGGCGTGGCCGCCTCGGCGAAGGCGAGCAGCGCCGCCAGCAGGTCGTGCTGGGCCCGGGTCGGCATGGCGTCCAGCACGACCTGCAGCGCCTGACACCGACGCTCGCGCAGCTCCCCCAGCAGCGTCTGGGCCGCGCCGGTCAGCAGCAGGTGAACCTCCCGGCGATCCCGCTGGTCCGGCACCCGCCGGATCAGGCCGATCGCCTCCAACCGGTCGCACAGCCGGCTCGCCGACGACGGTACGACCTGCAGCAGCTCGGCCAGCTTGTTGACGTTCGTGTCGGGCCGGCCGTTGATCAACGACAGCACTCGCAGCTGGGTGGGCGACACCGGTGAGGGATGCTGCGAACGCGCATCGTCCAGCACGCCCACCAGGGCCTCTGCTGCCGCCTCAACCGCCGAGGCGAGGTTCGGAGGTCGCTCCATCCGGTGTCCTCTAAAGTTGTCCGACGGGCTGGCCGCACCGCTACGTGCGGAGTACCCGCACTACCCCAGCCGCTCCGTTTTCATGCCATGCCAGTCCAGACAGACGATAACCGCATCGTCGTCCAGTTCGGTGTCGTCGTGATAGTCGCGCAGGTCGCGCATGACCGTACCAACCGCCTCGGTGGCCGGCTGCAGGCGCGTAGACCGGATCGCCTTGGCCAGCACCCGGTCCCCGTACGGCTCCCGCTCCCCCGGAGCGGCCGCGTAGACCCCGTCGGTCACCACGAACAGCCGGTCCCCCGGCTCGATCCAGAACTCCTGGGACGAGTACCGGCCCTCCTCGAACATGCCGAGCGGCAGCTGCTCCTCGAGCGAGATCCGGTGCACCTCACCGCCGCGCACCCGCATCACCCGCGGCGACCCGGCGTCGACGGCCTGCACCCGTCCGGTGTGGAAGTCCAGCTCCAGCAGCACCGTGGCCAGGTGCCGTTCGCCCCGGTGGTGCTGGAAGATGGTGTCCGAGGCCAGCTCCGCCTGCTCGGCCAGGCTGCCACCGGAGCGGCGGGCGTTGCGCATCGCGTTCACCGCCAGGGCCGTGAGCAGCGACGCCGGCAGGCCGGTGCCGTCCCCGTTCACCGCCGTGACCGTGAGGCGGTCGTCGTTGACCGCCCAGTCGAAGTTGTCGCCACCGACCGTGTACGCCGGCTCCAGCTGGCCCGCCAACAGGTAGCTGTCGTGCCACAGACTGCGCCCCGGGATCAGCTCCCACTGCAGCTCCGCGGCCATGCTCAGCCGGCCGCGGCGGCGCACCCGCCGGTACCGGTCGGTGTCCCGGTCGGCGGCGCGCAGGGCCAGCGCCAGGTCGCCGGCCAGAACGTTCAGCCGCCCCGCCAGCACGTCGGACGGCGGCTCGGCCAGCTCCACCACCAGCACACCCACCCGCTCGCCCCAGACGGTGACCGGGACGTACAGCCGCACGCCCCGCGGGCCGGTGTCCACGAGGGCCTGCTGACTGCTGAAACAGCGGGCCGCGGCGTCCTGGCCGGTCAGCGGGATGCGGCCGGACGTGGTCGAGTCGAGCACCCCCCACAGCCCGGCGATCCGGTAGTCGGCGAGCAGCACGTCGGCGCCGGACACCCCCAGCCGGGTTCGCAGATAGCCGACCATCGCCTCGACCTGCCGGTCGGGTGCGGCGGCCCGCAGGTGAGCGGCGAACGACGCGTCCTCGACCATGGCCCTCCCCGGAATCATTGCCATCGGGCACGCATCATACGGCCCAGCCGCACCATCGGCATCTGGCCGGCTCCGGGCCGCGCCCGTACCCCCTCCGCTGCGGCCAGCCGGGCACGATGATCAACACGGCTGCCGCCGCACGGCGTTCGCGGTATCGCCGCAGCCGGCGGCCCCGATCGGGATAGTGAGGTGGTGGGCAGGCACCAGGACGCGGCCGTGGTGGTCGGGGTGGACGGTTCGGCGGACGCACGCCGGGCCATAGAGCTGGCCGCCGCCGAGGCCCACCGCCGACACCGATCGATCCGGGTCGTGCACGCGTTCCTCTGGCCGATGCTGCACGTGGACGTCGACCCCCCACCGGAGGGGCCGCCGGAGGCCGGGCTCCGGCGCCAGGCGGACCGGATCCTCCAGGCCGCCCTCGCCGAGACCCGCGCCGCCGTCGACGGCGTACCGGTCGAGGGCGAGGTGGTGGACGGCCAGCCGGCGGCGGTGCTCTGCCGGGAGAGCCGGGACGCCAGCCTCGTCGTGGTCGGCGACCGGGGACTGGGCGGCTTCGGCAGCCTGCTCGTCGGCTCCATCGCCCTGCAGACCGCCTCGTACGCCAGCTGCCCGGTGCTGGTGGCGCGCGGCGCGGAGCACCCCGGCGGGCCGGTGGTGGTCGGTGTGGACGGCTCCGCCACCTCCCAGCAGGCTCTCGCGGTGGCCGCGGAGGAGGCCGCGCTGCGCGGCGCCGAACTGCGGGCCGTGCACGCCTTCCGGCATCCCCGCTCGAACGGCCCGGGCGACATGATGCCGCTGGTGTACGACACCGAGTCGCTGCGCGCCGAGGAGGACCGGCGGCTCGCCGAGGCCGTGGCCGACTGGCAGGACCGCTACCCCGAGGTGCCGGTCATCCGGCGCGTGGCGCACGCGCGGGCGGCGCCGACGCTGATCGAGGAGTCGGCCCGGGCTCAGCTCGTGGTGGTCGGCGCCCGCGGCCGCGGCGGGCTCGCCGGCCTGGTGCTCGGCTCTACCAGCCAGGCCGTGCTGCACCACGCGCACTGCCCCACGATCATCGCGCCGGTCCCGCATGGGCCCGCCGGGGACGGGTAGACACCGCGAACGCCAGTAGTCGAGGCCAGGGAGGCGCACCGCCATGCCAGGACCACGTCCGGGAAGCAACGCGTACGACGTCCAACGGGCCCGCCTGCGCAAACAGCTGGAGAACTCGGGCGCCGCGAACGACAAGAAGGCCGACGAGGCCGCCAACAAGGTGCTGCAGTCCGACCGCGGCCAGCGCGGCGTGCTGCGCGGCGACCGGGGGCTGGGGCCGAAGGGCGAGCGCGACCGGGGCGAGCCGCGATGAACCGGACGCTCCCCGCGGACCGGTTGCTGTCCGGGACACTGGCCGGACTGGCCGGCAGCTCGGCGCTCAACGTGGTCACGTACCTGGACATGGCCGTCCGGGCGCGACCCACCAGCAGCACGCCCGAGGAGACGGTGCGGCGGCTGGCCGACACCGCCCACGTACCACTCGGGCCCGAGGACCGGGCGGCGAATCGCCGCGCGGGCCTCGGGCCACTGCTGGGTTACGTGTCCGGGGTGGCGACCGCGGTCGGGTACGCCCTGCTGGTCCGCCGCCGGTTACCGGTTCCGGTCGCGGCCGGCCTGCTCGGGGTGGGCGCGATGGTCGGCTCGGATGCCCCGATCGCGGCGCTGCGGGTCAGCGATCCGCGGACCTGGAGCGCCGGCTCCTGGCTGTCCGACCTCGTGCCGCACCTGGCGTACGGTCTCGCGGCCGCCGTCACGCTCGACCGCCTGAGCGGCGACTGAGCGAGGGCCGCCCCGAGCGGCTCAGCGGTCCCGCTCGGCGGCCACCGGACGGCCGGCCGGGCCGTACGGCGAGACCTGCTCCGGCGGTACCGGCCGGGCCGCGCCGCCGCGCCCGCCCGGGCGGGCGCCCGGGCCCGGCTCGCGACTGTCCTGGACCAAGGGATTCTTCTCGTTGCGCCGCATCTCGGGCTGCTGGATGTTCGGCATGGCCGTAACTCCTTCCCTCCGCGCACCCGCTGGATACCCGGGCCCGCCGGCCGGCATTCGTCCGGCGGCCGCCGGCCGGCCACGCGTGCCGGGCCACCGGGCGGGTAAGCGGGCCGCATGGCGCAACCGCGGGCAATCGTGACGACCCTGCTCGAACGGCACGGCCGGACGTACGCCGAGGAGGCCGGCATCGCCCTGGTCGACCGGCCCGGCCCGCTCTACCAGCTGCTGGTGCTGGCCACCCTGCTCAGCACCAGGATCCGGGCCGGCGTGGGCGTGGCGGCCGCCCGGGAGCTCTTCGCCGCCCGCTACCGGACGCCGCGGGCGATGGCCGACGCGAGCTGGCAGGACCGGGTGGATGCGCTGGGCCGCGGGCACTACCGCCGGTACGACGAACGCACGGCCACCATGCTCGGGAACGGCGCCCTGCTGTGCCTGGACCGGTGGCACGGCGACCTGCGCCGGTTGCACCGCGCCGCGAACGGACAGCCGACGGCGCTGCGTACCGAACTCACCGCCTTCCCCGGTATCGGCCCCACGGGGGCGGCCATCTACCTGCGCGAGGTCCAGGGGGTGTGGCCGGACATCGCCCCCTACCTGGACCGCCGCGCGGCCGGCGCGGCCCGCCGGCTGGGGCTGCCCGGCTCGCCCGCCGAACTCGCCGAACTGGCGCCGGACGGCCAACTGCCGCGCCTGGTGGCGGCGCTGGTCCGGGTGTCACTGGGCGCGGAGGACCCGGACCGGCTGCGCGCGGGCGGCGGCGGGCGGCCCGCCGGCCGGGCCGGCGCGGCACGGACATCGCGGCGCGCCCCCGCCACGGCGCGGCGCTGACCCGGCCTAGGCCGCACCGCTGGCGTGGCCACCCCGGGCCGAACCGCTGACCCGCCGCCCAGCGCCGCAGCACTGACCCGGCCGCCCGGCGCCGCTGCCTCGCCGGCCGGCGCCGCTGCCTCGCCGGCCGGCGCCGCTGCCTCGCCGGCCGGCGTCGACCCGGCCGACGGGCGGCGCCGGGCTCAACCCGTGGAGTTGTTGGCCCCCGGCTTGGTCAGCTGCCAGACGACCAGGGCGGCCGCCGCGGCCACCAGCAGCAGCGTGTTGGACACCCGGTGCGAGCCGTCGCGCTGGTTGCTGCCCAGGTAGATGACGGCCAGCCCGGCCAGGATGGACAGGAACGTGCGTAGCCCCCGGTTCTTCACGAGCCGACGGTAGGGCCGCCGACCGGCCCGGACCGGACGAATCCCCCGGCTGTCCCCCGGTCAGGGGGCTGCCACGCCGGTCAGGCGTCGACCTCCAGGCTGTCCAGCCCGATCTTCTGGTAGGCCAGCCAGCGGGCCAGCGCGGGCATGCCGAGCAGCCACAGCGGGGCCGACTCGGTCGTGCCGTTCGTGGCGTACACGGCGAACCGCAGGTCGGGCGCCCGGTACGCCTCGATCCGCCAGCGGTGGTTGCTGTCCCGCCAGATCGCCGCCGGGTCCCCCAGGTCCACGTCCACGGCCTCACGCTAGGCCCGGTGTGACCAGCAGGTGCGGCTTTCCGCCCGTCCCTCCGGTCGATCACAGCGTCTACCGCATCCTAGGACGCTAGGGTACGGGTCCCGTCGTCCGCCCGCCGGGTCACCCCGCGCCGGTCCAGCAGCTCCAGCAGCGGCACGGCCACCCGCCGGCTGGTGTCCAGCGCCTGCCGGGCCGCGCTCAGCGTGAACGGCTGCGACAACCCGGCCAGCACCTTCGCCGCCGCCTCCGGCGCGTCCGGCAGCAGCACCACGGTCTCGGCCAGCCGGAGCACCCGGCCGGCCCGTACGGCGGCGCCCAGCTCCCGCGCGCCGAGACCCAGCTCCGCCAACCGGGCCGCCTCCGGCGCCTGGAACGGCGCCCCGGCCAGCTCGGCGGCCAACCGGTCGACGGCCGCGGCCACCGGCCCGGGCAGCCCGGGCGCCTCCGGGCCGACCAGCACCCGACCGGCGGCCAGCCGCAACGGCGGTCGGATCAGGGCCTCGACCAGGATCCGTTCCGGCAGGCCCAGCCGCTGGCGCAGGGTCTCCACCGGTACGCCCGCGGCCAGCGGATCCGCGGCCCGCTCCCGGTGCACCTCGGCCACCAGCCGGCCGGCCAGCCCCGTCCAGTGCGCCGGGTCGGCATGCCACTGTCCGGCCACCGGCTCGCCGGTCGGGGACACCCCCATCCGTTCCAGCTCGGCCCGCCGGAGCAGGCCCCGGCGGCGCAGCTCGGACGCCTCATCCGGCCGGCCGTTCAGGGTGGCCAGCACGGCCGCCCGATCCGCGGCCGCGCCCCGGCGCCGCAGCGCGGGCGGCGCCACGTCCAGCACGATGACCCCGCCCGCGACGTGCCGCCGGCCGGGGTCGCGCAGCAGGGCCCGGTCGCCGACCCGCAGCGGCAGCGCGCGGGCCAGCCGCAGCCGGGCGGTGTCCGGGCCCAGCGGGCGGACCCGGGCGGCCACGGCCGCCGAGCCGGCGTGCAGCATCAGCTCGGACCCGAGCTCCGCGACCGGATCCCCGGCCAGCCGCACGTCGAGCACGTCGGTCAGGCCGAATCGGCCCGGCGTGAGCAGGACGTCGCCGCGGCCGATCGCATCCCGCGGAACGCCGCGCAGGTTCACCGCCACCCGGGCCACCGCGGCCACCTCGCCGGTGGCGCGGCCGAGCGACTGCAGGCCGCGTACCCGGACCCGCTGGCCGCCGGCCAGCTCCAGGTCGTCCCCCACCCGCAGGGTGCCGGCGCCGAGCGTCCCGGTCACCACCGTGCCGCTGCCGCGGATCGAGAAGGACCGGTCCACCCACAGCCGGACCGGGGCGGTCGGGTCCGCCGGTGGGAGCCCGGCGACCAGCCGGTCGAGCTCGGCCCGCAGCCGATCCAGCCCGGCCCCGGTGGCGCCGCTCACGGCCACGGCCGCCACCTCGCCCAGCGAGCTGGCCCGCAGCTCGTCCCGGGCCAGCTCCAGGGCGGGCGCCGGATCGGCGAGGTCGGAGCGCGTCACCACCAGCAGCCCGTGGGCCACCCCGAGCGCGTTCAGCGCCGCCAGGTGCTCGGCCGACTGCGGCATCCACCCCTCGTCGGCGGCCACCACGATCATGGCGGCCGGGACCGGGCCGACTCCGGCCAGCATGTTGGGCACGAACCGTTCGTGTCCCGGGACGTCCACGAACGCCAGCACGGCGCCCGAGGGCAGGCCGGTCCAGGCGAACCCGAGGTCGATCGTCATGCCCCGACGCCGCTCCTCGGCCCAGCGGTCCGGCTCCATCCCGGTGAGCGCCCGGACCAGCGTGGACTTGCCGTGGTCGACGTGGCCCGCGGTGGCGATGACGTGCATCAGCGGCGCCCGCCGGCCCGCTCGGTCTCCCCCGCCGCCACCTCGCCGGCGGCGTCCACTCGGCCGGTCCCGGCGGCCGCCGAGGAATCGGCGCGGCCGTCCGCGACGACGCCGGCGCCCGCCGCCACGACTCCGGCGTCGTCCGCGTCCGCCGCCACGACTCCCGCGCCGTCGGCGTCCGCCGCCACGACTCCCGCGCCGTCCGCGTCAGGGGCGGCGGCGGCGCGCAGCACGGCCCCGACGAGCCGGTCGTCCTCGGCCGGCGGTACGCAGCGCAGGTCCAGCAGCAGCCGGGCCCGGTCCACCCGGCCGAGCACGGGTGGCGTGCCGGCGCGCAGCGCGGGGGCGTACCGCTCGGGCAGCGCGACCGCCCACGACGCCAGCTCGACGCCGGGCGCGCCGCCGCCGCCGACCACGGCGGCCGTGCCGACCACCTCGGCGGCGAGGCCGGCGGCGCGCAACGTGGCGCACAGCCGCTCGGCGCGGTCCCGCAGCGCGCCCGGGTCGGCGAGCAGGGCCCGCCGGGTGGGCGTCTCCGGCCCGGTGAGGGTGGCCCGCAGCGCGGCGAGGGTGAGCTTGTCCACCCGCAGCGCGCGGGCCAGCGGGTGCCGGCGGAGCCGCTCCACCAGCTCCGCCTCGCCGAGCAGCAGCCCGGCCTGCGGGCCGCCGAGCAGCTTGTCCCCGCTCGCGGTCACCAGCGCGGCGCCGGCACGCAGCGCCGAGGCGGCGTCCGGCTCGTCCGGCAGCGCCGGCTCGGGGGCCAGCAGCCCGGAGCCGATGTCCACCACGACCGGCGCCGGCAGGCCGGCCAGCTCGGCCACCGGTACGGCCGAGGTGAACCCGCGGACCACGAAGTTCGACGGGTGCACCTTGAGCACGAAACCGGTGTCCGGCCCGATGGCCGCGGCGTAGTCGGCCGCGGTGGTGCGGTTGGTCGTACCGACCTCGCGCAGCCGCGCGCCGGTGCTGACCAGCAGGTCCGGCAGCCGGAACCCGTCGCCGATCTCCACCAGCTCGCCGCGGCTGACGACGATCTCCCGCCCGGCCGCCAGCGCCGTGGCGGCCAGCACCAGCGCCGCGGCGCCGTTGTTGACCACGTGCACCGCGCCGGCGTCCGGGACGGCGGCGGCCAGCGCGGCCAGCGTGGAGCGGCCCCGCCGGGCCCGCCGGCCGGTGGCCAGGTCCAGCTCGACGTCGGTGTGACCGCCGGCCGCTACCAGGGCGTCCAGGGCGGCCGGCGACAGCGCCGCCCGACCCAGGTTGGTGTGCAGCACCACGCCGGTGGCGTTGAGCACTGGGCGCAGCCCGTCGACCGGTCCGGCCAGCGCCGCGGCGGCCACCTCGGCGACGTCCTCGGGCCGGATCTCGCCCGCCCGGGCCCGCCGCTGGGCGGCCACGACGGCGGCCTTGACCGCGGGCCGGCCCGCCGTGCCGGCGGCCTCCACCAGCCGCGGATCGGCCAGCACCACGTCGGTACGCGGGATCCGGCGCCGTGCGTCGGCCGGCCCCTGCATGCGCTGCTCCCTGCCCGGTACGGGCCGGCGGCCGAGCGCCGGCCACCGGCATGACGTAACGGAGGCGGACGGGAATCGAACCCGCCCAGCCCGGATCCCGGGCCACACCGGTTTTGAAGACCGGGAGGGGCACCAGCCGCCTGAACGCCTCCGTCGGTCACTTAACCACACCCGCCTCGGCCTCGCCGGACGGGGCACGTACCCCGCCACCGGCGCCCGCTCCGGCGATACGGTGACCGGGTGCGGATCGGTGCCTGCCAGACGCCGGAGGTCCTCGGCGACGTGGCCACGGCGACGCGCGTCATGCTGGACTTCGCCGACCGGGCGCAGGTCGACCTGCTGCTGTTCCCCGAGTGCTTCCTGCAGGGCTACCTGGTCACCGCGGAACACGTCCGGCGGCAGGCGGTCGACCTCGGCTCGCCGGACCTGACCGCGCTGCTCGCGCCGCTGGCCCGGGTCCGGCCGACGCTGGTGTTCGGCGTGCTCGAGCGGTGCGGGGACCGGTACCACAACACGGCCCTGGTGGTGGCGCGCGGACGGGTCCTCGGCCGCTACCGCAAGACGTTTCTGACCCCGGCCGAGTCGATGTTCACCCCCGGCGAGGCGTACCCGATCTTCGACTGCGCCGGGGTCCGGTTCGGGATCAACATCTGCTACGACACCGGCTTCCCCGGCGCGGCCGCCGCGGTGGCCGCCGGCGGGGCGGACGTGCTGCTGGTCCCGGCCCAGAACATGATGCGCCGGCAGGCGGCGCTCCGGTGGCGCGACCTGCACACCGAGATCCGCCTGCGGCGGGTCCGCGAGACCGGCATGTGGCTGGCCTCCGCCGACGTCACGGGAGAACGAGACGAACAGCGGATCGGTCTCGGTCCGACCTGTGTGATCGACCCGGCCGGCCGGGTGGTGGCCCAGGTGCCGACCGGGACGACCGGCATGGCCGTCGCCGAGATTCCGCCGCCCTGACCGCCCGCGCGCCAGGTGCCGACATGCTGCCCCGCCGCGACGGCGCGGCGGGTGGCCGCGCCGGGTAGCGACGACGGCGCGGCGGGTGGCGACGAGTTGCCCGACGGGGCGGCGCCGGCCGGCCTACCGGGGCCGGTCGCCGTCGACCGGGCCGGTCAACCTATCGGGGCCGGTCGTCGCCGGCTTGGGCGAGCCGTTCGCGCTGCGGCACCACCGTGTACCGCGGGTCGCGGGCCGAGGCGACGCCGCCGTGGAAGATGCCGAACCGGGTGGCCACGGACGCCCCCAGCAGCACCGCGCCGGAGACCGCAGACGCCAGCCGGCTGCGCCGGCCCAGCAGCGCACCCACCACGCCTAGGGCGGTGAGGTTGCGGCCAGTGCGCAGCAGCCGGCCGGCGGATCCGGTGCGGTAGGGCTCGCTGAGCAGGCCGAGCCGGTGTTCCACCCGGCGGGCCGCGGCCAGCTCGACCGCCGCGCCGGCCACCGCGAGCCGCCGGGCCGGACCGGCCTGGTCGACCGGCGCGGCCAGCAGCCCGAGGCCGGCGCCGCTGGCCAGCGCGCTGCCGCCGAACACGAACGGCAGCTCCGGGTACGCCTCGTGCCACGACGGCACGGCCGTGTCGGCCAGCAGCACGGCCGTGTACGTGGCCAGCGCCGGCGCGGTGGCCGCGGCCGCCAGCCCGGCGGCCGCGCCGACCGGAGGGAGCAACCGGCGGCCGAGACCGAGCACCCCGCGCTCGGGCAGCACCGGCGCGAGCTCGGACACCGCCGCCACCCCCGCCGCCGGGCCGAACGCGGCGAGGATCCAGGTGCCCACCGACATCGGCGAGGTCGGCTTGGCCACCCGCAGCATGTGGTGGAAGCGGCTGGGCCGGCCCAGGTCGTTGACCAGGAAGTAGGTGCTCGCGCCGACCGCGCCGAGCGCGCCGATCCGACCCGCCCGGCGCAGCGCGGGCCGGCCGGTGAGCTGCGCGCCCGCCGCCATCAGGGCGGATCCGGCCGCCAGCCCGCCGGTGAACAGGTAGGCCGCGATGTCCCACTTCCACACCGGGGCCTTGAGGATCGGCCGGCCGTAGTAGGAGGTGAATTCGGCCGGCGGGACGTTCATCGGCTCGCCGCCGCGGGCCCGTCGCCGCTCGCCCCGGCCGCGGCCGCCGGCCGGGCGCTCCGGCGCCTCCGGCGGGGGCACCGCCACGCCTCCGGGCGCCGGCGGCCGGACCGGCAGGTCGCGTTCCCGCGGCGGGGCGGCGGCGCCGAGGCCGGCGGTGCCGATCTCGGCCAAGCGGTCGGTGAACTCGCGGAACCGCCGGCCCACCGGCTCGCCCCCGGCGTCCCGGGCGGTCACGCCGACCGTCCCGCGAACGCCACGACGGCCGCGGCCGCCATGGTGAGGGCGGCCAGTCCGGCCCGGCGCCACATCCGGGGCAGGTCCCGGGTGGTCACCACCGGGTCCGGCGGCAGTCCGTACACCTCGGGCTCGTCCAGCAGCAGGAAGAACGCGCCATCGCCGCCCACCCCGTCGTTGGGGTCGTGCCCGTAGAGCCGGGCCTCCGGCACGCCCGCCTCGTGTAGCGCGTCGACCCGCTCGGCGGCGCGCTCGCGCAGCTCGTCGAGCGGCCCGTACTGGATCGACTCGGTCGGGCAGGCCTGCGCGCAGGCCGGGGTCTTCCCGGCCCCGATCCGGTCGTAGCACAGCGTGCACTTCCACGCCCGGCCGTCGTCCTTGCGCTGGTCGATGACGCCGTACGGGCAGGCCGGGATGCAGTAGCCGCAGCCGTTGCAGATGTCCTCCTGCACCACCACCGTGCCGAACTCGGTCCGGAACAGCGCTCCGGTGGGGCACACGTCCAGGCAGGCCGCGTGCGTGCAGTGCTTGCACACGTCGGACATCATCAGCCAGCGGAAGTCCGTACGCTCGGTGAGCCCGGTCGACCGGCCCGGCGGCTGCGCGCCGGGCATGCCGAGGAACTGCGACCCGCCGGGCCCCGCGGCACCGGCCGGCGCGACGGCGGCTGCCGGTCCGCCGGCCATCGCGGCAGCTGCCGCCGGCGCCGGCGCCGGCGGCAGCCCCGGGTTGGTGCCGGTGTCCTTGCTGGTCGTGGACGCGATCGCGGCGTTGGCGGGGCTGCTCGGCGGGCCGGCCGGGGTGCCGGCGAAGGCCGGGGTCGCCCCGCCGAGCGGGCGCGGCTGCTCGATGAACGCCACGTGCCGCCAGGAGTTCGCGGTGAGCGCGCCGGTGTTGTCGTACGACATGCCCAGCAGGTCCATGCCGTGCTCCGGGACGAGGTTCCACTCCTTGCAGGCCACCTCGCAGGCCTTGCAACCGATGCAGACGCTGGTGTCGGTGAAGAACCCCATCCGCGGCGGCGCCTCGGTGTACCCGGCGTCCGGCGCCGGGTCCAGCGGCCCGTACAGGCTGTTCGACTGGGTCATCGGCTCAGCTGCTCCCGTCCGTGTCGGCGCGCTGCGCCGTGGCGGCCCGGCCACCGGCGCCCCGGCCGCCGGCGTCGTGGCGGCCCTCGGCCTTCACCCGGGCCGAACGCTCCCGCTCCAGCCGTTGGGCCTCCTGGGCCGCGTCGGTGGTGACGACCGGGAAGGCCGGCCCCTGGTCCAGCCCGGCGCGCCGGCGGTAGTCGGCCACCAGGTCCAGCAACGCCCTGCCGGTGGGCCGGCGGCCGGAGCGGAGGTCGCAGGTGCCCACCTTGCTCTCCTGGATGAGCACGTTGGGGTCCAGGGTGATCCCGAACAGGTCGTTGGCCGCGTCGCCGCGGACCAGGCCCTCGTAGCCGAAGTGGTACGGCAGCCAGATCTGGTGGATCTTCCGGCCCTCCACCCGCAGCGGCGTCAGCCGGTCGGTCACCAGCACCCGGGCCTCGATGGCGGCCCGGCTCGAGACCAACGTGGCCCAGCCCAGGTGCTCCAGCCCGCGCTCCGCGGCCAGCTCCGGGGACACCTCGACGAACATCTCCGGCTGCAACTCGGCCAGGTGGCGCACCGTCCGGCTCATCCCGCCGGCCGTGTGGTGCTCGGTGAGCCGGCTGACCATGAAGACGTACGGGAAGACGTCGCTGTGCTGCTGCGGCGGGCTCGGGTTGATCGGGTTGTCCGGCCGGTCGTACGTCTTGCGGGTCGGGTTGCTCTGCTGCCCGTAGAGCGGGTTGCGGATCGGCGACTCGGCCGGCTCGTAGTGCGTCGGCATCGGGCCGTCGATCAGCCCGCTCGGCACGTACAGCCAGCCCTTGCCGTCGCCCTGCATGATGAACGGGTCGTCGCCGGCGATCCCCTCGACGCCGCTGGTGCCCTCGGGCGGGCGGTACGAGGGCGGCTTCGTCTTCTCGAAGTCCGGCACGTCGTACCCGGTCCACTCCCCCTTGTCGGCGTCCCACCAGACGTACTTCTTCCGCTCGCTCCACGGCCGGCCCTCGGGGTCGGCGGAGGCGCGGTTGTACAGCGTGCGCCGGTTGGCCGGCCACGCCCAGCCCCACTCGGCGGCCACCCAGTCCTGCTCGTGCCGGGACTTGCGCCGGGCCGCCTGGTTCACCCCGTCGGCGTAGACGCCGGAGTAGATCCAGCAGCCCATCGCCGTGGACCCGTCCTCCTTGGCCTCCAGGTAGCTGGCCAGCGGACGGCCGGTGGTCACGTCGTACCCGTTGATCTCGCGCAGCACCGCCTCGGCGCTGGGCTCGACGTGCGGACCGTGCGTGGGGTAGTCCCAGGCCAGGTCGAGCAGCGCCCGGTCCCGCGGCTGCGTCGAGCCGGCCAGCTTCTCCCGGATGACCCGGCCCAGGTGGTAGAAGAACCACAGCTCGGAGCGGCAGTCGCCCGGCGGGTCGACGGCCTTCTCCCGCCACTGCAGCAGCCGCTGGGTCTGGGTGAAGGTGCCCTCCTTCTCCACGTGCGAGGCGGCCGGCAGGAAGAACACCTCGGTGCGGCACTCTTCCGGCACGATCTCGCCGGTGGCCACCTCGGGACCGTTCTTCCAGAAGGTGGCGCTCTCGATCATGAACAGGTCGCGCACCACGAGCCAGTCCAGGTTCGCCATGCCCAGCCGCTGGGCCCGGCCGTGCGCCGAGCCGACGGCCGGGTTCTGGCCGAGCAGGAAGTAGCCCTTGACCTTCCCGTCGATCATGTTGAGGACGGTCTGGTACGTGCCGTGGTCGCCGGTCATCCGCGGCAGGTAGCCGTAGCCGAAGTCGTTCTCCGGCGTGGCCGCGTCGCCCCAGTACGCCTTCAACAGGCTGGCCGCGTAGGCCCGGGCGCCACCCCAGAAGCCCTTCTGGCCGGGGTGGCGGATGCTGTCCACCCACTCGTCGAAGGTCGGGTGGTCGGCGTGGTGCGGCATCGGCAGGTAGCCGGGCAGCAGGTTGAACAGCGTCGGGATGTCCGTCGAGCCCTGGATGCTGGCGTGCCCGCGCAGCGCCATGATGCCGCCGCCGGGCCGGCCGACGTTGCCCAGCAGCAGCTGGATGATCGCCCCGGTCCGGATGTACTGCACGCCCACGGTGTGCTGGGTCCAGCCCACCGAGTAGACCAGGACGCCGGTGCGGTCCCGGCCGGAGTTCTCGGTCCAGGCCCGGCACAGCTCGAGGAAGCGCTCCTGCGGGATGCCGCAGACCTGCTCCACCATCTCGGGGGTGTAGCGGGCGTAGTGCCGCTTGACGATCTGGTAGACGCAGCGCGGGTGCTGCAGCGTCTCGTCCCGGTCGACCTCGCTGCCCACGGGCGCGCCGTGCGACTCGTGCCGTAGCCCGGCCGCGGTCTCCCGCTGGGTGGCGGTCTCCTCCTGCGAACCGTCCGTGGTGTGGCCCTGATATTGCCAGCTGCCCTGGTGGTAGCTGCCGGTGTCGGGGTCGAAGCCGGAGAACAGCCCGTCCAGCTCCTCGGTGTCCCGGAAGTCCTCGCCCACGATCGTGGCCGCGTTGGTGTACGCCACGACGTACTCGCGGAAGTCGAGCTCGTTGTCGAGGATGTACCGCACCACGCCGCCGAGCAGCGCGATGTCGGTGCCGGCCCGGATCGGCAGATAGCTGTCGGCCAGCGCGCTGGTGCGGGTGAACCGCGGGTCGACATGGAAGACCTTGGCGCCGCGCCGCTTGGCCTCCATCACCCACTGGAAGCCCACCGGGTGGGCCTCGGCCATGTTGGAACCCTGGATGACGATGACGTCAGCGTGGGCGAGGTTCTGCTGGAAGTCCGTGGCGCCGCCGCGGCCGAAGCTGGTCCCCAGACCGGGGACGGTGGCGGAGTGTCAAATACGGGCCTGGTTCTCGATCTGTAGCGCGCCGGCCGCCGTGAACAACTTCTTGATGAGGTAGTTCTCCTCGTTGTCCAGCGTCGCGCCGCCCAGGCTGGCGAAGCCCAGCGTCCGGTTCAGCGGTCGCCCCTCGGAGTCCGCGTCCTCCCAGGTCTGCGCGCGGGCGGCGATGACCCGATCGGCGATCATGTCGAGAGCGACGTCGAGGTCCAGGTCCTCCCACTCGGTGCCGTACGGCCGCCGGTAGCGGACCTTCGTCTGCCGCAGCTCGCTGGTGACCAGGTTCTTGCTGGCCGAGCCCTTGGGGCACAGCCGGCCGCGGGAGATCGGGCTGTCCGGGTCGCCCTCGATCTGCAGGATCTGGTTGTCCCGGGCGTACACGCGCTGACCGCACCCCACGGCGCAGTACGGGCAGACCGACCGGGCGACCGTGTCGGCCTGCTCGGTGCGCGGTTCGAGGGCCTTGGAGCGCGCCGACTTCGCGGCAGCCCCCCGCCCCAGCGGGTCCGTGCCGGTGAGCTGCCGGTATACCGGCCACTCCCCGAGCCAGGTACGCACGCCCACGTACGGCACCTCCCTTGGCCGTTGGTCGGCCTGCCGTCCACCCCCGGAAGGGCCGGACGGACCGACAATAGATCAGCTACCCACGGCCCGCACGATGAACCCTCGGCACGGAAAAGAAGCGCCCTCGGTTCTGGAGGGCTGCGCGACCACGATGCAAGGAAGGGCCCCTTCTTATCGTTTCCGGTAGAGCAGGGGTCCCCTGTTAACGGGTCCGGGAGATGCCGCTGGCCGGGTCCCCGGTGTGGGGCCCGGCCAGCGGCATGGGTGGTGTGGTGGTGGTGTCAGCTGTTCCAGTACTGGGCGGTCAGGTCGGCGGCCTGGGACTCCCACTTCGCGTAGGCGTCGGGGTAGGCCGAGACCTGGACCTTCTGCGCGGCGTCGGTCAACGGCATGTCCTGCCAGCCCG
>NZ_JBHLUE010000013.1:0-35274 GCF_042434095.1 Plantactinospora siamensis
ACGCCGTTCTCCGTTATGCCCGATTCCAGTCTCGACAACCGGAACCGTAGGCCGGAGAACGGCGTGCGCTGCTACGACATGCTCAACCCACCCACGACAACGTCACAAGAGCCGCTTTTTGTATAGGAAGGGCCCCCTCTTAACGGCGGCGCGCCGCGGGCCGGTAGAACCAAGGCATGTCCGCTGCCACCACCGCCGCCCTGCGCCGCGAGCTGCTCGTCCGGCTCCTGGACGCCTGGCTGCCGCGCGCCCTGCACCGATCCCGCCGGCTCACGCTGGTCCAGGCGTACGCGGGGGAGGACGCCGGCATCCCCGGGGCCGCGCTCGACGTGCTGGCGGAGTTCGCCGACCGGCTCGGCGGCCGGCGGGTCACCGTGGCGGTCCTCGACCGGGGGTTAACAGGGGGCCCTTCCTATACAAAAAGCGATAACAAGGGGCCCTTCCTTCCGGCCGGGGTGAGCGTGCACCCGGTGAAGGGCGGGCCGGCGCTGCTGCCGGCCGTGCTTGCCGCGACCCAGGCCGCCGGCGCACCGCTGCTGGCGTACGTCGACCTGATGACGCGGGCGCCGGCCGCCGGCCACGCGGAGCCGGCAGCCGGCGGTGCCGGGTCCGCGGCCGGCGGTGCCGGGTCGGCGGGCGGCGGTGCCGGGCCGCCGGGCGGTCATGCCGGGCTGGCGGGGGATGAGGGGCCGGACGGGGGCGCCGGGGGAGGGGCGGCCGTGGTGCCGCTCGAGCCGGTGTACCGGGCCGTCGCCGCCGGCCGGCCCGGCGAGCTCTTGCTCGTGCTGCCCGCCGCGGCCCGGGACCGGGACCGGCCGGTGGACGCCCTCGCGGCGGCCGGCTTCCCGCTGGTCACCGAGGTGGAGCTCGTCCCCGTCGACGGTGCGCCGGCCGAGCTGGTCGTGTTCGCCACCGCCTCCGGGCACGGGCTGGACGCCTTCAAGGACGCCCTCTGGAATCTCGACGAGTACGCCGGGGTCCGCTACCGCGACCCGCGTGACCCGGAGGGACACCTGCTGGACATCTCGCTCAGCCCGCATCCCGGCCCGCTGCGGCGGGAGCTGCTGGCGCGGTTGGCCACCGGGCCGGCCAGCGTGGCCGAGCTGCGCCGGTTCGCCGCGGCCGCCACCGTCTACCGGTCCGCCGACGTCAACTCGGTGCTCACCGCCCTGCTGGCCGCTGGCACGCTGAGCCGGGCGCCCGAACACGGCCGGCTGAGCGGTGACGTGGTCATTTCCGCGGCCGCGACGCGAACTGCTTGACCAGGATCGACGCCCCGGTCGCCACCACGCCCACGCTGAACAGCATCTGGATCATCACGAACACCCGGGCGAACTGCCCGCGCGCGTACACGTCGCCGTACCCGATCGTGGTGATCGTGGATACCGCAAAGTACAGCGCGTCGACCCGGGTACGCAGGCCGACGAACTGCCCCGGAGCGCTCAGCACGATCACGTAGTCGGCCAGCGCGAAGATCACCAACCCGCCAACCAGCGCCACGGTCAACCGCAGCAGGTCCTGCAGGGCGTTGGTCGGTGCACCGGAGACCTGACGCCGGACCTGGCGGAACACCAGCATCGCGATCACCACCACCGCCGCGGTGGTGGCCAACCCACGCAACACCAGCCGGGGCGTCGACACGTCCGGCCGCAGCGGTACGACGAAGTAGGCCAGCACGACGAGCAGGCAGGTGAGCAGGGCGTACCAGCGCTCTCGCCGGTAACCCGGTTCCGGGCTCATATCCCGATTCTGCGGACCCGGCCGGCCGGACGCGGCGGTTTCGGCCTGGCGAACATGCGACGGGCGGTGCCGGCGCATCGCCGGCACCGCCCGCGCGGTGATCGTGTCGGGTCAGGAACGCGACTTGTCCTGCTTCCAGGACAGCGGACCGGGCAGGTCGACCCGGTGCGCGCGGGACCGCGAGTTCCACGACCAACGCCCGATCTTGAGGCTCCACGAGGAATAGCCGTTCTCGGTGAAGTTCAGGATCAACGGGCCGATCTTCTGGCGCTTGCGGAACACCACACCCATCGCAATGCTCCTCTCGTAAGGTGTACCGGGGTGCGCCAGATGTGCCCGATCGGCACGTTCGGCAAACCAACGCCGATCCGGGGCCCGGACCGCCCGCCGGTCCGGATCGGACGGTCACGTCCGCCCGGGTACGTCCGGCGCCGGCAGCCGCGGCAGCCCCGGCAGCCCCGGGCCCTCAGCCCCGGGCCCTCAGCCCCGGCAGCCCCGGGCCCTCAGCCCCGCCCGGGTACGTCCGGCGCCGGCCGGCCCAGCGCCGCCCGGAAGGCCCCCGGGCTGCTGCCCGCCTCCCGGTGGAAGAACCGGCCGAAGTTCGTCGGCTCCGGAAAGCCCAACCGGCGCCCGATGTCGGCCACCGGTTCGTCGGTGGCGGCCAGCAGCCGCCTGGCCTCCAGCGCCACCCGGGCGTCGATCACCTGCTTGGCGCTCCGGCCGGTCGCCGCCAGGCAGGCCCGGGTGAGGGTACGCACCGAGCAGCCCAACCGGTCGGCGTAGTCCTCGGCCCGGCGGGTCCGGTCGTACGACAGCTCCAGTTCCCGGCGCAGCCGCCGGTAGGTGACGGCGCCCGGGCCGTCGTCCGGGGCCTGCTGCTCGGCCAGCACGGCCAGCCGCAGCAGCAGCACCGTGAGCTGCTGGCGGAGCAGCTCGGGCGCCAGCCCGGCGGCAGCGTGTCGGCGGCAGTCGACCTCCAGTTGGCTGACCTCGCTGATCACCGCGTCCTCGTCCTCGCCGGTGAGCTGCCAGTGGCCGCTGTCGGCCCGGTCGTCGAGCGCCGCCAGCGCCGCGGTCACCCCCGCGCCGGCCCGGTCGTCCCAGCACAGCGCCACGCCGTCGAAGCCGGCCGCGCCGATCCCGCGGACCAGCTGGCCGGGGCGGCCGCGCAGCGCGGTGCCGGGCCGGCACGGCAGGCGCCGGAAGTCGACCTCCTGGCTGCCGTGCCCCGCGGTCACCAGCAGCAGGACGTGCCGGGGCAGCAGCACCGGTCCATGCCACCGGGTGTCGGCCTGGAGATCACCCAGAGTAGTCGTCGTGATCCCTGAGTCGTCGGTCCGCGTTCCGGCGCCGGCACTCTCGCCAGCGCGCTGAGCAGCACCGATCATCGAGCCGACGGTAGCCGGCCGGCGGTCACAATGCACGTCCGGTCGGCCGGCACGGCGTCGGGTCGTACCCTCGGTGCTCGGTGCTCGGTGCTCGGTGCTCGGTGCTCGGTGCTCGGTGCTCGGTGCTCGGTGCTCGGTGCCCGGCCGGTGCGGTGGGCGGCGCGACGGCCGGCGCGACGGCCGGGCGGCGGCGCCGGTACGGTGGGTCGATCAACACGGCCGCGTGCGGCGGCCGTCCTGCGGTCGGCAAGGGGTGGGCATGCCGGGTCTGTTCGCGGTCGACGGTAAGACGGTGCTGGTCACCGGCGGTTCCCGGGGCATCGGCCTGATGATCGCGCGGGGCTTCGTGGAGGCCGGGGCGCGGGTCATCATCTCCTCCCGCAAGGCGGACGCGTGCGCCGAGGCGGTCGAGACGCTGTCGCAGTTCGGCCGGTGCGAGGCGATCCCGGCGGACCTGTCCAGCACCGAAGGCGCCGACCGGCTGGCGGCCGCGGTACGGGACCGGGCCGACGCGTTGGATGTCCTGGTCAACAATGCCGGGGCCACCTGGGGCGCGCCGCTCGAGGCGTACCCGGAAAGCGCCTTCGACAAGCTGTGGGCGGTCAACGTCAAGGCCGTCTTCCGGCTCACCACGGCGCTGCTGCCGGCGCTGCGCGTCTCGGCCACCGCCGACGACCCGTCCCGGGTCATCAACATCGGGTCGATCGACGGGATCCGGGTGCCGTGGATGGAGGTGTACGCCTACTCGGCCACGAAGGCCGCCGTACACATGCTGACCCGCAGCCTGGCCCACCAGCTGGCGCCGGAGCGGATCACCGTCAACGCCATCGCGCCCGGTCCGTTCGAGAGCAAGATGATGGCCTTCGCGCTGGACGACCCGCAGAGCCGGGCCACCATCGAGCACCAGGTGCCGCTGGGCCGGATCGGCCGCCCGGACGACATGGCCGGCACCGCCATCTACCTGGCGTCACGCGCCGGCGCGTACCTCACCGGCGCGGTGATCCCGGTGGACGGTGGCATCACCACCCACGGCTGAGCCGTAACCGGAGCGCACCGCGGCCGTACCCGGCCGGCGACCCGGCGACGCCGCGTGAACTCGGCAGATTCACGCGGCGCCGATGTCGGTCGCCCGGTCGCGGTCGTGCCGCGGCGTCGGGTGGTGGGTCAGCGGCCGGCCAGCAACCGGGTGACGGCCGTGTCGACGTCCAGGTGCTCGCCCTCCCGGCCGCGGGGAACCACCACGTACGTCCGGCGGAGGAACCGGACCAGGACGCTGCGGGGCACCTCGAACAGGGCGTTCCCATCGGGCGAGGACAGGGCGAGCGCGACGAAGTCGCCGCGCGGGGTGGCCCAGGGCCAGACCCGGACATCACCGATGCCGGCCGGCTCATCCAGGCCGGTGACCAGGAGTTCGCGAGCGAAGGACCAGCTTACGGCCTCGCCGCCCGCCGACTCGGCGTGAAACAGGACATGAACCGCATACGGATCACTTGGGTCGTAGCGTAGACTTGCCCGTACGGGCAGTGCGGTGGCATCTGGCGCCACCAGCCGCAACGACGTCTCGACCTCGACAGTTGTGGGTCGGATGACACTCATGGACGTTCTCCCCCCGGCACCCCTTCGGACCCTGCGCGGCCCGCTTTTCCAATACTCAGGTGCGCGTCGTAGCTACGCTCCGCCATACGCTGATCTCACCCAGTGGTGGGAAGGAGTTCGGAAACGCCGCTGAAATGGAGGAATTCAGGTAGAGTATCCGGTTCTGCCCACGTAACCGGTCTGGCCGGGCCGGAATGCTTCAGGCATCGCTCACTCCGGTAACGTCCAGTCGTCCCTCGGAGTGACGCTGCGGGGCGACACTGGGGGAGGAAATGGCCACGAAACCATCCTCATTGGAGCAATCCGAACGGCCGATCACCAGTGGTACCAAGGCCGGAGGCGAATCGACCGAGTGGGGGAGCCAGGTGTCCGACGACCGGGCCGGCGCGGATCCCCGTACCGGTGAATCGGCGCCGGTCACGCCCTCGGGCCGGGCGGAGGCCGCGGCGCCGGACGGGTCCACGGCCCGCCGCTGGCGGCGGACCCGGACCGCCCTCGACCTCATTCGGGCCAATCCCACCGGCCGGATCCTGCTGAAGATCGTCGTCGGCCTCGCCGGCGCCGTCGTGGTGGCGGTCGGCGCGGTCCTGGTCCCGCTGCCCGGACCCGGCTGGCTGATCGTGATCGCCGGGCTGGCCATCTGGGCCATCGAGTTCCACTGGGCGCGCCGGCTGCTCACCTTCACCCGCGCCAGGGTGCGGGCCTGGACCCGCTGGGTCGGCGGCCGGTCCTGGCCGACCCGGCTGCTGCTCGGCGCCGTCAGTCTGGCCTTCGTCGGGGTTGTGGTCCTGATCTCACTCCGCTACAGCCTCGGCATCGACCTGCTGGCCATCGCCCGGGACGCCCTCGCGGCGCGCTGACCCCGGATGTGCGGGCCCGGTCCCCCATCGGGTACAGTTCTCGCGCTGAGGGCGATTAGCTCAGCGGGAGAGCGCTTCGTTCACACCGAAGAGGTCACTGGTTCGATCCCAGTATCGCCCACCATAAATGTGTGCAGCTAGCGAGCCCGTTACCGGAGTCACCGGTAACGGGCTTTCGCTCAACCGACCGGGCGTCGCCCGCTCCTCCCACGGCCGGCCATTCTCCGGCCGGACGACGATCAGGCATCGTGGGAGGGTGACTCGCACGGATGGCGATGAGCCGGCCCTCCGGTTGCGGGTGGAGCTTGTTCCACGGCCTCTCTGGGGCCGCAACCTTCGGGCTGTGCTACCGCGGTCGGATTGGCAGCGGCTGCGCCGCTGGGCCCTTGACCGTGCCGGTGAACGCTGCGAGCCCTGCGGGCTGACTGTGGCCGGCGGGCGGTACCTGATCTGCCACGAGCGCTGGACCTACGACCATGCCACCCGCACCCAGACTCTCATCGGGGTCGAGATCCACTGCGGAGACTGCGACCTCGTCACGCACGTCGGCCGCGCCGGCGTCGTCGGTGGCCCGCTACTCGTCGGGCAAGCTCTGCGCCGTCTCGCCGAGCTCAACGGCTGGACGCCCGCGGAGGCCCTTTTCCATTACCGCGCCGCCCGCACCGAGTGGCAAGAGCGCAGCCAGCACCCGTGGCAGCAGGACCTCACCTGGTACGACAGATGGGTTGCGGCTCACCCGCCGCGCCGGTTGAGCTGAACCTCGGGGCGTCGGTTCCGGGGTGGGGCAGCCCGGATCCCGCACCGCGGCCGCGACCCGTAGCAGGTAGCGCCAGTCGGGGCAGGTCGCGTCGTCGAAGTGCTTCACGATCAGCGCGGCGCCGTCGGCGCAGGCCCCGCCACATGGGGGAGCGGTTCTTTCGCGGGCCAGCAGCCGCCCCTATCCGTACGAATCGCCCGTAGCGCCTGGTCCCGCAGGTGAGCCGGGATCGGCGACGCCATCTGTTCACCACGGCGCGCCGGTGCGTTCATCGATGTGTCGGCGAGTCGGCCCCCTCGCGGGTATTTGCTCGCGTCGGCAAGGCATCCTGGAAGGGGATCCATGAAGGAATATCGCAAGTACGGCTTCGTGGGCGCCGCCGGTATCGGTGCGGTTGCGGCGGTCAGCCTGCTCGCCGGCATTGCCACACCGGCGGTCGCCGACGAGTCTTTCGCCCGCGGCAAGCCCTTCGCGGCCAATCCGCGCGACGGTGTGCGAGACAACGTCCTGGCCGCGAACCTCCGCGAGAGCTCGGTCGCCTGGGGGCAACTCCCCCTGCAGAACCCCGACGCCGCCCTGGGCAACACCCATTACGGCTACAACACCTCCAACGGCGGCCCGCTCACGCAGAACGCGAAGGAGGCGTTCAAGACCGAGCCGGACAAGAACGTCTACCTTGTCCTCAACGGGCACCACTATCTGTACCAGGGCCATGAGGGCGGCCCGGCGGGATATGTGACCCGCGTCGACCTCGACCAGGCCAACCCGCTGCAGCGGGTCAGCCTGGTCGCCGACCGGGACCCGAGCGGGGCCAAGCTGCCCACGTTCGACGGCATCACCTGGGATCCGTTCACCCACCAGCTGCTGCTCACCGCGGAGGCGGCGGCGCCGACCGGCGGCGTCTTCGCGATCAGCCTGGACGCCGAGGGCAATGCCACCAGCCCGATCACCCGGCTGTCCGGGCTGGGCTCCGGTGGTTACGAGGGCGTGCAGAACGACGCCGACGGCAACGTGTGGCTGGTCGAGGACATCGGCGGCGCGGCGGCCGGCGCCAACAACAAGGGCAAGCTGCCCAACAGCTACGTCTATCGCTTCCGGCCGACCGACAAGACCGACCTCACGAAGGGCGGCACGCTGCAGGCGCTGCAGGTGCTGCGCGCCGACGGCACTCCGGCCACCGCCGCGCAGCTGCAGACCGACGGGCGCGACCCGCTCCTGACCGCGCTGCACACGTACGGGAAGAGCTTCCGTACCCGGTGGGCGACGATCGCCGATCCCTCGAACGCCACCGCCGGCGCGAAGGCGGCCGGCGCCACTCCGTTCAAGCGGCCGGAGAACGGCGTCTTCCGCCCGGGCACGCACTTCGGCGAGTTCTACTTCACCGAGACCGGTGACACCAACGCCGCCAGCGACCTGCCGGGTGCCTTCGGCGCGGTCTTCCGGCTGCGGCAGTCCGGCCCGAGCGCGGACAGCGGCACCCTTTCGCCGGTCACCGTCGGCACCGTCGAGCACACCGGCTTCGACAACATCGCCTTCGCCACCGCCGACCAGTTGCTGGTCGTCGAGGACGCCGGCGATGGCCTGCACCAGCAGCGCAACGCGCTCGACTCCGGGTACGTCATCGACGTGCGCAACGGCCGCAAGCCGGGCAATCCGGTTCGGTGGCTCGCCGAGGGTCGGGACGCGTCGGCCACCTACGACGCTCTGACCAGCCCCGGATACAACGACGGGGACAACGAGATCACCGGCATCCACGTCTCGGACGGCGACGCCAGCGTCCGCGGCATCCTGGGCGCCAAGTCGCCCCGGCCGTTCCGGGCCGGCTGGCGGGTCTTCTGGACCCAGCAGCACGGCGACAATGTGACCTGGGAGGTCCTGGGCGACCCGACGCAGCGTCACGACAGCGAGTACGACGCGTACTGAACGAACGGCGGCCGCGTACCGGGGCAGTTGTCCCCGGGACGCGGCCGTCGCGCCGTGCCCTTCCGCCAGCCCGCGCGGCACCACCGCCCGGGCCGGCGGAAATCTGGTCGTACCCGTCGAGGATGTCGTGCGATCGTTTGTGGCGTGCCGCAACCCATTCTCCGCACCGACCGCCTGCTGTTGGTCCCGCTGGCCGACCGGCACCTCGACCTGGAGGTCGGGCTCGACTCCGACCCGGAGGTGATGCGTTACCTCACCGGTCGGGCGTCCTCCCGGGAGGAAGTGACCGCGTCCCATGACCGGCGGATCGCCCTGGCCGCCAAGGTCGACGGCCTGGGCTTCTGGATGGCGTTCGGGTCGGGGTCCGCCGAACGCGGTTCGACGCCTCCGGACCGGGAGGACGCGGGCGAGTTCGTCGGGCTGATGATGCTCCCGCCGGCGCACGGCCCGGACCAGCCGGACGACCCGACGGTCTCAGACCTCGGCTACCGGATCGTCCGCCGGCACTGGCGCAGGGGGCTGGCCAGTGAGGCGTCCCGGGCCCTGCTGCGGCACGCGTTCGACACCGTCGGCCAGCGCCGGGTGATCGCGCAGACCATGACCGTGAACGCCGGCTCCCGGGCCGTGATGGCGGCGGTCGGCATGCGGTACGTGCGGACGTACTTCCCGGTCTGGGACGATCCGCTGCCCGGCGCCGACCAGGGCGAGGTCGAGTACGAGCTGACCCGCGAGATGTGGGAGTCGAGCCGCACCGCTCGCTGAGCTGCACGGCGTCGACCGCCAGCCATCGCGGTCGGACCGACACCGGGCGAGAACCGGCTGGCCCTCAAGCGGTTCGCCGAGGCGAGCCTGATGATCCGACCACGCCACTATCTGGGCGGACGTGGACCAGCCCGGCTGAGCGAGCCGGGGCTCGCGGCGGATTGGCGACGGGCAGGCACCGGCGTGATCGGCCGGGGCGTTGTGTCCTGGCGCCGGTTCGTGTTCAGACGCAGCGGGTCGGAGGCCCCTATCCAGGGTTTCGGCGGTTCCGGGAGGCGCCTGCGGCAAGCTCCCTGACGATGGTGAGCAGAGCATCACGATCTGGGTCTCTGACGCCTCGGAGGCGTGCCAGCGCGCAGGTGGATGAGGGCAGGTCGCGCAGCGGGATGGCGATCACGTCGGGGTGCTTGAAGTGCCCGGCGAAGGGCGCCACGGTCGGGTGTACGAGACGGCCGCGCGCCAGGAGGTAGAGCAGCTCGGCGGTGTCGTCGACCGGCGCATCGACGAACCGGATGTTCCGCCCGGACGGTGTTCTGGCCGGGCAGACTGCTGCGGACTGCTCCGCGGTAAGTCCCAGGGGGCGTCGGACGTCGTGGTCGGCCAGGTCCTCGACTGACACATCGACGCGGTGGGCGAGTGGATGGGTCCGGCCGACCATGACGACGCGCTGGTCGGCGGCACTGAGCACCGGGCCGACGACGATGTCCGGCTGGTCGAGAGGCAGCCGCGTCACAACCAGGTCGACCTCGCGACGGCGCAGGGGACCGAGGCGGTCGGCGAAGGGCGTGGTGGTCAGCTGCACAGTGGCACCCGGGTGCGCCGCCTCGAACCGTTCGATGGCGCGGCTCAGGACGTCCACCCCGGATGCGGCATTCAGCAGTCCGACGCGTACGACGCCCGGCCCACGAGCCCGGAACGTGGCTGTCCGCAGCACCTGGTCGAGGTTCGTCACGGCGGGGGTCAGTTCGGCGTACAGGGCACGTCCGGCCTCGGTCAGCTCGACGACCCGGCTGGTGCGGCGGAACAGCCGTCGGCCGCCGAGCTTGCGCTCGAGCGTCCGCAGGGTTTGGCTGACGCGCGAGGTGGTCAGACCGAGCCGTTCGGCCGTGCGCCCGAAGTGCAACTCCTCGGCCAGCATCAGAAACAGGCGCAGCTCGCGCAACTCAATGTCCGGCATCGTTGAGCGACACTACACGCTGTATGCGGCGAATCGCTGTTGATGCTGCCCGGTCCCCGCTGCGAGGGTCGGGTCATGAACCCCGACTTCGTGATGAGGGTGGGCGTGGTCACGCCCCATGCCGCGCCCGGCCCGGAAGCGGAGATGCCGGACATGGCGCCGAGTCGGGTTCGCGTGACAGTCGCCAGAATCCGGGATGCCGTGCCCGGTCCTTCCGGCCTCGCCGGGCCGACCTCCGCAGAGGCCTTTCGCGCGCAGCTCGGGGCGACCGCGCTCGACAAGGCGGCCTCGGGGCTGCTACCCACCGCGGACGTGTTGGCCCTCGCCTCGACGAGTTCGGGGTACGCCCTGGGCCGCGACGGGGAGTTTGCGGTCGTGAAGCGCCTGAATGATCGGTGGGGGGTGCCGGTGCACGCCGCGTGCCTGTCCGCGGTGGCTGCACTGCGGTCCCGGCGCGTCGAGCGCATCTGCCTCGTGCATCCGCCGTGGTTCGGGGCTCTGCTCAATGAGCTGGGCGCCGAATACTTCCGCAGTCAGGGGTTCGAGGTCGTCGATGCGCGACTGGCGGATGTCCCCGACGATCCGCGTTTGGTCGAGCCGCGCATGGTTGTCGAATGGATCGCGGCGCACCTGGGCCCCGGCGCCGAGGCGGTCTTCATCGGCGGAAACGGCTTCCGGACCGCTCGCGCCATCCACCTGCTGGAGCGCCGGACCGGACGCCTTGTCCTGGCGGCCAACCAGGTACTTCTGTGGTCGATTCTGGAAGGCGCCGACGCACCGGTCTCCGTGCGAGGGTTCGGGACGTTGTTCGACGACCGCCGACCCGGCCGGAACAACAGGAAGGAAAGGTAGGACGATGTGCAACCTGGTTCTCTATATGTCGATGTCGTTGGACGGGTTCGTCGGCGGTGACCGTGAGCACCCAGGGGTCGCAATCCCCGAGGGCGCCGAACTCAAGCAGTGGAAACTTGACCGCATCAGCCAGGCCGGCCTCCATCTTATGGGCCGCGTGACCTACCAGGAGATGTCGTCGTACTGGCCGCGGTCGGACGACCCCTACGCGGCCCCGATGAACACCATCCCCAAGGTCGTGTTCTCCCGGACCCTCACCGACGCCGAGGCGAGCTGGCCGGTCAGCACGGTCGCGCGCGGTGACCTCGCGACCGAGATCGCCGCGATCAAGGCGGAACCGGGTGCGGACGCGATCGTCTGGGGCGGCGGTCGCCTCGCCGGGGCATTGGCCGCCGCAGACCTGATCGACGAATACCGTCTGCTGGTGCAGCCGCTGGTCCTGGGACACGGGCAGGCCCTGTTTGACCGGCTGCCGGACTCGCGGCACCTGAACCTCATCGAGGCCCTGCCGTTTCCCAGCGGCATCGTCGTGCACAGCTATCGGGCGCAGCGCAACTGAGGAGGAAGGCACCATGGGCAAGGTTGTGGCGCAAGCGATCATGTCACTCGACGGGTACGTCGCCAAGCAGGACAACACCATCGGCCGGTTGTTCGACTGGCTGCAGAACGGCGAGGTCGAGATTCCGACCCCCGCTGGCGACTTCAACGTTCACCTGTCGCCGCCGAGCGCAGAATACTGGCGGCACTGGACTTCCTCACTCGGCGCGCTGGTGTGCGGTCGGACCCTGTTCGACGTGGCGCAGGGGTGGCAGGGCCGCCACACTCTGGACATCCCCGTCGTCGTCGTGACGCACCACGCCCCTTCAGACTGGGTCAAAGCCCATCCCGAGGCGCCCTTCACCTTCGTGGCTGACGGCGTTGCAGCAGCGGTCGCTCGTGCACAGACGATCGCTGGCGACCGCGTCGTCGCGGTCACCGGTGGCACCATCGCCCGGCAATGCCTCGAACTGGGACTGCTCGACGAGGTGGCCGTCGACCTCGTCCCGGTGGTGATGGGCGAGGGCAACCGCCCCTTCTTCGGCAGCCTCTCCGCAGGGGATGTCCTGCTTGACAACCCCACCATCTGCGTCGGGGCCGACCGCGTCACCCATCTCGTGTTCCCAGTCCTGCGGTGAGCCTCCATCTGGGCCCGGAACCGCAACGACGGGAGTACGAGGCTGTAGGTACCGCAGCGGTACAGCTGGCACCGACCGGCCGTGAACTGGAGTTGGCCGGCCTGGTCGTCTCGCGGCGGGGTGGTGGCGCCCGGGTGGCCGCCGCTCGGGCCCGCCCACCCGCTGCCGTCCTGGACGAGCGGGCCGCCGCCTTCGGTCCGCGACGCCCGGCTGCTCGGCGCGGACGACGAGCAGATCCGCTCCGCCGTCGCGGCGGCACTGGGCCCCTGACCTGCCGGGCTGCGCGGACGCCGAGCGGATCCGCTCGGCCGTCGGCATGCGGTACGTGCGGACTTAATATCAACGTCTTCCGTGCCGGGGTGTGGGGCGGGCGCCGCGGCGCCCTCTGGCCGGTCTACGACGCGATGACCGCAGCGGTGCACGCCGGGTCCGACCACGCCGCGGCCCGGGCGAGCGTGCGCCAGAGCGGGCGTGGCGGACGGCCGGTCACGGTGCTGGTTGGTCGGGGATCAGCTGCGCGGCGACGTCCTGCGCCCAGAGCCGGTATCCGTGGGTTGACGGGTGGAAGCGGTCGGTGCTGAAGAAGTCGGCTGGTGGCGTCCCGGCGGGTTGTTCGAGGAACGTTGTCGTACGGGCGCTCTGCCGGCAGACCTCTCGAGTGACCGCGTCCAGCGCGGCGGCGCGTTCGCCGAGGTGGCGCGCGAGGGTTGCCGGTATGGCCGGGAACCGGATGAACGGTGGGATTCCTGCTATCGCGACCCGGTGGGCGCGGTCCGCGAGGCCGGCGAGGATGCCGGTCAGATCCTCGCGCCACAGGTCCGGTCCGCGGCCGGCCAGCACGTCATTCGCGCCGGCGAGCAGCACCACCAGGTCGAGGTCGTCGTCGAGGCGCGGTACGAGCCGGAATCGGATGCGGCGGGAGGTGGCGCCGAACTGGCCGACGGCCTGCCAGGCGACCGGCCGTCCGGCGCGGGCCGCGACTTCCCTGGCGAGGCTAGCCGCGAACGCCTCCTCGTCGCCGGTGACGCCGCAGCCCGCGGCGGTTGAGTCGCCGAGTACGGCCAGGCGCAGCGGCTCGGCCGCGGGACCGGGAACGGTGCCGCTGACACCGCCGCCCGGCGCAGATGCGAGCCGCAGGGTCGAGCGCAGCCAGAGGCCCTGAACCGCGACGACCGGCAGCCAGACCCGGTTCATGCGATCGCCCGGGCTCGGTCGCGGGCGACGGTCGCATCGGCCCTCCCGGCCCGGCGCCCGGGCCGCTCCCGCTCGTACCGCCTGGCCATCCGACCGACGACCTCCATGACGACCTCCCGTGGACGGCAGCGCCCCCGTGTACGCTGCCGTATACGGAAGATAGCGAATCGCATACGGTGGCGTATACGGCGGAGTGGGGTGCATCACATCAAGTTCGAAACGCGGACGCCGCGAGATCGATGGATCGAGGCCGGCCTCGAGGCGCTCGCTGCGGGCGGTCCGGACGCCGTACGGGTCGAGGCGCTGGCCAAGCGGCTCGGCGTCACCAAGGGTGGCTTCTACGGATTTTTCTCCGACCGGGACGCGCTGCTGGCGGCCATGCTGGATGCCTGGGAGCGGGAGAGCACCGACGAGGTCATCACCCGTATCGAGCGCGAAGGCGGCAGTCCGAAGACCCGGATCGCCCGAGCCGGCGTACTGACCTTCTCCAGCGACCGGCTGCTCCCGATCGACCTGGCGATCCGGGACTGGGCCCGTCGCGACCCGGCGATCGCCGACCGCCTCCGCAGGGTCGACAACCGGCGCATGGGCCTGCTGCGGGAAATGATCGGGACCTTCTGCGACGATCCGGAGGAGGTGGAAGCCCGCAGCGTCCTCGCGTTCTGCCTGCTGATCGGCGAACACTTCCTGGCCGCCGACCATGGTGATCGCTCCCGGGCGCAGGTGCTGCGCCGCGCCGGCGACCTCATCCTCAACCGACATCCGGACCAGACGCCACCGTGACCAGCAGCCGCGCCCGGCCCTGATTCAGCCACCGACTGTGACCGGCTGCCAAGCGGACCGGTAGGCGCTGGGCGTGCTGTGCAGGTGTTGGGCGAATGCCTGGCGGAGACTGGTAGCGGTGCCGAATCCGGCGTCGCGGGCGATCCGTTCGACCGGCCGCCGGGTGGTTTCCAGCAGTTCCCGGGCCAGGCGCAGGCGTTCGAGGGTCAGCCAGGCGGCCGGCGAGCAGCCGTATCCGGCGTGGAACCGGCGGATGAGGGTGCGCTCGCTGATGCGGGCCTGCTCCGCCAGCCGCCGCACGGTGAGCCGTTCGTCGAGGTGCGCGAGCGCCCAGCTGGTGATGTCGGCGACCGGGCGCTCCGGCAGACGATCGGCCTCGGGCAGGGGGTCGCGCTGTACGTGTGCGCGATCCTCGGCGCCGGCGTCCTCGTCCTGCCGGGACAGTCCGCCTCGCTGGCCGGCCCGGCCTCGCTGGTGGCCTGGGCGTTCAGCGCCCTGCTGGGGATCCCGCTGGCGTTCACCTTCGCGGCGCTGGCGTCGAGGTACCCGGACGCGGGCGGCGTGGCCGTCTACGCATCGCGGGCCTTCGGGCCGCTCGCCGGAGGCATCGCCGGCTGGTGGTACTTCGTTGCCGGCTCGGTCGGGCAGACCATCGTGCCGCTGACCGCCGGCTACTACCTGACCGAAGCGCTGGGCCTGGACCAGCGTCTTGCCCCGGCGTTCGCGGCTGTCGTACTCGGCGTCGCGGTCGCCGCGAACCTCACCGGAATGCGGGTCGGGGCGCGGGTGCAGATCGCGCTGGCAGTCGGTGTCGGCACCGTGCTGCTGGTCGTGATCGCCGTGGCCGTGCCGCAGTTCGACCCGGCGCGGCTGTCTCCGTCGAACGCCTTCATCGCCTCGGTGTCGCGCCTCGGCTTCGCCCTTGCCCGGGACGGTTGGGCCCCGCGGCGACTGTCTCGGGTGAACCGAAGCGGCGTGCCGGCAGCCGCTGTCATCGCGGTCGGCGGCATCGCCCTGGCCGGGTTGGCCGGCTCCTGGCTGTTCGGCTGGGGCACCGAGGACATCGTCTTCGTTCCCGCCACCCTCGTGCTGACGACGTATCTCATCGGCGCCGCGGCCGCGCTTCGGTTGCTGCGGCAGGCGAACCGCACCATGGCGGCCGTCGCGCTGCTGGCCCTGCTCGCGGCGACCCCCTTCGCCGGCTGGCATCTGGTCGTCCCCGTCGCCATCGCCGCCGCCGTGATCGCCGGACACCACCGCGGGCTCGGCCACGGCGCCCCGGGCCGGGACCGGTGACCGGAGCTCACGCCGGCTCGGGCACCGGGGCGGCCCGGGGCCACGTACGATCTCGGCATGCGACGACGCCGATGGATCGCAATCGCCGTTGTCGCGGTCCTTGCCGTCGGTGCCGCCGTGACCGCGGCCGCGGTGCCCGGGTTGGCCGCGACCGCGTGTCCCCGCTGCTACGGCCTCCATTCGCTGCACAACGCGGTGTACGCGGACCGCGACGACCCCGCGTATCGGGCGCTCATCGACGACGCCGACCAACATATCGCGAGCTTCTACGGCTCCCGCCTCAGCAGTCCCCGCGTGCTGATCTGCTCCACCACATCCTGCTATCACCGCCTCGGCGGCGGTGGGGAGAAGGGTCGCGCGCTGCGCAACTGGTCGCTCATGCTGTCGCCCGCGGGAAGCAACGCGACCATCGCCACCCACGAGCTGTCGCACACCGAGTTCCACCAGCGTCTCGGGTCAGCACGCGGCAAGGTGCCCCAGTGGTTCGACGAAGGGCTGGCCGTGCTCGTCTCCGACGACGCCCGCTACCTGCAACCGGCCTCAACCGCGGATCGCTGCAAGCTACCGTACGAGCAAGCGCGGTCGGTCATCGGCGAGGACTGGCGTACCGCTGCGGCCGACGGCGACGATCGACCGTATCTCCAGGCGGGATGCGTTGTCAGCCGGTGGGTCAGCGCGAACGGCGGGCCGCAGGCCGTGGTGGACCTGGTCGCCAAGTTGCGGGCCGGGGGCAGCTGGCCGGCGCAGCAGTTCGGATGACCCGACGCGCGTGCGGTCTCGCACCGCCCTCGCCACAGATCAGCCGGCTCGGCCGCGGGCATCGGCAGCACCGGCGCCAGCCCGCACGCCGGTGAGCAGAGCCGGTCCGGCCGGCTCTGCTCAGCGGCGCCTCGTGGTGTGCGGTGCTGACCGTTACGGCCGCAGGGCGTTGGTGGCAGGGGTCCAGGTCGACTCGTCCGTGACGTTGGCGACCGTGATCCCCTTGGCGATCTTCTCCAACTCGGCCCGGGGCAGCTTGTGCTCGGTGCCCGTGGCGGTGACCTGGAGGACAACCTTGCCGTCGGCGCCCCAGACGTTGCAGAAGCTGCCGTGCGAGGGGGCGCCGACCCGCTCGGGCGGGGTGTAGCACCTCGTCGTCCCGGGCTCCGGCGACTGGTTCGCACTGGTGCTCGGCGTGACGAAGATGTGGAATCCGTCCCTGATGACGCCCTCGGTCGCGTCGTACGGCGCGGTCAGGCCCGAGGCGGGCAGGGCCGGCTTGGTGTACGTCGCGCCGCCGTAGTCACCCTCGCGGGCCGTGGCGATGCCGATGAGACCCGGCATGGCGTGCGTGCCGATCTGCACCGGCAGGTAGCCGTCGGGCACGTAGCCCACCGTGAACGGCACCAGGGCCGGCTTCGGCTGGCTGGGCCTGAGGCCCTCGACCAGGCCGCTCAGGTCCGCGAAGCTCGGCGTGGCGCTGTCGGTGGAGAGCGATGTGACGGCCGCCCAGGCGTTGTCGGCGTACTCCCAGGCGAACAGCTTGTTGCCCTCGTCCACCGGCTTCTGCGGGTCCAGATCGACCGGCAGCGTCGCCTGCACGGCCCGGCGCCCGGCCACGATGACGTCCTTGCCGTCCTTGATCCCGGCGGGGTCGAAGGCGCCGGGCCGGTAGACGGTCAGGTACGCAAACAGGGTCGGCTTCGCTCCGGTGGCGTTCTTGTGCTGCTCGGCGCTGCCGCCCTGCGCCTCGGCCTCGTCGGCGGTTTGGGGCCTGTCGTTCGAGGCGTGGTTGTCGGAGTAGACGGAGGCGATCTGGTAGGTGGTGGACGCGGCGATCGGATTCTGGACGTGCAGCGTGCCCGCGTCGTACCCGCGGAAGGTGAAGGTGAACGGCCCGGCGTCGGGCCAGGTGGCCGCGGCGGTACCGGAGGCCGCCGCGCCGACCGGCGCCGGCACGGCCGGGCTGTTCCGCTCGGCGCCCCACCGTGGCAGCGCGACCGCGCCGACGACGGCGACCGCGACCAGACCGGCCGCGCCGGCCGACGCGAATCCGGCCCGGCGCCGCCGCTCGGCCCGCCGCCCCGCCGCGACGATGTCGTCGACGGTACGTCCCATCGGCGGCTCGTCGCCGGTCACGGCGTCCACGAAATCATGCAACCGCATTGGTCCACTCCTCCATCGGGTTCCCGGTGAGATTGATGTGCTCGGCGCCGAGTGACGCGCGCAGCTTCGCCAGGCCACGGGAGACCTGACTCTTGGCCGTGCCGACCGTGCAGTCGAGAACGTTGGCCGTCTCCTCCATGCTCAGACCCAGGTAGTGCCGGAGCACGACCGCGGCCCGTTGCCGGGGTGGCACGGCGTCGAGCGCAGCCCGCAGCCGCATCCGCTCGTCGGTCGCGCTGGTCGGGTCCCGGACCGGTACGTCCGGCATGGCGTCGCCGGCCGACCGCTCGCGCCGCCAGGGTCGGCGGGTCTCGTCGACCGCGGCCCGGTAGACCATGGTCTTGACGTAGAGATCGGGCCGTTCCAGCTTCCGCCAGCGGGGGTAGAGCTTGACCAGCGCGTTGGCCACCGCGTCCTCCGCCGTGTGCCAGTCACCGCAGGTCATGTACGCCAGCTTGCGCAGCGACGCCATCTGCGACGTCACGAACTCGCGGAATGCTTGCTCGTCTTCGGCTTTCACCTCAACTGCCTCCTCATGACGGAGGTAGAACGGAGCCACCGACCCAGGCGGTTGCACCGCCAGCCGCCGGGATGGTCGCGGCGAGGCATCGGACGGTCCGTGCCGTCCGACATGGACGGTCGGCGGATGTGGGGATCGATCCCCGCCACGTAACGTGCCCGCTGCATCTACACCGCTGGAGCGCAGCACCGGTTGCTCGCTGGCCGGCCAGCCCCGATGTGGCCATCTCTTCCCGTACGCCTCGACGGCGATCAGCTGTTCCTAGGAGAGCGACGTGACCACCACCCTGCCAGCAGCCCGGCCCACGCTGACCGTCCGGGGGCACTGGATCGACGACTGGCGCCCCGAGGACGCCGACTTCTGGCGCTCCGGTGGCGCGCGGGTCGCGCGGCGGAACCTGATCTTCTCCGTCCTCTCCGAACACATCGGTTTCTCGGTGTGGACCCTGTGGTCGGTGCTGGTGCTCTTCCTCGGCCCGGCGTACGGGGTCGATCCGGCCGGGAAGTTCCTGCTCACCGCGCTGCCGGCGCTGCTCGGGGCGGCGCTGCGGGTGCCGTACAGCCTGGCCGTGGCCAGCTTCGGCGGCCGGAACTGGACCATCATCAGCGCCGCGCTGCTGCTGGTCCCGTCGGTGACCGCCGCATTCCTGATCCGTCCCGGGGTTTCCTATTCGACCCTGCTGGTCCTGGCCGCGCTGGCCGGGGTGGGCGGCGGGAACTTCGCCTCCTCGATGACCAACATCAACGCCTTCTATCCGCACCGGCTCAAGGGTTGGGCGTTGGGGGTCAACGCCGGCGGCGGCAACCTCGGCGTCGCCGTGGTCCAGCTGGTCGGCCTGTTCGTGCTGGCGACCCTGGGCGCCGGGCACCCCGGCGCCGTCGCCGGGATCTACATTCCGCTGATCGTGCTGGCCACGCTCGCCGCGGCCGGCTACATGGACAACCTGTCCCAGGTCAGGAACGAGAAGCGGGCCATGCGGGACGCGTCGCGCCAGGCGCACACCTGGATCATGTCCCTGCTCTACATCGGCACCTTCGGCTCGTTCATCGGCTTCGGTTTCGCGTTCGGCCAGGTGCTGCAGGTGCAGTTTCACGCCCAGTTCGGCACCCCGATCAAGGTCGCGTACCTCACCTTCCTCGGTCCGCTGCTCGGCTCGCTGATCCGTCCGGTCGGCGGCGCGCTGGCCGACCGGTTCGGCGGGGCCCGCGTCACCTTCGTGACGTTCATCGCGCTCGCCGGCGGCACCGCCGTCGTGCTGCTCGCCGCGCAGCGGCACTCGCTGCCGCTCTACCTCGTGGGCTTCATCGCGCTGTTCGTCCTCAGCGGCATCGGCAACGGCTCCACGTACAAGATGATCCCGTCGATCTTCAAGGCCAGGTTCCGCGACGACGAGCGCGCGGCCGACCGGATCACGGGGGCGGTGATCGGCATTGCCGGCGCGGTGGGCGCGTTCGGCGGGGTGCTGGTGAACCTCGCCTTCCGGCAGTCGTTCCTGTCGACCGGGAACGCGAACGCGGCGTACCTGGCCTTTATCGGCTTCTATGCGCTGTGCGTCCTGGTCACCTGGGTGGTCTACCTTCGCTCGACCGACCGCCGCGAGGTCCGGATCTAGCTGGCCCGGCAGCGGCCGGGGATGTTCCCGCCCGAGGTGGTGTCTGGACTGGTCAGGCACACTTGGGCGGTGGAACGTCACGAGTTCGGCACCGCGGTGCGCCAGCTGCGGGAGAGCACCGCGCCGGCGGCCGTCGGGCTGCCGGTCGGCCGCCGGCGGGTGGCGGGGTTGCGGCGGGAGGAGCTGGGCGAGCTCGCGGGCATGTCCGCGGACTACGTACGCCGGTTGGAGCAGGGGCGCAGCCACCCGTCGGCCGGGGTGGTGAACGCCATCGCCCGGGCCTTACGGCTCGGCCGGGCGGAGTACGAGCGGCTCTGCGCGCTGGCCGGGTACGCCGCCGCGGACGGGCAGGTGCCGAACGAGATCGGGCAGGGCGCCCTGCGGCTGCTGGAGCGGTTCACCGACACCCCGATGTTCGTCTCCGACGCGGCGATGAACCTGGTCGCGGTGAACAGCGCGTTCCTGGCCCTGGGGCATTGGGATCTCACCGGCGAGCCATTTGAGTGGAACATCGCCTGGCGTACGTTTTGCAGCCCGTTTGCCAATTTCCGGCAGTCCGCGGCCGATGCCGCCAATCACCAGGCGGTCCTCGCCGCCCACCTGCGCGGCGCGCTGATGCGCTACCCCGCGGACGCGTCGCTCGCCGAGCTGGTGGACGAGATGCGGCGTCGAAGCCGCCCGTTCGACACCCTGTGGCGGGCGCCGCGACCGGTGGCGGCCCACGAGAGCAGTGCCGCGTTCATCCATCCGGAGGGTGGCGCCGTCACGCTCGTCGGCAGCATGCTCGCGATCCCGGGCGACGATCTGGCGGCTCTGATGCTCACTGCGGCGCCCGGCTCCACCGACGCGGCGCGGCTTGCCGAGATCGTCGAGGGCGTCGGCGAACCGGCCATCGTCAGGGTGGGCCAACCTGGCCCAGGCTAACCGCGCCGGAACCTGCGAGGTTGGGTGTCGCGAGCCGGAAGCTCGTTGACGACGCTCACGAAGGTAGGTCCAGCGATGAAGGCAGTGCGTTTCCACGAGTACGGTGGTCCCGAGGTCCTGCGCTACGAGGATGTCGAGCAGCCCACCCCGGGCGCCGGTCAGGTCCGGATCCGGGTGGCGGCCACGTCCTTCAACGGCGTCGACGGCAACATCCGCGGTGGCTTCATGCAGGGCCCGATCCCGGTCACGCTGCCGCACACTCCCGGCCTCGACGTGGCCGGCACGGTCGACGCGCTCGGCGAGGGCGTGGCCGACCTCCGGATCGGTGAGCGGGTGGTCGGTTTCCTGCCGATGACGGAGACCGGAGCGGCCGCCGAGTACGTGATCGCGCCGGCGGAGATCTTGACCGGGGCGCCCCGAAACATCCCGCTGGCCGACGCGGCCGCGCTGCCGCTGGTCGGGCTCACCGCCTGGCAGGCCCTGTTCGACCACGGCAACCTGACCGCCGGGCAGCGGGTGCTGATCAACGGCGCCGGCGGAGCGGTCGGCGGATACGCCGTGCAGCTGGCCCGGGAGGTCGGCGCCCAGGTGATCGCCACGGCCAGCCCCCGCAGCGCCGACCGGGTCAAGGCCGCCGGCGCCGACGAGGTGATCGACCACATCAGCACCGACGTGGCCGCGGCGGTGACCGAGCCGGTCGACGTCGTGCTCAACCTCGCGCCGGTCGCCCCGGAACAGCTGACCGCGCTGCTCAGCGTGATCCGCCCTGGCGGAGTGCTGGTGAACACCACCGTGTGGATGCCCGCCCCGTCCGACGAGGGGCGCGGGGTGCGCGGCATAGACCTGTTCGTCCGCAGCGACGCCGACCAGCTCGCCGACCTGGTCGCGCGCGTCGGCACCGGTGAGTTGCGGGTCGAGGTCGCCAAGCGGGTGCCGCTGGCCGAGCTGCCGGCCGTGCACGCCGACGCGGCCACGGGCGCGCTGCCCAGCGGCAAGGTCGTCGTCGACGTGGCCTGATCATCCACCCACCGACCGAACACCGGCGGCTCTCCGGCGCCCCGGAAGCCAGAGCCATCGAAGGAGACGAGCACCATGATTCCCGCTGACGATCCGTCCCGCACGCTCACCGTGGCAAGCCCCGACGACCCCGGCATGACGTACATCTCGCTGGTGGGCGTACGGGCCGGGTCCACCATCAGCTGGGGAGGAAATCGGGGACGGACTACTCGGCGGCGATCCGTACGTCGCAGTTGTCGTTGTGGAGAAATGCCTGGCTCGGGCCGGCCGGATCCAGCGTGGCCGGCGCGCCGCCCTCGGCGGCCGAGGCGACGGCCAGCGGTCGGCCGTTCCCGGCGTCGTGCAGCACCAGCTCGCAGGTGTGGTTGCCGTAGGAGTTCAGCACCTGCACGGTGATCGGCCCGTGCACCGTGAACGCGTCGGTGTCGCCGTGCGTCGTCTGGACGAAGGGCAGCGCCACCGAACCGGCGCCGGGCTGTCCGCGCACGATGCAGTCGGAGTCGTTCGCCGTCCAGCCGAAGGTCCCCGACTCCCGGACCTGGACGGTGAGCGACGAGTAGATCTGGGTGGGGGCGGCGACCGGCGTGCTGCGGCCGGCGCCGGTGACGGTGACGTCGCAGCCGTGGTCGACGCCCTGCGCGGCGTCGGTGATGACCAGTCGCCACGGCGAGGTGGCGGTGAACTGCGTACCGGAAAAGGTTTGGGCTGGCGACCCGGTGTCGCCGCGGTTCCCGAGCACCAGCGCGGTCGTGGTGGCGGCCGCCGCGAGCACGGCCACGGCCCCGGCGGCGAGGAGCCACCGGTTCCTGCGCCGGGCGCCGCGGCTCGCGGGCGGCGGCGCGGGCCGCCGGACCGGCGTCGCCCCGGCCGGCGTCGTCGCGGCCGGCGTTGTCCCGGCCGGTGCGGGCGGCTCCGGCACGGTTTCGGTGCCGGCCAACGCGGCCTCGGCGGCGGCCGCGACGGAACGGCTGTCGTCGTGCACGAGCCGCTGCAGCGCGTTCGCCGCGGCCAGGCTCAAGCCGGCGTGCCGTCCCCGGTACAGCCGGGTCAGTTCCTGGATGGCGCCGGCGCGCACCCCGGCGATCGGATTGTCGATCACGGCCTGCAACTCGGGCGGCAGCGGCGCGGCCACGGTGACCGGGCGGCTGCGGCGGGCCACGTACAGCTCGCCCTGCATCTCCACGTCCCGGCTCGGCGTCTGGTGCGGGTTCTGCTCGCGGACCCGGTCGAAGACATAGTCGTACAGCTCGTTGAGCGAGACCCAGCCGTCCTGGTCCCGGTCGGCGTCGCCGGTCGCCAGGCCCTCCACCAGAGCGGAGGTGAACACCGAGGGCCGCCGGCTGTGGTCGTCGGCGAGCTGGTCCCCCTCGAAGGCGTACTCCATGGCGCTGGACGCCGTGATCACCGCTCGGCCGCGGCCCCCGCCGACCCTGCCGCCGGGCCCACCGGCCGCGGTCGCGGTGGTTTCGGCGAAGCTGCTGAGCACGTTCATGTCGCCGGCCGCCCGCACCGTGACGCCCTTGCTGAAGGCGCCGCCGTAGCAGCAGTCCAGCAGCAGCACGACGCTGCGCGATCGGCTGGCCCGCATGCACCGCTGGACGAAGTCGGCCGAGGTCGCGGTGGAGCCGAGCCGGTGCGGCAGGGTGTTGCGGGCGGCGAAGAACAGCTCGCCGGACTCGCTCTTCAGGCCGTGGCAGGAGAAGTGCAGCAACAGGACATCGTCCGGTCGGCCGTCGGCGAACAGGTCCTCGATGTGGCCCTGAATGATGTGGGCCGGCTCGTTGTGGACCACCCGGACGTCGAAGCCACCGATCTCCGGGTCGCCGAGCACTCCGGCCAGCGCCTCGGCGTCGGCCCCTGGCGAACGTAGATGCTTGAGCCCGTCGTGCTCGTACTCGTCGTTCGCGACGATCAGCGCCTTGCGCTTACCGGCCATCGGAATCGCCCGTGGGCTCGTGCCGGCGCACGAACAGCTCGATCAGCCGCTGCTGGTCGGCCGCCGACGCCTCGGACAGCTCGAGCACATCGCCGCCCAGCTCCAGCCGGACCGTCCGGCGGACCCCGTCGCCCCGGGACAACCACGCGCGGATCGCGCCGACCACCGACCGCAGCCCCTCGGCGGACCGGCCGAGCGTGACCAGCAATCCGCCGACCGCGACCGCGTCGAACGCCCGGGACCCCGGCGGCGGCTCACTGCCGGGCAGGGCCCGGACCTCCGCCACGTCGAGCTGGCGCAGCTCGTCGCGCAGATAGCCGGTCAGCGCCGCCACCCGCTCCGGGTCGGCGCCGTCCTCGGCGATGTGCAGCCGCATCTCCTCGCCCACCCGATCTCCCATCGCGCCCGGTGCCGTTGGGTCCAACATGCACCCTCGATCCGATCGCGACAATCGGGTTCACGACCGACGCCACCGGCTCGGGGGGGCGGCCACCGCCGGCAGCGGTCCGGCGGCGTCAGCGACGGCCCGCAACGAGTTTCGTCGACGGTACGGCCAGAATGAGGGGCGTGTGGGATGAGGTCTTGTGGTGGACGTCGATCTCCTCGGATTTGCGGAAGCGGATCGACGACGAACTCCGCCATCGGCGGCTGCTCCCTGCCATCGTGCTGCTGCGCTCGGACGGTGGATTAGAACCTCGCCCGGGTCTGTACCAGCCACAGGGCATGCTCCTGGACCGCATGGCCTGTCTTCGCGATCAAGGACTCGTCGAACCGGCGGAGCCGCCGGTCGAGGCTCCGGAACTGATCGAGCGAGTGAGGTCGATTCCGGATCCGGTGGCTGCGGTGGAGGCGCTGTGGGATGGAGACACCTACGGATGGTTCGTGGCGCTGTACGCGATCGTGGAGCGGCCGGGCCGGCACCATCGCCGTTTCGACCAGGAGTGGCTGGCGCAGTTTCGGCGCGGCGGCGATCTGCGCCTGTTCAACGGCGACGTACCGCCCTGGCCGGAGGCCGCGGAGGCGATCACCAAAGGCCAGGCGGTGGCGGACAGCATCGCCGTTCCGTTCCATTTCACCAGCCCGGACACTCCGGATGTCGACCTGCCCCGCTGGTGGGACTCGCCGGCTTGACGCAGCTAGGCAGCGGACGAGGCTGGCGTGACGTCACCGGCGCTCAGCGGGCGGGCGAAGGCGACCAGCGGTACCGTCGCGTGCCGCAGGACCGCGATGTGGCGTCGGGGGTGGCGAGGTCGACCGCGTGGAAGCTAGGCGTGACTCCGGCGGGAGTGCCGCCGGTGACGGCGGCGTCGATGGCCCGGGCAGCCTGGTGACAGACGGCGTTGAAGGCTACCCGATCCGGCAGGACGGTGCGGGCGGAGCGCCGGCAAGGGCGGAACGAGCCGGCCAGCTGACTCCTGGAACACAGGCTTCAGGGAGCCCTTTCTGTGGTTTACTCGCACGTACGAGGTTAAGACCGCAAAAACTTGAGGGCAGCGAGCCCATGTTGCTTAGTTTCAGCTTCACAAACCATCGCTCGTTCCGGGACGAGCAGCAGTTGAACCTGACCCCGGCCTACCCGAACACCGAGGTCTCCGCGGGCCGTGACGCGGCGGTCCGGGTGGTGGGTATCTTCGGGGCGAACGCGTCGGGCAAGTCGAACTGCTTGCACGCCCTGGCCTTCATGCGTCGGCTGGCGATCCGGTCGGATCGAGAGGTGGAACCAGGATTCGGCCTGGTGCGGGATCCGTTCCGGTTGTCGATGGACGCGTCGGACGCTCCTTCGCGATACGTCGTCGATCTGCTTCTCGGTGGCGTTCGGCACACCTACGGCTTCGCCCTTGATGACGAGCGGGTCCTTGAGGAGTGGTTGTACCAGTATCCGCACAACCGCAAGCGAACGGTGTTCGATCGCGATGAGGACGGCTTCACCTGGGGGGAGGGCTCAGGTAGGCGTGGAGAACTCGAACGAATCGCCGACATCACCGCCCCCACCGCACTCTTCCTCAGCACCGTCGCCAGATTTGAAGCCCACCGGAGGGCAACCGACCCGGACGAGCCGCAGCCGCTGCACGAGACGTACCGATGGTTTCTGGGTCTGCGCACGCAGACCCGCCCGGGGACGGGGAGGTACCTCCGACCCGATCTGCGCTGGACGACCGACCCGGACAGCCGTCGGGTGATCGTGGAACTGCTCCGAGCGGCAGACGTTGGGATCGTCGACATCGCGCTGAAGAAGACGGACCCCGATCCGACCATCTTCGACCCGGCCAGCTTTTTCGACGAGTCGATCGACAACGAGGGCAAATCGGTCGGTGGTATGAACCGAAATTCCCGGAACCCCGCCGGGCGCAAGACGTTGGACCGGAGGTCGACCGACCAGCTGCGACTCCAACTTTCCCATCGTGCGTCCACGGGTGATGTCCTTTTCGATCTTCACGACGAGTCGACCGGGACTCAGCAACTCCTTGCGCTCGGTGTGGACGCGGCGGCCGTGCTGCGTGGCGGGGGGGTGATGACGGTGGATGAGATAGATGCGAGCCTGCATCCGATGCTGACAGCCAAGCTCATCGGTCTCTTTCAGAACCCGGTCACGAATCCCTTGCACAGCCAGCTCATCTTCACCAGCCACGACGCGGCGCTGCTCGGCACGTTCGACACTGAGGAGGTGCTTGAGCGCGACGAGATCTGGTTCACCCAGAAGGACGCCGAAGGGGCGTCGTCGCTCTATCCGTTGACCGACTTCAAGCCCCGCAAGGAAGGCGAGAACCGGCAACGGCGGTACCTCAACGGCAACTACGGAGGCATCCCGGACCTGTCGACGTACCTGTTCGAGCAGGCGTTGGCGACGCGCGGAGCGGCGAATGACCAGCCGAAGGAAGACTGAGCTTACGCGCGGCGCCCGGGTGCCGCGGCCGAGGGGACGAGACCTTGCCGCGGCGAGTCGGGAGACGGATCTCCGGCGTAGGCCGGCAGTGCGTGAGCAGCGCCGTACCGTACTGATCGCGACGAATGGCGAATCGACGGAGCGCGCCTACTTCAGCGGCCTCAAACAGGAGTTCACCACCCACCGGGTGATGGTGGTTGTGGAGCGCGGATCGCCACTCGAGGTCGTCCGCGGAGCAGCGCGACGACGGGATGCCAACGATGTGGATGAGGCATGGGCCGTCTGCGATGTTGATCAGTACCGGACTCAGGAAACCGACGCGGCGGCGACGGCCAACCAGGTCCGGCTCGCCTGGTCCAACCCCTGCTTCGAGATCTGGCTGCTGCTGCACTACGTCGACTGCTTCGGCTACGTGAAGAACGCCGACGAAGCGACCGAGAAGCTGACGAGACACATCCGGAACTGGGACAAAACCGCGTTGGACTTTGACCTGTTCCGCACCAGAGTTGGGGCCGCGGTGCGGCGGGCGAAGCGGCTGGGGGAGCCCCCCGAGGCCAATCCCTCGACAGCGGTCTGGCAGGTGGTGGAAGCCCTGAGCTGATGGCCTCGTGTCGACCCGCCGCCGAGGGTTGCAACCTCGAACCTCGCCGACGCCAAGGAGCGCGCCAGCGGCTACACAAGGCATGACGACGGGACAGCCTGGCCAGCAAATCATCCAGTGATCGGTCTTACGGTGCCCGCCAAGTGCCGGCGGAGGAAGGCCAGCTCGCCCTCGACGGCCTGCTCGTGCGCGTCGAGGAACGGCGCGTAGTGCCCGCCGGGCAGGTGCAGCACCTCGCCGCGCGGCGCCCGGCGCGCGGCGCGGACGGCGGGTCCGATCGGCGCGGTGCGGTCGTCGTCGCACACCACCATCAGCAGCGGGCAGCGCACCCGGGCGGCGTCGCGGCCCGGCCGGTAGGAACCGGCGGTCAGCGCCGCCCGGGCCGCGATGGCCTGCTGCCACCGCGGGTACCTGCCGTCCGGGTCCAGGATCCGGCCGCCGTCGACGGCGTCCGGTGTGGTCAGCAGCGCGAGGGTGCCCGGCGGGCCGGCTAGCGGGACCAGCAGCGGCTCGCGGCCGAGCAGCCCGCCGAGGGCGTCGAGCAGGCCGCGGCCGATCATCCGCAGCATCACCGGCGGGCGCTGGTGGCGGACCGCGTTGCGGGTGGTGGCCGGCCCGTCGACGCTCGGGCTCTGCCCGATGACCGCGGCCAGGCCCGCTCCCCGGGCGGCCACCCGGACGAGGTGACCGGCCGAGGCCGAGAAGCTCCAGGCGGCCACCCGGCCCGGGTCCACCCCCGGCAGTGTGCCGGCGAAGGCGATCGCGTTGCGCCAGTCGGCGAGCTGCTCCCCGATGCGGGCCACCTGGCGCGGCCGGCCGCCGCTGGCGCCGAAGTGCCGGTGGTCGAAGGCCAGGACGGTGAAGCCGGCGTCGTGGAACCGCGCGGCGAACCGGTCGGTGCCGGGCTCCTTGGTGACCCCCAGCCCGCCGGCCATCACCACGCAGCCGCCGTTGGACCCGGGGTAGTGCCAGGCGACGCAGTTGGCGTCGCCGCTGGCGAACCGGACCTCCCGCCGAGCCGTGGACTCCCGTGTGGACGATCGTGCCGGCTGCGTCGCGCTCATGCTGATCTCCCCCCGAACCGATGGTCGTGGGTTAAGTGAACCACGCGGTTCACATCGGTGTCTACGGGTTGTGACCCGGCCGGGTGGTCACCCGTCCGCGGACTCCTCGCGATCGAGCGCCCGGGCCAGCGCGGCGAATCCGGCGTCGACCCCCGCGTCGTCGCCGCTGGTGCGGGCGTCCACGAGGAACCCGCGCAGGGTGGCGAGGACCATCTCGGCGACCTCGAGCTTGCGCCGGTCCGACCAGTGCGCCGGGCACAGCGACAGCAGGGAGGGCAGGTACTGCGCCGACGCCTCCCGCCCGAGCGGCGCGTACCGGTCCGGGTCGTACATGGCCAGCCCGATGGCCTGGTCCAGCACCCGCGCCTCCCGGCTGACCAGCACCGGCCACACGGCTGCGATCCGGTCGGCCAGCGCGGTGGGTTGGCCGGCGGCGTCCAGGCTGCGTTCGATGCGGCGTTGGCGCAGCTCCGTGACGGCCTGCACCATCAGGTCCTCGACCCCATCGAAGTGATAGAGCAGCACCTTGTGCGTGGTTCCCGCGGCCCGCGCCGCCCGCCGCAGCGAGAAGTCGACCAACCCGTTGGCCGCGAGGTCGTCGGTGACCCGGGCGAGCAGTTCCCGACGCCGCGCCTCGCCGCGCGGGGACCGGGTCGACCGCCGGTAGCCGACCCCACCGGAGGCTTCGCCTCCGGCGGCGCCGGGTGCTTCGCCGTCGGCGGTTTCGCCTCCGCCGGGGTCCGCACCGTCCTGGTGCTGGGTACGGGTCATCCCAGGAACGGTAGTGGTTGCCACCGAGCGGCGGCGGCACGCGTGCCGGCGCGCGATCGGGAAGGCTGGCGGAGGACGAGGGAGATCGATGAGGGTAGCGTCAGCAGTCATGATCCTGTCGGCACTCCTGCTCGGTCTGGCCGGGTCGACGGCCCCGGCCGCGCCGGGCCGCGCGCCGTACACGGTCCTGGTCTTCTCGAAGACGACCGGCTTCCGCCATGACTCCATCCCGGCCGGCATCGCGGCGATCAAGAGGCTCGGCCGGGAGCACGGCTTCGCGGTCGACGCGACGGAGGACAGCGCCCGGTTCACCGACCGCGACCTGGCCCGGTACGCCGCGGTCATCTTCCTGTCCACCAGCGGCGACCCGGTGACGCGGCCGGCGGAGAAGGCGGCGTTCGAGCGGTACATCCGGGCGGGCGGCGGCTACCTCGGCATCCACGCCGCCGCGGACAGCGGGTACGCCTGGCCCTGGTACGGCGGTCTGGTCGGCGCGTACTTCCAGGATCACCCGGCCATCCAGCGGGCTCTGGTCCGCGTCGAGGGCCACGGCGTCGAGGCCACCGCGGGCCTGCCGGACGAGTGGTGGCGGACCGACGAGTGGTACAACTTCCGGACCAACCCGCGGCACCGGGTACGGGTCCTCGCCACGGTCGACGAGCGGACGTACGACCCGGTGGGCGACGGCGGCGGGTCGATGGGGGCGGACCACCCGGTGGCGTGGTGCCACCGCTACGACGGCGGCCGCTCGGTGTACACGGCGCTCGGCCACACCGAGGCCGCGTACACCGAGCCGCTCTTCCTGCGGCACCTGCTCGGCGCCGTCCGGATGGCCGCCGGCCGGGCCGGCTTCGACTGCGAGCCGGAGGACTGATCCGGCGGGCGACCCGGGCCCCGAGGTCCGCGCCCAGGCCCGGCGCGCCGGGCCTGCGGAAGCCGGGATCAGCCCGCCGTCGTCCAGGGGCGCAGCTTTTCCGGGTTGCGCACCGCCCAGATGTGCCTGATCCGGCCCTCCGCCACATTGAACGCGAAGACCGTCACGGTGACGCCGTCCTCCATGCCGACCAAGCCCGGCTGGCCGTTGACGGTCCGCTCCACGAGCGTCATGTCGGCCGCCGCCCGCGCGATGTTGGCGTAGGCGAGCGCGACCGCCTCGCGGCCCTCGAGCGGGTGCAGCGCCGCGGGTGCGAGCCCGCCGCCGTCGGCCACCATCGTCACCTCCGGGTCGAGGAGGCCCACCAGGGCCTGGATGTCCTTGGCCTCCCAGGCCCGCTTGAAGTCGCGGACCACGGCGGCCTGCTGGGCGGTCGGGCTGGCCGGCGCCTGCGCCGCGGCGATGCGACGGCGGGCGGACGTGGCCAGCTGGCGGCACGCGGCCGGGCTCCGGCCGACGATCCCCCCGATCTCGTTGAACGGGTACCGGAAGACGTCGTGCAGGATGAAGGCGACCCGTTCGGCCGGCGTCATCGACTCGAGAACCACGAGGAACGCCATGTTCACCGACTCGTCGAGGGTGACCCGATCGGCCGGATCGAGGGCCGCCGCGCCGGACCGCGCCCCCAGCCACTCGGTGGGCTCGGGCACCGGCTCCGGGATCCACTCGCCGACGTAGCGCTCCCGTTTCGCCCGGGCCGAGCGGAGCTGGTCGAGGCAGACCCGGCTGGCGACTGTCGTCAGCCACGCGCCGGGGGAGGCGATGGCCTCCTGCTGCGGCGGGGTCATGGCGTACCAGCGGGCGTACGTTTCCTGCACGGCGTCCTCGGCATCGGCCAGCGAGCCGAGGAGTCGGTATGCGAGATTGATCAGGTGCCGCCGCTCGCTCATGATCGCGGTCAGGCCTGGTTCGGCCGGTTCGGGCTCGGGTCGGATGCTCATGATTCGGACGACTTCCTGCTCGCGGCTGCCTACGCCGGTACGACGAGCCACCGCGGCGGATTGTGAGGCCGCGCCTGCTCACGTTCCGTCCGGCCGCGTCGTCGTACCCGGGGGTGATCTGAAGACATCATCCGGCTGGCCCCTCGGATGGCGCGCTGCGGATGCCCAAGGTGCCCACCGAGATGGTCGGGCGGGACGAGATCCGTGCCGGCGGCGAGGTCGTTTCCGGGGGCCGCGGGCGCTCGTCGACGTCGCCTCCTGCCGTCAGGCGCCGGCCCGGCGGAGGCGTTCGGCCGCCTGCGCCCGCAGCGCCGCCCCGCCGGCCGGGCTGCCACCGCACAGCGCGATCTCCCAGGCGTTGTACGCGGCAGCGGCGGCGCGACGGTGACGCCGGAAAGCTCGGCCGTCAACCGAGCGAACACCTCCGCGCAGCGGGCGGCGATCTCCGGCGAGTCCCCGTGCAACACCTCCTTTACCACGACCTCCGCGCCACCCGTCAGCCGCAGGCCGAACACCATCGAGACCTGTTGCGTCCGGAACAGCACGTCGGTGGGTTCGCCGGCCAGCTGGTCCCGACACCAGGCAGGCAACCAGGCCGGCAGCAGCGCTTTCCGGGTCACCTGCTCGGGGGGCCGTCCGCGCCGATGGCGTGCAGCAGCATCGGCAGCGACCGGTGCAGCTCGCGCTGCCAGTACGGCCAGCTGTGCGTGCCGGGACCGTAGAAATCGGTGCGCACCCGTACGCCCCGCTCGCGCAGTTGGGCGACGAAGTCGAGGTTCTCCTGGTAGATCAGCGCCTCCAGGCTGTCGGTCCGGCCGGGTTCGTCGAACGGCCCGGCCGTGCCGTCGCCGCTGGCCACGAAGAGGTCCGTGTGCCGCAGCCGGCCGGCCAGATAGTACGGGTCGTGGGCCCGCCAGATGTTCCGCTGTGCCACCGGGTCGCCCCACAGGTCGTTCGGGTCCAGGCCGGTGAAGCCGAAGAACGGCAGCCAGAAAGCGGCGTCCCGCAGCGGGTGCACGACGCCGCTGTAGGAGGCCGCCGCCCGGAACATGCCGGGGTGGCGCGCGGCGTACGACATGGCGCCGAAGCCGCCCATCGACAGCCCGGCGACCGCCCGCCGGGTGCCCGCGCCGTAGCCCCGCTCGAGGATCTGGCGCACCTCGCCCAGGTGGAACGTCTCCCACGCCGGTACGCCACCGCGGCCGCCGTTCCACCAGTTGCTGTACCACCCCGCCGCGCCCGCCTCCGGCATCACCACGAGCACGTTGCGCAGCTGCGGGATGCTGGCCACGTCGGTCGACCGGGTCCAGCTCACGTACGAGTCGCAGCAGCCGTGCAGCAGGAACAGCACCGGCCAGTGGTCCCCGCGCCCGCGCCGGTCCCACCCGTCCGGCGTGAGCAACCGGACGTTGGCGGTGGTGCCCAGCGCCGGTGAGGAGATCGTGAGGTCGACCAGACGCTGCCCGACGACCGTCTCCTGCGTGACGTACGCGCCGTCGCCGGCCCGTACCGGCGTCCGGCCGGTGGCGCCGGCCGCCGGCCCGCCGACCGTGGTCACGGCGAGCCCGACCAGCACGGCGAGGCTGACCGCCCATCGTCTGCGCATACCCACTCCTCCCGAGCATCCGTTGATCGGCTGCTCAGCAGCGTCGATCAACGTCGATCATTGCCCGGGTGTCGCGCGGGAGCGAAGACGTGCGCGGACCACGAGCGGCCAGCGCGCCGTCGCGCGCGCCGGCCGGCGGCTGCGGCACGACGAGCGGTCCGGGCGGGCCGATCAGCTGATCCGGGCGACCGCGCCGTAGACGGCGGTCTCCGCGGCGGTCGGCCGGGGTGCGACCTCGTCGTCGGCGCGCCACTGCGCCACCGAGACGATCCCGGGCGGCACCGGCTCGGTCCCGGTCAGGAACCGGGCCACCTCGTCCCGGCCGCGGAACTGGAACGGCACCCGGGTCCGGTCGCCCGCCTCGTCGACCGCCGAGATGGTCTCCGCCGGCATGTGATCGTCGGTGGCGTGGCTGAGGGTGAGGTAGCTGCCGGCCGGCATGGCCGACACCAGCCGGGCGACCGCTCCGTACGGGTCGTCGGCGTCCTTCAGGAAATGCAGGACGGCCACCAGCATGAGGCCGACCGGCCGGTCGAGGTCGAGGGTGGCGCTCAGTTCGGGGTGGTCCAGGATCTCGTCCGGCCGCCGCAGGTCGCCGTCGAGGTACGCGGTCCGCCTCTCCGGGCTGCTCGTGAGCAGCGTCCGGGCGTGCACGAGCACGATGGGATCGTTGTCGACGTACACGACGCGGCACTCCGGCGCGATCGCCTGGGCCACCTGGTGCGTGTTGTCGGCCGTGGGGATGCCGGTGCCGATGTCGAGGAACTGCCGGATGCCGGCCTCCCGAACCAGGTAGCGCACGGCCCGGCGCAGGAAGCGCCGGTTCTCGATGGCGGCCGTGCGTACCGTGGGAAAGGCCGCGGCCACGGCGTCGCCGGACTCCCGGTCGGCGGCGAAGTTGTTCCCACCCCCGAGCCAGTAGTCGTAGCGCCGGGCCGGGTGCGCCACCGTGGTGTCGATCCGCGAATCCAGCGGCCCGGTCTCGGCGCGTCCGATCTCACTCACCGCAAGCCCCCCGTTTGCGCGCGGCCGGCGCCGTGCCGGCCATCCGGCCCACCATGGTAGGCGCGCGCCCGAACCGGTCGAGGCTCAGAACAGCGTGGCCGGACCAGCCGGCCAGGATCCCACGCTCCGGGAGGCCGGGAAAGCGGGGCCCAACGTATAGATATACGTGAGTGTCTAGTCGTACAGTGAGGGATGTGAAAGCGCTTACCGAACATCGGCGGCCGTTTCTCCTGGTGGCCGTCGGGGCCGTTCTCGCCACCGTGGGCTCGCTCGGGACGGCCGGCCCGGCCCGGGCCGCGGCCGGGTGCCAGGTCGGCTACGCCGTCACCGGACAGTGGGCCGGCGGGTTCACGGCCACCATCCGGATCACGAATCTGGGCGACCCCGTCGACGGGTGGCGGTTGGACTGGACGTTCCCGGCTGCCGGCCAGGCCGTCACCCAGGCGTGGGGCTTCACCGCCAGCCCGGCCAGCGGCGCCGTGGTGGCCACGAACGTCGACTACGACGCCGTCATCGGCTCGAACGCCACCGTCGAGGTGGGCTTCAACGGCAGCTGGAGCGGCAGCAACCCGAGCCCGACCGGCTTCGCCCTGAACGGCGTCGCCTGCACCGGCTCGGTCCCGCCCACGACGGCCCCGCCGACGAGCGCGCCGCCGCCGAGCACCGCGCCACCGCCGAGCACCGCGCCGCCGACGAGCACCGCGCCACCCACCACCGGGTCGCCACCCACCACCGGGCCGCCACCGACCTCGGCCCCGCCGTCGAGCGGTACGCCCACGGTCGCGGCCGACGGCACGGGCCGCTACCGGACCGTGCAGGCGGCCATCGACGCCGTACCGGCCAACAACGGCCAGCGGGCGGTCATCACCATCAAGCCGGGCACGTACCGGCAGGTGATCACGGTCCCGGCGAACAAGCCGAACATCACCCTGCAGGGTCTCGGCTCGACCCCGGCCAGCACGCTGCTGGTCTACAACAACGCCGCGTCCAGCACCGGCACGTTCAACAGCGCGAGCATGTTCGTCAACGGCGCCAACTTCGTGGCCGAGAACCTCGCCATCGCCAACGACTACGACGAGAACAACGGCTCCTCGCAGGCGGTGGCGCTGAACCTCAACGCAGACCGGGCCGTGCTGCGCAACGTCCGGCTGCTCGGCGACCAGGACACCTTCCTGGTCAACGTCAACGCGCGGGCGTACGTGGTCAACTCGTACGTCGAGGGGACCGTCGACTTCATCTTCGGGGACGGCACCGCGGTGTTCGCCAACTGCTCCATCTACGAGAAGCGGTCGTCGGGCCAGGGACCGATCACCGCGGCCCGGACGGACCCGGCCAAGCAGTACGGCTTCCTGATCTACAAGTCGACCGTCACCGGCGCGGCGAGCAATGTCACGTACCTGGGTCGGCCGTGGGGACCGAACGCTCAGGTCCTGTTCCGGGAGTCGTCGCTGAGCGCGACCATCCACACCTCGCAGCCGTGGCTGGACATGTCCGGGAACAGCTGGCAGAACGCGCGGTTCCTCGAATACCGCAACACGGGCGCCGGCGCGGGCGTCAATGCCAACCGCCCCCAGTTGAGCGACGCGCAGGCCGCCAACTACACCCCCCAGCGCTACCTGGCCGGTCCCGACGGCTGGAACCCCACGTAGCCCGCCGGCCGGAAAGGAAGGGCCCCCTCTTATCGTTTTTTGGGCTCTTGTGACGTTGTCGTGGGTGGGTTGAGCATGTCGTAGCAGCGCACGCCGTTCTCCGGCCTACGGTTCCGGTTGTCGAGACTGGAATCGGGCATAACGGAGAACGGCGTGCGTAGT
>NZ_JBHLUE010000014.1:0-1389 GCF_042434095.1 Plantactinospora siamensis
GGGTCTACTGACGTTGTCGTGGGTTCATGGTCGTCCGGGTAGGGGTGGGCAGAGGCCTCCTCGGCGGAGCATGGCCATGGTGATGAGGGCTTGTGGGTTGTGGTAGCCGTAGCCTTGGCGGGTCAGTAGGCGTAGGTGGGTGTTGTTGGCCTCGACGCGGGCGTTGGACAGGCCGTGGTCGAGGGTGTTGTGGATTTCGGGTAGGTGTCTGCGGATCGTGCGGGCGAGTTTGACGAACGGTGGGAGGCGGCTGCGGGTGGCCCATCGGAGCCAGGCTTTGAGCAGCAGCTTCCCGTCGTCGCCTTTGACCGCGATGATCTCCCGGAGTTGTTCTTTGAGTAGGTAGGCCCGGTAGAGGGGCTTGTTGGTGGCCTGGATCGTGGCCAGGGTCGCTTGTTGGGTGTCGGTCAGGTTTTCGGGGTTGTGCCACAAGGCCCAGCGGGCGCCTTTGAGGGTGCGGGCGGCGGTGTTGGCGCCGCCTTTGCCGTGTCGGGCGGTGTTCCAGACCTGGCGGCGGACGAGGTCCAGGGCGTGGGTGGCCCAGGCCGTGAGGTGGTACGGGTCCAGGCAGCGCACGGTGTGGGGTGCCCGTTGGGCCAGCACGGGAATGATCCACGGGGCGGCGTCGGAGGAGATGTGGGTCAGCGTGGCGGTGCGTCGCGGGCCGAGGGTGTCGAAGAACGCCTCCAGGGTGGCTTTGTCGCGTCCGGCCTGGGCCCAGACGAGGCGGCCGGTGTCGTGGTCGACGACGACGGTGAGGAACCGCTGTCGTTTGCGGTAGGCGACCTCGTCGATGCCGATACGTCGTAGTCCGTCGAGACGGTCGGCTCGTCCGTCGGCCTCGGCGACGACCCGGGCGGCGATACCGGTCACTGCCCGCCAGGAGATCCGCAGCAGGTGCGCCACGGTGGAGGCGGCCGACCGGGCGGTCAGCCACGCGCAGGTGTCCTCGAACGCGGTGGTGAACCGGGAACCGTGCCGGGCCCATGGTGTATGTGTCACCGTCGGCCCGTGCTCTGGGCAGCGCACCCGGGCCGCGGTGGCCTCCAGGACGACCCTGGTCGTGCCGAAGTCCAGATGCCGCCACCGCCGCCGGCCCCAGCCCTGGTCGTACCAGGGCGCCCGCCTACCACAGCGTCCGCAGCGACGGGCCGCGCCTTTACGCGCCCGGACCCCGACGACAACGACCTCACCATCGTCGGTGTCCTCGATCGTCAGCGACTCGATGACCACCTGCGGCACACCCAACAGCCGCTGCCATATCCTGTTACTACGCACGCCGTTCTCCGTTATGCCCGATTCCAGTCTCGACAACCGGAACCGTAGGCCGGAGAACGGCGTGCGCTGCTACGACATGCTCAACCCACCCACGACAACGTCACAAGAGCC
>NZ_JBHLUE010000015.1:0-9147 GCF_042434095.1 Plantactinospora siamensis
ACGCCGTTCTCCGTTATGCCCGATTCCAGTCTCGACAACCGGAACCGTAGGCCGGAGAACGGCGTGCGCTGCTACGACATGCTCAACCCACCCACGACAACGTCACAAGAGCCGCTTTTTGTATAGCAAGGGCCCCTTGTTAACGGTCGGACGCCGGGACGACCGGTCGGCCGGGACAGGTCCGCCCGGTTGGCTGATTTTTGAAATTGTTCGACATGATATGATGGCTTTTAGCGCTATTAGCGTCGCAGGCGTGACGACTTCCGTAGGACCCAGCCAGACCGCGCTGATGGCCGCCGCGGCCCGCGCCGCTCACCCGATCGTGGACGGCGAGCCGCTCATCTTCGCCGACCCGCTCGCCGAGACGCTGCTCGGCGACGTGGCCGACGAACTCATCGACTACCACCGCAAGCACGGCCGGCACCTCGTGCTGGCCGGCGCCCGCGCCCAGGTCACCTGCCGCAGCCGCTACACCGAGGACCTGCTCGCGGCCGCCGTCGACCGGGGCGTCGACCAGTACGTCCTGCTCGGCGCCGGGCTGGACAGCTTCGCGTACCGCTCGCCGCTGGCGCAGCGGATCCGGACCTTCGAGCTGGACGCGCCCGGCACCCAGCGCTGGAAGCGGGACCGGGTGGCCACCGCCGGGCTGGCGACGCCGGCCGGGCTGCGGTACGTGCCGGTAGACCTGGAACGGGACAACCTCACCGACGCGCTCCGGTCCGCTGGCTTCGACCCGACCCGGCCGGCCGTGCTGAGCTGGTTGGGCGTGCTGATGTACCTCACCCGCCCGGCCCTCGAGGCCACCCTGGCCCAGCTCGGCCGGTTCGCCCCCGGCACCCGGCTGGTGCTCGACCACATGGTTCCGGCGGAGCTGCGGGACGAGGCCGGGCAGACGTACGTCGACCTGGTCGGGCCGACGTCCGCGGACCGCGGCGAGCCGTGGCGGACCTTCCTGGCCCCGGACGAGCTGGCCGACCTGCTGACCCGGCACGGATTCACGGCGGTCGAGTCCACCGACCAGCGCGAGCTGTTCGCGGCGCACGGCTGGGAACGCGACTGGCTGCGACCGTCGACGCTCACCCGCCTGGCCAGCGCCACCATCGGCGGAGGACCGCAGGAGTGAGCCGCCCGGCTCACTCCTCGGGCTGCGGACCGAGCAGCCGGATCTCCTCGATGTCCAGCGCCGCCTGGAGATCGCGCAGCACGACGTCGTCGATCTCGTTGGCGTCGCGCAGCCGGGTGATCTCGCGACGCTTCCGGTCGAGCGCGGCCAGCCGGAGCCGGCGGTCCACGTCGCGGGCCTCGGCGGCCGCCTCCGCCGACTCCGCGCCATCGGAACGCCCGTCCGCCAGGTGCTTCTCGTACTCCCGGCGGACCCGCTCGACGGCCTCCGCCGGCGCCCCGGTCTCCGTCGCCACCTCCGGCAGCGTCGCCAGGACCACCTCGGCGGCCCGGGTCCGGGCCGCCGCGACCTCCTCGATGCGCTGCCGGTCCCCGCGCAGTCCCGCCCAGCTCGTCACGAGCGGCAGCGTGGTGCCCTGGACCAGCATGGTGGAGATGATGACCACGGCGGTGACGAAGATGATCAGCTCACGGTCGCGTACCGGCTGGCCGCTGGCCGTCGTGGTCGGCACCGCGAGCGCGGCCGCCAGCGAGACGGCGCCGCGGAAGGCCACCCAGCCGGCAGCCGTCCGCGCCCGCCAGCCCGGCCGCTGCGTCCCGCGACTCAGCAACCCGATCGGGTACGCCGAGAGGTGCACCCAGACCAGCCGGGTGAGCACCACCACGCCGGCCACCACCAAGGCGAGCGTCAACGCCCGCCCGAACGACACGCCGGCGACCGCCCGGACCGTGCCCGGAATCTGCAGGCCCAGCAGCACGAACAGGCCGCCGTTGATCAGGAAGGTGGAGAGTTCCCAGAAGCTCAGGGCGAGCACCCGGGACGGCGCGCGGATCACCCGGGGGCTCGCGTACGACAGCACCAGCCCGGCCACCACGACGGCGAGCACCCCGCTGGCGTGGACCAGCTCGGCCAGCAGGAACGCGGTGAACGGGGTGAGCACGCTGAGCGTGCCCTCCCGGAGCGGATCGTCCAGCCGCCGCCGGACCAGCACCACGACCACCGACACGACCAGGCCGGCGGCCACCCCGCCGAAGAGCGAGACGGCGAACCGGCTCAGGTACCCCGTCGCGCCCGGGCTCGCTCCGCCGGCGATCAGGCCCACCGCCACGGAGAAGAGCACCAGCGCCGTACCGTCGTTGATCAGGCTCTCCGCCCGCAGGATGGTGAGGAACCGGCGGGGCAGCCGCTTGGCCAGGCCGGCCACCGCCGCCGCGTCGGTGGGCGAGAGCACGGCGCCGAGCACCGCGGCCGCGGCCGGGTCGACCCCCATGGCCCGGGCGGTGAACGTCACGGTCAGCGTCGTCAGGATCACCAGCGCCACCGCCAGCCCGGCGATGATCAGCAGGTTGGCGCGGACCTCCCGCAGGCTGACATAGAGGGCCTCCCGGTAGAGGATGGCCGGCAGGAACAGCAGCAGCACCACGTCCGGCTGGAGCACCACGTGCGACAGCGGTGGGGTGAACGCGAGCAGGGCCCCCATGGTGATGAGCAGGACCGGCGGGGCGACCCGGTAGCGGCCGCCGATCGTCGTGCCGACGAGGACGGTCGTGGCCAGCACGACAACCAGCACGAGACCCTGCACCGCTCCAGGATGGGTCATCGCCGCGTCCGGCGGGACCCGTTGGCCGGACCGGCGCCGGCACGACTGTCCGGCGGTTGACCCTGACCCAGGGGCAACCCCCAGGGTGGCCCGTACCGGTCAGCCGACCGGTACGAGGAGGATGACACCGTGGGGCTGCTGACCATCGGCGCGTTCGCCCGGGCCGCGCGGCTGACGCCAAAGGCGTTGCGCCTGTACGACGAGCTGGGTCTGCTGCCGCCGACCGCGGTCGATCCCGAGTCCGGATACCGGTTCTATCATCCGGACCAGCTGGACCGGGCCCGGCTCATCGCGCAGCTGCGCCGCATCGGCATGCCGCTGGCCGAGATCCGTACGGTGTGCGAGCAGGCGCCGGCGGCGGCGGCCGGGACGATCAGCGCCTACTGGCAGCGGGTCACCGCCGACACGGCGACCCGCGGGCATCGGGTCGCCCGCCTCGTCGAGCGCCTGACCAGGGAGGACGCCGCCATGTCCGACACCACGGGCTCGTTGCGGGTCCGGCACGCCACCCGCTGCGACCGGGGACGGCAGCGGGACAGCAACGAGGACACCGCGTACGCCAGCGATCGGTTGTGGGCCGTCGCCGACGGCATCGGCGGAACCGGCGGCGCGGCCGCCAGCGGCGCGGCCGTGGCGGCCCTCAAGCGGCTCGAACCGGGCGACCGGCCGGGCGTCGAACTGCTCGCCGCGCTGGCCGCGACCCTCGACGACCTCGACCGCGCGGTACGGGACAGCGGCACCGGCGAGCAGCGGCCCGGCACCACGCTGACCGCGCTGCTGCGCCGCGGTTCCCAACTCGCCCTGGTCCACATCGGCGACACCCGGGCCTACCTGCTGCGCGGCAGGGAACTCGCGCAGCTCACCCAGGACCACACGTGGGTGCAGGACCAGGTCGACCGCGGCCGGCTGACCCGGGACCAGGCCGCCGGGCACGAGCAGCGGGCGCTGCTCACCCGCGCGCTCGGCGGCGGCAGCCGGCCCGTCGAGGCCGACCTCGCCCTGCGTACCGCCCTGGTCGGCGACCGCTACCTGCTCTGCTCGGACGGACTGTCCGCGGTGGTCGACCGCCGGGACCTGCACGCCGCGCTGGTCGAGGGCGGCGAACCGGACGCCACCGCACAGCGGCTGGTCGCTCTGGCCTATGCGGCCGGCGCGCCGGACAACATCGCCTGCGTGGTGGCCGACATCGTCGGCGGTTAGCAGCTCGGGCGGGAAGGCCGAGCTGGGCCGAGCCGCGGCAGGGGCCGGGCGCGACGGCAGGGCGCGGCAGGCCCGGTCAGTGGCAGCCGCGGATGGCGGCGAGGGTGGTGTGCACGGCGAACTGCTCCCCCTCGTCGTTGTCCCAACCGCCGTCGTGGCGCTGGGTGTCGGCCAGCCGGCGGCGCGCCGCGATCAGGAACCGGTCGTCCACCGGCACGTCCACCCGGCGCAGGGCGGCGGCCAGCCAGGCCAGCTCCGCCGCCGAGAGATCGCCGAGCCGGTTCAGCAGCACGTTCTCGATCCGCATGGCCGGCTCGAACAGCTCCTGCCGGTACAGCACGGCGGCGGCCAGCCCGCCGGCGACCAGGAACGACGGCCAGGTGCCGTCGGGGCGCAGCCGGTCCGCCAGCGCCTGGGCGGCCCCGTGCACGACGCCCGCGTACACCCCGCCGACCCGGTGGTCCAGCGGCCCGGCGGCCCGGGCGTCCAGGCCGGCCACCGTGAGCCAGAAGGCGGCGTTGGCGGTGAGGTAAAAGGCGGCCTCCGGATCGCCCGGCCGGGCCCACGGCGGCGCGATGTCCGCCAGCGCCCGGTCCTCCTCCCAGGTGCCGTCGGCGCGCTGCTGGCGGGCGAGCCAGTCCAGCGCCCGGCGGGACGCGGGCCGGGCGAAGGCGCCCAGATCGTCCAGCTCCGCCAGCCGGAAGCAGGTCGCGTCGACCGACGCCACCTCGCCGCCGCGGGACGCCGGCCAGCCACCGTCCGCGGTCTGGCCGACCTCCGCGTGCTGGAGGACCTCCGAGGGTACGTCCGCACCGCCGCGCAGCCGGTGCAGGCGGGCGCGCTCGACCGGGTCGCCGTGGACCACCACGAACCCGACGGCCGCCTCCATGTCAATCACGCCGACAGGCTAGTGGGCGGTCCGAAGTTACGCCTCAGTAGCTTGGCCGGACGTGGTCCGGCCAACAGCCACCCCGCTCAGTATTCGGGAAGGGACGGGTCGACCTGCTTGATCCAGGAGAGCACCCCGCCCTGCACGTGCACCGCGTTGGCGAAGCCGGCCGACTTCAGCGCGGCGAGCGCCTCGGCCGAGCGGACCCCCGACTTGCAGTGCAGCACGATCTGCCGGTCCTGCGGCAGCCGGGCCAGCGCCTCGCCGGAGAGGATGTCGCCCTTCGGGATGAGCGTGGCGCCCGGGATCCGGACGATCTCGTACTCGGCCGGCTCGCGCACGTCCACCAGCAGGAAGTCCTTGCCGGCGTCCTGCCACTCCTTCAGCTCACGGGCCGTGATGGTGGAGCCGAGGGTGGCCTCCTGAGCCTCCTCGGAGACCGCGCCGCAGAAGTCCTCGTAGTCCTCCAGCAGGTCGGTCACCGTGGGGTTCTCCCCGCACAGCACGCACTGCGGGTCCTTCCGGACCTTGATCTTCCGGTACGTCATCTCCAGCGCGTCGTAGACCATGAGGCCACCGACCAGCGGCTCGCCGATGCCGGTGAGCAGCTTGATCGCCTCGGTGACCTGGATCGAGCCGATCGACGCGCAGAGCACGCCCAGCACGCCGCCTTCGGCGCACGACGGCACCATCCCGGGCGGCGGCGGCTCCGGGTAGAGGCAGCGGTAGCACGGGCCGTGCTCGGCCCAGAACACCGAGGCCTGGCCGTCGAACCGGTAGATCGAACCCCACACGTACGGCTTGCCCAGCAGGACCGCCGCGTCGTTGACCATGTATCGGGTGGCGAAATTGTCGGTGCCGTCGACGATCAGGTCGTACCCGCCGAAGATCTCCCGGACGTTGTCCCGGTCCAGCGCGGTGTTGTGGATGACCACCTGGACCAGCGGGTTGATCTCCCGGATGGTGGCGGCCGCCGACTCGGCCTTGGGTCGTCCCACGTCGGATTGGCCGTGGATGACCTGGCGCTGCAGGTTCGACTCGTCGACGGTGTCGAAGTCGATGATGCCCAGCGTGCCCACCCCGGCCGCGGCGAGGTACATCAGGGCGGGCGAGCCCAGCCCACCGGCGCCCACGCACAGCACCCGGGCGTTCTTGAGCCGCTTCTGCCCCTCGACCCCCACGTCGGGGATGATCAGGTGGCGCGAGTAGCGGCGGATCTCGTCAACGCTCAGCTCGGCGGCGGGCTCCACGAGCGGGGGCAGCGACACGATGGCTCCGATCGACGATGGTCTGCCGCGCCATTGTTGCTCGCCGGGCCGCCCTTCGGCCATGAGCGGGAACACCCGCCCGACATGCGGGAGCGGGAATAAAGGTGGGGGTCGCTCAGCCCCACGCCACCTCGTCGCCCGCGTACCGCCGCCCGTCCAGGTAGGGCCAGGCGTTGGCCACGCAGCCCAGCAGGCCGTACGTCTGCTGCTGCATCACCGGGGCCGGCGCGCCGGGCGCCGGGCAGGTCTCGTGCCCCAGGCCCAGCTCGTGGCCCACCTCGTGGTTCAGCGCGTACGCCCGGTAGACCGCCAGCGGCGCGCCGTAGCCGGGGACGGCGCCCAGCCAGCGACTCAGGTTGATGATGACCCGGCCGGGCAGCCGGCACGAGGTGAACCTCTCGGTGCTCAGGCCGCCGTCGGCGCACATCAGCTCGGAGGTGCCGGCCGTGGCCAGGTAGACCTCGAAGCTCGCCGGGCTGTCCGCGGGCACCCGCTGGAACCGGACGTCCCCGCCGGCCACCCAACTCCGCGGGTCACCGAGAATGGCGTCGACTGCCCCCGCGAAGTCCTCGGGCCGCTGGCCGGCCTCCCGCTCGACCGCCACGTGGAAGGCGCGCACCTCGCCGGCCGTGCCCAGCACCGGGCCGGCGCTCGCCGCGTACGCGAAGGCGCCGGAACCGGTCGACGGCGCCGGCAGGTGGTCGCCCGCCGCCGACCCAGGCGCGGCCGGAGCCGGGGTGACGGCCGCCCCGGGGTCGGTGCCGGGCCGGGCGCCCGCGCTGATCGCGCCCGGGCCGCGCGGGCCCGGAATCGGTAGCGTCGGCCGGTCCGCACCGATGAGCACGCCGACCAGCAGCAGGAGCAGCAGCAGGACCGCCCGGCCGCACCCGCGCCCCAACCGGAGCCGGCGCCCCAACCGGGGCCCGCGCCCCAACCGGAGCCGGCGCTCCACCCGGGGCCGGCGCCACGGCCGGCGGCGGGTTTCCGGCGCGGGGGCCGCGGGGTCGCCGGTCCGGGTTCGCATTCCTCCAGCGTCCCAGCAGAGCGACCCGAATTACGGCCGATCGAGGTATCCGCCCCGTCCGGGCGAACCGGCGGCGGACCCGGCCCCGACCTCGTCGAGCAGGCCCACCGCGGCCCGGGCCACCGTGCGCGGCACCTCGAGCTGCGCGACGTGCCCCACCCCGCCCAGGATCAGCAGGCGGCTGTCCGGAATGACCCGCGCCACCTGCGGCGACACCCGGATGTCCACCAACCGGTCCTGCCGCCCCGCGACGACCAGGGTGGGCGCGTCGATCAGCCGGGCGATCCGCCACAGGGAGCCGGAACCCGGCAGGTACGCGCGCAGGAAGCTGGAGACGATCCCGCGGAACGTCCGCAGGTAGGCGTGCGCGTAGTGGTCCTCCTGGTAGCGGATCCGGATCTCCTCGATGGCCTCCAGCCGGCGCTGCTCGCAGATCCGGCTGGTGTCGGCCACGCAGGCCTCCATGACCTGCTGCGCCATCGCCTCGGGGGCGAGCGAGGTGAGGTACCGCGCCGTCAACCGGGTGGCGCCGGGCACCGCGAGCAGCGGCAGCATCCGGCCCTGCAGGGAGCGGCGCGGATCCAGGAACGGCATGGCCGGGGAGATCAACGTGAGGGTACGGATGAGGTCCGGGCGAAGCCCGGCCACCCGCACGCAGATGGCGCCGCCGAGCGAGTTGCCGAACAGGTGCACCGGCCCCCGCCCGCTCTGCTCGAGGTACCGGATGACGTGGTCGGCGAACGCCGGGATCGAGTAGCTGCGCCCCGGCTGGCTGCGGCCGAATCCCGGCAGGTCGAGCGCCTGCCCGTCCAGGCGGTTGGCGAGCAGACCGGCCAGGTCCGTCCAGTTCTGCGACGAACCGCCCAGCCCGTGCACGTACAGCGCCGGTTCGGCCCCCGCCGCGGTGGCCGGGGTGTCCCGGACGTACGTGGCCAGGCCGCCGACCCGCACGTGCCGGCCCGGCCACGGTGGCGGCACCTCACCCAGCGGGAACAGCTCATCCGGCCCCAGCGAAGCGCGCTTCATGTCTCCATGATGCCCGGACGCGCCGCCGCCGACCCGGATGCCTGCTATGCCGGTAGGCCCTAGGCCAGTAGTGCCTCGAGCCGGCGGTTGACGGCGGCCAACGTCGCCCGCACGACGGCCTGGCGCGGGTCCCCGGACACCAGCGCCGACCCGGCCAGCTGCTCGACCCAGCCCTCGCAGACCAGGAAGACCACCACGGTGGCCACCTCGCAGTTGCCGAACGGCAGCACCGCGGCGTGCTCGACGAAACACCGGCCACGCTCCGCCGTGCCGTCGGGCGTCCGCAGCAGCTCACCGATGGCCGACGCCGCGGAGGCCGCGCAGAGCCGCAGCACGTACCCGTCCACCGCCGGGCCGGTGGTGACGCCGCTGGCCCGCTGCCCGGCCGCGGACAGGCTCACCTCGACCGACGCCTCCAGACCGAACGTGCTCACCTGCACGTGGTCGATGATCACGCGCGGACCCGGCGGACCGTCCGGGTTGAGCGGGCGGGACGGCGCGCTCTCCGTGGTGGTCAGCTGATGGCCGGCCGCGAACGAGGTGCCGGCCAGCGCCGAACCCGGGGGCGGGGTCTCCGTCTCCGCGGACTCGGTCGGCCCGCCCACCACCGCGCGGCCGCGGTGCGGGACGCCCGACCGGCGCCGCCGCGGCACGTCGGCCGCCGGCACGGCCGGCGACGGGCCGGCCGGAATGGCCCCGCCCGGCGCGTCCGAGCCGGCAGCGACGCCACCCGACTCCGCGCCGCCGAAGCCGGCGAGATCACCGGGCGACTCCGCGCCGGCCATGCCGGCAGCGTCGCGGGACTCGGCGGCGAGGCCGCCACGCGCGTCGAAGCCGGCGAAGCCGGCAGGCGACTCCGAGCCGGCGAAACGGTCACCGCCCGGCGCCGAGCCGGCGAAGCGGTCACGGTCACCGCCCGACGCCGGCCCGGCGAAGCGGTCACGGTCACCGCCCGACGCCGGCCCGGCGAAGCGGTCACGGTCACCGCCCGACGCCGGCCCGGCGAAGCGGTCACGG
>NZ_JBHLUE010000016.1:0-519373 GCF_042434095.1 Plantactinospora siamensis
GACGGCCCGGTGCCCTCCTCCGCGGCCCCGCCGCGGTCAGGTCGCGCCCGACGGCCCGGTGCCCTCCTCCGCGGCCCCGCCGCGGTCAGGTCGCGCCCGACGGCCCGGTGCCCTCCTCCGCGGCCCGGATGAGGTCGGTCACCCGGCGCAGCGCGGATCGGACCCGGCCGGCCCACCCCTCGTCACCGAGCAGGATCACGCTCTCGCCGCCGAGGAAGGCGAGGCCGATCAGCGTGCCGACCTCGGCGGCCGTGAACGGGCCGAGCGGGCCGAACCGCCGTTCGGCCTCCCCGGCCACCTCGGTGAGGATGTCCAGCCAGCCGCGCAGCATGTTCAGGATCTGCCGGGCCACCTCCTCGTCGGACCAGCCCGCCGTGATCATCTCCTGCAGCACCCGCACGTAGCCCGAGGCCAGGTCGTCGTCGAGGAAGTCGCAGGCCTGCCGGTACCGCTTCCACAGCGGCACCTCGGCGGCGTACATGCGCTCCTGCCGGGAGACCAGGTCGCCGTTCTCCCGGTCGAGCAGCGCGAGCACCATGCCGCGCTTCCCGCCGAAGTGGTAGTGGATCTGGCTGAGCGGCACACCGGCGCGCTCGGCCACCCGGCGGGTGGAGAGGTTGGCGTAGCCGTCGTCCAGCAGGCACGATCGCGCCGACTCCATGATCTTGCTCGACGTGTCTGTCGCCAAGACGCCACTTCCCATCCGTCGCGGCCATTGCTCGGTCGGTCGACCGAATGATACCGTACGGCCAATTCGGTCGGTCGACCGAGCGAGCGGAGGTGCTCTTCATGATCCGGCGAATCCTGACCCTCGGCTACGGACTGCTCGCCTATCTCGCGTTCGTGGCGGCCATCGTCTACACGGTCGGCTTCCTGGCCGGCGCCGCCGTGCCGAAGGGGGTCGACGACGGTCCGGCCGGTCCGGCCTGGTTGGCGGTGCTGGTCGACGCCGCCCTGCTCGGCCTGTTCGCGGTTCAGCACAGCGTGATGGCCAGGCCGTGGTTCAAGCGCCGGTGGGTACGGGTCGTGCCGGCGGCGGCCGAGCGCAGCACGTACGTGCTGGCGGCCAGCCTCACCGTGGGCCTCCTCCTCGGGCTCTGGCGGCCGCTGCCGGAGACCCTGTGGTCCGCGCCGGCGGGCTGGCCGCGGGTCGTGCTGTGGGTGGGTTACCTCGGCGGCTGGCTGCTGTTGCTGGTCAGTACGTTCGTCATCGGGCACTTCGACCTGTTCGGGCTGCGCCAGTCCCTGGCCGGCGCGCGCGGCACCGGCTACCCCGAGCCCGGCTTCCGGCAGCCGCCGCTGTACCGGGTGATCCGGCACCCCATCATGACCGGCTTCCTCATCGCCTTCTGGTGCGCTCCGCGAATGAGCGTCGGGCGGCTGCTGTTCGCCGCGGCCGCCACCGGATACATCCTGGTGGCCGTCCGGTTCGAGGAGCACGACCTGCGCGCGCAGCTGGGCGAGCCGTACCGGCGCTACGCCGAACGGGTGCCGGCGTTCTTCCCGCACCCGACCCGCGGTTCACGCCGCCGCACCGCCGTGCGGCCGGACGAGGCTGGCCGACCGGAACCGGCCGCCGCGGTCCGGCCGGACCGGGCCGGCGCTCCGCCCGTCGCGGCGCGGCCGGACCGGGCCGTCGTCCCGCCCGGCGCGCCGGACTGAGCCGGGAGCGCCACGATGCGGGCCCGCGAGCCGGACGCCGAAGGTTTCGTCGAGCACCACGGCGTGCGGATCCACTACGAGGTGCACGGCACCGGTGAACCCGCCGTGCTGCTCATGCCGACCTGGACCATCGTGGACAAGCGGGTCTGGAAGGCAGAACTGCCCTACCTCGCCCGGCATCACCGGGTCATCACGTACGACGGGCCGGGCAACGGGCGCTCCGACCGGCCGCGCCACGGCGAGGCGTACCGGCAGGAAGCCCAGGTGGAGTACGCGCGCAAGGTGCTGGACGCGGCCGGCGCGCCCCGGGCGGTGCTGGTGGGACTGTCGAAGGCCGCGAACTGGGCCCTGGACCTCGCGGCGAACCACGCGGACCGGGTCCTGGGGCTGGTCCTGCTGGGCCCCTCGGTGGCCCTCGCCGATCCGACCGCCACCCCGTCCCGGCCCGGCTTCCACGGCGACCCGCCCCGACTGCCCGCCTCGGCCGTGCCCGACCTCGGCCGCGATCCGGCTACGCACTGGGCCAAGTACAACCGCCGCTACTGGCACGAGCGGTACGAGGACTTCGTGTGGTTCTTCATGGGCCAGTGCTTCCCGGAGCCGCACTCGAGCAAGCAGATCGAGGACGGCGTCGGCTGGGGACTGGCCGCCGGACCCGAGGTGTTGACCGCCGACGCCGAGGCGCCCTGGCCGGATTCGGCAACGGTCGCGCAGTGGTGCCGCCGGGTCAGCTGCCCGGTGCTGCTGGTGCACGGCGACCGGGATCGGGTGAGCCCGCACCGGCGCAGCGAGCTGATCGCCGAGCTGACCGGCGGGGACCTGGTGACCCTGCGCGGGGGCGGGCACATCGCGCAGGCCCGCGACCCCGTCGCGGTCAACCGGCTCGTCCACGACCACGCCCGCCGGCTCCACCCGGCCCCGGAGTCGGAGCCGGCATCGGCTTCGGAGCCGGCATCGGCATCGGAGCCGGCATCGGCTTCGGAGCCGGCGTCCCGGCCGGCGCGGTCGGCCGGGCGGCACCGGGAGTGGTTCCGGTGGGATCACCGGGCACGCCGGGTCCTCTACCTCTCCTCACCCATCGGGCTCGGCCACGCCCGCCGGGACGTCGCCATCGGCACCGCGCTGCGCCGGCGGCATCCCGAGGTACGCATCGACTGGCTGGCCCAGGACCCGGTGACCCGGGTGCTGGCGGCGGCCGGCGAACGGGTGCACCCGGCGAGCCGATGGCTGGCCAACGAGTCGGCGCACATCGAGAGCGAGGCGGGCGAGCACGACCTGCGCTGCTTCGAGGCGCTGCGGCGGATGGACGAGGTGCTGGTGGCCAACTTCATGGTGTTCCACGACGTGGTCGAGGAGGGCCGGTACGACCTGGTCGTCGCCGACGAGGCCTGGGACGTCGACCACTTCCTGCACGAGAACCCGGAGCTGAAGCGCTTCGCGTACGCCTGGCTCACCGACTTCGTCGGCTACCTGCCGATGCCCGACGGCGGCCGGCGGGAGGCGCTGCTGACGGCCGACTACAACGCCGAGATGCTCGAGCACATCGCCCGCCATCCGCGGGTGCGGGACCGGGCCATCTTCGTCGGCAACCCCGAGGACGTGGTGCCCGGCCGCTTCGGGCCCGGGCTGCCGCCGATCCGCGACTGGACCCGTGAGCACTACCGGTTTGCCGGCTACGTCACCGGCTTCGACCCGCGGCCGCTGGCCGACCGCGCCGCCCTGCGGGCCGAGTTCGGCTACCGCCCGGACGAGCGGGTCTGCGTGGTCACCGTGGGCGGCTCGGCGGTCGGCAGCCACCTGCTACGCCGGGTGGCGGCGGCCTTCCCGCAGGCCGCGCGGCAGGTGCCCGGCCTGCGCATGGTGGCCGTCACCGGGCCCCGGATCGACCCGGGCGGTCTGCCCGACGTGCCGGGTCTGGAGGTCCGCGAGTTCGTACCCGACCTGCACCGGCAGCTGGCCGCCGCCGACCTCGCGGTGGTCCAGGGCGGGCTCACGACCTGCATGGAGCTGACAGCCACGGGCCGGCCCTTCCTGTACGTGCCGCTGCGCGGCCATTTCGAGCAGAACATCCACGTGCCGCACCGGCTGGAACGGTACGGCGCCGGCCGGCGGCTGGACTACGAGCGGCTCACCCCCGACGCGCTCGCCGAGGCGATCCGGGAGGAGATCGGTCGGGTCCCCGCGTACCGACCGGTCGAGACCGACGGCGCGGAGCGGGCCGCCGACCTGCTCGCCGAGCTGCTCTGAGGGGCGCTTCGCCGGGCCAGGGCCGACCCGGCGAACCGGGCCGCAGCGCCGAGTCCGCCACGGCAGGACGGGGCAGAACGGTTCCGAGCAGCACGAGCAGGACGATCTCCGTGACCGCCACCAGGCGTTCCAGCAGCCCGACGTACGGCCGCAGCGGCGAGCCGGCCAGGTAGGCGATCACGAACGGCACGAGCGCGACCAGGCAGCCGGCCGCGGTGGCCGCGACCACCCGGGCCGCGCCGGTGCCGCGATGCCGTAGCGCCGTCGACAGGGCCCCGAGCGGCAGGCCCAGCAGGGCCACCACCGACGCCCACTGGTGGATCTGCCCGGTCACCGTGTCCGGCATCCCGATCGGGTCCCGGGGGAAGGCGGTCAGCACCACGAGGCCGAGGCACCAGCAGCCGAAACAGGCGCCCGCGGCGGCCGTGCCCGCGATCCACCGGTACGCCCCGGCGGGATCCCCGATCCACCGGTAGGCGGTGCCCGCGCCGGACCGCAACAGCGGGCCGAGCAGCGCGATCGACGCGGCCGCCAGGGCCAGCACCCCGGCGTCGAAGATCCAGCGGGCCGAGGACAGGGCGTAGTCGCTGATCGTGTCGGAGACCGGGCTGAGCCGGGCGACCAGCACGTGCAGCAGCGCGAACAGCAGCAACGTGACGCCGGCGGCGGCCAGCCCGAGCGCGCGGACCAGGGTCGGCCACGCCCGCAGGACCGCCCGGCACCGGCCGGGTCGGGCCGGTCGCGGCTCCCCCGGCCGGTGCGGCCGAGCGGTCGTGCCGCCCAGGTCCGCCATCTCGCCCTCCAGCTCGGCCAGAGGTGACTGTTCCCGCTCCCGCACCGTACACACCCCCGGCGCGGCCAGTTCCGCCAGCTCGGCGCCCTCGAGGTGCTCCGGGCGGATGCTCAGGATGGGCGCGGCGGCCCGGCGGCGGGAACTCGGCACTCCCGCTCCCGCCGCCCTCTCGGCTACCGTTGTCGATGTCTTTCCGGCTGGTCGCCGCCGACGTCGAACCCGCCGCCACTCCGGCGCGTAACCCGATCGGTGAAACCCGCCCCTCGGCACGCCCGGTGGGTCAGGATCGTCGAGGAGACGAGGAGGTGCCGTCGTGCCCGACACGCGGACTCCCGAGCTGTCGTTCGAGGTGGCCGGGCTGCCACCGATCCGCACCGACGGGCTGTCGGTGTTCTCGGCCGGACACCGGCAGGCCACCCGGGTGCGGACCCTGCTGGCCGCCGCCTGCGACGCCGCGCAGGCCACCGGCTGGCGCGCGCTGACCGGTCCGGTGGCGCTCGATCTGGTGCTGTACTGCCCGCCCGGGCACCGGATCTCCGACGCGGCCCAGCTGCTCGGCGGGGTCGGCACGGTGTTGCAGGACAAGAAGCGGGCGAGCGCGGTGGGACTGGCCCATCTCGGGGTACTGGTCGACGTGGCGCTCTACGACGACGAACGGCAGATCCGCCGGTTGTGCTACACCGAGGAACCGGCGGCCGACATCTCGTACGTCATCCGGGTCGCCGCCCTGCATCCGGCACGCCCGCTGGCGCCTGCTTCGCACCACACCGTCCCCAGCCCACCGGTTTGATCCACCCACCCCTGGTTCGACCCGGCCTCGCCGGTTTGGCCGGGTCCCGCGGTGGGGTACCGCGGACGCGAAGACGAAGGGAGTGCGCATGTCCGAGCCACACGTGACGCTCGATCCGAGGGGCCTCGACCCGACCCAGCGCAAGCTGCGGGGGGCGCTGGAGGAGCAGCTCACCTCGGCATTGCGCGCGGCCACCGACCGGGTGCGCGCGGCGTACGCCGGCGAGCCGGTGGAGGAGGTCTGCCGGCGGTTGCTCGACGAGACCCGCTCCGGGCTGCACCCCGACATCGCCGCCGGCTTCGATCCCGACATGAACGAGTTCTGCCGGGTGGCCATCGCGATCGTCCGAAACGAGCAGCCGCACCCGAACTGAGGGACCGCGCCGGCCACCACCGCCGGCGCGGCCCCTCGACCGTCCGCCCCACCGCCGGCGCGGCCCCTCGACCGTCCGCCCCACCGCCGGGCGCGGCCCCCCGACCGTCCGCCCCACCGCCGGCGCGGTTTCCCTCGACCGGCTGCCGCCGAGCCGGCACGGGCTCAACCGGCCGACACCAGGTCGGCCACCTCGGCCGCGCAGCCCCAGCTCATCGTCATGCCGGCGCCGCCGTGCCCGTACGCGTGCACCAGCCGGACCCCGCCGGGCAGGCCCGCCGGGTCCCGCTCGACCCGGGCGCCACCGCGCCGGCCCGGTCGCAGCCCGACCAACTCGGCCCGCACGGCCGCGCCGGCCAGGCGCGGCTCCAGCGCCCGGCACCGGTCCAGGATCGCCCGGGCCGCCGCCGGGTCCGGCCCGGTTCCGGTCTCCCCCGGCTCGTACGTCCCGCCCAGCACCACGTCGCGGCTGCGCGGATGCACGTACGTGAGCCCGGCGGGCGCGTCCTCGTCGCGGATCGACACCCGCAGCCCCGGGCTGGCCACCAGCACCACCCGGCCGCGGACCGGATGCACGGCGGGATCCGCCGCCAGCCGCGTCGCGCCCAGCCCGGCCGCGTGCACCACCACCGGCGCGAGGTCGGCCGCCTCGGCCAGCGTGTCGAGCCGACGGCGCAGCAGCACCGTGCCGCGGGCGGCCAGGTCGGCCCACAACCAGTCCAGGTACGGGCCCATCTCCACCGACGGCACCGTGCACCGCCATTCGCCGGCGTACGCCCCGGGCGGCGGCCCGACGACCCGGAAGTCCGGCACGGCGGGCGCCCACCAGGGCGGGTCGGCCGGGGCCCGCAGCAGCATCCGGGTCGGCCGCGGCGCCACCCCGGGCACCCCGGCCGCGGCCTGCCGCTCGAACACCCCGAACGCCTGCCGACTCCACTCCAGCGCCCGCGGGTCGGCCTCTACATGGGACGGGTACCAGACCGCGGCGGCGATCCGGGACACCAGCCGGGCCGGATCGTCGGCCGTCAGGACGGCCACCCGGGCGCCCCGCTCAACCAGCCGAGCCGCGCAGGTCAGCCCGATGATCCCGGCGCCGACCACCACGACGTCGTACCGCATACGGTCACCGTAGCCGCGGTGCTCCACCCCGCCTGGTGCCGCTGGGCCGCCGTCGCTTCGCCGGCCGGGTTGCGGGTCCGGCGTCCAAGCGCCGGCGGGGTGACCGGCGCCATCTCCCTGGCCCGGCTGCATCGCGTCACCGCCGGCGGGGTGACCGGCGCCAGGCTGCATCGCGGCAGCGCCGGCGGCGGCAGCGGCGATCCCGGTCGTGGCGGCGTCGCAGCCAGCTCCCCTGGTGGCGGCGCGGCCGCCTTGGCAAGCTCCTTGGCGTCAGCGGCGTCAGCGGCGTCAGCGGCGTCAGCGGCGTCAGCGGCGTCAGCGGCGTCAGCGGCGTCAGCGGCGTCAGCGGCGTCAGCGGCAGCAGCGGTGGCAGCAGCGGCAGCGGCAGCGGCGGCGGCGGCGGCGTTCCGGTCGGACGGGACGGGCCTGTTGGCGTACCGGGTCCGGCCGGGGCGCTCGGCCTCGTCGGCGCGTCGGGCCGGTGTCGGCGGTGCGGGCGGTGCGTCAGCGGCCGACACCGCCGACGGTCTCGCACCACGGCCGCGGCGAAGCTTCACGACGTGCCGTTGCGCGAGTCCCCAGGAACGGCGCCGCGCCTGTTCTTGGCGGAACCGTTCACCCGCCGGAGAATAGTTGCGTGACCGGGTCCGATCGCGCATGGCCGCCATTTCCGCTTGACCAAATAAACTGAGCTGCCGCCGCACCTTACTATTATCCCCTAAATCGACAGTCGGGCCTTCGCCGTCGGGCTTATTTTCACATAGAGCGCCTTCACGAAGGCGGCCGCCGCAACCCCAATTCCAATGACCGGACCTGACCTGACCTGACCTGACCGGACCGGACCGGACCGGACCGGACCGGACCGGACCGGACCGGACCGGACCGGACCAACTGGTGGGTGGGAACCGCGCACCAGCCATGGAAAGACCACTCTGGACAGCGCCACAAGACCAGCGGACGGGAAGGATCCGGAGTCAGCCCGCCGGGTGCGCGGGCGCTGCCCCACCAAACCACATTCGGTTGGCCATTTTCGACCGCCGATTTCCCAAAACCCGATCCCGGAAAGCGTCATTCGCCGAATCCGGCCGGCCTTGACCCTTGCGGCCGACCGCCGTACGAAGAGCCTTCCATGCCACCTTCGGCCTGCGAGAAATTCGGGCAACGTGGCTGAGATATCTGGCGGAGACGCCGCCTCCTCAGCGGCGCAGCGTGAGGATGAGGTCGGCCACCAGGGCGGTCCAGCCGGTCTGGTGCCACGCGCCCAGGCCGGCGCCGTTGTCGCCGTGGAAATACTCCGGGAAGGCGATCCGGTCCCGCCAGTCCGGCCGGGTCTGGAACAGCTCGTTGGCGCCGTACATCGGCCGCCGCCCGTCCGGGCCGGGCACGAAGAGCGAGATCAGCCGCTCGGACAGGTCGTCGGCGATCCGGCCCAGCGTGAGCTTCCGCCCCGAGCCGGTCGGGTATTCCACCAGCAGGTCGTCGCCGTAGAAGGCGGCGTAGTCGCGCAGCGCCCCGATCAGCAGGTAGTTGGTCGGCAGCCAGATCGGACCGCGCCAGTTGGAGTTGCCGCCGAACAGGCCGCTGGTGGACTCGGCCGGCTCGTACCCGACCGTGCAGAGCTGCCCGCCGAGGTTGACCGTGAACGGCTCGGCCAGGTGCCGGCGGGACAGCGTCCGCAGCCCGTACGGCGAGAGGAACTCGTCCTCGTCGAACATCCGAGCCAGCAGCCGGATGAGCTGGTCGGGGCCCACCATGGACAGCAACCGCTGCTGCCGGCCGTCCGGGCCGAGCCGCCGGCCGCCCACCACCTCGGCGTACTCCGGCCGGTTGGCCAGCGACCAGCGCAGCCGGGCCGCCACGTCGGGCAGCCGGCGCAGCGTCTCCGAGGTCAGCCGGGTGGTGGCGGCCAGCGGCAGCAGCCCCACCACCGAGCGGACCCGCAGCGGCACCTTGCTGCCGTCGGGCAGCCGCAGCACGTCGTGGAAGAAGCCGTCCGCCGGATCCCACAGCCCCTGCTCGTACGCGGCCGCGGCGATCAGCGTGAAGTGCTCGAAGAACTTGGTGGCCAGGTCCGCGTACGCCGGGTCGTGTACGGCCAGCACCAGCGCCATGTCCAGCAGGTTCAGCGCGTACATGGCCATCCAGCCGGTGCCGTCGGACTGCTCCAGCACGCCGGCTACGGGCAGCGCGGCCGACCGGTCGAACGGTCCCACGTTGTCCAGCCCGAGGAAGCCGCCCTCGAACACGTTGTTGCCGCCGGTGTCCTTGCGGTTGACCCACCAGGTGAAGTTGAGCAGCAGCTTGTGCAGCACCCGGGCCAGGAAGTCGAAGTCCCGACCGCCGTCGATGGCGAACACCTGCAGCGCGGCCCACGCGTGCACCGGCGGGTTGACGTCGCCGAACGCCCACTCGTACGCCGGGATCTGGCCGTTGGGATGCTGGTACCACTCGCGCAGCGGCAGCAGCAGCTGCGCCTTGGCGAAGGCCGGGTCCACCCGGGCGATGCTCACGCAGTGGAAGGCCAGATCCCAGGCCGCGAACCACGGATATTCCCAGGGGTCCGGCATGGAGATGACGTCGAAGCAGCTCAGGTGGGTCCAGTCGCTGTTGCGGCCGTGCCGGCGGCCGGCCGGCGGCGGCGCCGCGGCCGGGTCGCCGGTGAGCCAGCGCCGCACATCGAAGTGGTAGAACTGCTTGCCCCACATCAGCCCGGCGACCGCCTGGCGCACCACCGCGGCCTCCGCGGCGGACGCTCCGGCCGGCACGAGCCGGGCGAAGAACCGGTCCGCCTCGGCCCGCCGGTCGGCCAGCACCGCCGCGTGGCCGGGGCCGAGATCCAGCGCCGGCGCCGGGTCCGCGGCCGGCGGCGGCGCCGTGGCGGCCAACCGCAACCGCAGCCGTACGCTCGCCCCGGCCGGCACGTCGAGGACGTAGTGCAGCGCGCCCTTGGTGCCGGTACGCGCCGGGTTGACCGTGGCCGCGCCGTTCACCACGTGGTCGTTGATCCCGTCCTTCGGGTACGCGCTGCGCCCGCCCAGCCCCCACAGCCGGTGGGTGTTGGTCTCGTTGTCGCACAGCAGCGGCGCCGGCGCGCCCTCGCCGGCCAGCACCAGCTGGCCCAGCTCCGGATGCCGGCCGACCAGCCGGCCGGGCTCGCCGACGATCTCCGGCGTCCGGTCCCGGGCGGGCAGTCCCCACGACCAGGTGTTGCGGAACCACAGCGTGGGCAGCACGTGCAGCCGGGCGGCCGCGTCGCCCCGGTTGGCCACGGTGATCAGCAGGCACAGATCGGTGGGCGACGCCTTCGCGTAGTCGACGGTGACCGCCCAGTACCGGTCGTCGTCGAAGATCCCGGTGTCGACCAGCTCATACTCCGACTCGTCCCGTCCGCGCCGGCCGTTCACCGCCACCAGGTCGTCGTACGGGAAGGCCGCCTGCGGGTAGTGGTAGCGCCAGCGCATCCACGAGTGGGTGGGGGTGGAGTCCTCGTACCACCAGTAGTCCTTGGCGTCCTCGCCGTGGTTGCCGCCGTGCCCGTCGAGGCCGAACATCCGCTCCTTGAGGATCGGGTCGACCCCGTTCCACAGGGCCAGCCCGAAGCAGAACGTCTGCCGCTCGTCGCACACCCCGGCCATGCCGTCCTCGTTCCACCGGTAGGCGCGGGACCGGGCATGGTCGTGCGGGAAGTAGTGCCAGGCGGTGCCGTGTTCGCTGTAGTCCTCCCGTACCGTCCCCCAGGCCCGCTCCGCGACGTACGGCCCCCAGGCCCGCCACGCCCGCTCGCCGGCGTCGGCCTCGGCCAGCCGGAGCCGCTCGGCGTCGGCCTCGGCCTGCCGCTCGGCGTCCTCGGCCGGCCGCGGGCGCTCGGCGTCCTCGGCCGGGTTGTGGCTGGCGGGCGGCACGTACACCTCTTCCTGATCTTCACCGGGTCGTCACCCGATCGGGTCGGAGTATCCGGGCATCTTAGAGACTGCCCGGGGTACCGGGCCCCTCGCCCGACGGGTGGCGCCGTGAGCGCGAGGAGTGAGCCGGGTTTGCGAGCCCCGCAGTCGCGAACGAAAGGTGGCGCCGTGAGCGCGAGGAGTGAGCCGGGTTTGCGAGCCCCGCAGCCGCGAACGAAAGGTGCGCCATGATCGAAATCGGGTTCGGCCCGCAGGTCTGCGGCGACGCCGCGGCGGGCGCCGGCCGCGAGTGGCTGGTGACCGACGGTCTCGGCGGGTACGCCATGGGCACCGTGGCCGGCCTGCGCACCCGCCGCTACCACGGGCTGCTCGTGGTGGCCGGAGACAGCCCGGCGAGCCGCCGGGTGGGACTGGTGGCGCTCGACCCGGTGCTCACGCTGCCGTCGGACGCGCGGGTCCGGCTCGGGGCGCACGAGTGGGCCTCCGGCGTCGTCGACCCGGCCGGCTTCGAGCTGCTGGAACGCTTCGATCTGGTGGACGGCCTGCCGCGCTGGCGCTGGCGGATCGGCGAGACCGTGCTGGAACGCGAGCTGGCCATGGCGTACGGGCGGCCGGCCGTGGCGGTCGTGCACCGGCTGGTGGCCGGGCCGCCGGTCCGGCTGGACCTGGCCGCCGTCTGCACCTGGCGGGACGCGCACGGCGAGCGCCGGGCCGGTGGCCCGGACCCGAGCCTCGAGCCGGCCGCCGACGGCGCGGTGGTGGAGCGGGCGTACCGGCTGGCCGGGCCGGACTGGCACGCGGCCGGCCGGTGGTGGCACGGGGTGCGCCACCGCGCGGAGGCCGATCGGGGGCTGCCGGCCGAGGAGGACCTCTGGCACGCGGGGAACTTCGCCGGCACGCTGCGGCGTCCCGGCGACACCGTCGGCGTGCTCGCCTGGGCGGGGGATCTCGACACCCCGCCGCCACCGGCGGTCGAGGTGGTGACCGCGGCCCGCCGCCGGCACCGCGCCGTGGTGGCCGCCGCCCGGCCCGCCGACGACGTCGGGGCGACCCTGGCCCTCGCGGCCGACGCGTTCGTGGTGCGCACGCCGGCCGGGCCGGACGTGGTGGCCGGCTACCCGTGGTTTGGCGCGTGGTCCCGGGACACCATGACCGCGTACGAGGGGCTGTTCCTGACCACCGGCCGCGCCGACGAGGGCCGCGAGCTGCTGCGGGCGTACGCGGGAACGGTGTCCGAGGGGATGCTGGCCAACACCGCCGACACCGGCCGGGTGGAATACAACACCGTCGACGCGAGCCTGTGGTTCCTGCACGCGGTGACCCGGCACGTCGAGGCGACCGGGGACGCCGACCTGGCCGCCGAGCTGCTGCCGGCGCTGCGCGCGATCGTCGACGGCCACCTCGCCGGCACCCGGTTCGGCATCCGGGTCGACGTCGACGGGCTGCTCGCGTCGGGCGCCCCGGGCACCGCGCTGACCTGGATGGACGCCCGGGTGCACGGCCGGCCGGTGACCCGCCGGGCCGGCAAGCCGGTCGAGGTGAACGCGCTGTGGATCAACGGCCTGGCCGGGGTGGCGGGGCTGGCCGACCGGGTGGGCGGGGACGCCGGGGCCGCCCGCGCCGCGCACGGACGCGCCGTCGGGTCGTTCCGGCGCCGCTTTCCGGCGCCCACCGGCTGGTTGTACGACGTGGTCGACGCGCCCGCCCCGGCGTACCCGAGGGGGGCGGCCGGCCAGGACGACGACTCGCTGCGGCCCAATCAGCTGCTCGCCTGGTCGCTGCCGTACGCGCCGCTGCCGGCGGACGGCGCGGCGCCGCACGCGGTCGGCGCGCCGCACGCCGTGGCTGCGCTGCGTGCCGTGGGCGCGGCGCTGCTGACCCCGCTCGGGCTGCGCAGCCTGGCTCCGGACGCCCCCGAGTTCGTCGGCCGGCACCGCGGCGCCCCCGAGCAGCGGGACGGCGCGTACCACCAGGGGACCGTGTGGCCGTGGCTGCTCGGCCCGTACGCGGACGCCTGCCGCCGGAGCAATGTGCCATTCGATGAGGCCTTTTCCGGTATTGATCATCATTTGCGGGAGTTTGGCCTAGGATCAGTATCCGAGACCGCGGACGGGCTCGCCCCGCACGGGGCAACCGGCTGCCCCTTCCAGGCCTGGTCGGTCGCCGAGGTGCTGCGCGCCCGCCAGGGTGGATGACGGCGTCACAGCACCGAAACCCCGGCTTCGCCACCGGTTATCGGAACTCCGCGAGGATTGGTGGCGACGGGCCACGGGACGACGAGGGAGCGGGCCGATGACGCCGAACGAGCCGGCAGGCGACATCCACCCCGCTCGGCCGCAGCGGGTGCTGCTGCTCTCCTGGGAATATCCGCCGGTGCTGGTGGGCGGGTTGGGCCGGCATGTGCACGCGCTGTCGGTGGCGCTGGCCGCCGCCGGGCACGACGTCACGGTCGTCACCCGGCACGCCGACGGCGCCGCCCTGGACGAGCGCGTCGACGGGGTACGCGTGCTCCGCGCGCCCGAGGACCCGGTCACGTTCCCGCTGGCCACGTCCGCCCTGCTGGCCTGGACGATGGCCTTCAACCACACGCTGCTGCGCACCGCCCTGCGCGCCGCCGACGCCGGCCGGTACGACGTGGTGCACGCGCACGACTGGCTGGTGGCGCACACCGCGGTGACGCTGGCCGACCACCTGCGCCTGCCGCTGGTCACCACCATCCACGCCACCGAGGCGGGCCGACACCAGGGCTGGCTGCCGGGCGAGCTGAACCGCACGATCCACTCGGTGGAGCACTGGCTCGCGCACGAGTCGGACTGGGTGATCGTCTGCTCGGGCTACATGCGAGACGAGGTCACCCGGCTGTTCGGCCTGCCGGGCGAGCGGGTCACCGTCGTACCCAACGGGGTGGACGACCGGGCCTGGCGGGCCCGGCCGCACGCGGTGGCGTCGGCCCGCCGCCGGTACGCCGGCCCGGGGCCGCTGGTCGGCTTCGCCGGCCGGCTGGTCTATGAGAAGGGCGTGCAGCACCTCGTGGGCGCGGTGCCCCGGCTGCGCGACCGGCACCCCGGGCTGCGGGTGCTGATCGCCGGCGACGGGCCCTACCGCCCCCAGTTGCAGGAGCAGGCCGACCGGCTGCGCCTCGGGCAGACCGTGCGGTTCGTCGGCTTCCTCGGCGAGGCGCAGTTGCCGGCCGTGCTGGGCGCCACCGACGCCACGGTGGTGCCCAGCCTGTACGAGCCGTTCGGCATGATCGCCCTGGAGGCGGCCGCGGCCGGCGCGCCGCTGGCCGTGTCCGCCACCGGTGGCCTGGCCGAGATCGTCGAGCCGGGCGTCACCGGCGTGACCTTCCCGCACAGCGACCCCGACGCGCTGGCCGGCGCGGTCGACACCCTCATCGCCGACGAGGGCTTCGCCCGCCGGGTGGCCCGGCGGGCTCGCAGCATGGTGGCCGAGCGGTACGGCTGGTCGTCCGTGGCCGCCCGGACCTGCTCGGTCTACGCGCGGACCGCCCGGCTCGGGTCGCCGGGGGGATCCGAGCCGGTGGTCCGGCCCCGGCTGGTGATTCCGGAGGGCAACCTGCTGGCCATGGCCGGCTGAGCGAGCAAACCGGCAGAGTCCCGTCCACGGGATGCGACCGTACGGGCCGCTCGTTATCGTGCACATGGGGTGACGAGTGTCGGGAGCGGTGGTGCGGCAGGTCCTGATCGGCGAGCGCTACCGGCTGCTCCGTCTGGTCGGTCGCGGCGGGATGGGGCGGGTCTGGCTCGCCCGCGACGAGGTGCTGCACCGCGACGTCGCCGTCAAGGAGGTCGTGCCGCCCGAGTGGCTCAGCGCCGAGGAACGGGACACGGTCCGCGACCGGACCATGCGGGAGGCCCGCACCACGGCCCGGCTCAGCCACCCGAACGTGGTCCGGGTGTACGACGTGGTCCTCTCCGGCGACCACCCCTGGATCGTCATGGAGTACGTCCCGTCCCGCTCGTTGCAGCAGCTCATCACCGATGACGGCCCGGTGCCGCCGGAGCGGGCCGCCCGGATCGGGCTGGCCGTGCTGGCCGCCCTGCGCGCCGCGCACCGCGCCGGGGTGCTGCACCGGGACGTCAAGCCGCACAACGTGCTGATCGCCGACGACGACCGCGTGGTGCTGACCGACTTCGGGCTCGCCATCGCCGACGGCGACGGCCGGATGACCCGGCCCGGCATGGTGATGGGCTCGCCGCAGTACGTCTCCCCCGAGCGGGCCGCCGAGGGCGTCTCCACGGTCGAGGCGGACCTGTGGTCACTGGGCGCCACGCTGTACGCCGCCGTCGAGGGCCGGTCCCCGTACGCCCGGAAGACCTCGATGGCAACGCTCACAGCGTTGGCCACCGCCCCGCCCGACCCGGCCCGGCGGGCCGGCGAGCTGCGGCCGGTGCTCGACGGCCTGCTGCGCCGCAACCCCCGGCACCGGCTCGACGCGGACGAGGTGGAGCGGCTGCTGCGGCGGGTGACCACCGAGCCGGACGCCCGGTCCGGAACGCCGGAGGCCGCCCCGGGCTCGACGACGGTCAACGGGGCGGCCGGGCCCAGCGTCGATGCGGCCGGCGCCGACCCGACCACGCCGGCCGACCCCACCGGGTTCCGCTGGCCCGGCCCGACCGACGCGCCGGAGACCACGCCCCGCGCCATCCGGGCGGGACGCGACGGCGGTCCGGACGGATCGACGGACCCGGGTCGGCCACCGGACGGATCCGGCGCGCGCCGCCGGCGCGCCTGGGCCCTGGTGCTGGCCGCCGGGGTCGCGGTGCTGGTGGTGCTCGCGGCGGCCGCGCTGCTGCTGCCCCGCCTCGCGGACCGGAACCGCGGCGGCGGACCCGGCGCGAGCCCGACCGGCCCGGCCGGCAACCCGAACCCGACCGGTCCGGCCGGCAGCCCGAGCGCGAGCGGCGCGGCCCGGCCGGCCGCCTTCCCCTGCGGCGGCGCCGTTCCGGCCGCCGCCGCGCCGGTCACCCCCGGACCCCGGCCCACCGGCGAACCCTTCGCGCTCACCCCCGGCTGGACCTGGTACGTCGATGCGGCCGGCTACCGCATCGCTACCCCGACCGGTTGGCTGCACTACACCGACGGCGCGGTCGCGTGTTTCCGCGAGCCCGACGGCGCCCGGGTGCTCAGCGTCGACCCCGACACCCCGCCCACGGCCCGTCCGGACCAGTACTTCACCGCGCAGGAGCGCCGGCTCACCGGCGCCGGATCGGTGCCGCACTACCAGCGGGTGGTCATCCAGCGGATCGACTACTACGCGGGAGCCGAGTGGGAGTGCCGGTGGACGAACGCCAAGGGCGTGCCGGTGCACTCGTACCGGATGCTGGCCAACTCGGGCGGCCGGGCGTTCACGATCGGCTGGCTCACCCGCGAGTTCGACTGGCCCGGGGACCAGGCCAACCTGCTGATGCTGCGGCAGAGCTTCCGCCCGCCCACCTGACCGCGACGGGCGGCGGTCGGGGGGCCGCTCTGCCAGAATGCCTGCGTGGCCGGCGGGAGTGAGATGACCAGGTACGCGGCGCTGCTGCGCGGGATCAACGTGGGGCGCAACCGGCGGATCGCCATGGCCGACCTGCGGGCGCTGCTCACCGAGGAGGGCTATGGCAACGTCGCCACGCTGCTGCAGAGCGGCAACGTGGTGCTGGACGCCGAGCAGCCGCCCACCAAGCTGGTGTCCGCGCTGGAGGGCGCCATCGAGCGGCGGTTCGGGATGGCCGTGGGCGTGGTGGTGCGTACCAAGGAGGAGCTGGACCGGATCGTGGCCGGCGACCCGCTCGCGGACCAGGTCACCGACGGCTCCCGGTACGCCGTCTGGTTCCTGGCGAAGCCGGTGCCCGCGGCGGTCGCCGAGGCGCTGGCCGCGGTCGACCTGCAGGACGACCGGTACGTCGTGACCGGCCGGGAGATCTACGGTTGGCTCCCGCACGGCCAGCTCGACAGCCCGGTGGCCACGGCCATGGCCAAGCTCAAGGGCCTGCCGACCATCACCAACCGGAACTGGAACACCGTCCGCAAGCTGCTGGCCATGATGGACTGAGGCGGGCCGCTCAGGTGCCGCGCGGCGCGTACATGATCACGGCGACGCCGAGCAGGCAGACGGCCGCGCCGGTCAGGTCCCACCGGTCCGGCCGGAAGCCGTCGAGGACGACCGCCCAGAGCAGCGAACCGGCCACGAACACCCCGCCGTACGCCGCGAGGATCCGGCCGAAGTTCGGGTCGGGCTGGAAGGTGGCCACAAAGCCGTACGCGCCGAGCGCCAGCACGCCGCCGGCGATCCACCAGAGCCCGCGGTGCTCCCGCCAGCCCTGCCAGACCAGCCAGGCGCCGCCGATCTCGGCGAGCGCCGCTAGCACGAAGAGCAGCAGGGACCGCAGAACCGTCACCCGAGGAACCTATCCTGGCGCGATGGAGCTGGAGTTTCGCGGCGAGATCTGGTTCTGGCGGGGTCCGGCGCCGTGGCACTTCGTCACCGTGCCGGAGGACCGGTGCGGTCCGCTGGAGGACGTCGCGCCGCTGGTGAGCTACGGCTGGGGCATGATCCCGGTGACGGCCCGGATCGGCGCGACCGAGTGGGAGACGTCGCTGTTCCCCAAGGACGGGCGGTACGTGGTACCGGTGCGGGCGAACGTGCGGCGGGCCGAGCGGCTGGACGTGGGCGACGCCGTGACGGTCCGGCTGGTGGTCGACGCCTGATCGCCGGGCGGGCGGTCGGGCCACCCGCAACCGCCGGGCGGGCGGTCGGGCCACCCGCAACCGGCGGGCGGTCGGGCCACCCGCAAGCGGCGGGCGGGCGGCCGAGCCACCCGCAACCGGCGGGCGGGCGGCCGACCGTCCCGCAGGTCGGCTCAGGAGGCGGCCGCGGAGCCGATCGCGTCGAGTTCGGCCATGGCGTCGTCCGGCAGCCGCAGATCCGCCGCGCCGAGGTTCTCCCGCAGGTGCGCCCGCGAGGACGTGCCGGGGATCAGGGCGATGGCCGGAGAGCGCCGCAGCAGCCAGGCCAGCGCCACCTGCTGCCGGGAGTGCCCGAGCCGGTCGGCCACCCGGGTCAGGATGTCGGACTGCAGGGGGGTGAAGCCACCGAGCGGGAAGAACGGGACGTACGCGATGCCGTCGCGCTCGCACCGGTCCACCATCGCGTCGTCGCCCCGGGCGGCCAGGTTGTACTCGTTCTGCACGGTGACCACGGGGGCGATGGCCTGCGCCTCGTCCAGCTGCGACACGGACACGCTGCTCAGGCCCAGGTGCCGGATGAGGCCGTCCCGGCGCAGCTCGGCGAGCGCGCCAAACGCCTCGGCGATCGAGTCCGCCGGCCCGCCATGCTCGGCGTGCCGGTAGTTGACCACGTCCAGGGCGGCAACGCCGAGGCTGGCCAGGTTGTCGTGCACCTGCGCGACCAGTTCGGCCGGCGAGACCGCGGGCAGCCAGGAGCCGTCGGGGCCGCGCCGCGCGCCCACCTTGGTGACGATGTGCAGCCCGTCCGGGTAGGGGGCCAGGGCCTCGCGGATGATCTCGTTGACCACCCGCGGGCCGTAGAAGTCGGCCGTGTCGATGTGCGTGACGCCGGACTCCACGGCCGTGCGGAGCACGGCGATCGCCTCGTCGCGGTCGCGCGGCGGCCCGAAGACGCCCGGCCCGGCCAGCTGCATGGCCCCGTAGCCCAGCCGGCTGACGGCGAGGCCGTCGGCGAGGACAAGCGCCCCGCCGGGGGCCGTGACAGGTACGGTCATGTGCTATCCCATCTCCAACGTTGCGGTTGCACTCTCACCATACGTCGGCACGATCCCAACCGCAACGTTGGAGATGGCGCTGTCCGGGATCCGGCTAGGATGTCCGCATGGCGTGGGATGTCGAGGGGACGAAGCGGCGATTGAAGGACGCCGCCATCGTCGAGTTCGCCGAGCGCGGGCCGGACGGGACCACCATGTCACGGATCGCCGAGCGCGCCGGGATCAACAAGGAACGGCTGTACAAGTACTACGGCGACAAGGACGCGCTGTTCGAGACGGTGCTCGCCGAGGAGCTGGACCGGCTGGCCGGGGTCGTTCCGCCGGCCGGCGATACCGTGGCCGACCTGGGCGAATGGGCCGGGCACGCCTTTGACTACCACGCCGCCCACCCGCACCTGGTACGCCTGCTCCAGTGGGAGGGGCTGGCCGGGCGCGGCATCGCGGACCGGCTCAACCGGGAGACGCACTACCGGGAGAAGGTCCGGGCGGTCGAGCGCGCACAGCGGGACGGGCTGATCAGCGATGCGGTCGATCCCGCGCATCTGGTCTTCCTCGTCATCGCGATCGCCACCTGGTGGTTCTCCGTACCGCAGGTCGCCCAGATGCTCAGCGGCGGCGCCCCCGACGACGACGCCGAGCACGCCCGGCGCCGGGCCAGCGTCGTGGCGGCCGCCCGCCGGCTGGGCGCGTCCGGCCAACCCTGAGCCGCCGCCTCCGCGGTCGCGGCTCCGCCCGGGGCCCCGCCAGCCGCGCGCCAGCCGCCGCCGCCTCGCGGTCGCGGCTCCGCCCCGGCCCCCGCGAGCCGCGCGCCACCCTCGGTGGAACCCCAGCGACGTTATCGGGACCGGGTGACGTCGCTGGCGTTCCACCGAGCCTCAGGGTCGGCGCGGCGCGGCGTCGCCGAACGGCAGCGGGCACGACGAAGTGCTGGCGCACGTCGCCAGGTCGGTGCAGCCGGCATCCAGCGCGGCCCGCAGGGCCTCGGCCGATGCCTCCAACTCGACGATCCGCGCGGTGATCTCGGTGAGCTTGGCCCGGGCCCGCGCGCCGAGGTCGGCACCCGGCCGCGACCGCGGGGCGAGGCCGGTCGCCGGTCGGCCGGCGGCCAGCAAACCGGCGATCTCGTTGAGGGTGAACCCGAGCCGTTGCGCGGCCTTGATCCCGCGCAGCACGGCCGGGGTGTCCGGCGGATAGCGGCGATGCCCGCCGAGGCTCCGCTCGGGGGGTGCGATCAGGCCGCGGCGCTCGTAGAACCGCAGCGTCTGCCGGTTCACCCCGGCCGCGGCCGCGACCTCGCCACTGCGCAGGCCCGCAGCCGGGGTGCCGGCCACGGGCGGCGCGCCGGACGCCCGGCCATCGGCGCCGGTCGTCACCGGTGGACCTGTCCGAATCGCTCGGCCATGCCGTCCAGCACGTCGACGTGGCCGGGCGGCACGGTCACCTGCACCCGTACCGCGCCGTCGGTCCGGTCGACGGCGAAGGCGAAGAACGAACAGCAGTCCGACTCCCGGGCCACGAGATCGTTGATCGCTCGTTCCGCCGACGGGTGCAGGATCCAGCACAGCCGAGTCGGTGCCGTCCGCCGCTGCTCGATCAGCGCCGCCCGAAGCACCTCGTCGAACTCGGCGAGCCGGCCCGGGCGCTCCGCGGTCGGCAGGGTGCACGCCTCCGGCGTCCAGTCGCGTTCCGTCATCCCTCGACGGTAAACCGGTACCACGGCACCGGATGCAACCCCCGGCTACGCCGGTGGACGTAGCCGGGACACCGCCCGGGGGCCTACCCCACCCGCGGCCGGGTGGCGCACCGTGGAGGCGCACGACCGGAAGGGAAGGTGGGACATGACCACAGCACCCGGTCCCCGGCTACGCGCCTCCGACGCGGAACGCGAACGCCTCGCCGACCTGCTGCGTACCGCCATGGCCGAGGGACGGCTGACGCTCGCCGAGGGCGAGGAGCGACTGACCGCCGCGTACGCGGCGGTGTACCGGGACGAGCTCGGCGCCCTGGTCGCCGACCTGCCGGGCGGCCACCGCGCCGTACCGGATTCGTCGCCCGCGGGCCGGCCGGCGCGGGTGGCCGGCCGGATGCCGCCGGACCGCCGCCACCCCGGCCGGCCCGCGCCGCCGGACCGGTGGCCGGCGCCGCGGCCGGTGGTGGTCTTCGCGCTGCTGCTGGCCGCCGTCATAGCCGCCTCCGTCCTGGTCGGACGCCCGGTGTTCTGGCCGGTGCCGCTGGCCTTCATCGGGTACGGGCTGCTCCGGCACGCCCGCCGATAGCGCGCGGGACGCCGGCCCGCTGCGCGGTAGCGCCCGCGACGGCGGTGCGCCCGCCGATAGCGCCCCGGACGCTGGCACCGTCGGCGAGGCCGGCACGGCGATCTGTCGGCTCGCCGACATCCGGCCGGCCGACCCGCTTCCACCATGGACGGCGAGCCCGCCCCGCACCGGCCGGTTTGCCCGCGTGGCGTAACTTTGCCTACAAGATCCATGGGGAGGATGCGCGACGATGATGGGACCGTCCCACGCTCTGTCCGGCGCCGCCGTCTGGTTGGCCGGCTCATGGGCGCTCGACCACTTCGCCGGCTATCACCAGTCGCCGCTCGCGGTGGCCGTCGGCACGGCGGTCTGCGCCGGTGGCGCCCTCTTCCCCGACCTCGACCTGTCCGGAAAGGTCACCCGCAACCAGGGCGGCGCCACGGTGGCGAAGACCTTCGGCGTGTTCTCGCTGTTCGTGGCAGAGGTGATCGAGAAGCTCTCGCTGGTGGTCTACACGGCCACCCGGACCCGCCGGGACCCGCACCGCAACAACGGGCACCGGACGCTCGCGCACACCCTGCCGTTCACCCTGCTGGTCGGCTGGGGCACGACCGCGCTGTCCACCGCGTACGGCAAACGGGCGGTCATCGGCATCCTGTTCTTCATGTTCGGCCTCGCGCTGCGCGGCCTCTTCGATGACTGGGCCAAGCGGGTCGGCTGGGTCACCATCACCCTGCTCTCGCTGGCCGCCGCCGTCTTCACCTGGACGATGCTGCCGGGCAACCGCGGCTATCCGCTGCTCGGGCTCGCCGTGGGCGTCGGCTGCTTCGTGCACCTGATCGGCGACATGGTCACCAGCGCCGGCGTACCGATCATGTGGCCGATCCCGGTCCGCGGCCGCATGTGGCGGATGGTCGGCATCCCGAACCACCTGGCGCTGCGGACCGGCGGCACCGGCGAGGTGGTGGTGCTGCGTACCGTGCTCACCATCGTGTCCGTGCTGGCCGCGCTCGGCCTGGTGGCCCCGTCCGTCCTGCACGGCATGGACCTCGACGGCTGACCCCCCTTCCACCCTCTTGATCATGAGGCTGGCTGGCGACGTGATCGATCCAGGCGAGGGCTAACCTCATGATCAACGAGGGGCGGGCCGGTGGTCAGTCGCGGCAGCGGCGCCGGTGGTAGGCCCAGGTGAGCGCGAGCAGGGCCGGTCCCCACAGGTGCAGCGGCAGGTAGCAGGCCACCAGCAGCGCCTCACCCCAGGGGCCGGCGAAGCCGAGGTCGACGTTGGGGCCGAAGAAGTTCATCGTGGCGTACGCCCAGGTCAGCATCAACAGCACCGAGCCGACCCCGGCCGCGGTGACCACGGCGTACGGCGGGATCCGCCGGCCGCCGAGCAGCGGCACCCAGCCCGGCACGACCTCTCCCCACCGCCGCACCAGGCCGAGCGAGAGCAGGGCCAGCGCCTCGGAGAACATGGAGAGCCCGATGATCTGCGCGCTCTCGGCGCCGTGGGTCCGCGCCGGCACGCCGCCCGCGAGCAGGCCCAGCGGTACGCCGGCCACGAGCGCCACGCGCCAGAGCCCGGATGGCAGCGCGAGCAGCGGGATGAGGTGAGCGAGCCGTACCGTCCAGGGGGCCGGCGGGCGGCCGTCGCGGGACCGGCGGGCGTACCGGCCGACGGTGATCGGGGTGGCGCAGGTTGTCATGGTTCCAGCGTGCCGGCGGTGGCCCGGCCTGCCGTCCCGGCACCGGGTGAACCCGCTCCCCCGCCCGAGGGACCGGTGAACCCGCCCCCGCCCCCGGTGGCGTCCGGCCGTTAAGAAGGGGCCCTTCCTATACCGGAAGCGATAAGAAGGGGCCCTTCCTTACCATCGGGCGATGGACGACGCCGAGGTGCCGGGATTCTGGCGAGAGCTGGGCCTGCCCGGGCTGGCCGACGTGCACGTGCACTTCCTGCCGCCGCGGTTGCTGCGCCGGATCTGGGCGTACTTCGACGCGGCCGGTCCGCTGGTCGGCACCGAATGGCCGATCCGGTACCGGTGCGGTGACTCCGAACGGGTGGCGCACCTGGACCGCCTCGGCGTACGGATGTTCAGCGCGCTGGCGTACCCGCACCGGCCCGGAATGGCGTCGGACCTGAACGACTGGACGCTCGACTTCGCCCGGCGGACGCCCGGTTGTCTGCCGTCGGCGACGTTCTACCCGGAGCCCGACGTGCTCGGCTACGTTCGGCGGGCCGTCGAGGCGGGGGCACGGATCTTCAAGGTGCACATCCAGGTGGGTGGGTTTCCGCCCACCGCGCCGGAGCTGGACGCGGTGTGGGGGCTGCTGGCCGAGGCCGCCATGCCGGTCGTGGTGCACGCCGGCCACGCGCCGGTCGGTACGACGTACACCGGTCCCGGCCCGTTCGCCGAGTTGCTGGCCCGGCACCCGCGACTGCCCGCCATCGTGGCCCACCTCGGTGCGCCGGACTACGAGCCGTTTCTGGAGCTGGCCGAGCGGTACGAGCGGGTGGCGCTGGACACCACCATGGCCTTCACCCCGTTCTTCGAGCGGTTCGTGCCGTTCCCGACCGAACGGCTCGGCCGGCTGCGCGAGCTGGGCCTGGCCGGAAAGGTCCTGCTGGGCAGCGACTTCCCGAACATCCCCTACCCGTACGCCGAGCAGCTGGCCGGGTTGGCCCGGCTGGACCTGGGCGACGAGTGGCTGCGCGCCGTCTGCTGGCACAACGCCGTCCGGCTGTTCGGCGAGCCGGCCGAGCCGGCCGCGCCGGCCGCCCCGGCCGAGCCGGCCGAGCCGTCGGCGGGCCGTTAACAAGGGCCCCCTGCTATACAAAAAGCGATAAGAAGGGGCCCTTCCTTACACGGCGGCGGCGGCCCAGTCGGCGATCTGGTGGAGCACCGGGGCTCGGCCGGCGAACATGCCGGCCAGGTCCCGCCGGTCATAGTTGGTGGCCTGCCGGTTGGCGCTGGCCGCGTGCGTCACCATCCACGGACCCAGCCAGCAGTACTTGACCGCCGCGGTGAGCGCGATGGCCCGCCGCACCAGGGCCGGATCGACCGCATCGCCCAGGCCGGCCAGATAGCCGTCGACGACGGCCGACGTCACCGCCGGCAGCCGGTCCACCGGCACCAGCCCGTCGAGGAAGGTGTCGAGGATGAGGTTCGCCGCGTCCTCGCCCACCGGTCCCGGGCCGAGCGCGGTCCAGTCCAGCAGCACCGGACCGGAGGCGGTCAGCACCAGGTTCATCGGCCAGACGTCGTGGTGGCACAGCGTGCGCGGCAGCTCGGCGGCGGCCGCGAGGTAGTCCTCGCGCCGCGCCCACAGGTCACGCAGACGTATTCGCAGCTCGGCGGGCCATTCACCGACCGCCACCGGGTGATCCCACGGCGGCCGGTCGGCGGCCGGCCGGGTCCGCACGTAGTCGCCCAGCCAGTCCCGGGCCAGCCAGTCGACCGCCGGCAGCGAGCCGAGCCAGGTGGCGTGCGCCACCCCCAGCCGGCGGGCCAGGTCGGCCAGGTCCGCCACCTCGGCGCTGGGTCCGGGCCGGCCCACCACGTCCTCCAGCCACAGCGCCACCGAGCCGTCGGCCCGCTCCACCAGCTCGAGCAGCTCGGGGGCCCGGATGCCGCCGCCGGCATAGACCGAGCCGGCCAGCCCTTCGGCGTACGCCAGCATCTCCCGGCGCCAGTAGTTCCAGTGCCCCGGATCGTCCTCGGCGGTCCAGTGCGCCGGTGGATCGGGATGGTGTCCGGGCGGGGTGGCGATCTTCAGGACGGCGCTGCGGCCGTCCCGCCGTACCCGCCAGATGCCGCCGGTGGCGGCGTTGCTGGCATTGTGGTCCAGCGGCTCGGCGACCCATCCGGGCTCGACAAGGTCCGCCGGCGGCCGGGTCATCGGCCGGCTCGGATTCGGCGTCGCACCTTCGAGATGGTACGGCGTGCGCGGCACCGGTGCCCGCGGACCGCTTCCGCCGGTGCGCACTGATCATCAACAATTTGTCGTACGGGGCAGCGAAGGCTTGCGGTCGTTACCTAAGCTTGCGGGATCAGCGATTTCGATGAACACGGGGGCACCATGTCACGTCGAATCAGGTCCGTCATCGCCATGGCGGCCGCGGTGGCGGTCTCCACCGGACTCGGTTGTTCGCCCGCTCGGGCCGCGACCGGCACCGAGCAGACCACCACCCTCGCCGGCACTACCTGGATCATCAACGGATACTCGGGCAAGTGCCTGGGGATCTCCGGAGGCAACATGAAGAACGGCACCGCGGCCCTTCAGTGGGACTGCGGCGCCGCCGACCACAACTGGCTCTCGATCCCCGATGACGGCTACTACCACGAGCTCAGGCAGGCCAACAGCCCGAGCAAGTGCCTCGGTGTGCCGTCCGGGTCGAAGGTGAAGAGCGTGGGAATGGTGATCTGGGACTGCATCGGCGTCACCGATCAGCGGTGGAAGAAGGCCGCGGTGGGGTACGGCTACTACCGCTACACCAATCTGAACAGCGGCATGTCCATGGGGGTCTCGAACAGCAGCACCAAGAACGGAGCGCCGATCATTCAGTGGCCCTCCATCGACGTCGACGACCAGTACTGGGCCGGCTGACGGCGATTCGCAACGGCACGCGTGGTACCCGGGGCGGGTGGGTCGAGGATCCACCCGCCCCGCCCCGCCCAGCCCCGCCCAGCCGCGTCGGACGCGCGAGCCCGCGATCGACGGCGGCTCAGACGCCCACGCGTTGCGCGGGCACGGTGAGGCCCCACAGCGCCATCAGCTCCGGGGTGTCCACCCGGCAACCGTCGGCGACCGTGTCGCAGGCGATGTCCACGATCTCGTCCTTGTGCGCCAGCAGGTAGGGCCGGGCGCCGACGTCGGCCTTGGCCAGGGTGGCGATGCCGGGCCAGTGCCGGCGACCGAACAGCATCGGGTAGCCGCGCAGGCCGCCGTACGTGGCGCAGACCAGGGCCTCCGGGTACGGCAGCGCGGCCACCCGGCGCACGGCGGCCACGGTGAGCCCCGGCATGTCGACCGGCACCACCGCCACGGCCTCGATCTCCGGGTCGTCGAGGGCGTTGAGGCCCATCCGCAGCGACGAACCGATGCCGGTGCCCCAGGACCGGTTGACCACCACCCGCGCCCCGGACAGGTCGGCGGACTGCCGGACCTGCTCCGCCGCCGCGCCCAGCACGACCACGCAGGGCGCGCAACCGGCCCCGGCCATGATGTCCAGCACCTGGTTGACCAGCGGCCTGCCGCCGGACTGCAGCAGCGCCTCCGGGCCGCCGATCCGCCGACCGCCACCCGCCGCGATGATCATTCCCGCGATCCGACTCAGCTGAGTCACCCCCGCCTGACGAAAATCCTCCACTCGCACCCAGCCGGCACCGGCCCGGCTGCCGTCGAGCGCACACCGGACCCAACGATTCGGCTATCCGCGGGTATCGGGGCAAAAGACGGAAATCGGGACCGGCCCGCCGATGGCGGCGGCCGGCCAGCCCGGGTACGGCGGGGGCGGTCCCCGGTTTCCGCCGTCGTCCACCGCTGGCGAGCCGGGCCGCATACTGGTCGGGACACCACCGGCGGAGGCCACGGTGATGCTGCACGGAATGGGGTTCGATCAGTTGGTCCGGCAAGCACCTCGGCGCGACGACACCGACGACGACACCCGCGATGTCGGTGAGCTGCTCGGGCGGGAGCTCAGCACCGCGGTGGTGATGTTCCACGAGGCGGTGGCCGCCCGCCGCGGGCTGACCGCGGCCGAGAACAAGGCCCTGGACCTGTTGACCCGCCTCGGCCCGGTCAGCTCGGGCGAACTCGCCCGACAACTGGGCCTGACGCCCGGTGCGGTCACCGGCCTGGTGGACCGGCTGGCGCGCGCCGGCTACGCCCAGCGGGTCCCGGACGCCACGGATCGGCGCAGGACGTTCGTGGCCGCGAACCTGGACCGGCTCAAGGCCGAACTGGAACCGGCCTTCGAGCCCATGCGGCAGGCCGTCGCGCACCTGACGGACGGCTACTCCCCCGCACAGCTGGGCGCCATCCGCACCTTCCTCGCCGACGTGACCCGGATCCTGCACGAGCAGACCGCCCGACTGACCGAGGAGCAGTCCGACTGACAGCCCTTGCCCCGATTAGTTTAGTTGTCTAAAGTTTTTAGATAACTAAACTAATCGGGAGGATCGATGATCAGTGTCGACGCGGCCCAGGCCGCCGTTCGCGCAACGCTTTCCCGGATCGCCGAAGCCTGGACCGCGGGTGATCCCGACCGGTACGCGGCGCTGTTCACCGAGGACGCCGACTACACCGCCTTCGACGGCACCCGGATGGCGGGTCGGCGGGCCATCGCCGACGGCCACCGGGCGCTGTTCGCCGGCATCATGCGCGGATCCCGGATGACGATGCGCCCGCCGGACATCCGGTTCGTCGCCGACGACGTGGCCGTCGCATGCACGGTCGGCGGGATCATCATGTCCTGGCAGCGCGGCCGCACCGCCCCGTCAGCCAAACGGCTCTCCGCGGTCACCTTCGTGCTCGTGCGCCACGAAGGCGACTGGTCGGTCACCGCCTTCCAGAACACCCGCTACCGTCCATGGTCCCGCACCATCATGGGACGGCTCATGTCCCGCACCGCAGCTGGAGGAACGCGGTGAACCTCACCGTCCTCGGCTCGACCGGGCGTACCGGCCGGCTCGTCGTCGCGGAAGGTCTGCGGCGCGGCCACCGGATCACCGCGTTCACCCGCCGGCCGGACGCCCTGCCGGCGGCACCGGCACCCACCCGGGTGGTCACCGGCGACGGGCGCGACCGGGCCGCCGTTGGGGCAGCCGTCATCGGTGCGGACGCGGTCATCGCCGTCATCGGCGGCACCGGACGGAGAGGCCCGCACCACACCGCGGCCGTGGCCGGCGTGCTGGCAGCCTGCATGTCCGAGAACGGGGTACGCCGGCTCGCCATCACGAGCGCGTACCCCATCGTGGCCGTACGGCCTCGCCTCGCCATGGCGCTACTCCGGTGGCTCCTGGCCGACGCGTACGCCGACGTCGCGCGCATGGAACGGATCGTCTCCGCCGCCGACCTGGACTGGACGATCGTGCGCCTGAACCGCCTCACCGACGGGCCACCCCGGGGCCGGCCGCGGATCAGTCGCGACCTGTTGGACCGCCCCAGCCCAATCACCCGCGCCGACGCGGCCGGGGTGCTGCTCAACACCGTCGAGGACGGCGCCCTCGGACGCACCGCCATCAACATCGCCGGTTCATGAGCGGCAGTCCGGCCGGGCGCCGGCTCCGGAGCCGACCGGTGACGTCACTTGGCGTCGGCGTAGCAGTCCACGATGGATGTGTCGAGCGGGAAGCGCACCTCGGTGGCGCCGAACAGCAGCTCGGTGGCCCGCCGGCCGGCCTCGGTGACCAGCTCGGCCACCCGCTCGGCCAGCTCGGCGGGGCAGTGCACGAGCACCTCGTCGTGCTGGAAGAACACCAGCTCGGCCGGGGTGCCGGCGAGCAGCCCGCGCAGCACGGCCAGCATCGTCGACGCCCACTCGGCGGCGGTGGCCTGGATGACGAAGTTGCGGGTGAACCGGCCCCGGGCCCGCGCCGCGGCGGTGGACCGGGACTCCCCCGTGCCCGCCTCCGAGCCGCCGTCCGCCAGCGCGGTCTCCCGCAGCGACACCCCGGCCGGCGGGCAGGTGCGGCCCAGCCAGGACCGGACCAGCCCGTTGCCCTCACCGGTACGCGCCGCCGACTCCACGTACTCGAACGCCGTCGGATAGTTGCGGCGCAGCACCGCGAGGGCCGGCACGGCGGCCCCCCCGGTCTGCCCGTACATGGCCCCGAGCAGCGCCACCTTGGCCCGGGCCCGGTCGCCGGCGAACGCGTCCCGGGCCAGCGCGGCGTACAGGTCGCCGGCGCCGCCCGCGGCCGCGAGCCGGGCGTCGCCGGACACGGCGGCCAGCACCCGCGGCTCGAGCTGGCCCGCGTCGGCCACCACGAACCGCCAGCCCGGATCGGCCACCGCGGCCCGCCGGATCACCTTGGGGATCTGCAACGCTCCGCCGCCCCGGGTGGCCCAGCGGCCGGAGACCACGCCGCCGGGGACATACTCGGGCCGGAAGCGTCCCTCATGGACCCACGCGTCCCGCCAGGCCCAGCCGTGCGCCGTCCAGATCCGGTAGAGCTCCTTGTATTCCAGCAGCAGCGGCACGGCCGGGTGGTCGACGCCGCGCAACACCCAGGCCCGGGTGTTGGGCAACTGGACACCGGCCCGGGCGAAGGCCCGGAGCACCTCGGCGGGCGAGTCGGCGTGCAGGTGGCGTACCCCGAAGGCGGCGGCGATCCGGGCGGCCAGGTCGGCCAGCCGGCGCGGCGGACCGCCCACCGGCGACGGCTCGCCCAGCAGGTCGAGCAGGATCGTCTCGTGCACGTCCGCCCGCCACGGCAGCCCCACCGCGTTCATCTCGACCGCGACCAGCGCGCCCGCCGACTCGCCGGCCACCAGCAGCCGGAACCGGCCGGGGTGCTCGGCGCCGGCGATCCGCGCCTGCTGGTCGGCGTACACCCGGGCCAGCGCTTCCGGACCGGGACCGGGACCGGCGGGCGCGGCGTCGAACAGCGCGGCCTGGCCGTGCCCGGGCGGCGCGGCCGGCTGCGGGGGCGGATCGGGCGGCACGGGCGTGCCGGCCAGCCGGGCCAGGGCCGCGGCCAGCGACCGCGGCTCGCCCCAGCGCCCGGCCTGGCCCAGCAGCAGCGACTCGGTCAGCTCGAGATCGTGGCACCGGTCGAGCCGGACCCCGGCCCGCAGCAGCGCCGGATAGCTCGTCATGGCGCTGTCCAGCACCCATCGCGGGCGCTCCGCGCGCTCCCGCTCGGCCACCGCGGCCACCAGGTCGGTGACCCGCTCCTCGGGCCCGGCCGGACTCCCGTCCGGGTGCAGCGGCAGCAGCCGCCCCCCGCCTCCCGCACCCCCCACCACCGCCACCAGCACGCCGCCAATCCTGCCCCCACCCCCCGACACCCGCCGGCCCGGCCGCCGACTCAGTCGATCAAGGAGTTGTGGTGCTCGGCAAAAGCGACGCAATGCCGCCCTTCGCCCACCACACCTCCCTGATCGGCGAGGAGCCGGCAGGGTTACTTCACGGCGCCGGAGGTGAGGCCGGACTGGATCTGGCGTTGGAAGATGGCGTAGACCACGATCATCGGGAGGATGGCGATGGTCAGTGCGGCGAACAGGCCGGACCAGTCGGCCTCGTAGCCGGCGTTGACCGAGATGTCCGCGATGCCCTGGGTGAGCACCCACTTGTCCTTGGCGTTGGAGAGCAGCACCAGCGGCAACTGGTACTGCGCCCACTGGCCGATCACGTTGAAGATCGCCACGCTCACCAGACCCGGCTTGGCCATCGGCATCATCACCTGGAAGAACAGCCGGGTGTGCGAGGCACCGTCGATCATGCCGGCCTCGGCCACCGAGGAGGGCAGGGTCTTGAAGAAGGCCGCCAGAAAGAAGATCGTGAACGGCAGCGAGTACGCGATGTAGACCAGGATCAGCCCGGTGTACGAGTCCAGCAGGCCGAGGTTCTTGACCACGAAGAACAGCGGCACCAGGGCCAGGAACACCGGGAAGGCCAGCCCCGAGACGAACAGGTAGTAGATGATCCGGTTGCCCCAGAACCGGTAGCGGGCCAGCACGTACGCGGCCATCGAGCCGAGCAGCATGGTGCCGAACGTGCTGAGCGAGACCACCAGCACGCTGTTCAGGAAGTACCGCCCGACGTGCGCCTTGGTCCAGGCCCGGGACCAGTTCTCCCAGCGCAGGTGGTCCGGCATGGTCCACGGGCTGCTGAAGATCTCGGCGGTGTTCTTGAACGAGGCCAGGAACGTCCACAGGATCGGCGCGATCACGATGATCGCCCAGACGATCAGGGCGACCTGCCCGAGCCCGGTGAGCACCGAGACCTCCGACCGGCGCCGCCGGAACCGCCGGCCGGTCGGCGCGGCGCCGGCGGGCGGGACGGCTGCCCCCGCCGCCGGCGCGGGCGGGGGGACCTGGGTGGTGGTGTGCGGGTTCATCAGTACTCCACGCTCTCCCGCTTGGACAGCCGCAGCGTCAGCGCCGCGAAGGTGAGGGTCAGGAAGAACAGCGCCACGCCCATCGCCGAGGCGTAGCCGTACTTCGAGTAGACGAAGGCGTTGCGGTAGATCTCCAGGGCCAGCACGGTGGTGGCGCCGTCCGGGCCCCCGTTGTCGACCGACAGCACCGAGACGATGGCGAACGCGTCGAACGCCGCGATGCCGAGATAGACCCAGGCCACCTGGAGGGTGTCCCACAGCAGCGGGAGGGTCACCCGGAAGAACAGCGTGACCCGGGTGGCCCCGTCCATCTCGGCGGCCTCGTAGATGTCGCTGGGGATCGCCGACATGCCGGCCGAGAACAGCACCACGTAGAAGCCGACCGCCTGCCAGACCAGCACGGCGATGATCGACCACAGCGCCAGCGACGGCTTGACCAGGAACAGCACCGGGTCGAAGCCCAGCTTCATCAGGACCCCATCGATCAGCCCGGACGAGTTGGGCCGGTAGACGGTCTGGAACAGCACCGCCACGATGGCCACGGCGAGGACCTGGGGGAAGAAGAACACCACCCGGTAGAAGTTCGACCCCCAGACCCCCCGCCGCTGACCCCCCGTGCTCCGCCCGCCCACGTTCAGCAGAAAGGCGAAGAAGAGCGCGATGGCGATGGTGATCAGCGGCAGAGCGACCAGCAGGACCGCGTGGTGCTCGATGGCCTTCCAGAACCGGTCGTCCTGCACCAGCCGCCGGTAGTTGCCGAACCCCGTCCACTCCGGCGCGGAAAACCCGCGCCAGTTGGTCATCGAGATCTGGAACGCCTGCGCGTACGGGGCGATCACGAACACCACGTACAGCGTCACCGGGGCGGCCAGGAAGCCGACCACGAACGGATACTTGCCGTGCCGCATGATCCCTCGTCCCTGTCAGCGCTTGAACTTGGCGACCGAGTCGTCCTTGGCGAGGGCGTCGGCGCGCTTCTGCATCCGGTCGCAGAACTGCTCGGCCTTGGCCCGACCGAACATCAGCTCATTGGTGGCGGTCCGGCACTCGGTGTCCAGCTCCTTGTACCAGTTGTCGAACATCAGATTCACCACGTTCGAGCCGGCCGCCTTGAGCGCGGCCTGCGAGCTGGCCACGCCGGGCGGGAAGGCGTACCCCTCGGAACCGGCCGTGACCACGGTGGCCGCCTTCACGGTCGAGGTGAAGCCCTTGGCGCCGGCCGCGGACAGCATCTGGCGCATGTACTCCATGCCGCCGCGCGGGTTCTTGCTCTTGGCCGAGACGAAGTAGCCCTCGCCGGCGGCCGCCCGGACCGTCCCGAACGGCATCGCGTCGGAGGCCGAGAGGTCGGGCAGGGTGGCGAGCTGGTACTGGAAGTCCGCCGGGGTGTTCTGCTTCTGCTCGTTCTCCAGCCAGTCGCCGCTGGGGTAGAACCCCACCTTGTACTGGTCCTGCTGGAGCTGGACGTCGGTGTGCTTGAGGCCCTCGAAGCTCTTGTCGAGGTACTTCGCGCCCACCTCGGCCCAGGCGGTGGCGGCCTTGAGCACCGGGTCGGCCGTCCAGGCCCCGGGCGCCAGGTTGTCGATGTTCTTGAGTACGTCCGGACCACCGAGCTTGGCCGCGTGGGTGAGGATCACGTTCCACTGGTAGTACGCGGCGTTCGCGCCGGCGTAGCCGTACCCGGTGATGCCCTTGCTCTTGATCTTGTCGAGCAGGCCCATGAACTCGTCCCAGGTCTTCGCCGGCTGCCAGCCGTTCTGCTTGAACAGCTTGCCGGAGTACCACAGACCGTAGACCGTGGAGACGTAGTAGAGCACGTACGGCTTCGCTCCGTTGCCGGTGTCGTACATGCCCTGCTCGACCGTTCCCGGCACGACGGTGTCGCGGACCTTCTTGCCCGGGATGTCCGCCGACGGCGCGTCCCACAGCTCGGTCAGGTCCTGCAGCTGGCCGTCCTTGACAAGCGCGCCGAAGTCCATCAGCTTCTCGCCGGAGTTGTTCACGAACTCCGGCGGGTTGCCGGCCGCGAACCGCGGCTGCAGCACCGTGGACACCGCCTGGGTGGACTGGTGCTTGATCTCCGCCTTCGGGAACTCCTTCTTGTACAGCGGCTCGTGCACGTCGGTGGCGTACTTGTCGCCGTACCCGCCGTTGAAGATGATCACCTCGATCGGGGCGTCCTCCTTGACGCCCAACGGGTTCTTGTCGCTCTTGGCCCCCTCGGCCTTGTCGCTGTCTCCGCTGCTGTCGCTGCCGCTGGTCGCGCAGGCGCTCAACAGCCCGGCTGCCGGCGTGACCAGCAGGCCGGCCGCGGCCGTGCGGCCGAGCAGCGTCCGGCGGGTGAGATCCGACGGACGGTCGGGAGTAACGGACATGATTTCTCCTCGATGAGATCCGGGTCGGGTGCGACCGGCGTACCGCGACTCGATGGCAGGGTGCTGCTCGCCCGGGAGGTGGACAGGAGACACCTCCGGACACCTGGTGAAACGGCGGACCGGCGGCCGCGCCCCCGGCGCGGTCATGCCGAACCGTCCCGGGCCGCCTTGTGGCCGTCCACGGCCCGGGCGGTCCGCTGGAACGCCGCGTGCGCCCGCGAGTGGGTGCGCTGTGCGACCGCGATGTAGAGCAGGTCGAGCACGACCAGCTGCGGATGACGCGCCGAGAGCGCGTCCGGCCGGAAGGTGGTCGCCTGGGTGGCGGTGAGCAGGACGATGTCGGCCAACTCCGCCAGCGCCGCGCGGGGAAAGCTGGTCAGCGCCACCGTGGTGGCGCCGTGGCTGCCGGCCTCGGCCAGCAGCTCGATGGTCTCCCGGGTCTGCCCACTGTGGGACACCCCGAGCGCCACGTCGCCCGGCCCCAGCAGGGCGGCCGCGGCGAGCCCGTCGTGCACGTCGCGCCAGGCCCACGCGGCCACCCCGATGCGGTGCAGGCTGGATCGCATCTCCTCGCCGACCAGGGCGCTGCCGCTGGCGCCGAAGATGTTCACCCGGGGCGCCCGGGCGATCGCGTCGGCCGCCCGCCCCACCGCCGCGAGGTCCAGCAGCGCCGCGGTGTCGTGCATGGCCCGGGTGTCGGCCGCCATGATCTGCCCGAGCACCCGGTCCAGCGGGTCGCCCGGCTGGATCTCCCGGCCGATGTCCACGGTCCAGCCGGCCGACCGGGCCCGGCCGGTCTCGGCGGCGATGCCCAACCGCAGCTCGGCGTACCCCTCGAAGCCCAGCGCCCGGCAGAACCGGGTGATCGTGGCCGGCGAGGTCCCGCTGCGCTCGGCCAGCTCGACGATGGTGGCCCGGGCCGCCCGGTCCGGGTCGGCCAGCACCTCGTCCGCGACCCGCTGCAGCGCGCCGGTGAACTCGGGCAGCCGGGAGCGGACGTGCGCCAGCACCCCGTCGGCCACCGTACGGGCGGGGGGGCCGGGTCGGTCGAGGGCCGAACCGTCGACCGCCACGCCCGCGGCGGTGTCCCGTTCGACCATCGGCCATCCCCAATCGGAAAAGACTGTTAACTGTTAGTGGTAAAAGTTCTTACTGAAGGCCCCTTCCTGTCAAGAGCGTGGGCGAAGTTTTCAAACTGTTACCGGGCTCGGCCGGTCGCCGGCCGGGTGGACCTTGCCTGCCGGCGCTCGCGCCCGCAGCATGAACGCCATGCCGCAGAAGCTGGTGCTGGGACTCGACATCGGCGGCAGCACCACCCGGGCCGCGCTGATCAGCACCGCCGGCGTTCGGCTCGGCACCGGCCTGGCCGGCGGCGGCAACCCGACCAGCTCCGGCGCCGACGCGGCCGCCGCCGAGCTGGGCGTCGCGCTGCGCCAGGCGCTCGCCGCGGCCGACCCCGCGGCGGTACGCGCCGGCTTCATCGGCCTCGCCGGGGCGGGCCGGCTGCTGGCCGACCCGGTCGGTCGGGCCGCCTTCGACCGGGCCTGGCGGGACGCGGGGCTGCGCTGCGGGTACGAGATCCACGGCGACGCCCTGGTGGCGTACGCGGCCGGCACCGCCGCCCCGGACGGCACCGTGCTGATCGCCGGGACGGGCGCCATCGCGGCCCGGGTCCGCGATCTGCGGCTGGCCCGGGTGGCCGGCGGGCACGGGTGGTTGCTCGGCGACGACGGTTCCGGGTTCTGGCTCGGTCGGGCGGCCGTCCGGCACACCCTCGCCGCCCTGGACGCCGAGACCGAGCCGTCCGCGCTCGGCCGGGCCGTGCTCACCGAACTGCTCGGCACCGCCCGGGTCGAATCACCGCCCCGGCGCACCACCGACCGGCTGGTGCAGGCCGTCACCCGCGCCGCGCCGGTGGCGCTGGCCCGGCTGGCGCCCCTGGTCCTCGACCGTACGGCCGACGAATCCGGCGCCGCCCGGATCGTGGCCGAGGCCGCCGACCACCTCGTGGCCACGCTGGTCCCGCTCCGCCCGGGCGAAGACCCCGCCCCGATCGTGCTGGCCGGCGGCCTGCTCGGCGCCGACAACGCGCTCAGCCGGGCCGTCCGCGACCGGCTCGGCCAGCGCTGGCCGGCGGCGCCCCTGCTGCCCGCCCGCGACGGCGCGCTGGCCGCAGCCTGGCTCGCCGCCCGGACCGTGGACCCCGATCCCGACCGCGCCGCCGCGCTGCACGCCCGCCTGCTCGGCTAGCCGCCTGCCGGGGACGCCCGCGATCGGGCCGTCGAGGGCGGTCCCCATCCCGGCCGGCGGCGGCAGCGCCGCCGGCCGGGATTGCGGTCAGCCTGCGCTGACCTCTTCCGACGGTGAGCCGCCGCTTGCCGCCGCGGCGGGCTCGGCGGGCTCGGCGGTCGCGGCCGGCGACAGCGACGGATCGCCGGCCGCGTCCGGGCTGGGCAGGGTCGTCGGGACGTCGGGCACCGCGGGCGAGGTGCCCGGGGCGGACGGCGACGCGGTCACGCCGACGCTGGGCGGCCCGGTGACCGGCGGCAACTGTTCGCTGGGCCCGGTGCTGCCGGCGCCGCTCGGGGCCGGATCATCCGGCGTGACGCTCGGCGTCGGCGGGGGCGATGGCACGGGCGACGGCAGGGCCAGGTCGTCCTTGAGGATGGCGACGATCTGCGCCTGGTACGCCAGCAGCTGCTGTCGGATCTCGTCGAGCGGGACGTCGCGGATGTTTGCGGCGTACTGCTGGATCTGTGCCCAGAGCGCGTCGAGCTTGGCGGCCGTGGCGGCGTCGGGCCGCTCCTTGAGCGTGAGCAAGAGCTGGCTGGCCAGCGCGTAGGTCAGGCAGTCGACGCACTCGTAGTTGACCGCGGCCGAGAGGTTCTGCGGTACGACGATGTCGGCCTGCCCGACGATCAGCACCACCTGGAATGCGACGGCGACGGTCGTACAGCCGGTGCAACTGGCCACCGCGTACGCCTCGTTGACGTTCCAGGACTCCCCGTCGGTGACCCAGACCATGGCGAATGCCACGTCGTACGCGGTCGATCCGTCGGTGGTGTTGACCGCCAACGCCTGGTTGTCCCCCTCGCCCGGCGGCGCGGGCTTGTTGAACGGGAACACCCACGCCGGTTCGCCGGCGGCCGGCCCGGCGGCGCCCGGGGCGGCGGCGTTCCGGTGGGGCACCATGACCAGCGACAGCTGCGGCTTCTCCCTGGTGGGCGGTGCGCCGGGAGCGGCCCAGACCGAAACGGCGCGGCCGACCTGGCCGGGGCGCAGCCCCGCGCCGGCCGGCCGTGGCGGGCTCTGGTGTGCAATGGCCAGCGCGTCGGTGACCGCGCCGTGATCGGTGGGTCGGACCGGCGCGTACCGGTCGCCATGTGGCCACCAGGCCCAGAGCAGTCCGGCGAGCACGGCCACGGCCGCCACGCCCGCCGTCGCCCGTCGTACCGGGCGGCCGGCGGTGTGCCGCCAGACGGACCGGCCGACCCGGCGGACCAGGCTGACCAGCATGTAGCCGCCGGCCAGCAGCGGCAGCGCGGTGGCGAGGATCGACAGCGCCCGCGCGGTCACGCCGACGGCGTCACCGTGCTGCCACGCGGCGGACAGCGCGCCGGCGTGCCGGACGATGTTGGTCACGGCGGTGCCGGCCACCCGCGGAAACGCGACAACCAGCAGGACCAGGCTCGACAGCAGCAGCGGAACGACCACCAGCACCCAGCCGGTCACCACGGCTCGCGCCCACGGCTTCAGGGCACGGGCCTGCGGCTGGTCGCGCCGGTGCGGCAGCAGGGCCAGCAGGGTCGGCCCGATCCTGGCGTACAGATCGGGTACGCCGATCAGATCCGCCAGGATGTGATAGCCGTCGAAGCGCACGAACGGCGCCAGCTGCCGCAGCATCTGCAGGATCTGCGCCGGGACCAGCAGCAGCACGGCGTCCCAGCCGGTGGCCGCCCACACCCCGAAGGTGGCGACGGCGAAGATCGCGTTGAAGTACAGGCCGCCCAGGTCGACGCGCAGCCGTCCGGGTCGGCCGAGCCGGTAACTGTCGTTGACGTCCGTGTAGAACGCCGGCCACAGCAGATAGACGCCGGCGCCCATGGCGCCGGGCGTGGCACCGCCGTACCGGCAGGCCGCCGCGTGACCGAACTCGTGGAAGCCGGCCGACACGATCGTCACGGCGAACAGGAGCAGCAGCAGGGCCGGCCGGTTGAACGCCTCGTACGTGGCCGAGCCCAGACCCTTGTCGAACAGCACCCAGCCGGCCACCCCGAGGAACGCGGCGGTCAGCGCCAGCACCGCGACCGGGTGGAACAGCGGCGCGAACGGCGCGGTGATCCGGCGGGTCAGCCTCGGGTTGGACACCACGAAGCGCAGCCGCAGTGCCAGCAACGGGTTGGACCGGCGTACCACCGGTTCCCCGCCGTCGGCGCCGCGCAGCAGGCCCAGCGGACGCAGCCGCCCCTCGACCAGCGTCCGGACGTTCTCGGCGGTGATCAGCCGGCCGGACGCCTCGGTGGCGCTGGCCGCGATCGACGCGAGGTCGCGCCGACCGTCGATGGCGGCCAGCACGTGGTACAGCAGCGGGGTGAGCTGGACAGTTTGCCCGTCGCCCCGGCGCACCAGGGCGGGCGGGGTGCGGTATCCGGAGCCGCGCATCGTGCCGATGAGCTCCACACCGCGCGCCAGCGCCGGGATCGTGGTGGTGGTGGGGTGCGGACCGGCCGGGGGGTCGGACACCGTGGCGGCGCCCGACCCCTGCCGACCGGTCACGACCGAGGTCGTGACGGTCATGATCAAGCCGTCACTGGTCGATCTGGGAGTGCTGGTCGGCCAGGGCGTCGGCGGTCACGCCGTCCATGTGCTGGGAGATGATCGCGGTCTGTTCCGCGATCGCGGTCGAGTGGGAGTCGATCGACGCGATGTTCGCGGAGGCGCCGGCGTCGATCGGGGCGGCCACGTTGGCGTTGGCCGCGACGGCGCCGGCCACCGGTGCGGCGAAGTCGGTGTCCAGGTGCACCTCGACGTTGACGTTGAGCAGATTGCCGTTGAGCATCTGGGCCGGGTCGCCGGTCGTACCGTCGGTGACCGTCGTCGGATCGGTGGCCGGGGTCGTGGTGGTGTCGGTGGCCGCGCCGCCGGCGCCGGTCGGCGCGGACGTGCCGTCCGCGGACTGGTCGATGCCGCTGTCCTGCGGGGCGTGCGCGATGGCCGAGCCGCTGAGGGTCTGGTCGATGCTGGTGCCCTGATGCGCCAGCGCGCCCGCGTCCGAGCCGCTGGACAGCACGTTCGCGCTGACGGCGGCGTCGATCGGGGCCGCGACCTGCGCGTTGGCCGCGACCGCCAGGTCGATCGGGGAGGCGAGGTCGAGCGCCAGGTCCAGGTTCACGTTGAGGTCCAGCAGCGACATCACCTCCTTGGTCGGCAACGCGCTGCCGCACTCGGCGGCGAGTTCCTCGGCCGTCAGCGGCCGCAGCTCCAGATCGCTCATTCATCGTCTCCGTTCTCGGTGGGGCTCGGTGTTGCCATGCCTCACTCCCCGAGTCGGATTCGGACTAAACCTCTATAACGCCTCACATCGGGTAGTTGTTGTTATGCAAAGAGTTACTTGCGCTGGCCGGCGGTGCGGCCGTCCTGCATCTGGCGCTGGAAGGTCTCGCACGGGGCATCACCCGGAAGATGAGTCCGAAGTGGCCGCAGTCGTCCGGCATCCCGGACCGGGGGAAGGCCTACGCGGCGGCCGCGCCGAGCAGCACGGTGACGCCCCACAGCGGCGGCGGCAGGAGGTCAGGATTCGGCCGAACCGTTATCACCCGGCCTGACCCCCTGGCTGGATAGCCTGAGCCCATGCGCCGGCTGCAGGCCATGGTCCGGAACACGCCGGCCGAGCGGGAGCGGTACGTCGACCTGCTGCGCGCCCTGGCGATCGTCGCGGTGATCAGCGGCCACTGGTTGATGACGGTCATCGACCTGAGCCCGACAGGGCGGCTGGGTGGCCACAACGCCCTCCAGGAACTCACCGGGGCCCGCGTCGTGACCTGGTTCTTCCAGGTGCTGCCGATCTTCTTCCTGGTCGGCGGCTATGCCAACGCGGCCTCGCTGACCGCCCGGGTGGGCCGGGGCGGCGGCGCGGTCGACTGGCTCATCGAACGCAGCGGCCGGCTGCTGCGCCCCACCTCGGCGTTCCTGGCCGCCACGGTCGTCATCGCGCTGGTCGCCCGGGCCGCGGGCGGCGACCCGCACGAGATCCGCCAGGTGATCTGGTTCATCACCGTCCCGCTCTGGTTCCTCGGCCCGTACCTGCTGGTCGTGCTGCTCACCCCGCCGATGTTCGCGCTGCACCGGCGCGCCGGCCCGGCCGTGCCGCTCGTGCTGGTCGGCCTGGTCGCGCTGGGCGACGCCGGGCGGCTGACCGGGCCGGCGTGGCTCGGGTACGGCAACTTCCTGTTCGGCTGGCTGCTGCCGCACCAGGTCGGCTTCGCCTGGCGTACCGGCGGGTTGCGGATCCGGGCCGGCGCCGCCGCGGCCCTCGCGGTCGGGGGTCTCGCGGCGCTGATCCTGCTGACGGTGCCGGGGCCGTACCCGATCAGCATGATCAATCTGCCCGGCCAGCGGATCCAGAACATGTCGCCGCCCAGCGTGGCCCTGCTCAGTCTGGCCACCGCGCAGCTCGGCCTGATCCTGCTGCTGCGCGGGCCGGCGGAGCGGATGCTGCGCCGGACCGGCCCGTGGACCGTGGTGGTGGCGCTCAACTCGGTGGTGCTGACGATCTTCCTCTGGCACCTGACCGCGCTGATCCTGGCCGGCGGCGCGCTCGACGCGCTCGGCGTGCTGCCGACCCAGCCGGCCGGCAGCACCGGCTGGTGGCTGTGGCGGCTGCCCTGGCTGGCCGTGCTGACGTTCTTCCTGGTCCCGCTGGTGCTGGTGTTCGGCCCGGTGGAGGCCCGCGCCGGCCGCCGCCGCGCCGGCGGAACGAGCGGGGACGCCACGCCGGGCGGTGACGCGCGCGCTCGTCCCGGCCGGGCCGGGGTCCGCGGGTGGGTCGCCGTCGGGTGCTACCTCGCGGTCATCGCCGGGCTGGTCGCCAACAGCCGGGCCCCGCGTAGCGGTCCGGAACCGCTCGGCATCCCGACCGGGGCGCTGGCGGCGTACCTGGTCGGCGCCGGAGGGCTGCGCCTGCTCCGCGCGGGCGTCCCGAGCGTTAAGAAGGGGCCCCTGCTATACAAAAAGCGATAACAGGGGGCCCTTCCTTCAGGAGCAGCCGATGCCGATGCCGCGGGTAGCGCTGCCGTCCGGACGCACCGGTCCCGAGGTCGCCACCGGCATCGTCGACTGGATCCGGTCCGAGCCGCTCGACCGGCTCGTCCGGGCGTTCGCCGGCGATCCGCCTGCCGGTGACCCGGCGGAGCTGCTCGACTGGCTGGAGGGGTTCTCCGCCCGGGTGTGGGACTTCCGGGCCGGCCGGGAACGGCCGGAGGCGCGCGAGCCCGACCTGGACCCGGCGCTGGCCCGGCTCGTGGTCACCGCGGCCGACGACCTGGGCATGGTGGCGCCGCATCCCGCGCCCCGGCCGGCGTACGCCCACCTGGTCGTCCTGGGCGGCCTCGCGCCGGCCTGCCTGCGCCGCACCGGGTACGCGGCCCGACTGATCGAACGCGGACAGGTGACCGTCGACGAGGTGGCCGTGCTCGGCAGCTTCCGGCCGCTGTCCCCGGCCGAGCGGGCCGCGCTGGCCGCTGTCGGGCTGCCGGAATGCGACACCGAGTTCGACGCCCTCGACGCCGGCCTGCGGTTGGGCTTCGGCGACCCGGACCGACTCACCGACGCGGGCGGCCTACGCGACGATCCGCACACCAGCTGGGCCGAGCGGACGTACCGGCACCGCGCCGGGGTGCGGATCCGGGTGCTGGCCGCGCCGTCCGGCGAGCCGGCGGTCCGCCGCGCGCACACGGCCGACACGCAGCGCTTCTGGGCTGGCCGGGTCCGGCTCACCGACGCCGACCCGGTGCTGCTGGTAACCGCGCCGATCTACGTGCCGTTCCAGCACTGCGACGCGCTGCGCACCCTCGGCCTGCCGTACTCCTGCCCGGTGGACACCGTGGGCATCGACCCGGCCGCCGACCTCGCGCCGCTGCCCGAGCCGGTCCTCACGCCCGGGCGGTATCTCCAGGAGATCCGCTCGGCCATCCGGTCCATGCGCGCCCTGCACGCCGCCCTGCCGGGCGGCGCCGCCCGGTAGCGGGGCGCCACCGGCAGCCGGCACCGCCCGACAGCCGGCACCGCCCGGCAGCGCCCGACAGCCGGCACCGCCCGACAGCCGGCACCGTCCGGCAGCGCCCGACAGCCGGCGCCGCCCGACAGCCGGGCGGCGACCGGGGTCAGGCCGTGACGGTGACGTGCAGCTTCCACGGGATGCTCGGGGTGGGGCAGGGCGTCGGCTGGTGCATGCAGTCGGCGTCGGTGACCGTGGACAGGTCGGCCGTTCCCGCTGCGCTCGCCCGGTAGCGGGCCACCAGCGGCTGGCCGCTGGGATAGCCCCCGCTGACGCTGGTCTGCGCCAGCACGCCGTCCGGGGCCACCTTCGTCGGCTGGTACTCCTTGGGCAGGCTCACCACCAGCGTGTCCCCGACCCGCAACGCCACCGTCTTCTGGTTGTCCGCCGCCGTCACCGTGACGGTCTGCCCGGTGCCCGGCGGCGGGGCGACGATGCTGACGTGCACGGTCCAGAGCCGGATCGGCACGGTGCACGGCGGCACGGTGTGCAGGCACGGATAGTCGGTGTGCGAGGTGAGGTCGGCCGTGCCGACCGCCGCGGCCCGGAACACCGCGGTCAGCGGCTGGCCCGTCGGATAGCCGCCGCTGGCCGAGACGGCCTGCAGCGCCGAGTTGCTCACCGTGGGCCGCACGTACTCCGCCGGGAGCGAGACGCCGAGGGTCTGCCCCACGGTCAGCGTGACGGTGCGCTGGCTGTCGTCCTGGGTCACCGTGACGTCGGCGCCGGTGGGCGGCGTGGGCGAGCCGGTCGGTGGGGTCGCGTCGTTGGCGCAGGTGGGCACGGGTGTCGGCCCGGTGCCGGCCAGCTGCACCCCGAACCGGGTCGCCGCGCCCGGGGCCAGGTTCCCGTTGTACGAGGTGTTGGTCGCGGTCAGGGCGCTGCCCGTCGTGCTGACCGTGGCGTTCCACGAGGAGACGACCCGCTGCCCGGTGTCGAGCATCCAGCCCACCGTCCAGGTGGTGGCGGCCGACGCCGACGTGTTGACGACGGTGACGCTGACGACCTGTCCCCCGCCCGTCCCGCTGCCCCACTGGGAATCGATGTGCGCGGTGGCCGTGCACCCACCCGGCACGGTGAACGCCGGACCGTTGCCGGCCACCGCCGGGGTCATCGCGACGGCGGCGAGCAGGCCGGCGCCGGCCACCATGCCACCCACGGCCAGCACGGCCCGCCTGGATACGGTTGTCACAACACCCTCCCGGCCAATCCCGGAGACGCCTTGAGCCCCGGGCTTCGACTGCCACTAAGATTGACTCAAATGAATGAGTGGCCGCATACTTTCCCACGGGCCGGGCAGCAGTTCCATCGACGCGGTGTGCGGCATCGCCGACACGGGGTCGGCGATCAGCCATGTCCGCCGGCGCCGCCCACGTGCCGATCGCCGGGCCGCCGGAGGGCGGCACGGTTGGACCGGCCGGCGCGGTCGAACGGTTCCACCGTCGCGCGGAAATCACGACTCCCCCGGTCGCGCCAGCACCCATCGCGTCGCGCGGCCCCGGCAAGCCCGTTCCCGAGGAGAACAACGATGCGAAGCTTTCGACGCGGCCGGGCGGCCATCGCCGCCGCGGCCCTGCTGGTCACCGGTGCCACCGTGCTGACCGTCGCCACGGCGCCCTCGATGGCCGCCGGCTGCACCGGTTACGTGGGCCTCACCTTCGACGACGGCCCCACGGCCGGCAACACCACGACACTGCTCAACACCCTCAAGGCCAACGGGGTACGGGCCACCCTGTTCAATATCGGCCAGAACGCCCAGAACAATCCGTCGCTGGTGCAGGCCGAGAAGGCCGCCGGGATGTGGATCGGCAACCACAGCTGGACCCACCCGCACCTGACCCAGCTGAGCCAGTCGCAGATCAACTCCGAGGTCTCGCAGACCCAGCAGGTGCTCCAGCAGCTCACCGGGCAGGCGCCGAAGCTGTTCCGGCCCCCGTACGGGGAGACGAACTCCACGCTCAAGTCGGTGGAGGCCAGCTACGGCCTCACAGAGATCATCTGGGATGTCGACTCGCAGGACTGGAACAACGCCTCGGTCGACCAGATCGTGCAGGCCGCCAGCCGGCTCCAGGCCGGCCAGATCATCCTCATGCACGACTGGCCGGCCAACACGATCGCGGCCATCCCGCGGATCGTCTCCGGGCTCAGCAGCCGGGGGCTGTGCGCCGGCATGATCTCACCGACCACCGGCCGGGCGGTGGCGCCGGACGGCGGAACGCCGACCAACCCGCCCACCAGCGGTCCGCCCACCAACCCGCCGACGAGCGCCCCGCCGACGAACCCGCCCACCTCGGCGCCGCCGACCAACCCGCCCACGTCGGCGCCGCCGACCAACCCGTCCGGGGGCTGCACCGCCACGTACCACGTGATCAACAGCTGGACGGGCGGCTTCCAGGCCCAGGTGGACGTCACCAGTTCGACCACCATCACCGGCTGGACCGTACGGCTGACCCTCGCCGCCGGGCAGACCATCAGCAGCCTGTGGGGCGGCGTGAACACCGGGACCAGCGGTCAGGTCAGCGTCCGGAACGCGTCCTACAACGGCACCGTCGGTCCCGGCGGCTCGACCAATTTCGGCTTCGTGGCCAACGGCAACAGCTCCCCCGCGCCCAGCGGCCTCACCTGCACCCCCGCCTGACCCGCCAACCCTCCGTCCCTTCGGACCCACCTTGTCGATCTGGGGCAAATGGTCGTGATTGGAGATCAGCTCACGACCATTTGCCCTGGATCACCGGCAAGAACCGGTAGGAACCGGCAAGAACCCATGGAGGACCGCGCAGATGCGACCGATCCGTCAGAAGACCCGGCTGGTCCTGTCGGTGGTGGCCACGACCGGCCTCGCCGTGACGGCCGCCCTCACCGCCACGGAACCCGCCCGGGCGGCCACCGGTTGCCGCGTCGGCTACACGGTGACCAACCAGTGGACGGGCGGATTCGGCGCCAGCGTGCAGCTCAGCAACCTCGGTGATCCGCTCACCAGCTGGCGGCTGACCTGGTCGTTCGGGGCGGGGCAGACCGTGACGCAGTGGTGGAACGGCACGGTGAGCCAGTCCGGTGCCCGGGTCACGGTGGACAACGCCAGCTACAACGGCAATCTCGGCACCGGCGCCAGCACCACGTTCGGCTTCAACGGCTCGTGGAACAACTCGGCCAACCCCGTACCCACCGACTTCGCGCTCAACGGCGTGGCCTGCACCGGCAGCACGAGCCCCAGCCCCGGCGGACCGACGCCGACCACCACCCCGACGAGCCCGGCGCCACCGACCACCACCCCGCCACCCAGCACAGCGCCGCCGACCAGCGCTCCGCCGACCTCCGTGCTCGGCCAGGTGAGCACCGCGGGCCGGGTCCGGGCCGTCGGCAACGGCGTGCAGTACACCTGGCCGGGCGTCTACTTCGAGGGCCGGTTCCGCGGCACCGGCGTCGGGATCGTGCTCAACGACGCCAACAACGACTACGTGGTCCAGGTCGACGGCGCCACCGTGGCCACCCTGGTGACGCCCGGCCAGACCACGTACTGGGTGCGGAACCTCGCCGACGGCGCCCACACGGTGCGGCTGGCGAAGCGTACCGAGAGCCCCTGGGCCGCGGGCGAGTTCGACGGCCTGGTGGCCGCGCCCGGCGGCGCGATCCTGGCCAAGCCCGCCGCCCGGAGCCGGCAGCTCGAGTTCATCGGCGACTCGTGGACGGCCGGGTACGGCAACATGTCCACGACGCGGGACTGCAGCGGCAACGCCGGGGTGACCCGCAACTCCAACGCCGACTCGAGCTTCGGGGCGCTCACCGCGAAGGGCCTGAACGCGGACTACCAGATCAACGCCTGGTCCGGCCTCGGCGTGGTGCGCAACTACAACGGCGGGAGCACCGACACCTCGTTCCGGGCCTACTACGACACCGATCTGCAGGCTGTCTGGAACAGCACGACCTGGCAGAACCCGGGAACGTGGAAGCCGCAGGTGGTGGTCATCGGGCTGGGCATCAACGACTTCTCCACCGCCCTGCACCCGGGCGAGAAGTGGAGCACCGTCGACCAGCTGGCCGCCGACTACCGGACCGCGTACCTGGGCTTCCTCGACAGGCTGCGCGCCCGGTACGGCCCCGACACGTACCTCGTGCTCACCTACCCGGACATGAGCGGCACCCCGTTCGCCGACTCGGTCGAGCAGGTCGTGCGGACCCGCAACAACTCCGGCGACGCCCGGGTCCGCTCGCTGCACTACGACAACACGGCGCTGGGCCTGGACCTGCTCGGCTGCGACTGGCACCCGTCCCTGCACGACGACCAGGCACTGGCCGGCGCCATCACCCGGTTCCTCGGCACCCTGCCGCTGAGCTGGTAGTCGGGCCCGGGCGCGTCCGTCAGTCGCCGGTCCGCACCAGGGAGGCGCCGAGCGGCGTACGCCAGTACAGCACCTCCCGGCCGGAGCGGCGCTTGGTCACGGCGCCCGCGTCCAGCAGCACCCGCAGGTGGTCGCTCACCGTGCCGAGGGACAGGCCGGTCAGCGCCACCAGGTGCGACGTGCTGAGCGGGTGCTCCAGCCGGGCCAGGATCTCGGCCCGGTTGGCGCCGATCAGCCGGACCAGCCCGCCCGGGACGGCCGGCGGCGACTCGGCGAGGATCCCGCGGGCCGGGTAGACCACGCCGAACCGGGTGGGCTGGTCCCACACCACCCAGCCGGATCGGGCGTGCGTGGTCGGGATGAAGAACAGCTGCTCGGCCCGGTCGAGCGCCCGCGCCGGCGCCGGGTAGTCGTTGACCCGCAGCCGCCCCTCGCCCAGCCAGCGCATCTCCCCGGTCAGGTCGGCGAAGACGCCGGCCCAGCCGTCGGCGCTCAGCCGGGCGGTCCGGGCCACGATGTCGGCCCGCAGCCGGCGGTCCCGCTCCGGCCACTCCGGTGCGACGGCGCGGTTCCACACCCAGCTCAGCAGCTCCACGACCCGGTCGGTGAGCCCGGGCCGCAGCAGCGGCTCCGGCAGCGGTCCGGGCCGGGTGACCCGCAGGTCGGCCCGCATCCGCTCGTCGGGCAGCGCGGCCACCGCGGCCAGTTCGGCGCCGAACGTCGGCGCCGCGTCCGCCGGGGCGATGGAGAGAAAATCCGCCGTCCACCGCGGCGCGAAGGCCGCGTCCGGCAGCGCGCGCAGCGCCGGATCCGCCAGCAGCTCCCGGTACGCGTCGACGTGTGGCCGCCGCCAGGCCCGCTCCCACGGGGTGCGCGGCTGGTGCAGCACCCGCAGCGCGGCCACGGTCTCGACCATCGGCGAGACGGTGAACCGGCTCGTGGCCAGCAGGTCCGACGGCAGCACCCAGATGCTCAACGTTTCGCCTCCAAGCGGAAGTCTACGGATCCGGCGCGCCGGCCCGCACGATCAACGCCATGAAGACGTACCGAGAGCTGTTCGCCATCCGCGAGTTCCGCACGCTGTTCCTGGCGAGCTGCGCCGGGATCGCCGGGCAGACCTCGTCCGCGCTGGCGCTGGGCGCGTTGACGTACGCGGCCACCGGCTCGGCCCTGCTCACCGCGCTCAGCATGTTCGGGGCGCCGCTGGCCAACGTGGTGGGCAGCCTGACGCTGCTCTCGGCCGCCGACGGCGTCCCGCCGCGCCGGGCACTGAGCCTGGGCGCGACCCTGTCGGCGATCGGGCTGGCGTTGCAGGCCGTGCCCGGGCTGCCGCTGTGGGCGCGCTTCGCGGTCATCCTCAGCATCGGGTACGTCGGCTCGGTCACCTCGGGCGCCCGTTGGGCACTGATCAGCGAGATGCTGCCGGCCGGCGCGTACGTGCTGGGTCGCTCGACCATGAACGCGAGCGTCGGGATCATGCAGATCGCCGGCTTCGGGCTGGGCGGGATCATGCTGGCGTGGCTGTCGCCGTACCAGGTCTTCGCGGCGGCCACGGTGCTCGCGGCCGGATCCGCGGCGCTGGTGCGATTCGGCCTGACCGAGCGGCCGGCCCGGAGCGCGCACCGGGTGACGGTGGGGCGGACCCTGCGGGTCAACCGCGCGCTGCTGGCCGACCGCGGCCGCCGGGCCCTCTATCTCAACCTCTGGGTGCCGAACGGGCTCATCGTCGGCTGCGAGGCGCTGTTCGTCCCGTACGCCGGGAACCGGGCCGGCTTCCTGTTCGCGGCCGGCGCGCTCGGGATGCTGGCCGGGGACGTCGGGGTCGGCCGGTTCACCAGTCCGGCGCGGCGGGAACGCTGGATCCGGCCGCTGCGGCTGCTGCTCGCGCTGCCGTACCTGGCGTTCGCGCTGCACCCGGCGCTGCCGCTGGCGGTGCTGATCCCGCTGGTGGCGTCGGCCGGCTACGGCGCCGCGCTGCCGCTGCAGGAGCGGCTGATCCGCCGCTGCCCCGACGAGGTTCGCGGCCAGCTGCTCGGGCTGGCCAACAACGGGATGATGGCCGGCCAGGCCGTCTGCGCGGCGCTCGCGGGCCTGCTCGCCGACCGGCTGCCGGTGGCGTCGGCCATCGCGGTGCTGGCCGCCCTGTCGCTCACCGCCGCCCTGGTGCTGACCCGCGGCCTGCGGCACACCGACCCGGCGCCGCAACTGCCCGTACCGACCCCGGCCCCCGAGTCCTCAGCGGCGCCCGGCCAGGGGCCGGCGCCCACGGCGGCGCCGGCGACGCCCGGGCGTTAGGAAGGGGCCCTTCCTATACAAAAAGCGATAACAAGGGGCCCTTCCTTACTCCTGCGTCGCGCGGATGGCCTCGATGTACGCCTCCGAGCGGTGTTCGAAGTTGCGGTACCGGCCGTAGCTGGGCGCGGCGGGCGAGAGCAGCACCACCCCGTCGGTCGGGGTGAGCTTGCGGGCCAGCCGGACGGCCCCGGCCAGGTCCTCGGCCACCTCGGTGCGCACCCCCGGCAGACCGCGCAGGGCCGCCACGATCCGCGAGCCGCTGTCCGGAATGCCGATCACGGTGGCCGGGTTCCCGGCCAGGAAGTCGCGCAGCGGCGCGTAGTCCAGCCCCCGGTCGGTGCCGCCGACGATCACCGTGAGCGTCCGGCCGGCGTACGCGTCGATGGCGTGCATGGTCGAGTAGGGGCTGGTGGCCAGCGTGTCGTCCACGAACGTCAGCCCGGACGGGTCGGCGATCTCGGCCAGTCGGTGCGGCAGCCCGCGGAACGTGCCGGCCGCCTCCGCCAGCTCCTCCCGGCGGGCGGTCAGATCCACCCCGAGCGCGGCCAGCACGGCCAGCGCCACGCACAGGTTGCCCGCGTTGTGCCGGCCGACCAGCGGGAACACCGAACGGGGAAAGAGCGGCTGGGTCCGGGCGTACACGTACGGCTCGTCCACCGGTCCGGGCGCCACGTGCACCGACTCCGGCAGGCCGGCCCGGATGGCGGGCCGGTCGCCCACCTCGGCGGCCAGCCGGGCGTCCAGGCCGTTCAGCACGATCGTCTCCGGCTCGTGGGCGAGCAGGTTCAGCTTGTCGCGGTAGTACTCGCGCTCGCCGCCGTGCGCGTCCAGGTGCTCGGGAAAGAGCGAGGTGACCACGGCCACCCGCGGCGAGTCGGTCAGGTCGCTGCACTGGTAGCTGGACAGCTCCAGCACGTACAGCTCGGCGTCCGGCAGGTCGAGCAGCGGCACGCCGATGTTGCCGCCGTACGCGTTGGGTCGGCCGACCGCGGTGAGCAGGTGGCTGATCAGGCTGGACGTGGTGCTCTTGCCCTTGCTGCCGGTCACCCCGACGGTCCGCTCGGCGTGCTCGGCCATCCACAGCGCGGTGCCCTGGGTGATCGGCACGCCCCGGCGGCGCAGCTCGATCACCCACGGATGGGTCTGCGGCACCCCCGGCGACCGGATCACCACGTCGGCCGCGGCCAGCCGGTCGAACCCCTCGGGGCCGGTCACCAGCGGCGCGGCCGCGGCCAGCTCGCCCTCCCACGGGGTGGACAGGAAGTTCCCGCTGTCCTCCACGACGACCAGGCTGGCCGGCCCGTGCCCCGCCACGGCGGTCACCGCGGCCCGGCCCTCCCGTCCGGTGCCCCAGACGGCCACGGCTCGTCCGCGCAGGTCAGACAGGCGCACTGGTGATCTCCTCACTCGGCGGGGGCAGGGCTCGGCCTAGTATGGCGTGTGCCCACAGAACAGCTACGGCAGATGGACGCCTTCTCGTTCCCGGCGTGCTCCCTCGATCCCGCCACCGGCGCGGTGACCTTGGAATACGCGCTCAGCGGACCCGGGGGTGAGGTGCGGTTCACCGAACGGATCACGCTGCCGACGCCGGCCGAGCCGCCGGCGCCGGCGGCCGTGGCCGCCGCCGAGCGGGTGGTCGAGCTGCTGCACCTGGTCGCCGGGGTGAGCTACTACAAGGCCGCCGCGCCGCACCGGCTGGTGCTGCCGCGCCCGCTGGGCCCGGCCTCGCTGGCGTACGTCACGGCCATCTACACCAAGGGCCTCGGCGAGTACGCGTACCGCAACGACCTGCCGTACGTGCTGGAGCTGGTCCCCGAGACGCCGGCGGGCTCGCCGCCGGCCGTGGCCCCGCTGGACCAGCAGGACGGCCGGCCGCTGTCGACGGTCGGCGGCGGCAAGGACTCGATCGTGAGCCTGGAGGCGCTGCGCCGGGCCGGGCTGGACCCGGTGCCGTTCTCGGTGAACCCGAACCCGGTGATCGTCTCGGTGAACGAGGCGTCCGGACTGCCCGCGCTGGCCGCGCGGCGCGCGATCGACCCCGCGCTGTTCGAGCTCAACCGGGCCGGGGCGCGCAACGGCCACATCCCGGTCACGGCCATCAACTCGCTGATCGCGGTGGCCACGGCGGTGCTGCACGGGCTCGGCCCGGTGGTGATGTCGAACGAGCGGTCCGCCTCGGATCCGAACCTGATCTGGCACGGGCACGAGATCAACCACCAGTGGTCCAAGGGGGTGGAGGCCGAGGGCCTGCTGCGGGCCGCCCTCACCGAGCACGCCGGCCTCATCGAGCCGTACTTCTCCCTGCTGCGGTCGCTGTCCGAGCTGCACATCGCCAAGCTGTTCGCCCAGTTCGACCGGTACGACGACGTGGTGACCAGCTGCAACGCGGCGTTCAAGCTGCACGATCCGAGCGCGCGCTGGTGCGGTCACTGCCCGAAGTGCCGGTTCGTGTTCCTGGCCCTGGCGCCATTCATGCCGCGCGAGCGGCTGGTGCGGATCTTCGGCAAGGACATGCTGGACGATCCCGACCAGGTGCCGGGCTATCTGGAGCTGCTCGGCATCGACGCGCACAAGCCGTTCGAGTGCGTGGGCGAGGTCGAGGAGTCGACCGTGGCGCTGAGCCTGCTCGCCCAGCAGGAGCAGTGGCGGAACGCGCCGGTGGTCCGGGCGCTGGTGGCCGCCGTACCGGCCGAGGGCTGGGCCGCGGCGGGCACCTCCGACGTGTTCAGCCCCGGCGGCACCACATACGTCCCACCGGCATACGCCAAAACCCTGACCGCCCTCACCTAACCCACCCCACCCCGAACCGAACCCCGCCGGGTCCCCCTCCCCCGTCCGGTTGACCGGGCGGCCGGGGGCCGGGCGGCCGGGGGCCGGGCGGCCGGGGGCCGGGCGGCCGGGGGCCGGGCGGCCGGGGGCCGGGCGGCCGGGGGCCGGGCGGCCGGGGGCCGGGCGGCCGGGGGGAGCAGAGGGGGGGTCAGGCGTCGTCGTGGATGGCGTCGAGGGCGAGCAGGGCGACGTGCAGGGACAGGCAGACCGGCACCGAGTCGAGGTCCGCGTCCAGGATCCGGCCGATCCGGGTGAGCCGCTCGTAGAAGGCGGGCCGGGACAGGTGCGCCGCGGCGGCCGCCGCCGACTTGTTCCGGCCGTGTTCCAGGTACGCCCGCAGGGTGTCCACCAAGTGCTCGCGCGGGTGTTCGGCGTCGTGGGCGAGCAGCGCGCCCAGCTCCCGTTCGACGAAGGTCTGCACCCTTGGCTCGTCCCGCAACAGGTGCAGCAGCCCCGGGAGGCCGACCTGGGACAGCCGGAAGACCGGCAGGTCCCGCCGGCCCCGACGGGCCGCGTCGGCCACCTGGCGCGCCTCCACCAGCGACCGGCGGGCCTCGCGCAGCGTCGGCACGGTGGAGCCGGCGGCCACCACCACGCGCCGCGGCTCCGGCCGGCCCGGCTGGTCGGGGCGCCTCGCCGGTCCGCCGGGCACGGCGCCGGGACCGTCGCCCGGCCAGCCCGCCCCGGCCAGGCGTACCCGGTCCAACGCGGCGGCGAACGCGGCCAGCGCCTGGTCGTCGGCCTGGTCCGGACGCAGCGCCAGCAGCGCGCCGACCGCCTGCTCGTCCACCACGCTGGCCAGTCCGGTCAGCCGGGCGTCCCGGATGGCCCGGCCGACCGCCTCGGCCAGGTCGTGCAGCCGGGCCTGCGCCGCCTCGGCGCCCGGCTCGCCGGCCGGGTCGGGGCGGTGCCGCACCATCACCCCGATCAGCTGCCGCCGGTCCAGCACCACGCCGAGGGCGCGGGCCCGCAGCGCCACCTCGTCCACCGGGCGGGCATGGTCGAGCAGCGCGGTGAGCAGGTTGCGGTGGATCTGCCGTTCCAGCCCCTCGGCGTCCCGCCGGATCAGCCGGCCCAGCGCCAGGGTGGAGGCGGCCCGTTCGAGCAGGATGGTCAGCCGGCTGGGCGGCGCGTCCGCGCCCGGCCAGCGCAGCAGCAGCCGCCCCCAGTCCTGCCCCCGGGCGCCGACGATGGTGGCCAGCCAGCCGGCGTCCGGGTCGTACCCGGTCCGCCCGGCCGGCCGGATCCGCCGGGAGTGCCGCTCCCAGCCATCCAGCAGCGAACCCGGGTCCTCCCCCGCCGGGTCGAAGGCCAGCACCTGGCGGGCCGGGTTCTCCAGCACCACCGGGCAGCCGGCCAGATCGGCCGCCTGCCGGACCACCTCGGCCGGTTCGGCCCCCTCGACCGACAGCTCCGTGAACCGCTGGTGGATCTCCTCGGTCGCCCGCAGCTCGGTGAGCTGCGCGTCCACGATCAACGCGTGCACGGCCTCGGTGATCGGGACGAATGGCGTGGCCCGGCGCAGCTCCACCAGGGGCAGGCCGCGCCGCCCGGCCGCGGCCACCATGGCCCGGGGCACGCTGTCGGCAAACCGCCGGCCGAGCTCGACGACCAGGCCGGAGGCGCCCACGTCGGCCAGGTCGTCGACGAAGGCGCGCAGCCCCGCCTCGTCGGCCGGCAGCCCGATGCCGGTGGTCAGCACCAGCTCGCCGCCGTCCAGCAGGGCCGCGATGTCGGGCACCTCGGCCACGTGCACCCAGCGCACCCGCCGGCCCAGGGCGGACTCGCCGGCCAGCACCCGGGGCGCGCCCCGACGCAGGGGTCCAAGGTCCAGCACCTCACGGACGGTGGGAAACACGGCCGCCACGCTACCCTGGGTGACCGCCGGCCCGGCCCCGCCCGACGGCCGTAGCGGTGATCGCCGGCTGCCGGACGGGACACGGCCGGCTTGCGGAAGCCGACTCCGTCCGTTAGGAAGGGCCCCTTCCTATACAAAAAGCGATAACAAGGGGCCCCTCCTTTCAGTCGACGCCGAACTCCATGGCGGCGCGGTCCAGCGCGGCGTCGTCGGCGGAGGGAACGCCCCGGGACGCGATGGCCTCCGCGCCGCCCTGCGGCATCGGGCCGATCAGCCCGGTCGAGGCCGCCTGCTCGGCGCCGACCACCCGCTGCGGGGTTCCGCCGCCGACCATGCCGAGCGAGGCGTACTGCTCCAGCTTCGCCCGCGAGTCGGCGATGTCCAGGTTGCGCATGGTGAGCTGGCCGATCCGGTCCGCCGGCCCGAACGCCGAGTCCTCGGTACGCTCCATCGACAGCTTGTCCGGGTGGTAGCTGAACGCCGGCCCGGTGGTGTCCAGGATCGAGTAGTCCTCGCCCCGGCGCAGCCGCAACGTCACCTCGCCGCTGACCGCCGTGCCGACCCAGCGCTGCAGCGACTCGCGCAGCATCAGCGCCTGCGGGTCCAGCCACCGCCCCTCGTACATCAGCCGGCCGAGCCGGCGGCCCTCGGCGTGATAGTTGGCCAGCGTGTCCTCGTTGTGGATGGCGTTGACCAGCCGTTCGTACGCGGCGTGCAGCAGCGCCATGCCGGGCGCCTCGTAGATGCCCCGGCTCTTGGCCTCGATGATCCGGTTCTCGATCTGGTCCGACATCCCCAGTCCGTGCCGGCCGCCGATGGCGTTTGCCTCCAGCACCAGGTCGATGGCGCTGGCGAACTCCTTGCCGTTGATCGTCACCGGGCGGCCCTGGTCGAAGCCGATCGTGACGTCCTCGGTCGGGATCTCCACCGACAGGTCCCAGAACCGCACCCCCATGATCGGGTCGACCGTCTCGATGCCCGTGTCGAGGTGCTCCAGGGTCTTGGCCTCGTGCGTGGCACCCCAGATGTTGGCGTCGGTGGAGTACGCCTTCTCGGTGCTGTCCCGGTACGGCAGGCCGCGGTCGAGCAGCCACTCCGACATCTCCGTGCGGCCGCCGAGCTCGGTCACGAAGTGGGTGTCGAGCCACGGCTTGTAGATGCGCAGCTGCGGGTTGGCCAGCAGGCCGTACCGGTAGAAGCGCTCGATGTCGTTGCCCTTGAAGGTCGAGCCGTCGCCCCAGATCTGGACGTCGTCGGAGATCATCGCGCGGACCAGCAGGGTACCGGTCACGGCCCGGCCCAGCGGGGTGGTGTTGAAGTAGGCCCGGCCGCCCGAGCGGATGTGGAAGGCCCCGCAGGTCAACGCCGCCAGCCCCTCCTCGACCAGGGCGGCACGGCAGTCGACCAGCCGGGCCACCTCGGCGCCGTAGCTGAGCGCGCGACCGGGCACCGAGGCGATGTCGGGCTCGTCGTACTGGCCGATGTCGGCCGTGTAGGCGCAGGGAACCGCGCCCTTGTCGCGCATCCAGGCGACCGCGACCGAGGTGTCGAGGCCGCCGGAGAAGGCGATGCCGACACGTTCACCGATGGGCAGGGAGGTGAGAACCTTGGACACAGGGAAGATTATTCGACACAATGCATGATCATGCAAGTCGGCCGGGCGGATGGGCCACCGAACCGTGCGCCGACCGATGCGGGAGACTCGGCGGATGGCCGTAGAGCTGATCACCGACCCGGCGGACGACCGGATCGCCGACTACCGGGCCCTCACCGACGTCGAGCTGCGGACCCGGTGGGAGCCGCCGCACGGGCTGTTCATCGCGGAGGGCGAACTGGTGCTGCGGCGCGCCCTGCGGGCGGGCTACCGGCCGCGCTCCTTCCTGGTCGACGAGAAGCGGGTGGACCAGCTCGGCGACCTGCTCGCGCAGGGCCCGGCGTACGCGGCCGGCCAGGACGTGCTGGCGGCCGTCACCGGCTTCCACGTGCACCGGGGCATCCTCGCCAGCTTCCACCGCAAGCCGCTGCCGGCCGCCGCGGAGGTGTTGTTCGGGGCGCGCCGGGTGGTGGTGCTGGAGGGGTTGAACAACCACACGAACCTCGGCGCGATCTTCCGGGGCGCGGCCGCGCTGGGCATCGACGCCGTGCTGCTCTCCCCCACCTGCGCCGATCCGCTGTACCGGCGCAGCGTACGGGTGAGCATGGGCGAGGTGTTCGCCGTGCCGTACGCGAAGCTGGACCCCTGGCCGGCGGGGCTGGAGCTGGTCCGCGAGGCCGGCTTCACGGTCCTGGCCATGACCCCGTCGCCCGACGCGGTGCCGATCCAGCGACTCGGTGCGGACCAGCGGGCCAAGGCCGCGCTGCTTCTTGGCGCCGAGGGTCCCGGGCTGACGGCGGCCGCGCAGGAGGTCAGCGACGTACGGGTGGTCATCCCCATGCGGCGCGGCGTCGACTCCCTCAATGTGGCCGCGGCCGCGGCCGTGTCGTTCTGGGAACTGGGTCGGGACGACTGAGCGGGTGCGCGGCCCATTAGGCGGGAGCGCCGGCGGGGGGTTCCGGGGCCAGCGCCGCGTCGGGCTTGGGCAGCAGCCGACCGGTCTTGGCCGCGATGCCGATCCCGGCCGCCAACACGAGGACCGCGCCGATCGTCTGCAGCGCCCCGATCAGCAGCCCGCCGAGACCGATCATCGGCGCCCCGATGACCAGCAGGGCGCCGTCGAACGCGCCGAAGACCCCGGATCGGGCCACCGCCAGCCCGGCCGTGGCCCAGCCGACCGAGAGCACGCCGCCGCCGAGCAGGGCCAGCACCCGGACGAAGCCCGGGCCACCGACCTGGGCGAGCGGCAACAGGAGGCCGCCGAGCATGGCCAGCAGCAGCCCGGCGGCGGCCGTGCCGCGGCTGCGTGAGGTGGCCAGCAGGCAGGTCAGCGCGGCCAGCGCCACCAGCCCGAGCCAGGTGGCCAGCGCCACCCCGAGCAGCCGCAGACCGGCGCCGGCCGAGAAGGTGCCCGAGCCGCGCAGCCCGTCGGCGCCGGCCGTAGCGATCGCGAGCAGCGCGGCGTACCCGGGCAGCAGCCAGACGGCGCTGCGGGCGAACCGCCGCAGCGACCACACCCAGTTGGCGTTGCTGGCCGGCCGCACCGGCTCCGACTCGTCGAAGAACGGCAGCAGGTTGAGGCCGACCCGGCCGACCACCCGGACCGGCCGGACCAACGACGCCTGCAGCGGGGACATCCGGCGCAGGTCGTCCCGGTCAGCGTCGTCCGGGGGCGCCGGGAACAGGCCCGGCGGCGGATCGAACCGCTCCGCGAGGATCGCCCGGGGGTCCAGCTCGGCATTGGTACGCCGTTCCGGCTGCTCGTCCATGCCACCTCCCACACGCGGCGGCCGGGGCGCGAACGCGCGGCGCCCCGGCGCCCGACCAGGACCGTCAGGTGCGATCGTGGCAGGCGCCGGGGCGACAAATGGGAAGAATCCTCAAATTTTGCCCGCCAGGCGGCTCAGAGGCGCTGGGTACGCTCCCCGTCCGGCGCGGCGTCCGGGAGCAGGTCCGTCGGCGGCACCGGCTGGCCGGCGGTGAGCTGCTGGGTCGGCTGCTCCCCTCCCGCACTGACCTGCGCCTCCGCGGCGCGTACCTCGTGGTTGACCTCGGCCGCCGCGGCCGCCGCGGCCTCGGCCGCCTCCCGGGCCTCCCGCTCGACGGCGCCGGAGTCGATGTTCGCGGCCGGCGCGTCGTCGGCGGTCCGGCTCAACCCGCCGAGCGCGCCGCCCAGCCCCTCCAGGGCCTTGGTCAGCTCGGCCGGGACGATCCACATCTTGTTGGCCGAGCCGGCCGCGATCTGCGGCAGCGCCTGAAGGTATTGGTAGGCCAGCACCTTCTGGCTCGGGTTGGCGGTGTGGATGGCGTCGAACACCGTCCGGATCGCCTTGGCCTGACCCTCGGCCTGCAGGATGCGGGCCTGCCGGTCACCGTCGGCGCGCAGCACCGCGGCCTGCTTCTCGCCCTCGGCCGTGAGGATCTGCGACTGCTTGTGACCCTCGGCGTTCAGGATGGCGGCCCGCCGGTCCCGCTCGGCCCGCATCTGCTTCTCCATCGAGTCACGGATGCTGGGCGGCGGCTCGATGGCCTTGATCTCGACCCGGGTGACCTTGACGCCCCACCGGCCGGTGGTCTCGTCCAGCACCACGGACAGGTGCCGGTTGATCTCCTCGCGGCTGGTCAGCGCCCGCTCCAGGTCCAGCGAGCCGATCACGTTCCGCAGCGTGGTGACGGTCAGCTGCTCGATCGCCTGGAGGAAGTTGGAGATCTCGTACGTCGCCCGGACCGGGTCGACCACCTTGAAATAAAGCACGGTGTCGATGGAGACCACCAGGTTGTCCGAGGTGATCACCGGCTGCGGCGGGAAGCTGACCACCTGCTCGCGCATGTCGACCTTGGTCCGTACGGCGTCAACGAACGGCACCAGCAGGTTCAGCCCGGGGCTGAGGGTCCGCTTGTACTTGCCGAGCCGCTCGACCACGTCCATCCGCTGTTGCGGAACGATCCGCACGGCACGGATCAGCGTTATCACCACTATCAGGGCCACGGCGCCGAGCAGCACCGCGATCACAGTCCCCATCACACCCACCTCTTAAGATTCGGGTAGCTCACCGGACGCGGAGAAGTCATCCCGCCAAACCAGGGCGGTCACGCCCCGCACCTCGATCACACGCACCCGCTCCCCGGGCTGGAACACCTGGGTCGCGTCGAAGGAACGGGCGCTCCACAACTCGCCGTCGATCTTCACCTGGCCGCTGTCGGCGTCCACCCGTTCCAGCACGAGCGCCCGCTCCCCCTCGATGGCCGCCGCGCCGAACGACCGCGCCGGGCCGTCGTCGTCGAGCAACCGCCGCCGCAGGGATGGCCGGCCGAGCGCCACGGTCAGCGCCGACACCACCGCGAACACCAGCGCCTGCACCGCCACCGGGGCGCCCAGCGCGGCCGCGCCGGCGGCCGCGAACGCGCCGATGGCAAACATGATCAGGAACAGCGTCGTGGTGAAGATCTCGGCGATCGCCAGCGCGGCGCCCAAGACGATCCACAGCAGCGGTTCCATGACCCAATGGTGTCACGTTCGCGCACCCTCGGGTACTTGTGAAGATCACGATAGGGTTGGCCGGAACGCCGGCGCCGCCGGCCGGGCGAACCGGGAGGCCGGATGTTGCAGGCGGAGACCACCAGCCGGGTCGATGCCCGGATCGCCGCGGCCCAGGCCGCCGGCGCGGCCCCGTCGCTCATCCTCGGCGTGGTGCGGGACGGCCGGCTCGCGCACGTGGCCGCCGCCGGCACGGCCCCGGCGCCGGACCCGGACACCCAGTACCGGATCGGCTCGATCAGCAAGACGATGACCGCCGCCCTCGTGCTGCGGCTGCGCGACGCCGGCCGGCTGGCCCTGGACGACCCGCTGGAGAAGCACCTGCCCGGCACCCCGGTCGGCGCGGTCACCCTGCGGCAGCTGCTCGGGCACGCGTCCGGGCTCCAGCGCGAACCCGACTCCGACGGCTGGTGGGAGCGGGTCGACGGCCCCGACCTGGCCGGCCTGGTGGCCGGGCTCACCCCGGAGAAGCTCGCCCACCGGCCGCAGACCGTCTACCACTACTCCAACCTGGCGTACGGGCTGCTGGGCGGGGCGCTCGAACGGCTCACCGGCGCGTCCTGGTGGGCGCAGGTGCGCTCCGGACTGCTCGAACCGCTGGGCATGACCCGCACGACGTACCAGGCCACCGAGCCGTTCGCCCGCGGGTACGTCGTACACCCGTGGAACGGCACGCTGCGCGAGGAGCCGCGGACCGACACCGGCGCGATGGCGCCGGCCGGCCAGCTCTGGTCCACCACCGCGGACCTGGCCCGGTGGGCGGCGTTCCTGGCCGACCCGGACCCGGCGGTCCTGGCCCCGGAAACCCTCGCCGAGATGTGCCTGCCGGTGATCATGAGCGAGCCCGACACCTGGGCGCACGGGCACGGCCTCGGCATCGAGCTGGCTCGCTCCGGCGACCGGGTGTACGCCGGGCACGGCGGCTCGATGCCCGGCTACGTGGCCACCATCAGCGTGCACCGGCCGTCCCGCACCGGCGTGGTCGGCTACGCCAACTGCTACGGGCTGCGCGAGGGCCACCTGGGCCAGCTGGGCGTCGAGATCCTCGACCTGGTCCTGGACGCCGACCCGCCGGCCCCGACCGAGCCCTGGCGGCCGGCCGGCGCCGCCCCCGACGACGTGGCCGACCTGCTCGGCCGCTGGTGGTGGATGGGCCGGGAATACGAGGTCAGCTGGGATGGCGAGCTGGTGTTCGCGCCGCCGGGCCGCCCGGCGTGGCGGTTCACCCGCGCCGGCGCCGACCGCTGGCGCTGCCACACCGGCCAGAACGACGGCGAGATCCTGACGGTACGCCGGGACGCGGCCGGCCGTCCGGACACTGTGGACATCGCCACGTTCGTCTTCACCAGGGATCCCGACCGGGTCGAGTAACGGGCTCGGCGCCGGGGCGGCGCGCCCGCGCCGGTGCGCGCGGGCCGCTGTGCTAGCTTGCCGTCCCGTACACCGTCATCGATCGGTGCGACGGTGCCGCGCGGGCGGGGACGCACGGATGCGCGCCGGAGCGCACCGGAACGTAACGGAAGGCGAGCCGATCGCGTCGCTGTCGAGGACCCAGCCGGGGCCGTCCGGGCCGCCCGGCCGGGCCGGCCGCGCCGCCCGGACGGCGGCGCCGCTGGCCATCGGCCTGGGCGGCGCCGTGCTGCTCGCCGAGGCAGGCTGGCTGGTGCTGGGCCTGCCCGCCGGGCCGGGCGCCACCGACGCCACCGCGACCCTGGTGGCGGCCATCGCGGCCGGCTGCTGCCTCGGTGCGGCGCGCCGGCACCCGCTGCGGCTGCGCCGGTTCTGGCTGCTGATGGCGCTCACCATGGCGCTCGCCGCGCTGGGCCGGATCTCCTGGACGGTGGCCCGGCTCATCGGGCGGGAGGGACTGCCCAACAACATCGCGGTCGGGTCGATCTTCGTGGCCGGCATCGTCTCCGGGACGGCCGCCCTGCTCAGCTGCGTGTCGGGGCCCTCCACCGCGGTCGGTCGGCTGCGCGTTGTGCTCGACGGCGTCATCGTGGGGCTGTCCCTCGTGCCGGTGGGCTGGATGATCGTGCTGCGCGACGTGGCCGAGGCGCCGCTGGCCGATCCGCAGCGCGCCTTCGGGCTGTTCTACCCGATGCTCGACATCATGCAGCTGACCGTCCTGGTGGCGGTGAGCGGACCGCTCCGGCCGGTCTGGCGCCCGCTGTCGGCCATCGGGGCCGCGCTGGCGATCCGGGCGGTGGCCGACACCGCGTACGTGGCCCTGGTCGCCCGCGGCACGTTCCTGCCCGGCCGGCCGGTCGCGGTGTGCTGGCCGCTCAGCTACCTGCTGATCGCCGTGGCCACCCGGTTCCCCGCGCCCGCCGGGCTCGACGCCGCCGAGCCGGACGCCGAGGCCCGAACGCTGCCCTGGTGGCGGCTGGCCCTGCCGTACCTGCCGGTGGGCGGGGCCGTGGTGGCGCTGGTGCTGGCCCGCCGCCACGACGAGCCGCTGCCCCCGCCGGTCTTCGCGGCCGGCACCGCCCTGCTGGCCGTGCTGGCCATCCGGCAGGGCCTGGCCGCGTACGAGACCACCAACCTGGCCGAGCGGCTGCGCCAGCTCGCGTACGCCGACCAGCTCACCGGGCTGCCCAACCGGCTCCAGTTCACCCGGCAGCTGCGCCGGTCGATCCGGGGCCGGCGCCCGGTCGCCATCCTGCTGCTCGACCTGGACGGGTTCAAGCAGGTCAACGACCGCTTCGGGCACGCCAGTGGCGACAGCCTGCTGACCAGCGTGGCGGCCCGGATGCGGGCGGTGATCGGCGACGCCGGGACGGTCGCCCGGATCGGCGGGGACGAGTTCGCGGTCCTGCTGGAGGGCGGTCGGGCCGAGGAGCGCGGTCGGGCCGAGGAGCGCGGTCGGGCCGAGGAGCGCGGTCGGGCCGAGGAGCGCGGTCCGGCCGACGAGGGCGGTCGGGCCGAGGAGGACCGACGGCCCGGCGGGCAGGAGCCGGAGCGACTGGCCCAGCGCCTGCTCGGCGCGCTCGGCGGGGCCGGCTCGACGGCCGACGGGACGCACAGCCCCACGGCCAGCATCGGCATCGCCCAGTACGGGCCGCAGCACCTGGGCCACACCGACCTGCTGCGGGACGCCGACATCGCGATGTACGCGGCCAAGGCGGCCGGCAAGTCCGCGTACCGGATCTGCACGCCCGCGCTGCGGGAGGCCGCCGTGGGCCGGGCCGAGCTCATCGCCGACCTGCGCCGCGCCGTCCGGGACACCGACCAGCTCGAGCTGGAGTTCCAGCCCATCGTGGACCTGTGCACCGGCGCGGTACGCGGGGCCGAGGCGCTGGTGCGGTGGCGGCATCCCCGGCACGGCCTGCTGCGGCCCGACCGGTTCCTGCCGCTGGCCGAGGAGACCGGGCTGATCCTCGCGGTGGACCGGTGGGTGATCCGGTCCGCCTGCCGGGCCGCGGCCGACTGGCAGGACCTGGCCGCCGGCACCGCCGTGGCGGTCAACGTGTCGGCCGGGCACCTGCGCCGGGCCGACCTCACGGCAACCGTCGCCGACGCCACCGACGCGGCCGGCCTGCCGCCCGGCTCACTGACGCTGGAGCTGACCGAGTCGGCGCTCATCGAGGGCACCGACGCCGTGCTGGACCGGCTCGGTCAACTGCGCGCGCTGGGGGTGCGGATCGCCATCGACGACTTCGGCACCGGCTACTCGGCGCTGAGCTACCTGCACCGCATCCCGGCCACCGAGCTCAAGATAGACCGGTCGTTCGTCCGGCGGCTGGACGACGCCGACCGCCGCGCGTACGCCACAGTGGAAATGATCCGCCGGCTGGCCGACGCGTTCGGCCTCGGGGTGGTGGCCGAAGGGGTGGAGACGGACGCCCAGCACGAGGCCGTGGCGGCCATCGGTTGCCCGCACGGTCAGGGCTATCGGTACGGCCGGCCGCGACCGCTCGGCGAGCTGCGGCGGCTGCTGGCCGAAGCACCGGACCGGACCGGCCACTGAGCACTCCGGCCGACGCGGGCCCGCCGGGAGGGTGACGCCCGCGTGGCGGGCGGCCCGCGCCGGCACGGCGCCGGCCGGCGGCGTCACTCCGGCGGGACGGTGACGAAGTCGATGAGCCGTTCCATGGCGTTGATCAGCGGCGTCTCCACGTCCGCGAACGTGTCCACCCGGGACAGGATGTGCCGCCACATGGCGGCGGGCTCGGCCACGCCCAGGGCGGCGCAGACGCCCTCCTTCCACGGCCGGCCGGGCGGCACCACCGGCCAGGCCCGGATGCCCAGCGCCGACGGCCGCACGGCCTGCCACACGTCCACGTACGGATGCCCGGTGACCAGCACATCCGGCGAGGTGACGGCCGCGACGATCCGGCTCTCCTTGGAACCCGGGACGAGGTGGTCGACCAGCACACCGAGCCGGCGACGCGGCCCGGGACCGAACTCCCGTACCCGGCTCGCCAGCTCGTCGATGCCGTCCAGCGGCTCCACCACGATGCCCTCGATGCGCAGGTCGTCGCCCCAGATCCGCTCGACCAGCGCCGCGTCGTGCACACCCTCGACCCAGATCCGGCTCGCCTGCGCCACCCGGGCCCGCACACCGTCCACGGCGACCGATCCCGACGCGGTCCGCCGCCGGGCCGCCGGCACCGGCCCGGCGGTCGGCCGGCGAAGCGTCACCGGCGCACCGTCCAGCAGGAACGCCGCGGGCAGCAGCGGAAAGTTGCGCCGCCGCCCGTGCCGATCCTCCAGCACCACCGCGCCGGCCTCGAACCCGACAACCGCGCCGCAGAACCCCGAATCGGCATCCTCCACCACGAGGTCGGGCTCGGCGTCCACCTCGGGCGTCACCCGGCGTCGCCGCCAGTCCCCGGCCAGCACGTCCTCGCCGTATCTCCTCCCCATGCGACGCGACGGTAGCGGCTGCCGGCTCAGCGGCCACGCCGACACGCCACCACCGGCCACGTGGACGCGCCGCCACCGGCCACGCCGACACGCCGCCACCGGCCACGTGGACACGCCGCCGACGGCCGCGCCGACACGCCGGTTACGGCGTCAGCGGCATGGGAGCGGGCACACGCGCGCGGGAAGAGACAGCGGCCGGGCCGACCACGTACCCTTGCCTGCATGTCTGCTCCAACGGACGCGGCAACGCTGGCTCCGCGCCGGTCCAGCCGGTTCGTCGCCTGGGTGCGCGCGTGGCGGGCCGGCCTGGTCCCGTACGACGAGGTGGCCGCCGAGATCGCCGCCGGCGAGGAACACCTGGTCGCCGACGCGCCGGGGACCTGGACCGACGTACCGCTGGCGGAAGCGCTCCCGGCGTTGTCCCGCACCCCGGCCGACCAGGTCCGGCTGGTGCTGCCGGTGCCCGGCGACCCGCGCGGCCTGCCCGGGCCCGGGCCGTTCGCCGGCGCGGCGCTGCTGGCCGGCGAGGCCGTCGTGGCCGGCCAGCTCGGGTTCATCCCGGAGGTACGCAGCCACACGTCCGGCTCCGGCATGACCTTCGAGACGGTGCTGTGGCGGGTCTACCCGCTGCCGCCCGAGGCCGCGGCCGCGGCGCTGGCCGACCCCGGCGCGGCCGAGGCGGAGGCCGAGCTGGCCACCGCGCTGGCCGAGGCGACCGCCGCGCTGACCCGGCTCGACGTGGCGGCCTGGCGGCCCGAGCTGGGCGGCGCGCTCGCCGCGCTGCGCCGCCCGGACAGCTGCGCCGACCTGCCCCCGGGCTTCGACCCGCGCTCCCGCCGGCTGTTCGCCCGGGCGTCGGTGCTGGATCGCATGCTGGCGCTGGCCGAGCACGCCGCGCCCGGCGGCGCGGTCAACGGGTACGAGGCGCAGCAGCGCGACGCCGCGCTGCGGCCGCTCACCGCCGCCTGCCGGCGGGCGCTGGTGGCCGCCTGCAACGCCCCGCTGCGCCCCTGAGCCGGTTGCGGGGCGCAGCCCCGGAGCCTGGTTGAGGGGCGCAGCCCCGGCGCCGGCTCAGATCTCGTCGATCAGGTCGGCCACCGACCCGATGATCCGGGACGGCCGGTACGGGTAGCGCTCGGCCTCGGCCCGGCTGCTGATCCCGGTCAGCACGAGCACGGTTTCCAGGCCCGCCTCCAGCCCGCAGAGGATGTCGGTGTCCATCCGGTCGCCGATCATCGCGGTGGTCTCCGAGTGCGCCTCGATGGTGTTCAGCGCCGACCGCATCATCATCGGGTTCGGCTTGCCGACGAAGTACGGCTCGACGCCGGTGGCCTTCGAGATCATCGCGGCCACCGACCCGGCCGCCGGCAGGGCGCCCTCGGCGGACGGGCCGGTCGGATCCGGGTTCGTGCAGATGAACCGCGCGCCCGCGTCGATCAGCCGGACGGCCTTGGTGATCGCCTCGAAGCTGTAGGTGCGGGTCTCGCCCAGCACCACGTAGTCCGGCGAGAAGTCGGACAGGATGTAGCCGACCGCGTGCATGGCGGTGGTCAGCCCGGCCTCACCGATGACGTACGCCGTGCCGCCGGGCCGCTGGTCGGCCAGGAACTGCGCGGTGGCGAGCGCCGCGGTCCAGATCGACTCCTCGGGCACGTCGAAACCCATCCGGGTCAGCCGGGCCTGCAGGTCGCGGGGGGTGTAGATGGAGTTGTTCGTCAGCACCAGGAAGCGCTTGCCGGAGCCGCGCAACCGGCTGATGAACTCGGGTGCGCCCGGCACCGGCTGGCCCTCGTGCACCAACACCCCGTCCATGTCGGTGAGCCAGCTCTCGACGGGCTTGCGGTCCCTCATCGTGTCGTCCTCGCCGTCGGGGGTGTCTGATCGATCGGGGGTGGTCGGGTCGGGGGGTTGTCGGGTCGGTGGCTGCCGGCCTGGTCGACCGGTTGGCGTCGACCGGTCGCCGTGACCGGGCCGTGCCCTGCCGAGCGCTGAACGGGCCCGCTCGGCCGGCCCGGTCAGCGCCGCCGGGCCGGCACGCAGCAGCCGGCCGGGCAGAAGTCCCAGGCCGGCAGCGTACCCAACCGGCAGCGATCGGCCGCCACCCCGGCCCCGGCCGGGGTCAGGCGTTCCTCGACCAGCTCCCTGATCATCGTCACGAACCGCGGATCGGTGCCCGGGGTGGCCGCCCGCACGTAGTCCAGGCCGAGGCGCTTGGCGGTGTCGGCCGCCTCGGTGTCCAGGTCCCACACCACCTCGAGGTGGTCGGAGACGAACCCGATGGGGCTCACCACGACCTTGCCGATGCCGTCGGCGGCCAGGGCCGCCAGGTGATCGTTGATGTCCGGCGCCAGCCACGGCACCTGCGGCGGCCCGGACCGGCTCTGCCACACCAGGTCATAGGGCAGGTCGGTGCCGGCCGCCGCGGCCACCAGCGCGGCAGTCTCGCGCAGCTGGGCCTCGTACCGGCCGCCCTCCGGCCCGGCCGTGGCGGCCATGGAGGTCGGCACGGAGTGCGCGGTGAAGACCAGCCGGGTGGTGTCCGGCCCGGTGGGACCGAGCGTCGCGAGCGCGTCCCGTACGGCGTCGGCGTGCGGCCGGACGAAGCCGGGGTGGTCCCAGAACTGGCGCAGCTTGTCGATCACCGGCGCGGTCGAGCCGACGGCCGACCGGGCCAGCGCGAGGTCCTCCTGATATTGCCGGCAGGAGGAGTACCCCCCGTACGCGCTGGTGACGAACGCCAGGGCGGACCGGATCCCGTCGTCGCGCATCTGCGCCACGGTGTCCGCGAGCATGGGGTGCCAGTTGCGGTTGCCCCAGTAGAGCGGCAGGTCGAGGCCGTGCTCGGCGAACTCGCCGCGCAGCGCGGCCAGCAGCTCGCGGTTCTGCTGGTTGATCGGCGACACCCCGCCGAAATGCTGGTAGTGCTCGGCCACCTCGGCCAGCCGCTCGGGCGGCACGCCCCGGCCCCGGGTCACGTTGGTCAGGAACGGCAGGACGTCCTCGGGACGTTCCGGTCCGCCGAACGAGACCAGCAGCACTGCGTCGTACGCCATGCCGCCATTTTCCCCGCCGGTGGTGACCGGCGAACGGCGGCCCGGTGTTAGCTGCGTTACCCGGCCCGCCAGGGCGTTAGGAAGGGCCCCAGCGAACCCTCCGGCGGCGCGTGCTGCGCCGAAGCGCCCCCGGAGGGTTCGTCCTTTCAGGCGCCGAGCGCGTGGTAGCCGCCGTCGACGTGCACGATCTCGCCCGTGGTGGCCGGGAACCAGTCGGAGAGCAGCGCGAGCACCGCCCGGGCGGCCGGCTCGGCGTCGGTGAGGTCCCAGCCCAGCGGCGCCCGGTTGGCCCAGGCGTCCTCGAACTGCTCGAACCCGGGGATCGACCTGGCGGCCATGGTGCGCAGCGGTCCGGCCGAGACCAGGTTGCTGCGGATTCCCTGCTTGCCCAGGTGCAGCGCGAGGTAGCGGGAGGCGGACTCCAGCCCGGCCTTGGCCACGCCCATCCAGTCGTACACCGGCCAGGCCTTGGTGGCGTCGAAGGTGAGGCCCACCACCGAACCGCCCGAGCCCATCAGCGGCAGCGCGGCCATGGCCAGCGACTTGTACGAGTACGTGGAGACCTGCACGGCCTTGGCCACGTCCTCCCACGGCGCGTCCAGGAACCCGCCGCCCAGGCAGCTCTGCGGCGCGAACCCGATCGAGTGCACCACCCCGTCCAGCCCGTCGACGTGCTCCCGGACCCGGTCGGCCAGCGCGGCCAGGTGCTCGGGGTCGGTGACGTCCAGCTCGATCACCGGCGGCGGCTCCGGCAGTCGCTTGGCGATCCGTTCCACCAGCGACATCCGGCCGAAGCCGGTGAGCACGACCGTCGCCCCGTTCTCCTGAGCCAGCTTGGCCACCGAGAACGCGATCGAGGCGTCGGTGAGAACGCCGGTTACCAGCAGCCGCTTACCGGCCAGCAGTCCAGACACGTACGCGACCCTTTCGTTGTCGTTTGCCGGGAAGGGGATACGTCAGTGGCCCATGCCGAGGCCGCCGTCGACCGGGATGACGGCGCCGGAAATGTACCCGGCCGCGTCGCTGGCCAGCCAGGTCACCACGCCGGCGACCTCGTCCGGCGCGGCGAACCGGGCCGCCGGGATGGCCTTCAGGTATTCCGCCCGGCGCTGCTCGGGCAGCTCGGCGGTCATGTCGGTGTCGATGAAGCCCGGCGCCACCACGTTGGCGGTGATGTTGCGGCCGCCGAGTTCCCGGGTGATCGAGCGGGCCACCCCGACCAGGCCCGCCTTGCTGGCCGCGTAGTTGACCTGCCCGGCCGACCCGTACAGGCCGACCACCGAGGAGATGAAGATCATCCGACCCCAGCGGGCCCGCAGCATCTTGGTGGCCGCCCGCTTGGCGCAGCGGAACGCGCCGGTGAGGTTCGTGTCCACCACCCCGGTGAACTGTTCGTCGGACATCCGCATCAGCAGCGTGTCGGCGGTGACGCCGGCGTTGGCCACCAGCACCTCCACCGGGCCCAGTTCCGCCTCCACCGCGGCGAAGGCCGCGTCCACGGCGGCCGAGTCGGTGATGTCGCACCGGACCCCGAACAGGTGCTCCGGAACCTCGCTGCCGCGGTGCGTCACGGCCACCCGGTCGCCCTGCTTGGCGAACGCGTTGGCGATGGCCAGGCCGATCCCCCGGTTGCCACCGGTCACCAGCACAGTTCGGGCCACGGCTGCTCCTCGTGATCGTGCGGACGGTCGCGATGGAGACTAGGCGCTACCGACCGGTAGGCGCTAACCAGGGCGTACCACGCCGGTATGACGCCGTGGATCACGCCACGGTGGGACGCCGGGACCGGTCCCGGACCGTACGCTCCGGACGGTGAACCTCCCTCCCCCGGTCGCGGCGCTGCTGCGCACGCTGGCCGGCCCGGACTACCCGCCGGCCCGGCCGCTGCCCGGACCTCCGGCGGTCCGCCGCTACGCGGGCCCGACCGGCATCCTGGCCGTGGGCATCATCTTCGCCATCACGCTGGCCGAGGAGCACGACCGGGCGCTGCCGCTGGTCATCGCCATCCTCTTCGCCGGGCTCACCGTGGCGCCGCTGGCGGCGCTGCGGCGCCGCCCGCTGCTGGCCTGGCGGCTGCTGATCCTGGCGCTGGCGCTGTGCACCTTCAACGCGCCGGCCCGCGCGTCGTGGCCGTGGAACCCGGCCCTGGTCCTCATCGGGCTGCTCGTGCTCGCCGTGGTGGCGCTGCGGGTGGACTGGCCGCTGCTGCCCTGGATCGGCGGCATCACGCTGGTCCCCGTCGTGGCCCTGGTGGACGCCAACAACGTCGTCGGGGTCATCGTGCTGGTGGTGCTGTTGCTGGTGGTCGGCGGCCTGATCCGGCGCACCCGGCAGTCCGGCGCGGCGCTGGCCGAGCAGACCGAGCTGAGCGAGCTGGAGAAGGCCCGCCGGGCGGTCCTGGAGGAACGCGCCCGGATCGCCCGGGAGCTGCACGACGTGGTGGCGCACCACATGTCGATGATCGCCGTGCAGGCCGAAACCGCGCCGTACCGGCTGGACGCCCTGCCCGACCCGGCCCGGGCCGAGTTCGGGGCGATCGCCGGCTCCGCCCGGGAGGCGCTCACCGACATGCGCCGGCTGCTGGGCGTGCTGCGCAACGCCGACAGCGGCCCGCAGACCGCGCCCCAACCCGGCCTCGCCGAACTCCCCGAGCTGCTGGCCGGCGCCCGGCGCGCGGGGATGACCGTCGAGCTCGCCGGGCCGCTGCCCGTACCGGACGCGCCGGACCGGCCGGCGGTCCCCGCGCCGGTGCAGCTGGCCGCGTACCGGATCATCCAGGAGGCGGTGGCCAACGCGGCCCGGCACGCGCCCGGAGCGCCGGTGCGGCTCGCGGTCCGCGCCACCGGCGCGGAGCTGGAGGTACGGGTCGACAACGCCCACGCCGGCCCGGCGGCGCGGCCCGGGGCGGCCGGTCACGGCCTCACCGGGATGCGGGAGCGGGCGGTCCTGCTGGGCGGCGCGTTCAGCGCCGGACCGACCGGCGAGGGCTTCGTGGTGCACGCCCGCCTACCGTACGAACCGGAGGGTGACCGATGATCAAGCTGCTGATCGCGGACGACCAGGCCATGGTCCGGCAGGGCTTCGGGGCGCTGCTCGCGGCCCAACCCGACCTGCTGGTGGTGGGGGACGCGGCGAACGGCGCCGAGGCGGTGGCGGCGGCCCGCCGGCTGGACCCGGACGTGGTGCTCATGGACATCCGGATGCCGGTCCTGGACGGCCTGGCCGCCACCCGGCAGCTGGTCGGCGACGGCCGCGGCGAGCGGCCGCGGGTGCTCATCCTCACCACCTTCGACCTGGACGACTACGTCTACGACGCGCTGCGGGCGGGCGCCAGCGGCTTCCTGCTCAAGGACGCCCCGGCCGCCGACCTGGTGCACGCGGTCCGGGTGGTGGCCGCCGGCGACGCGCTGCTGGCCCCCGCGGTGACCCGCCGGCTGATCGCCGAGTTCGCCGCCCGGCCCCGGCCCGACCGGCCGCGCCCGGTCTCGCTGGCCGCGCTCACCGCCCGGGAGACCGAGGTGCTGCGGCTGATCGCGCGCGGCCGGTCCAACGCCGAGATCGCCGCCGAGCTGGTGGTGGCCGAGCAGACCGTGAAGACCCACGTCGGGCGGGTGCTGGGCAAGCTGCACCTGCGGGACCGGGCCCAGGCCGTCGTGCTGGCGTACGAGTCGGGCCTGGTCGCCGCCGGCGAGTAGCCCCCCGGTACCGGCGCCGGATCCCGCCGCGGGTTGATCCGCGCAGACCGGCCGCCCGCGCACCCTTCGGTTCCACCGACCGAGGGGGTACGACATGATCCGTCAACTTTTCTCCGGCGGCGCGCTGGCCACGCTGCTCGCCGCGGGGCTGCTGGCCCCGGCGCCGGTGACCGCCGGGCCGGCGCCGGCGCCGGCGGTGGCGTTCGACGTCGCGTACCGGCGCAGCGCCGCCGCCATGGTGGCGGCCGGGCCGCCGTACGCGGAATGGGCCGGGACGGGCCGACGGTTCCTGGCCTTCGATCCGGCCGGGGACGGGCTGGCCGTGGAGGCCGTCGGCGACCTCGACCACGCCGACCGGATCGTGGTGCTGGTGCCCGGCGTGGCCACCACGCTGCGCGACTTCGACCGCGGCCTCGGCGGGGTGCCGGGCCGGGCGCCGGCCCGGCAGGCCCGGACGGTGTACGCCGCCCTGCGGGCCACCGATCCGGCCGCCCGGGTGGCCGTGGTGGCCTGGCTGGGCTACGACCCACCGGAGGGGCTGGGCCTGGCGGCGGCCCGCCCGGAACGCGCCCGCGGCGGCGCGGCGCGGCTGGCCGCGTTCGCGGCGGACCTGGCCGCGCTCCGCCCGCACGCCGCCGTCACCCTGGTCGGACACAGCTACGGCGCGCTGGTGGTGGGGCTGGCCGCCGCGCGCCTGCCCCGCCAGGTGACCGACCTGGTGACGCTGGGCGGGATCGGGACGGGCGTGGACACGGCGGCCTCGCTGCACACCCCGGCCCGGGTGTGGGCGGCCGAGGCGCCGGACGACTGGGTGCGCCAGATCCCGCAGCTCCGGCTGGGCGACCTGGGCCACGGCGTACGCCCCGGCTCGGCCCGGTTCGGCGCGCGTCGGCTGCCCACCGACGGCGTGCCGGGGCACGACGGTTACCTCGCGCCGGGCACCGGCACCGTCCGCGCGCTGGCCGCGCTGGTGCTACGGGCGGAGGCGGTCCGGTGAGCACCTCGGTCCGCCAGCCCGGCCCACCGGCCCCGCCGGCCGCCCCGCCCGGCCCGGCCGCCCCACCCGGCCCGGCCGCCCCGCTTGGCCCGCCGATCGGCCCGGCGGCCTCGCTGGGCCGGGCGGTCTGCCCGGCGGCCTCGCTGGGCCCGGCGACCTCGCTGGGCCCGGCGACCTCGCTGGGCCCGGCGGCCCCGCCGGATGGCCGGGACCGGGCCGTGGACGGGGTGCGGGCGCTCGCGATGGCCGGCGTGGTGCTCGGGCACTGGCTGGTCACCGCGCTGGTGCTCACCCCCGACGGCGATCTCGTGGCCGACAGCCCGCTGCGGGCGATGCCGGCCCTGGCCCCGCTCAGCTGGCTGCCCCAGACGCTCGGCCTGTTCTTCTTCGTGGCCGGCTTCGCCGCCACCCGCGCCTGGACGGCCCGACCCGGCCGGGCTGGCCGGGCTGAACCGGCTGGCCCGGCTGGCCGGGCGGGCCGGGCTGGCCGGGCGGGCCGGGCTGGCCGGGCGGGCCGGGTTGGTCGGGCTGGCTCCCGGGGACAGCCGGCCCAAGCCGGCTCGGCCGGCCGCGGCCGGTACCGGGGCTGGCTGGCGAGCCGGTTGCGCCGGCTCGGCGGCCCGCTGGCCGCCTTCGCGGCCGTCTGGACGGCCGCCCTGGTGCTCGGCCTGGCCGCCGGCGCCCCGGACGGCACCGTCGAGACGGTCGGCCGGCTGGTGGCCAGCCCGCTGTGGTTCCTCGTCCCGCTGCTGGCGCTCACCGCTGCCACGCCCGTGCTGGACCGGTGCGTCGACCGGTGGGGCCCGCTGGCCGCGTCGCCGCCGCTGGCCGCGGTGATCGCCTCGGACGCCCATCCGGGCGCGTACACCCTGCCGCTGACGCTGACCGCGGCGTGGGCGGTGCCGTACCTGCTCGGGGCGGCGGCCGCCCGCGGTCGGCTGCGCGGCCCGGTAGCCGGCGCCGCGCTCGCCGGCGCCGGCCTGCTGGCCCTGGTGGCGCTGGTGGGCCTGGCCGGCTACCCGGACAGCGCCGTCGGCATCCCCGGCGCCGGACGGTCGAACCTGGACCCGCCGTCGTCGGCGACCGTGGCGCTGGCGCTCGCCCAGGTCGGGCTGGCCGTGCTGCTGCGCCCGGCGCTGAACCGGCTGCTCGCCCGGCCCCGCTGGTGGCGGCCGGTGCGCGCGCTCAACCGGCTCGCGCTGCCGATCTTCCTGACCCATCAGAGCGCGCTGATCCTGGTGACCCTGGCCGGGCTCTGGCTGGCCGGCGGGCACGCCGTACCCGGCCTGCACACCCCACCCACGGGCACCGGCTGGCTAACCGCGCGCGCGTGCTGGCTGCCGGTCTTCGCCGCCGCCCTGGCACTCCTGCTCGGCGCCCTCGCCCGGAAGCACGGTCGGGGCGGGCACGCCGGGCGGCTTCGGCGGGTGTACGATTCTCGTGGATCTTCCCGCCCGGCCGACCAGTGGAGGTGATCGCTGTGCGAGATAGCGATCCTCCTAGTCGTGGCCGGGTCGCCGGTCCGCCCCGCTGAGCCGTCGCCAGCCTGAGCTGACCCCGCTACACCGCCACGCACCGCCCGGGACCCGGCCGAAACGCCAGGGCCGTTCCGGGCGTGTCGTCCGGCGGTTCACCCGGTCGCGATTTCTCCCCGCTCCAGTCCTCGTTCCCGCGTGTCTGTCGCCTTCGGAGAGTCGCCATGCACCGTTACGCCGCCCCGCTGGGCTTCACCCTCGCCGCCGTCTGGGTCGTCTACCTCTTCGTCCTGGTCGGCGCCACCCACTGAGCGAGCGCCGCTGCGCCGCACACCCCGACCCACCCACCACAACTGCGCGATCGACTCCGGTCACGGCAGCCGTGAGGTCCACAGCAGACTCATGGCCGCGGCGACCAAGGCCAGTAGCAGGGCGATCCCCGCGTACCACTGGGTGACCTCGCGCGGCTCGGTCCGGAAGCCGATCGAGCTGCCCATGTCCTGGTACACCTTCTTCAGCTCACTCACCGACGCGGCCTCGTAGAAGAAGCCCTGGGTCGTCTCGGCGAGCTGGGCCAGCGAGAGCCGGTCCACCGGCACCCGCTGCTGCTGCCCGGCGATGTCCACCTCGCCACCGTCGGTGCCGAAGGCGATTGTCGACACGGGCACGTTCGCGTCCTGGGCCGCCGACCCCGCCTCCTCGATGGAGCGGCCCGAGGTGCGGTACCCGTCGGAGAGCAGGACGATGCGCGCCGGCGGCGGCCCCTGAGCCCCGTCGGCCGGCACCGACCGGATGGCGTCCAGGCAGGTGAAGACCGCCTCGCCGGTGGCCGTGGCCTCGGCGAGCGAGAGTCCGTCGATGGCCTCCACCACCGCCGTACGGTCCTTGCCGGGCGGGACCAGCACGTTGGCCGACTTGGCGAACGACACGAGACCCAGGTTGAAGGTCGGCGGCAGCTCCGCCACGAACTGCTTGGCCGCCTCCTGCGCGGCCTGCAGCCGGGTCGGCGCCACGTCGTCGGCCTGCATCGACAGCGACACATCGATCGCCAGCATGATGGTGGCGCGCTCCAGCGGCCGCCGCTCGTCGATCGAGGGCCGGGCCAGGCCGGTGGCGAGCACGAGCAGGCTGAGCAGGAACGCGCCCGCCGAGGCATGCCGCCGCCAACCGAGTCCCTTCGGCGCGAGGGAGCGCAGCAGCTCGACGTTCGTGAACCGCATCGCATAGCTGCGCCGGTGCAGCTGGCGCCAGACGTACACCCCGGCCAGGGCGAGCACCGGCAGCACGGCCAGTAGCCACCACGGTTGGAGAAAACGGATCATCGTGTGGTCCCCCTGGTGCGGGCGTGGCGCTGTGCCGCGACGAACCGCACCGTGTCCAGAAGCCAGTCGGAATCGGTACGCAACCGTAGATGCGCTGCCCCCGCGGCGCGCAGTTCGGTGGCGATCGCCGTCCGCTGCGCCGAGGCGGCCTCGGCGTACCGGCGGCGTAGCTTCGGGTCGGCGGTCTGCACCTCGTGCAGGTCGCCGGTCTCCGGATCAACCAGCTCGAGCACGCCGACGTCCGGCAGCTCCAGCTCGCGCGGGTCGACCACCTCGATCGCCAGCACGTCGTGCCGGACGGCGAGCTTGCGGACGGCCCGCCCCCACTGCGCCGGCGGGGCCAGGAAGTCCGAGATCACCACCGCCATGCCGCGCCGGCGGGGCGGCGAGTTGAGCATGTTGACCAGGGCGCCCAGGTCGGTCCGGCCGGGCCGGATCCGGGTGGTGGCGACGGCCCGGACGAGGCCCTGCGCCTCCTTGCGACCGGGGCGGGCCGGCAACCGCCGGACCCCGCTCACCCGGCCGGCCGCCGGGCCGGGCGCCGGACCGGCGGCGCCGGTGCCCACCACCGCGCCCACCCGGTTGCCGCCCCGGGCCGTCAGGTGCGCCATGGTCGCCACCGCCGCCACCACCAGGTCGCGCTTCAGCCAGCGGCCCGTGCCGAAGTCGAGGCTGGCGGACAGGTCGACGGCCAGCCAGGTCTCCAGCTCCCGGTCGGCCACCGTCTGCCGCACGTGCGGCAGCGTGGTGCGGGCGGTCACCGGCCAGTCCATCCGGCGTACGTCGTCTCCGGGCCGGTACTCCCGAGACTCGCCGGCCTCGCTGCCCGGCCCCGGCAGCAGGCCGAGGTAGTCGCCCTGCAACAGCCCGTCGAGCCGGCGGGTGACCAGCAGCTGCAACCGGGACAGCACGGCCTCCGCACGGCGCCCCGTCGCGCCGGCCGGATCTCCGCGATCCCCGGTCGCGGCCGCCGGATCGGACCGGCCCCCGAGGTTGGACCGGCCGGCGGCCCCGCCGGCCGGATCGGCGTACCCACCGCCCGGGCCGGTCCCGGGTCGGCTCACGCCGGCCGCCCGGGCCAGCCCGCGCCGGAGCTGGGCGCCGGGGTGGCCTGCTGGCGGGGGGTCACCGTCGGTAGCGGGATGGTGGAGAGCACCCGGCCGACGATTTGGTCAGCCGGTACGTCGTCGGCCAGCGCGTCGTAGCTGAGCACCAGCCGGTGACGCAGGATGTCCGGGGCGATGTCCTGGATGTCCTGCGGCAGCGCGTAGTCCCGGCCGCGCAGCATGGCCAGCGCCCGGGTCGCCCGCACGATGCCCAGCGAGGCACGCGGGCTGGCGCCGTACTGGATCAGCTGCGCGACGTCCGGCATGCCGTGCTCGGCCGGGGTCCGGGTGGCCAGGACCAGCCGCACGGTGTAGTCCACCAGCGCGTTGTGCACGAAGACCCGGTCAGCCTTGCGCTGCAGGGCGAGCAGGTCGCTGGGGCCGAAGACCGGCGCCGGCTCGGGGGGCTCGACCCCCATCCGGTAGACGATCTCCCGCTCCTCGGCGTCGGTGGGGTAGCCGACCAGGATCTTCATCAGGAACCGGTCCCGCTGCGCCTCCGGCAGCGGGTACACGCCCTCCTGCTCGATCGGGTTCTGCGTGGCCATCACGAGGAACGGCTCGGGCACCCGGTGGGTCTGGCCACCCAGCGACACCTGCCGCTCGCTCATCACCTCGAGCAGCGCCGACTGCACCTTCGCGGGCGCCCGGTTGATCTCGTCGGCCAGCAGGAAGTTGACGAAGATCGGGCCGAGCTCGACGTCGAACTTCTCGCTGGACTGGCGGTAGATCCGGGTGCCCACGATGTCGGCCGGCACCAGGTCCGGGGTGAACTGCACCCGGGAGAACGTGCCGCCGACGACCTTGGCCAGCGTCTCCACGGCCAGCGTCTTGGCCACCCCCGGCACGCCCTCGAGCAGGCAGTGCCCGCGCGCCAGCAGCGCCACGAACATCCGCTCGACCAGCCGGTCCTGGCCCACGATCACCTTCTTGACCTCGAACAGCGCCCGCTCCAGCAGCGTCGCGTCCTGCGCCGGGGTGCCGCCGGAGGCCGGGACGTCCCGGCCGGCCGGCCGCGCCGTGCCGGCCGGGTCCCGCGGTACGCCGCTCCCGGCCGGGTCCCGCGGTACGCCGCTCCCGGCCGGATCCTGCGGTACGCCGCTCCCCGCCGGCGACGGGTGACCGTCGGCGGCGGACGGGTTCGGAACGTCGGGTGTGGTCGGCTGGGCCACCGGTCCTCCACAACTTCTTCGGGTCACGCGGTCTGGGGCCACCGCTCGCCGGCCCCGCACCGGGGTCGCCGCTCGGCGACGCTGTCGACGCCACCGGCGCCGGACGTCGCCGCCATCGCGGACGGCGGCTGCCGGCGGGGTACCGCCGCACCAAGCCTCGCACGTCCGGTCGGGAAGCCGGTCGGCGGAAACCCCGGTTGGCGACGTGGCGACTTCGCCACCCGGCGCAGGCTGGACAGAGGGGGGCTGTTGGTGTGTACCATTCAGCCGTCGCCGGGCGGCTTCCCCCGTGGCCGCCCGGCGCTCAAACTTCCGGCGCCGGAGCGCGACGATTTCCCCCGGCCGCCCGCCCCGGTCCCGTCCGTAGACTGACCGCGTGGCCGACCTTCCCCCGCCCCAGTCCGAGCCGCCGATCTGTTCGGCCCGGGGCTGCCGCGCCCCGGCCGGGTGGGCGCTGCGCTGGAACAATCCTCGGCTGCACACCCCCGACCGGCGCAAGACCTGGCTGGCCTGCGCCGAGCACCGGGAGCACCTCGGCGGCTTCCTGACGGCGCGCGGCTTTCTGCGGGACGTCGAACCCGTGCCCGCATCGCCTAGGCTCGACCCGTGAGTGATCCGCTCGAACCCTGGCCCCGGACGGTCCGCTGGCAGCCGGTCTCGCGCAGCCTGATCTGGGTCGAGCTGGTCCGGCTCGGCGTCGGCCTCGCCATCCTGGTCGTGGGCCTGCTGATCGGGTGGGCCCTGACCGGGCACTGGTCCTTCCCCGCCGCCCTCGCGCTGGTGCTGCTGCTCGCGGCCTGGCGGGTTTCCGTGATCATCCGGGCGGTTCGCGCCTGGGGCTACGCCGAGCGGGACAACGACCTGCTGGTCCGGCACGGCCTGCTGGTCCGGCGGCTGTCGATCGTCCCGTACGCCCGGATGCAGTTCGTTGATGTGACGGCCGGCCCGCTGGAGCGGGTCTTCCGGCTGGCCACCGTGCAGCTGCACACGGCCGCGGCGGCCAGCGACGCGCGGGTGCCGGGGTTGCCGCCGACCGAGGCCGCCCGGCTGCGGGACCGGCTCACCGCGCTCGGCGAGGACCGGGTGGAGGGGCTGTGAACGGGATCACGACGCCCCCGCCGGTCCGCGGGCCGCAGCGGTGACCGAACCGGTCGGGCAGCCCCGGCGCCGGCTGCACCCGCTCAGCCCGCTGCTGCAGGGCGCCAAGACCCTCGTTGTGGTCGTCGCCGGGTTGTCCTGGTCGACGCTGTCCAGGCTCGGGCTGGGCTGGTTCGCGCTGACCGTGGCCGCGCTGGCGCTCGGCGCCGTGGCCCTGTCCGCGGTCAGCTGGTACAACACCGGCTACCAGCTGGTGGGCCGCGAGCTGCGGATCCACGAGGGCCTGCTGTGGCGGCGCACCCGGGCCATCCCGCTGGAACGGCTGCAGGCCGTGGAGGTGGTGCGCCCGCTGCTGGCCCAGCTCACCGGCCTGGCCGAGCTGCGGCTCGAGGTGGTGGGCGGGGCGAAGGCCGAGGCGCCGCTCGCGTACCTGACCGTGGCCGAGGCCGCCGAACTGCGCGACCGTCTGCTCCAGCTGGCCGGCCGGACCCGGTACGTGGCCGGCGCCGGCGCCGGCGACGCGGCGGCCTGGGCCGGTCCCGGGACGCCGGCCGACACCATCCCGGCGGCAGGCGAGGCCGCACCGGCCGGCGCCACCGGCCAGGTCGGCCCAGGCGTGCCTGGTGGTGGCCCGGCGCCCGCCGGACCCGGCGGTGCGACCCTGCCGGCCGGACCCGGCGGCGCGACCCTGCCGGCCGGACCCGGCGGTGTCCGCGCGCGCGGCCTGCCGGGTGCGCTGCCGTGGCCCGCGCAGGTCCGCCCGTTGCACGCGGTGGCCAACCGCGACCTGCTGATCAGCCAGCTGCTCACGCCGCAGGCGTTCCTGCTGCCGTTCGGCGTGGCCTTCGTGATCATCCAGTTCCTCACCGAGAAGTCCTGGTCGTTCGTCGCGGTGGCCAGCACGCTCACCGCGATCGCCGGCGTGCTGCTGCGGCCGGTGCGGCGCGTCCTCGACGACTGGAACTTCCGGCTGGGCCGGGACGGCGACGCGCTGCGGATCCGCAACGGCCTGGTGGAGACCCGCGCCCAGACCGTGCCGCTGAACCGGGTGCAGGCCATCGGGGTGACCTGGCCGCTGCTGTGGCGGGTGAACGACTGGCTGCGGCTCCGGCTCGACATCGCCGGGTACGCCCGGGAGGAGACCGACGACCGGAACCGGTCGGACCGGCTGCTGCCGGTCGGCGAGCTACCCGTCGCCCGGATGATCACCGCGGAGGTGCTGCCCGGCGTCGACCTGGCCACCCTGCCGCTGACCCCGCCGCCCGAGCGCGCCCGGTGGCTGCGGCCGATCGGCCGATCGGCGCTGGGCGCCGGGCTCACCGACCGGGTCTTCGCCGCCCGGCACGGGCTGCTCACCCGGGAGCTGATGGTGGTGCCGGTGGCGCGGATCCAGAGCGTACGGGTGGTGCAGGGTCCCGTACAGCGCCTGCTCCGACTGGCCAGCGTGCACGCCGACACGGCCGGCGGCCGGGGCGCGGCCGCGCTGCACCGGGACGTGCTCGAGGCGTACGAGCTGGCGGCCGCGCTGGCCACGCGGGCCCGGGCGGCCCGCGACCGGGGCTGACCGCCGGCACGACCCGGCGCCTTCGCCGGCCCCGAAGCCGGCTCGGCGCCGTCCGAACTCCCCTCGCTCCCCGGAGATCCCCGCGACACCGCCTAAGCTGGGCGCATGGAGCGACAGCAGGCGGACGACACCTTCCCGCCGGGGCTGGGTGCCCGGGTGGAGCTGACCGTGACCGACTCGGACACCGCCCAGGCGGTCGGCTCCGGCGACGTGCCGGTGCTCGGCACGCCGCGGGTGCTGGCCCTGGCCGAGGCGGCCACCGTGGCCGCGACCGCGGCCCGGATGCCGACCGGGCTGACCACGGTGGGGGTACGGGTCGAGCTGGACCACCGGCTGCCCACCCCGATCGGCGGCACCGTGGTGGCGCAGGCCCGGCTCGCCAAGGTGGACGGTCGACGCCTGCTGTTCGAGGTGACCGTCACCGACGGCGCGGAGACCGTGGCCGAGGCCCGGGTGGAGCGGGCGCTGGTGGACCGGCACCGGTTCGTCGAGCGGGCGTCCCGGCCGGCATGACCAGCGATCCCGCCTTCACCGAGGTCGGCGACCGGATCTTCGTGCTCCGGCACCCGGTGTTCGACGTTTCCGTGACGCTCGTTCCCGGCCGGACGGCCGCGCTGCTGGTGGACACCCTCTCCACCGCCGGCCAGGCCGCCGCGCTGGCCGACGCGGTACGCCGGATCACGACGCTGCCGCTGGTGCTGGTCAACACCCACCACCACTTCGACCACTGCTTCGGCAACGCCGTCCTGGCCAGGGCGGCGGAGGCCGGCAAGGCGTCCCGGCCGATCTGGGCGCACGAGGCCGCCGCGGCGCTGTTGCGGGACACCCCCGAGCGGGTACGCCGGGAGGCGTACGACGAGGCGCTGGCCGTCGACTCTGAGCTGGCCGCCGAGGTCGCGGCCACCGCGATCCTCGCTCCGGACCACACGGTGCACCAGGAGTCCACCCTCGACCTCGGCGACCGCGCGGTGCTGCTGCGGCACCACGGCCGCGGGCACACCGCCGGCGACCTGGTGGTCGCCGTGCCGGACGCGGACGTGCTGCTGGCCGGCGACCTGCTGGAGGAAAGCGGACCGCCGGACTTCACCGACGCGTACCCGCTGGAGTGGCCGGACACCGTGGACGCCCTGCTCGGCACGGCGTCATCGGGCACGGTGATCGTTCCCGGCCACGGCGCGCCGCTCGGGGTGGAGCGGGCCCGGATCCAGCAGGCCGACCTGGCCGCGCTGGCCTGGGCTATCCGGGACGGGCACGCCGACGGCCAGCCCGCCGAGGCGGTCGCGCAGCGGGCGGCGTTCGGCGCCGGCCCGTCGCTGGTGGCGGTCCGCCGCGGCTACGCCGAACTCTCCGGCGACGCCTGAGGGGTAAGGAAGGGCCCCTTGTTATCGCTTTCTGTATAGCAAGGGGCCCCTGTTAACGGTCGTCCCGGCCGCAGTGCACGCAGTGCGGTCGAGTGCGGTAGTGGAAGGCGGCCGCGGAGACCAGCACGAGGGCGCCCCACAGCAGCAGCGAGATGGCCGGCAGGTGGGAGAGCCAGGTGGTCCGGACGGCGGTGCCGGGGTAGTAGACCCGCCGACCGGCGGCGAACCGCAGCAGATCGGGCACCAGGGTGGTGGCGAAGCCAAAGAGCCCGATGCCGCAGACCGTGGCCAGGCCCACCGGCAGCCAGTGCGGGACGGGCCGGCCGGCGAGCCCCGGCACCCAGCGGGGCCAGGTCTCGCTCCACGGTCTGGTCAGCCCGAGGCAGAGCAGCCCGCCGCCGATGGCCAGACCGGACAGGATCAGCTCCAGCAGGAGAGTTCCGTGGCCCGGGTTGGCCGCGTTGATCTGCCGCAGGAAGTCCTTCGTGGTGCCCACCGGTATGCCGGCGGCCCAGCACAGCCGGACGACGGCGTAGCCGAACGGCGCCAGGAACGCGGCCACGGCGGACACCGTGCCGATCCGCGCCCACCGGGCCCGGGACCACGTCCCGGCACGGCCGCGCGGCCACGACGCGGCGCGACCGCCGGAACCTGCCGCCGCGCGACCGCCGGAGCTTGTCCCGGCGCGACCGCGGCCGCAGTGCTCGCACGCGCCGCGGGTGGCCCGGGCGTACGCCAGGGTGGCCGCGCCGAGCGCCAGGCCGGTGTATTCCAGCAGCACCAGATGCACGGTCGGCCAGGCCAGCCGCTTGAGGTTGGCCAGGTTGAGGACGGGAATGCCGTCCAGCGCCTGCGGGCCGGGCAGCACCAGGGCCAGCAGGACCGCCACGCCGAAGCCCACCACCAGCAGCGCCGGGCGCAGCGGCCCGCCTATCCGGCGCCGCATGAGCAGCACCGCGGCCACCGCGAGGCCGGCGAGCGCCAGCGTGGCCGCCTCCACCGCGGCCGGGCGCAGCGACGCCAGCCAGTGCTCCGGGAAGGTGCTCTCCGGATTGTCCGGCCGGGCGAAGGCGTACGGGCCGCCGAGGAACCAGACCGCCGCGGCCACCCCGTACCCGCTGAGCACTGCGACAACGACGGCGCCGGACCAGCGCGGCCAGCCGGACCACCGGCGGCGCCACGGGGTTGGCCGCGGTAGGGCGGGGACGGTACGCGACGACATGCGCTCAGCCTGCGGGCGCGCGGCGGCGGGCGACTCCCCCGGCAGGGTGACCGGCCCACGGCCGGTTCCCCCGGCAGGGTGACCGGCCCACGGCCGGTTCCCCCGGCGGCGGGACCGGGCCGCTCCGGTCAGGCCGGGAAGCGGGCGGCCACCTGGGCCCGGGTCGGCATCGAGACGGCCCCGCCCGGCGACTCACAGACCAGACCGGCCACCCGGAGGGCGAAGGCGACCCGGTCGGGCCAGGCGGACGGGTCCGGCACGGGCCCGTCGGCCAGCAGATCCGCCGACAGCGCCGCCATGACCGAATCGCCCGCGCCGGTGGCGTCGACCGCCGAGACCTCCGGGGCCGGCACCCGTACGGCGGCGCCGCCCGCCGCCACCAGCGCGCCGTTCGCGCCCAGCGTGACCACCACGGCCTCGGCGCCGAGCGCGCGCAGCCGCGCGGCCGCGTCCTCGACCGGCAGGTCCGGGTAGAGCACGGCCAGGTCGGCGACGCTCAGCTTGACCAGGTGGGCGCCGGCGGCGAACTCCGCCACGACCGCCCGCAGCTCGTCCACGGCCCCCGTGCCGGGCAGCAGGCTCGGCCGGACATTGGGGTCGAACACCCGAAGCGCCGGCGTGAGGGCCCAGGCCCGCCGGGCCGCGGCCAGCGCCGGCGGGCAGAGCAGCGCGATCGAGCCGCAGTAGAGCACGTCGGCGGCCTCGATCAGCGCCACGTCAAGGTCGTCCGGCCCGAGCAGCCCGTACGACGGTGGCTCGCCGTAGAACCGGAACTCCGGCTCGGCGCCGGCGAAGGTGGCCACCGCGAGCGCGGTCGGCGCGGGGACCGTGACCATGCCCCGCTGCCCCACCCCGGCGCCCTCGACGAACCCCCGGATCCGGGTGCCCAGCGCGTCGTCGCCCACCGAGCCGACGAACTGCACGTCGGCGCCGAGCCTGGCCAGGCCGACCGCCACGTTCAACGGGCCGCCGCCGACGACCTGGCGGTACACCCGCTCCCCGCCGCACTCCCCGTCGAGCAGGTCGATCAGCGCCTCGCCGAGTACCACCGCGTACCCCATGCGTTCCTCCACCCGTCGGTTCCGGCACCGACGTGCCGGTCCGGGCATTGTCCCAGCCAGCGGGCGGTCCGGCCGCCGACCGGGCATTGATCGGCGTTTCTCTATTGATTTCGGTCCCCGATCCGTGCTGCAATGCCCGCATCGGGTAGGCGCAGGGCCGTCAGGCGCCGCCCGACCTCAGCCGGGCATGCGCGTTCCGCGTCCTCGACCGATGGACGCCGGCCGCCGGCCGCGCCGACCGCCACCAGCGGCGGCCGGGGGCGGACCGGACGGTCCGAGGACGCACGATCCCGCACGCCACCGCACGCCGGTGGCCGAATCCCCGGCAGGGAGACCATCGATGAATCGTGTACGCAGGGTCGCGGCGCTCGCCGTCGTGGCCGGCACCGCCGTCGCGGCCGCGGCGCTGACGCTGCCACAGTCCGCCGCGGCGCACGGCGCCGCCATGATGCCCGGCGCCCGCACCTACCTGTGCTGGAAGGACGGGCTCACCACGACCGGCGAGATCAAGCCGAACAACCCGGCCTGCGCCGCCGCCGTCGGCATCAGCGGCACCAACTCGCTCTACAACTGGTTCAGCGTGCTGCGCTCGGACGCCGGCGGCCGCACCACCGGGTTCATCCCGGACGGCTCGCTGTGCAGCGGCGGCAACCCCAACTTCACGGGGTACGACCTGGCCCGGAACGACTGGCCGATCACGCACCTGACCGCCGGCCGGACGATGGAGTTCGACTACAGCAACTGGGCGCAGCACCCCGGCACGTTCTACTACTACGTGACCAAGGACAGCTGGAGCCCGACCCGGCCGTTGGCCTGGAGCGACCTGGAGAGCACCCCGTTCCTCACCGTGACCAACCCGCCGGCCATCGGCGGTCCGGGCACCAACGACGGGCACTACTACTTCACCGGCACGCTGCCGTCGAACAAGAGCGGCCGGCACATCATCTACTCCCGCTGGGTCCGCTCGGACAGCCAGGAGAACTTCTTCGGCTGCTCGGACGTGACCTTCGACGGCGGCAACGGTGAGGTCACCGGCGTCGGCCCGGGCGGCAACCCGACGCCCACCCCGAGCAACCCCACGCCCACCCCGACCCGCCCGACCCCGACGCCGACGAGCGCCTCGCCGACCCCGACCCCTACCCCGACGAGCGCGTCGCCGACCCCGACCATGCCCCCGCCCACCGGCACCTGCATGGCGATCTACAAGGTGGTCAACTCCTGGAGTGGCGGCTTCCAGGGCGAGGTCCAGATCATGAACCACGGCTCCAGCACCTGGTCCGGCTGGACGGCCACCTGGACGCTGCCCAGCGGTCAGACCATCAACCAGGTCTGGAACGGCACGCTGAGCACCAGCGGATCGACGGTGTCGGTCAGCAACGTCTCCTACAACGGCACCGTGGCGCCGGAGGGAAGCACCACGTTCGGCTTCCTCGCCGGCGGCACCAGCAGCCTGCCGACGGTCACCTGCACCGGTCGCTGACGGCGAGTCACCCGACGCGGACGTTAAGAGGGGCCCCCTGCTATATCAAAAGCGATAACAGGGGGCCCTTCCTTTCAACTGGTCAGCGGACCATGCTGCCGACGACCGGCTTGGTGAGCAGCGCCGAGGGGTTGCGCCGGATGCCCGGGTCGAGGGTCTTGGCCACGAAGATGGCGTGCCAGACGCAGAAGACCAGCACCGTCCACACCTTGCGGGAGTGGTCGGCCTCCTCCCGCTTGTGCTCGTCCAGCAGCCGCAGCGCGTACGGCAGGTCCAGCAGCTCGCCGGCGCCGGAGTTCGCGATCACGTGCCGGGCCCACTCGTACATCTCGCCGCGCAGCCAGACCCGGGTCGGCGTGGGGAAGCCCAGCTTGCGCCGGTTGACGATGGCCGGCGGGACGACACCGTTGAGCGCCTGCCGCATGGCGTACTTGGTGGCGTCCGAGCGGGGCGGCAGCTTCAGATCCACCGGGATCCGGGAGGCCACCTCGAAGACCTCACGGTCCAGGAACGGCACCCGCACCTCCAGCGAGTGCGCCATGGAGATCCGGTCGGCCTTCACCAGGATGTCGCCGCGCAGCCAGGTGTAGAGGTCGACGTACTGCATCTTGGTGACGTCGTCCAGCTCGGTGGCCTCGGCGTAGATCGGCGCGGTGACGTCGGTGTACCGCACCGAGGGGTCGTAGCGGCGCAGCAGGTGCCGCTTCTCCTCCTCGGTGAACATCCGCGCGTTGCCGTAGTAGCGCTCCTCGATGGGCGTGGTGCCGCGCTCGAGGAAGCTCTTGCCCTTGACCCCCTGCGGGATGGCCTTGGAGACCGCCCGCAGGCCCTTCTGGACACCGCCGGGCAGCCCGTTGACGCCGCTCAGCGACAGCGGCTCGCGGTAGATCGTGTAGCCGCCGAAGAACTCGTCGGCGCCCTCGCCGGAGAGCACCACGGTGACGTGCTCGGCGGCCTTCTTGGCCACGAAGTAGAGCGGCACCAGCGCGGGGTCGGCCACCGGGTCGTCCAGGTGCCAGACGATCCGGGGCAGCGCCTCCATCATGTCCTGCGGCCCGATCTTCGTCGGGATCGTGGTGACGTCCAGGTGCCGGGCCGAGTCCTGGGCCACCTCGATCTCCGAGTAGCCCGGAACGTCGTAGCCGACCGTGAAGGTGAGGATGTTCGGGTTGAACTCGCGGGCCAGCGCCACCACGGCGGTCGAGTCGATGCCGCTGGACAGGAACGACCCGACCGGCACGTCCGAGCGCATGTGCATCCGGACGCTCTCCCGCAGCGTCTCGCGGATCTCCGCGTACAGGTGCTGCTCGTCGTGCACGGGAGCCGGCCGGAACACCGGGCGGTACCAGCGGCGGACCTCGGCCCGGCTGCCCGGGCTCCAGGTGAGGTATTCGCCCGAGCCGATCCGGCTGATGCCGCGGTGCAGGGTGCCGGGCTCCGGAACGTACTGCAGGGTGAGGTAGTGGGACAGGTTGGCCGTGTCCACCCCGGCGTCCCCGGCGTACGCGGACGGGGCGAAGGGCAGCAGGGCCTTCTTCTCCGAGGCGAGGTAGAAGCCGTCCTGGGTCTCCAGGTAGTGCAGCGGCTTGATCCCGAAGTAGTCCCGGGCGCCGAACGCCTTGCGCTCCTGCCGGTCCCAGATGACGAATGCGAACATCCCGCGCAGCCGGCGCAGCACCTGCTCGCCCCAGTAGTGGTAGCCGGCGACGATCACCTCGCCGTCCCCGGCCGTGGCGAACTGGGCGCCGTAGGTGCGGACCAGCTCGTCCCGCAGCTCGATGTAGTTGTAGATCTCGCCGTTGAAGGTCAGCAGGTAGCGGCCGCCGGCGTACGGCAGCGGCTCGTGGCTGGACGCCACATCGATGATCGCCAGCCGCTTGTGCGCGAAGATCGCGTCCGCGTAGCCGCCCTCGGAGATCACCTCCACCCCGGTCTCGTCCGGGCCGCGGTGGTGGAGGCACTCCAGCGCCCCACCGATCGCGTCGCGGTGCGCCGCGGCGTTGCCGTGCGCGCTGAAGAAGGCCAGGAGTCCGCACATGGCGGTCATCTTTCCACGCGGGCCCGACGCCCGTGCCGGCACCGGGGGCTCTGCCGGCGCCCCGAACCGAGGTACGGTCGCAGGCGGGACGAGCAGGCGGCACGAGCACGCGGCGGCGAGGAGCGATCATGACCGAGGAGCGACCGGAACAGACGGTGACGCCGGAAGGCACCGAATCGCACGATCCGGACTTCCCTGAGAAGTTCCTGGAGTTCATGCGCTCCGGCTGGCGGGACGACACGCTGCCGGTCGGCCCGCGCCCCGAGGTGCCGAACTACGCCAAGCGCCGGGCCGCGCTCTCCGCGGCCTTCCCGGGCGAGACCCTGGTGATCCCCACCGGCACGGAGAAGGTACGCGCCAACGACACCGACTACCCGTTCCGGCCGGGCAGCGACTACGCGTACCTCACCGGCGACCACGACCCGGACGGCGTGCTGGTGCTCCGGCCGACCGGCTCGGGCCACGACGCCACCCTCTACACGCGCCCGCGCACCGGCCGGGACAGCGACGAGTTCTTCCGCAGCCGGCACGGCGAGCTCTGGGTCGGCCGCCGGTACGCGCTGGCCGAGAAGGCCACCGAGCTGGGCGTGGAGACGGCCGACCTGGCCGAGCTGCCGGCCGCGCTGGCCGACCTGGCCCCGCGGCGCACCCGGGTGCTGCGCGGGTTCGACCCGGGCGTGGACACGGCGGTCCGGCCGTACGACGAGCCGGGCCGGTCCGACGACGCCCCGCCGCGGGACCGGGAGCTGGCCCAGGCCATCTCCGAACACAAGCTGGTCAAGGACGAGTGGGAGCTGGCCCAGCTCCAGGATGCGGTGGACGCCACCGTCCGCGGCTTCGAGGACGTGGCCCGGGTGCTGCCGGCCGACCGGCCGGTGCGGGAGCGGCTGCTGGAGGGCGTCTTCGCGCTGCGCGCCCGGCACGACGGCAACGAGGTCGGCTACGGCTCGATCGTCGGGGCGAGCGAGCACGCCACGATCCTGCACTGGGTCCGCAACACCGGCCAGACCCGCCCCGGCGAGCTGCTGCTGATGGACATGGGCGTGGAGAACCGCAACCTCTACACCGCCGACGTGACCCGGGTGCTGCCGGTGAGCGGGCGGTTCAGCCCGCTGCAGCGGCAGGTCTACGAGGCCGTGTACGCCGCGCAGCAGGCCGGCATCGACGTCATCAAGCCCGGCGTGGCGTTCAAGGACGTGCACCGGACCAGCATGCGGGTGCTCGCTGAGGCGCTGTCCGACCTCGGGCTGCTGCCGGTGAGCGTGGACGAGGCGATGGACGAGAAGTCCACGATCTACCGCCGGTGGACCCTGCACGGCACCAGCCACATGCTCGGGATCGACGTGCACGACTGCGCGAACGCGCGCAAGGAGACGTACAAGGACGGCACGCTCGCCGAGGGCTACGTGCTCACCGTCGAGCCGGGCCTGTACTTCCAGCCCGAGGACGACCTGGTGCCCGAGGAGCTGCGCGGCATCGGGGTACGCATCGAGGACGACATCGTGGTCACCGCGACCGGCTCGGTGAACCTGTCGGCCGGCCTCCCCCGCCGCGCCGACGAGGTGGAGACCTGGCTGGCCGAGCAGCGCGAGGCCGGCCCCCGCCTGCCCGGCTGAGCCGAAAGGAAGGGCCCCTTCTTATCGCTTTTTGTATAGGAAGGGGCCCTTCTTAACGCCCGGTCGCGCAGCACCCACCTCGACGGGAGGCGAGCAGGGCGGCGGGGGTTGCGGCCGGTGGGGCGGCGCCGCGGCACGCGCCTCAGGCCGCCGCCACGGACCAGTGGCGGGCGAGCCCGGTGGCCAGCAGGAAGGCCACGAGGACGAGGGCCGCCTCGGTCCCGATCACCAGCGGGGTGAGCCGGAAGTCGAGCGCCGAGCCGAATCCGACCGCCGCCACGGTCCCGACCGCGAGGGCCGGCGGTAGCAGCACCACCATCCGTGCCGCGGTGTGCCGGATCCCGGGCACGTCCCGCAGGGCGAGGCGTACGGCCAGGACGGCGCCGGCCACGACGACCGCGGCCACACCGGCGTAGAAGACGCCGGCGGCCAACCACAGCGGTACGCGGACGCCGCGCGGCAGGTCGAACACGGCGGCGAACGCGTCGGTCAGGCCGCTGACCACGAAGTATCCCAGGAGCACGGAGAGGATCCCGCCGGCGCTCGCCACCCCGAGCAGCTGGCCGTACCGCGGCGGAATCGGCTTCGTGGCCGCCTCCTCCGCGATCCTGCGGGCGAACCCGGCGGGGTCCGGGCCGAGCAACTCCGCCGGATCGAGGCCTTCGGCCGCGGCCGCGTCGAGCTCGGCGCGCAGGTCCCCAACGAGCCTCGCGCGGTCGTGCGGACGCAGACCGAGGGCGCGCCACTCCCGGTCGGCGGTGGCGAGGAGGCCGTCAACGACCGGCATCGACGTGTTCATGGTCGTCTCCTGAGTTCGATGGACGGTGCGCGAGGGTCGTGGTCACCACGCCGGCGAACCGGGTCCACTGCTCCCGCCAGACCCGCAACCGGTCGTGGCCCGCGTCGGTGAGCCGGTAGACCTTGCGGGGTGGGCCGCTGGGACTCGACTCCGGGGCGTTGGCGACGAGCCCCATCCGGTGCAGCCGGGTGATCAGGGGATAGATGGTGCCGTAGCTGACCGCGCCGAAGCCGGCCGTGTCGAGCCGGCGGACCAGCTCGTATCCGTGCGCCGGCTCGACGGCGAGCAGGGCGAGCAGGCACATGTCCAGGCAGCCGCGCAGCAGCTGAGCCTGCCGCTCGGCCGCGTCGTCAGGGCCGTCCACCGGTACCATGCGGAACATAATAGCCACGGTATTATGCGGCGTCTAGTAGTTCCTTTCCCGCGATCGAACGCGGGCACCCCCGCACGACCAGGACATCGATGTTGGACGCTCTCACATACGCTGCAGGCGCACGATCACGATCGGTGAGTTCAACGTCATTGCGGCCTGCCGAGGGAGGACCGTTGAGCACCGCAGAGATCATCGCCCAGCTGACCGCCGCGTCCCGGAAGCTGGACGAGGCGCAGGGCAAGCTGCTGGCCGCGAAGCAGGACGTGGCAGAGGCGCAACGGCTGGTGGCGGCCGCGCTCCAGGGGGGTTCCACCCAACTGGCGGGCCACCTTGGCCAACTCGCTAGCGCCGTGGGCGAGGTCGCCACCCGTACGCCGGCCAGCAAACAGCAGGTGCAGCAGACTATCGCGAGAGCCCAAGCGCTGGGAAACTGACCGGGGGTGGTGGTAGCGCATCAGGCCGACCACCCGTCACGACCTCGCCCGGACAACGGGTGCCCCGGAACGCCTCAGACGCCTCCAGGGCACGACGTAACGCCGATCTGCCGAAGCGCGAGCGTCCGCCCCGACGCGAGCGCGCAACGGCAGAGGCCGTCGGCTTCTGGGCAGCATCGCTGGGGGCGGCATGGGCCACGGTCTCGGAGTTCATGCCGGCCCTTCCCAAGACGATAGCTGGATCGCTGCTGGGAACGGCGGCGGCCGTGAGCGCTGCCAAGGCCTGGCGCAACACCCTAGCTGAAAGGCGGAAGACCCAGGATGAAGGTGGATCCCGAGATTGAGCCGCTGGTGCGCGACGCCATTCATGCGGCGGTGATACGCGACTTCGACGTCCTCGATGAGCGGCTACAGGCCCTGCCTGCGGGCGAACCGACCGCGCGAGCCGTGGAACTGACCACGGCTCTCGTTTACCTCATCATGATCGACATTCACAACGGCAAGCCAACCGAGGAAGAGATTCGTGGTGTGGCTGCCGAGATCGCCCGCGGAGAGGCCTGGGCGGCACCCACCGCAGAAGAGGTAACCAGCTATCTGGTTCGCCTGCTGAACGGTCAACCGTTCGGCACCGAGGTCCCATCCGAGAACGTCGTGATACTCGCGTTCGTCTGTGCGGCAAACCTGTTGTCCTCGTGTCATCGGGACGACGAGGAGTGGTGGGACTACCTGGACCGGGCCGAAGCGGCCCTGGAGGCCGCCTGAGGACGCGCACCCGCTCCGGATGAGGGCCCGGCCGGTCGGGCCCCCCGTCCAGGCGGCGTCGCCGACCCGTCAGCCGGCGTCGGAGAGCACCTCGCGCAGCTTGCGGGCGAACGCCTCCGGCTGTCCGGGATAGCCGCCCTCGGGGCCCGCAAAGCCGCCGTGATGGCTCGGGAAGACCGTGGCCTTCTGCCCGAGCGCCTCGGCGGTGGCCTCCGCGGTGCGTCCGGTGAAGGTGTTCAGGGACTCCTCGCCCACCGCCACCACGATCCGGGTCGGCGCCCGCCGCAGCGCCTCCACGTCCGGACGGTACGCGGTGATCGCGTCGGCCCGGTCGGACAGCAGCGGGTCGTCCCGGACGCCGTTGTCCTCGGTCGGCATCCCGAACGCGGCCGGGTCGGGCGCCGGCAGCGCGAAGTAGTCGTCGGTGTACTCGCCCGGCCAGGACGACATCGCCATGAACGCCGCCATGCCGGCCCCCCAGCCCCCCTTCCGGTACGCCTCCCGCACGCCGGCCAGGGCCCGCGCGGCCGCCTCGGCGTCCGGAAGGACCGGGATCAGCGGCGGCTCGTGCGCCACCAGCGTGGTCACGTCGTTCGGGTACGCGGTCACCAGCGCGAGCGCCGTCACCGCGCCACCGCTGCTGGCGAACAGCTCCACCGGGCCGGCGCCGAGCGCCTCGATGAGCGCGTGCACGTCGCCGGCCTGCACCTCGGGCCGCTGATCGACCCGACCGTCCTTGCGGGTGCTGCGGCCGAGGCCACGCGGGTCGTAGGTGACCACCGTGCGGTCGGGGAAGTGCGACGCCAACGCGCGAAAACCGCTGGCGGCCATGGGTTGGCCGATCATCAGCAGCGGCGGCCGCCCGTCGGCGGTGGGCAGCGGTCCGCGTACGTCGTAGCCGAGATCGACCTCGGGGGTCTCAAGCACCTGGTTCTCCATACTCATAGAAACTCCCCGAGCCCCGGAAACTCATCGGTCGGCAGGCGACCGTCCGGCGAATCGGGTGGATGCGTCCGGGAAGCAGGTGACGGTACGCTTGCGGTGCGTCATCACCCGCGACGACAGGTGGCCGCCGTGCCCGACAGCCTGCCCGACACCGGTCCCGGGGGGTCGGCCCGCGCCCCGGCCGCGGTGCTGCTCCGGGTGGCGTTCGCGGTCCTGGGCCTCACGTCGGTGCTCGCCGGGTACCTCGGCCTGGCCCACTACCTGCGCGGCCACCCGGAGATGAGCAGCGCTCCGCTGGACATCCTCTACTACGACCTGCAGCTGTTCGTGCTCGGTTCACCCCCGCTGGACAACGGCGGCCCGTTCAATCCCGCCCTCGACCTGGCCCGGTTCACCGCACCGGCGTTCACCGCGTACGCCCTGGCCGAGGCCGCCCGGGCGATCTTCTCCACCGAGCTGCGCCGCTGGCGTACCCGGCGGCTGCGCGGTCACGTGATCGTCTGCGGCGACGGCATGGTGGCGGGCACGCTGGTCCGGCGGCTGCGCGCGGACGGCGAGCGGGTGGTGGTTATCCCGTCCAACGCCGTGGCCGTGGAGCCCTCGACGGCCCTGACCAACTCGCCGGACACCCACGTGACCGGCGCGGCCCGCGATCCGGAGGCGTTGCGCGCCTCCGGCATCGCGCACGCCCGCGCCCTGTACGCCTGCACCACCGACAGCGCCACCAACACGGCCATCGCGCTGGCCGCCGCACGCACCGGCCGGCAGAGCCCGCTCGCCGTGTACGCGCACGTCGACGACCCCGAGTTCGGGCTGGCCCTGCAGGCCCGGGTGCTCGGCGGCGGCGAGCCGGACGCCACCAGGCTGGCCTTCTTCAACGTCGACGACCTGGCCGCCCGGAAGCTGCTGGCCGAGCAGCCGCCGGTGCCGCTGCCCGGCGGCGGGCCGCCCCGGATCGTGCTGCTGGGCGCCTCCAACTTCGGCCAGGCGGTGCTGGTGGAGCTGGCCCGGCGCTGGCGCCGCAGCGGGCTGCGGGACGACGCCCCGCTCCGGCTGGCCCTGGTGGACGACCGGGCCACCGCGATCGCCGCCGACCTGGCGTACCGCTATCCGTTCCTGGCGATCTCCTGCCGGGTCACCCCGTTCGACGGCGGGCTGCCGCAGCTGCTCGACGACGGGAGCTTCCCGCTGCCGCCGGATCGGGTCTACATCTGTCGCGACGACGACGAGTGGGCGCTCAAGACCGCGCTGCTGGCCGAGCAGCTGTGGCATCCGGGGCCGGGGTCGATCGTGGTCCGGCTGGAGCGGCTGGCCAGCCTCCGCGAGGTCTTCGACACCGAGCCGGACTACCTGCTCGGCGGCGCGGCCGGGGCGGTCCGCCCGTACGGGGTGGTGCAGGCGGCCTGCGATCCCCGGTTGATCGGCGAGGACCTGGTCGAGCGGCTGGGCCGCGCCATCCACCAGGCGTACGTGTTGGAGCGACGCCGCAACGGCGACACCCCGGCCACGAACCCGGCGCTGGTGCCGTGGGAGGAGCTGCCGCCGGCGACCCGGGAGTCCAACCGGAAACAGGCCCGGGACATCGGCCGCAAGCTGGCCCGGGTCGGCTGCGCGCTCTATCCCCGGGTCGGGCCCAGCCCGGAGTACGCGCTCGCCGAGCCCGAGGTGGAGCTGCTGGCCGAGCTGGAACACGAGCGGTGGTCCAGGGCCCGCCGGGACGCCGGCTGGTCGTACGGCGAACAGCGGGACGACGACCGCCGGCTGCACCCCGCGGTGGTCGACTGGAAGGACCTCTCGGACGACATGCGGGAGCGCAACTACAGCGAGATCCGGGAGCTACCTGAGATCCTGGCCGACGCGGGATTCCGCATCGTCCGGGTGCGGGCCAGATGACCGGGGACGGGGGCGCATGCCGCGGATCGGGATCACCGGTCACGTCCGGTTGGCCGACGGCACGGCCGAGCTGGTGTACGACTGCCTGGCCGGGTTCCTCGCGCCGTACGCCGGGACCGACCTGCACGGCGTGACCTGCCTGGCCGACGGCGCCGACCAGCTGTTCGCCCGGGCGGTGCTCGCGCTCGGCGGCAGCTACGAGGCGATCATCCCGGCGCTGGACTACCGGCGGGCCGCCGTGCCGGCGGGAAACCGGGTCGACTTCGACGACCTGCTGGAACGGGCGGGATCGGTGTCCTACATGCCGTTCCCGCGCAGCGGGCGGGCCGCGTACGCGGCCGCGAACGACGAGCTGCTGCGCCGGTCGGACCTGCTCGTGGCGGTCTGGGACGGCCGGCCGTCGGACCGGCTGGGCGCCACCGCCCACGTCGTCCGGGCGGCCCGGGAGCGCGGCCTGCCGGTCACCGTGCTCTGGCCCGATGGCGCTCGCCGGGGCTAGGCGTACCACGCGGGAACGACAATAGTTACACCCATCGAAATCATCGGCGCATTGCTGTTGGTTGACTTCTATATACTCTCGGTCAGGTAGCCCTCGTCGCCAGCGGTCCCGAACGGCTCGCCTGAGCACAGCATCCGGCATGCAGACGCGGGCGGTCCGGAGGTGTGGGTGCTGTACTTCTTCCTCAGCTACGCGCGAGGGGACGACGACGTCTTCGTCGAGGAGTTCTACCGGGACCTGAGCCGCGAGGTGCGGGTCCGCGCCGGTCTCGACCGGGGCCAGGAGGTCGGCTTCGTCGACATGCACAGCATCGAGCTGGGCGCGGCCTGGTCCGAGCGGCTCGTCTCGGCGCTGAGCACCTGCCGGTCGTTCATCGCGCTCTGCGGCCCGCGCTACTTCACCAGCGAGGCGTGCGGCCGGGAGTGGCACGTCTTCGCCAGCCGCGCGGAACGGTACGAGCGGGACACCGGCCAGCCCTCCTCGGCGCTGCTGCCGATCCTCTGGCTGCCGCCGCGGCGGATGCCGGAGGTGGCCAGCGCCCTGCAGTACGACTCGGACGTGCTCGGCGAGGCGTACCGGAAGACCGGGCTGCGCCAGCTGCTGCGGTTGCAGCGCAACCGGGAGGCGTACATCGACTTCGTGGACGCGCTGGCCGACCGGATCGTGGAGACCGCCGACACGCACGAGCTGCCCCAGCCGGAGGAGCTGCCGCAGTTCGACGAGATCCCGAACGCCTTCCGGTCGGTGCCCGGCGGGCGCCGGGCGCTGCCGACGCCACCGTCCTCTCCGGAGCGCGGGCCGGACCGGGGTGACACGCTGTCCGTGCAGTTCGTCGTGGCGGCCGGCTCGACCGACGAGATGCGATCCATCCGCGCCTCGCTGGACTATCACGGCGCCCGTCCGGTGGACTGGGCGCCGTACCAGCCCACCATGTCGCAGCCGCTCGGCGAGTACGCGGTGGCGGTGGCCACCCGACGCAGCTTCGCGGCGGCCGTGGCCGATCTCGCCGAGCTCGGTCCCTCGGCCGAGGTGGCCAGCCAGGAGAACCGCATCCTCGTGCTGCTGGTCGATCCGTGGGCCACCCGGGTCGATCAGGCCCGGCTGGCCCTGCTCAAGTACGACCAGCAGGATCGGGAGCCGCGTACGCCGGCGTCGGCCGTGATGATCCCGGCCAGCCACGACGACTCGGAGACCCAGCTGCACTGGCGGGAGCTGTCCGACTCGCTGCGGGCCATCTTCGCCAGCCGGGTGGCCCGGGCCGACGACGTCATGTTCCGCACCAGCATCCTCACCCACCAGGCCTTCGAATCCGACCTGCAGGTGGTGCTCGAGGTGGCGGTCAACCGCCTCTTCGTCGAGGGCCGGGTGCACCGCAGACCGAGCGGTGACACCGCGGGCGGTTGGCCGCAGTTGCAATCACCCTAGAAACCCAAGGGGAGGGATGCGTCGTGACATCCTCCGGACCTGGCAAGATCGTCACCTTCTACTCGTACAAGGGCGGCACCGGCCGGACCATGGCGGTGGCCAACACGGCGTGGATCCTGGCCAGCAACGGGCACAAGGTGCTCGCGGTGGACTGGGACCTGGAATCCCCCGGCCTGCACCGCTACCTGCACCCGTTCCTGCGCGACAAGCAGCTGCGCGGCTCCCCCGGCGTCATCGACCTGATGCGCGGCTTCGCCAAGGCCACCGTCCGGGAGCCGGACCACGGCGGCGACGACCCGAACTGGTACGAGCAGTACGCCGACGTGCTGCAGTTCGCCTTCTCGCTGGACCGGTCCTTCCCGGACGGCGGCGTCATCGACTTCCTGCCCGCCGGTCAGCAGGACGCCTCCTACTCGGAGTCGGTCCGCACCTTCGACTGGCACAGCTTCTACGACCGGCTGGGCGGCGGCATCTTCCTCGAGGCGCTGCGCCGCAGCATGCGGGACAACTACGACTACGTGCTGATCGACAGCCGGACCGGGCTGAGCGACACGGCCGGCATCTGCACGGTGCGCCTGCCGGACATCGTCGTCGACTGCTTCACGATGAGCACCCAGAGCATCGACGGCGCCGCCGCGGTGGCGCACTCCATCCGCGGCCAGCGGGTCGGTGAACCGGTCCGGTTGCTGCCCGTGCCGATGCGGGTGGAGGACGCCGAGCAGCTCAAGCTGGAGGCCGGCCGGGACTACGCCCGGGCGCGGTTCGCGCCGTTCCTCAGCCACCTGGCGCCCGCCGCGCTGGAGCGGTACTGGGGTGACGTCGAGATCCCGTACAAGCCCTTCTACGCGTACGAGGAGATCCTCGCGCCGTTCGGCGACCGGTCCCTGCAGGAAAACTCCCTGCTGGCCGCGTTTGAACGGCTGGCCGGGGCGCTCACCGAGGGCCGGGTGGACCGGCTCAACCCGGTGCCCGAGACGGAGCGCCGGCGGCTGCTGGCCGAGTTCGAGCGTCCGCGCGCCACCGTCACGCCGGACGTGCTGGTCAGCTACGCCGCCGTGGACCGGATGTGGGCCGAGTGGATCGCGGCGCAGCTCACCGGGGCCGGGCTGCGGGTGCTGCAGCGCGAGGTCGACTTCTCGCTGACCCCGGACCAGGCCGACCCGGCCGGCGGGCTGGCCAACATGCAGCACATCATCGTGTTGCTGTCCCGCGAGTACGTCGGTTCGGCGCGGGCCGCGGAGTTCTGGAAGGCCGCCGCGGCCCGCGACCCGCTCGGCGGCCGCCGGTTCCTGATCCCGATCCGGCTGGACGCGGCCCGGGTGCCGCCGCCGTTCCTGGACCGCCCCCCGGTGGAGCTGTCCGACCTGACCGAGGAGCAGTCGGTGGCGGCCCTGCTGACCGCCGTGGGCCAGCCGGGGGTCGGCGCCGAGCGGCCGCCGGAGGGCTTCGCCGGGCCACGCTTCCCCCGCCGCCGGCCGCCGGTCTGGTCGGTGCCGCAGCGCAACCCCAGCTTCATCGGCCGCCGGCAGCTGCTGGAGGCGCTGCGCAACCGGCTGGCGGCGGCCGACGGCGCGATCGCGCCGCAGGTGCTGCACGGACTGGCCGCCGTGGGCAAGAGCCAGGTGGCGGTGGAGTACGCGCACCGGTTCCAGGCGTACTACGACATCGTCTGGTGGGTGCCGGCCGAACAGACCGGGATGGTGCCGGCCGAACTGTCCCGGCTGGCCGGTCAGCTCAAGCTGCCGACCGGCGACAGCCTGGCCGAACGGGTCCGGCTGCTGCTGGACGCGTTGCGCACCGGCGAGCCGTACCAGCGGTGGTTGATCATTTTCGACAACGCCGACGACCCGGCGGAGCTGCTGAGCTACCTGCCGCAGGGCTCCGGGCACGTGCTGGTGACCACCCGCAACCAGGCCTGGACCCGGCACGGGCAGACGCTGGAGATCGGCGTGTTCCGCCGGGAGGAGAGCGTCGAGTTCCTCCGCCGCCAGGTGACCGGGCTGGCGGCCGCGGAGGCCGACCGGGTCGCGGAGAAGCTCGGCGACCTGCCGCTGGCCATCCAGCAGGCCGGCGCCTGGCTGGCCGCCACCGCCATGCCGGTGGCGCAGTACCTGGAACGCCTCGACCACGAGCTGCCCCGGCTGCTGCGGACCGAGCTGCCGGCCAGCTACCCGCAGTCCGCCGCGGCCGCCTGGCTGGTCTCGCTGAGCCGGCTGCGCGACCAGATGCCGGCGGCCGCGAAGCTGCTGGAGGTGTGCGCCTTCTTCGCCCCCGAGCCGATCCCGATGTCGCTCATCTACGGCGACCGGTTCGTCAGCGTGCTGCTGCCGTTCGACCGGACGCTGCGCGACCCGATGCTGCAGGGGCGGATCATCCGGGAGATCGGCCGGTACGCGCTGGCCCGGGTCGAGGCCGGGCCCACCAGCATCCAGCTGCACCGGCTGGTCCAGGCGGTGATCCGGGACAACCTTCCGCTCCACGAGTGGGACGCCAACCGGGCGCACGTGCACGAGATCCTGGCCGCGGCGAACCCGCGGGACTCCAACAACCTGGCCAACTGGCCGACGTTCGCGGCGCTGCGCCCGCACCTCGGGCCGTCCAGGGCCGTCCAGTCCCCCGTCGAGGACGTCCGCCGGCTGATGATCGACATGGTCCGGTACCTGTGGAAGGCGCTCGACTCGCAGGGCAGCGAGCAGCTGGCCGAGGAGGCGCTGGCGGCCTGGCGGGAGTCCTTCGACGCGGACGACACGCTCACCCTGCTGATGCGCTTCCAGCTGGCCAACGCGCTCCGGTTGCAGGCGCGCTACCAGGAGGCGTACGACATCGACGCGGACGTCTTCGAGCGGCTGCGCAGCCAACTCGGCGACGACCACCCGTACACGATCACGGTGGCGAACGGCCTGGCCGCCGACCACCGGGCGCTCGGCCGGTACGCCGAGGCGTACCGGTTGGACCGCGAGACGTACGCCCGGTCCAAGGAGGCGTTCGGTGAGGACGACCGGACCTGGTTGGCCGCGCACAACCTCGGCGTGTCGCTCCGGCTGCTCGGCGAGTTCGACGAGGCGCTACGGATGGATGAGGAGGCCTGGTACAGCCGCCGGGACAACCTCGGTGAGCGGCACATGTACGCGCTCTTCTCGGCCGCCAACTACGGGCGGGACCTGCGGGACATCGGCGACTTCGCGCAGTCCCGGCTGCAGCTGGCGAGCACCGTGGCGATGATGCGGGAGGACCTGCAGGAGGACCATCCGGAGACGCTGCGGGCGGCCAAGAGCCTCGCCGTGACGCTGCGCAAGCTGGGCGAGTTCGCCGAGGCGTACGACCTCACCAGCGACACGCTGGCCCGGTCGCGGCGGGTGCAGGGCGAGAACCATCCGGACACCCTGGCCTGCGCGCTCAACCTGGCGTCCGACCAGTCGGCGCTGGGCCGGGACCCGGCGGCCGTGAAGACCGCGCAACGGGTGCACGACTGGTACCGCCGGGTGCTCGGCGAGGACCACTCCTTCACCCTGGCCGCCGCCAACAATCTCGGCATCTTCCTCCGCAAGACCGGCGACCACACGCGGGCCCGCGAGTTCACCGAACCCGCGCACCACCGCCTCGCCGACCGGCTCGGCGAGGATCATCCGTACACCCTCGCCTGTCAGGTCAACCTGGCCAACGACCTGTTCGGGTTGGGCGACATCGAGGCCGCCGCCGAACTCGACCGGCGGACGTACGAGCGGATCCGCCGCCGGCTCGGCGAACGGCATCCGGAGACGCTGGCGGCGGCCAGCAACCTCGGGGTCAGCCTGCACGCCGTCGATGAGCGGGCCGCCGCCATCGAGCTGTTCGACCAGGTCCTGCCGGTCTTCCGGCAGGAACTCGGCGACGACCACCCGAACACCCGGACCGCGGTGGCGGCGGCGAGTGGCGTCGCCGGCTCCCGGCTCAACTGCGACATCGAGCCGCCGCCCACCTGACGGCGACCCGGTCGATCACGGAGTCGGGGCGGTGATGGCGGGCGCGGAAAGCGGCGGACCGCCCGCCGCGACTCCATGCTCGACGGCGCCGTCGAGCGGGCCCTCCGCGGCGGCGCCGCCGACCGGGCGATCCGCGGCGGCGCCGTCGAGCCGGCCCTCCGCGGCGGCGCCCTCGACCGGGGCGTCCGTGCCGGTGGGCGGGGCCAGCCAGGCCGCCAGGGCCAGCGGATCCGGCGGCGCCGCACCGGCCGCCCGGACCGCCAGGTGGACGGCGTACACCACCTCGGGGCACTCCGTCAGCGCCCGGACGGCCGGCGCCGGCGGGCGAGGCGCGGCGAGGGCGAGCCCGGCCCAGGCGGCCACCCGGTCCGGCGCCTCGGCGATCATGGCCAGGTAGCCCCCGACCGCGGCCGCGTGGTCGCCGCGGACGAAGGCCAGGTCCGCGGCGCACGCCTCCGGGGCCACCTCCGGCAGCAGCCGGGGGTCGGCGCACACCTCCCGGAACCGGGCGGGCCGGGTCAGTCGCAGCCGGTCCAGGTCCTGCCGGCCGGTGCGAAACAGCCGGTCGTCGCTGGCCGGGGCGATCCTGGTCGGCACCGGCTCGCCCGCCGACGCCCGCCCGGCCAGCCAGTCGGCCGCCAACCCGGCGATCCGGCCCGGGTCGGGTCGCACATTGCGCAGCCGCCAGCCGATGCGGTGGTCGGCCGCGCTCACCCCGGCCGCCGTCTCGGCCGCGGCCGGCACGGGGACGGTACGGAAGCCGGTCAACGTCTCGCGCATGCCGTCCAGGAAGCGGCGACCGGCCGGGGTGAACGAGGTCGAGGCGGCGAGACCGCGGTGCGCCTCGTACACCAGGGCCCGCCACCGGGCGAACTCGCGGTCGGCGGCGGCGGCGGCGCCGCCCCGCAGGTGGTGCCGCTGCACCCGCCAGAAGTCGGTCACGGCGAGGAACGCGTACACCCCGTGCAGCAGGCCGCCCAGCGGCCGCGGGTCGTCCCGCCACGGCGCGTAGTAGCGGGGCTCGTCGTCATCGTCGTGCAACCGCTCGATGTCGAGCAGCGCCCACAGCTTGGCGTGCTGGAACTCGTGCACCAGCGCCAGGGCCAGGCCGAGCGCGTCGGCCGGCCGGGTCAGCGACATGGCGCCGAAGGCGTCGTTCGAGGTCACGTTCATGCCCTGATCGGCCCGGACGGCCCGCAACGGCACGACGGTGGTCAACCCGGCGGCGATCGCCTCGGCATAACCCCGGTGCGACTCGACCAGGATCGGCCACGCCTCGTCGAGCAGGCGCTGCCAGCCCGCCACGGCCGCGGCGTCCAGCCGCTCCGCGGCCGCCCGCTGCCCGCAGTTGCGATACGGGTCGAGATCGTCGAGGCACAGCCGGACGGTGAGCCCGGCCGCCGTCGCCGCGATGGTGCGCAGCGGCTGCCAGCCCGGCATCCCGTCGTCCGCGCGCTCGTGCCCGACCGGCCCGGCGCCCGCCCCGGCCGGCGAACCGGCATCGGTGCGGACGCCGCCGGGCGAGCCGGTCGGCACCCGCCGGTCGTCCACCCACAGCGCGCCGTCGGCGGACCGCAACCGCAGCTGGGCGCGGCCGGGCACCGCGACCCGGCCGTGCCGCGGCAGCATGACCGCGCCCTCGTGGACCGGCACCACCACCTCCGCCGGCAGCCCGGCGGCGGCCGCGGCCACCACGGCCAGCGCGCCGAGATAACCGAGCTCCCCGGTCACCGGTCGGCCGGCCCGCAGCGCCCGCAGGGTGGCCGCGATCCAGGCCCCGGTGTGCGGCGCCGCGAGCACGTCGAGCACGGCGGGCGGATGGCGGTCCTGCGCCACGGCCAGGGTCGCGTACCAGCCCTCGCACTCGGCCGACCGGGCCAGATCGAGCAGCACGCGCAGCCCGAGCAGCCGCCGGCTGAGCTGGGCCGTACGCAACCGGTTGATGGTGTCCACGCCGCCCTGCCCGCGGGCGAGGTCGGCGAAGTCGGCCGCCGGCAGCCGGTGCACCTCAATCATCGGGACCTACCCTTCCTCGACCGGTTCGCCGACTCACGCCGGCACCGCCAGCCGGGCGATGTCGACCCGGAGCCGGCCGGCGACGTGATCGACGAACCGCAGCAGGTCCGGGCAGTAGACGGACGGATTGTCGAAGCCGGCGCCGGCCCGGTAGCGGTGCGGGTAGTAGCCGCCGCCGCAGGTGTCCCGGATCCGGCAGGACCGACAGCCGGCGGCGAGCGCCCGCGCCCCGAGCTGGCGCGCGACCACCGCGGGGTGCGCCAGCGCATCGTCCAGCCGGTGGGTGAAGACGTTCAGCCCGGTCCCGGCGGCGCCGTGGTAGGTCGACCGCAGCGTGTCGATCTGCTCCAGCGCGCCGTCGGCGTTCACCACGATGGTGGCCACCGGGCTCAGCCCGATGGATTCGGACCGGCTCGCCCCGCCGAGCAGGACGTTCACGGTCTCCTCGAACAGCCGCACCCCGACCCTGGCCGGCTCGTCGTACCAGCGGTCGAACGCCGCCGACAGCCAGTCGCCGTACGGGGTCTCGGCGCCGGACCCCCGCCCCGGCGGCGGGCTGGTCCAGTTGCCGTGCGGCAGCAGCAGATCGATCAGCGGAGGCTCGTGCGCCACCAGGGCGTCGTAGGTGCCCACCGGGTCGTTGTCGAGGCTGACCACGCAGAGGATGCCGGCGAGGATGCCGGCGGCGCGAAGCAGCTCGATGCCCCGGCAGGCACGGTCGTAGCTGCTGTCCCCCCGGGCGCTGCGCCGGTGCCGGTCGTTGGCCCGGCGGTCACCGTCCAGGCTCACCCCGACCCGGACGCCGGCCTCGGCCAGCGCCGCCGCGCCGGCCTCGTCAAGGAGCACGGCGTTGGTCTGCACCGTCACGTCGACGGTGGCGTCCGGGACCGCGGCCCGCACCCGCCGGGCGATCGCCGCGAGCCGGGACGGCCCGACCAGCAGCGGCTCGCCGCCGTGCAGCACCACCCGGACGGCCGGCAGCCGGTGCTCGGCCACGTGCTCGGCGACGCGCCGGCAGGTCTGCCCCAGCACCCGGTCCGACATGGACCGCGGCTGGTCCCGCCAGCCGGAGTCGGCGAGCTGGTACATGTAGCAGTAGGTGCAGGCCAGGTCGCAGCGCGAGTGGACCTTCAGGACGTACTCGTGGAACGGCGTGGGCCGCCACCCGTCCGCGCCGGAAGCCGCGATAGCCGGGGTGGTGACGGGCGGGATGCCGGTCCGGTCGGCCACCTGCGCCTCAGACGGCCGAGTTCCACCCGGCGACGGCGGCCTGCGGTCGGTCCGCCTCGGCCAGGATGCGGCGCAGCGATCGGGCGAGCACAGAATCGTCCGAGGAACGCAGCTCGGCGAGCCGGAGCGTGGCCACGTCGGCCAGCTCGGGCCGCTGCTCCTCGTGGGTTGCTTCCATGGCAGCCGTCCTTGTCCATTGACCACGATCGGATGCTGGCTTCCGTTGCGTCGCCATCGACGGCGGATGTGATCGGCGGCCAACGGTCGCCAATGGTAGATGTCCGGGTGGCCACGGTGTATCACCCGGCCCGTCACAATCGCGTGTCGAAGGACCCGCCCGGATTTCGGATCCCGCGACGCCGCCGACCGGGTCGGCGGTCGAAACTTTCACCAACTACCGTGATGGTACGCCCCATTTGCCGGGCAAGACCCCTTTGCCGGTGTGTCGCGATAATGACATCCTTCGCGCGGTTGTTCCGGCCGGCTCACTCCGGCAGCGGCACGGCCGTCCCGGTGACGTCGATGCCGGCGGCCGGGTCCGCGCCGATGTCCACCCGCAGCAGGCTCGGCCGCCCGAGGTCCACCCCCTGATGCACGCTCAGGGCGGCCGGCACCGCCACCAGGCCGAGTTCCCGCAGGTAACCGCCGAAGGCCGCGGCCGCGGCCCCGGTCGCCGGGTCCTCGACCACGCCACCGGGCGGGAACGGATTGCGGGCGTGGAACAGGGTCGCCGACTCCCGCCACACCAGGTCCACCGTGGTCCAGTCGCGGGCCGCCATCAGGGCCGCCAGCGCCGGGTAGTCGTACTCCAGCTCCGCCAGCCGTCGCCGGGTGCCGGCCGCGAGCACCGGATGCCAGGCGCCGGCGTACGCCACCCGCGGCGGCAGGGCCGCGTCGAGGTCCTCGATGGACCAGCGCAGCGCGGCCAGCAGAGCCGTCAGGTCGGTGTCGGCCAGCGGGACCGTCCGCGGGGGCACGCTGGTGAGGGTGGCCGTGAACGCGCCGTCCTCGCCGCCGGACGTGCGCACCCGGACCGCGCCGGCCGCGGTGGCCAGCCGCAGCGTCCCGGCGCCGTGCCGCTGGGCGTACGCCACCGCCGAGGCGATCGTGGCGTGCCCGCAGAACGGCACCTCGGCCTTCGGGCTGAAGTACCGGACCGCCCAGGTCCGCTCGCCGGTCGGGGTCAGGAACGCGGTCTCCGAGTAGCCGAGGTCGGCGGCCACCGCGAGCATCTCGGCGTCGGTGGCGCCCCGGGCGTCGAGCACCACGCCCGCCGGGTTGCCACCGCTCGGCGTGTCGGTGAAGGCGGCGTACCGCAGGATCTCCATGACCCCGACGCTAGCCGGCGCGGCCGGGCGGCGTCGGCGGCCAATCCGCGGCCCGCGGCCCGCGCCGGTTCGGCGACGGTACGGCGGCCCCCGCAGCCCCCGCAGCCCCGCGGCCCCCGCAGCCCCGCGCCCCCGCGGCTCCGCAGCCCCCGCAGCCCCGCGGCCCTCGGCGGCCCCGCCGGCCGGCTCAGGCGGAGGTGCTCACCATCCGGTGCGGCATCTCCCAGCCCTCAGCGAGCCTGGACGGGTGGACGTTGCGGCCACCACCGAAGAACTCGCAGAACTTCATGATCAGCGGATCCCAGCCGACCGGGTCCACGTGCCGGGTCCCCGGGATCACCAGTTCCTCCTCGACGTGGGCGCGCAGCACCGCCACCTCGAACGCCGTCGCGTTCTCGGCGCCGCCGAACGGGTGGGTCGCGGCCACCCGGCACTCCAGCTGGATGGGGCACTCGGCCACCCGGGGCGGCGCCACCAGCTCGGACGGCTGCTCGGTGAGCCGGGCCACCGCGAACTTGTCCGGCTCATACCGATAGCCCTGCCGACGCTTGCCGGGCGGCACCACCGGTGTGCCCGTGGTCAGCGCCAACCGGTCGACGGCGTCGACCAGGGTCGACGGCGCCAGGTTGAGCACGCATTCGCGCTCACGTCGCAGGTTGGCCGTGGTCTGGCCGCTGTTTCCCAGGCCGAGCATGGCCGACTGGCCGAGCCACCAGGCGGACGACATCGGGGCGAGATTCGGGGTGCCGTTCTCGTTGCGCGTGCTGACCAGCACCACCGGGGTGCCGAAGTAGAGCACCTTGAGCCCCGGGACCACGTGCATCGTTCCACCCTCCGCCGGTCGACCACGGCCGCCATCGGGCGGCCCGTGGTCAACTCTGCGCGGAACGGACCGCCGATGCTGGCGCTCATCGGACCCGGCGCTCATCGGACCCGAGCGTTGGCTCGGGCGAGCTCGGTCGAGCTCGGGCGAGCTCGGTCGAGCTCGGGCGAGCTCGGGCGTTAGGAAGGGCCCCTTCCTATACAAAAAGCGATAACAAGGGGCCCTTCCTTCTCACTTCTGCACGTACACCGCCACGCTGCGGGCGGGCACCGTGAAGGTGCCGCTGCCGGTGTCGAAGGACGCCGTCCGCAGCACCGGGTCGGCCGAGTCGCGCAGCACCGGGTGCAGGCTCACGTTCGCGCCGCGCAGGCCCGGCACGGTCTGCCGGGCGGTGTCCGGGGTGCCGTTGAACACCACCGTCACCGACGACCAGCGGCCGTCCAGGCCCCGCCCGTCGATCCGCATGGTCACCACGCCGGGGGTCTCCCCCGTGCCGGACAGCGGGAAGGACACCCGGCGCTGGACCTCGGCCGCGCTGCCCAGCCCGAACACCGGCGACGAGCGCCGGATCCGGAGCAGCTCGGCGTACCGGGCATCGGCCTGGTTGATGGCCGCGCAGCCCGGCACCAGCTTCGGGTCGGCCAGCAGCGGCTTCGCGTACGGCCACTTGTCCTGGTTGTCCGCCGCCGGCGGCAGGCCGGCGCCGAACCCGTTGCCCTGGGCGCAGTCCCAGCGGATCTGGTTGAACCAGTCGCCGGAGTTGAACGAGTTGCGGTCCAGCGACTTGGATCGCAACCGCTCGGAGCCGGCCGCCACGAAGCCGGTGCCCTGGCCGAGCGCGGTGGTGGCCAGCGCGAGGACCTGCATCCGGGCCCGGTCCGTGTCGCTCGTGCCCTGCGGCAGCTTGTACGCCAACGCGTCATACAGGATCTCGTTGTCGTGCGCGTCGACGTACGTGACCGCCTCGCCCGGCGCGGCCGTGTAGCCGGCCGGCGAGCCGTTGTAGTCCACCTGCGACCCGGTGACCTGCTTGCCGGCGGAGTCGGTGAACCGGTAGCCGGCCAGGTTGCCGACCAGCCCGACCTTGATCAGGTCCTGGTAGTGCAGCAGCCGGGCCCGCTGCTCGGCGGCCGAGCCGTTGACCGGGTCACCGTTCGGGTCGGTGAACAGCCCCGAGGCGAAGCCCTGCACCCGGGGGTTGCCGTCGAACGGGCCGCCGCCGCGCACCGCGTCCCGCAGCCGGTCGTTGAACGTGCCGATGCCGGTGCCGGCCATGTTGGCCTGGGTGGCCTGGACGAACCGGGCGTCGTTGGCCACCTCGCCGAAGTTCCAGCCCTCGCCGTAGAGGACGATCGACTTTCCGTCGACCCCGTCGCGGGCCATGGTCAGCCTGTCCAACGCGGCCCGGACGGCCAGGATGTTCGCCTTCGGGTGGTGGCCCATGAGGTCGAACCGGAACCCGTCCACCTTGTACGCCCTGGCCCAGGTGACGATCGAGTCGACCACCAGCTTGCCCATCATGGCGTGTTCCGGCGCGGTGTTGGCGCAGCAGGTGGAGTTGGCCACCGTGCCGTCGTCGAGCAGCCGCTGGTAGTAGCCGGGCACGATCTGGTCGAGCACCGACTTCGGGTCGGTGCCGGCCGCCGACGTGTGGTTGTAGACCACGTCCATCACCACGCGCAGCCCGGCGCCGTTGACCCCGGCCACCATCTGCCGGAACTCCCGGGTCCGGGCCGCGCCCTGCGGGTCGACCGCGTAGCCGCCCTCGGGCACCGTGTAGTGCAGCGGGTCGTACCCCCAGTTGTAGCCGTCGGTGTCGGCGACCGCCGCCACGCACTCCTGCTGCTTCGCCGAGTCCGGCGGCAGGGCCGCCAGGTCGCACGCCGGCTGCTTCTGGTCGGCGCGCCGCTCGGGGATGGTGGCGAAGTCGAACGCCGGCAGCAGGTGCAGGTGGGTGACGCCGGCGTCGCCGACCGCCCTGAGGTGCCTCATCCCGGCGCTGTTCGGGTCGGTGAACGCGTCGAACGTGCCGCGCTTCTCGGCCGGCACGGTCTGGTCGGCGATCGAGAAGTCCCGCACCGACAGCTCGGAGATCTGCGCCCTGGCGGCCGGCACCGCGGCCGGCTTGCGCAGCGCGCCCCAGCCGGCCGGGGCCAGCCGCGGGTCGGCCAGGTCGATGATCTGGCTGTGGGTCGAGTCGGCCGACAGCGCCACCGAGTACGGGTCGGTCACCGCGGCCGTCACGACCTTCTGCGCGGCCGGCTGCCAGGCCCGCACCTGGTAGCGGTAGTACTTCCCGATCCAGTCGCGGCCGCCGGTCACCGACCAGACGCCGGTACGGTCGTCCCGGCGCATGGCCACCGTGCGGGGCGAGCCGGACGGGTCGTCGAACAGTTGCAGCGACACGCTCTGCGCGGTGGGCGCCCACACCGACAGCGTGCTCCGGCCACCGTGGAAGCTGGGGCCCAGCGTGGCGTCGGTGGCCCTCGGATACAGATCGTCCAGCACGCCGGGGATCTGCACGCCGGTGGCCGACAGCAGGTTGCCGGCGTCGTCGCTCTCGGTCACCACGAGCTGGCCGCGAAGCAGGTCCGGCGCCCGGGCCAGGTCGCGCCGGTCCAGCGTGAACGCGCCGTACTGCCACAGCTGTGGGAACTTCGCCCGCTGGGCCTCGGTGAGCCCGTTGCGCTGCGCGTGCAGCTGCACCCGGGTGTACATCCCGGAGAGCTTGCCGTCGGTGATGGCGAGCCCGCCGTTCGGCGCCGAGACCAGGTCGTACCGGCGCCCGTCGGTCGGGCCGGCCTGCCAGGCCACGGTCCTGGTGTCGATCCACTGGGCCCGCTGCTTGGTGATGTCCTGGTCGTGGCGCACGCTGGCGGTCACCGGCAGCAGGTGCCCGGGCGTGCCGGCCAGCAGCCATGCCTCGTGGCCGGCGCTGGCGAAGTCGAGGCGCTGGTCATCGGGGAGGTCCTTGGTGTCGCCGGAGTGGATGATGTAGTTCAGCCCGGTCGCCCCGGCCGCCAGCGGCACCTTCCAGTAGACGCCGTACGCGTCGGTCCCGGTCGGTGGCAGCGGGCTGCCCCAGTCGGTCGGGTTGGCCGCGCCGTCCCAGACGTGCAGCCCCCAGCCGCCGTAGTTGCCGTCGGCCCGCCGGTAGTGCAGTGTCGCCGTGGTCTGGTCGACCGGCGGGTCCGGCTGACCGGTGGCCGCCTGCCGGGTGGGATAGAGGGCCGGGTCGCCCTGCTTGACCCAGACCTCGCCGGTCTTGGTCACGTCGATGGTCCGGTCGGCCTCGACGTCCTTGGCGCCGTTCTTGTCCACCACGAGGAAGCCCACCGACTTGGCGCCCGGCTTGAGCTTCACCCAGGCGAACCGGCCGTACGAGTCCTCCCCGGCGAACGGCTGGCCCTTGGGCCAGTCGGTCTGGTAGGCCGGGTCGATGTCGCCCCAGGCGTACAGCCCCCAGTCGCCGTAGTCGCCGGCCGGGCGCTGGTAGTGCACCACCACCCAGTCCCGGGAGGTGGACTCGGGCGGGGTGCCGACCCGGGCGGTCGACCGGGCGGTGGCGGTCCGGCCCCGGCCGTCCCGCACCACCGCCTTGTACTCGATCGGGGTGCCGGCCGCCAGCCCGGTCAGGTCGTGGTAGACGAGGTACGGGGCGCGGTCGGCCCGGCCGAGCAGCGTCCACGGGCCGCTGCCGGCCCGCGCGGCCACCGTGACGGTGGCCAGCGGGTCGCCGGTGACCTGGGCGCTCACCGCGGCCCGGGTGGCCACCGTGCCGCCGGGCGCGGGGTCGGTGATCCGCACGGTCGGCGCCGCGGCCGGGACCGCGATCGGGCCGCCGGCCTTGTACACCACGGCCGACATCGGCGGTACGCGCACGGCGAGCTTGCCGTCCGCGCCGGCCTGTGCGGCGCCGGTGCCGCCGTAGATCCCGGTGAAGGTCGCGCCGGCCGACCAGGTGTCCAGGGTGGCGTCCTGTGCCGTGGCCGCGTTGTTGACGGCCACCACGTACTCGACCCGCTGCTTCGGGTCGACCCGGGAGAACGCGAAGACACCCGGCCCGTCCGAGGCGTACCGGGTGACCTGGATGCCGTCCCGCAGGCCCGGGTTGGCCGCGCGCAGCCTGCCCAGCTCGGCGATGGTCCGGTAGAGCGGGTGGGTCGGGTCGTACTGGTCGGACGCGTGCGTGCGGTCGGTGCCGATCAGGTCGTCGTGCAGGTAGTCGGGCACCTTCGAGGCGAACATGTCCTGCCGGGCGTCCTTGTCGCCGCCGGGCCCGGTGAAGCCCTGCTCGTCGCCGGAGTAGACCACCGGCTGGCCGCGGGTCAGGAACATGAGCTGGTGCGCGAGCTCGTCCCGGCGCAGCTCGGCGGCGGGGTCGTGCTCGGTCGCGGCGATGAACGAGCCGATCCGGCCCATGTCGTGGTTGCCGAGGAAGGTGGTGAGCCGGCCCGCGTCGGTGTTGCGGGAGGTGTAGAGGTCGTCGCTGGCGTACACGTCGGCCAGGGACTTGGCCGAGCCGTTGGCGGTGGTGTAGCCGCGGGCCGCCTCCTGGAACGAGAAGTCCAGGGTGGCCGGCAGGCCGCCGCGGCGCACGTACGTCGACTCGATCTCCTCGTCGGCGCTGTAGACCTCGCCGAACATGGAGAAGTCCGGCTTGCCGGCCCGCTGCGCGGCCCGGGCGATGCCCTGGCTGAACTGCGGCCAGAAGTCGAGGTCGGCGTGCTTGACGGTGTCCAGCCGGAAGCCGTCGATCCCGGTGGAGCCGATCCAGTCGCCATAGATCTTGGTCATCCCGCGCACCACCTCGGGCCGTTCGGTCCACAGGTCGTCGAGGCCGTAGAAGTCGCCGTACTCGCTGTTCTCACCGGTGAAGGTGGAGTCACCGCGGTTGTGGTACATGGTCGGGTCGTTCAGCCAGGCCGGCACCTTGGCGTGGCTGTCGGCCGCGGTGGCGAACGTCGGGCGGTGCGGGAAGGAGTCGAGGTTGACCGCCGGGAAGGCACGGCTGCCGTCGGCGTAGTTGCGGTCCTCGAACGGCCGGCCCTGCGCGTCCTTGTACGGCTTGGTCGCCTTGTCCACGTACGAATAGTCGTTGTCGGCGTACTTGATGACGTCGGCCGTGTGGTTGACGATCACGTCGAGGTAGATCTTGATCCCGCGCCGGTGGGCGAGGTTGACCAGCTTCTTCAGGTCGGCGTTGGTGCCGAAGTGCGGGTCGACCTGGGTGAAGTCGGTGATCCAGTAGCCGTGGTAGCCGGCCGAGACGTCCTTGCCGGTGCCCTGGACGGGCCGGTTCTTGAACACGGGGGCCAGCCAGATGGCCGTGGTGCCCAGGCCCTGGATGTAGTCGAGCCGGTTCATCACCCCCTTCAGGTCGCCACCGTGGTAGAAGCCCTTGTCCGTCGGGTCGTATCCGGTGCTGAGCCGGTCCCCGGGCAGGCCGCCACGGTCGTTGCCGGGGTCGCCGTTGGCGAACCGGTCGGGCAGGGCGAAGTAGAACTGTTCGGCATGGTCCTTGCGGTCGGCGGCCCGGAGGAGGGCGTCGGCCGACGGCTCGGCCGTCCACTGTGCGGCGCCGGTGCTGGACGCGGGGGCCGCGGTGCTCCGCTGGTGGCCGGCGTCGCGCGGCTGGGCCACGGCGGGGGTGCCGGTCAGGGCGAGCGTGAGCAGGGCGGCAAGGGCGGGGAATGTGGTGCGCGATCGGGGCGGGGGCTTCATCGACGGCCTTCCTCTGGTCGCTGATTGGCCCGCACGCTACTTCTTGCGCAAACTTTCCGCAATGCTCTGCAAACACCGCAGTAACCCGAGCCGCAGGCGTTAAAAGGGGGCCCTTCCTATACAAAAAGCGATAAGAAGGGGCCCTTCCTTCGCCTCAGCCGGCGGGGCGGTCGGGTGGGACGTGGCGCTTTACCAGTTCGCTGAGGGCTACGTAGCCGGCGGTGAGGGCGGCCAGCGCGGCCAGCAGCGTTCCAGGCGGCGCCACCAGCCCGAGCGGCGCGGCGAGCGGGGTGAACGGCACCGCCACGGTGACCACCGCGAGCGACGCGCTGGTGGCCAGCAGCCGGGTCGCCGGCCGGCTCCGGAAGAACGGCCGGTTGGTGCGCAGCACCAGCAGGACGCTGAGCTCGGTGACGGTGAACTCGATGAACCAGCCGGTCCGGACCAGCTCGGCGCCGGCCCCGAACCCCCAGCGCAGCACCGCCAGGGTCACCAGGTCGAAGGCCGCGGTGACCGAGCCGTACACCAGCATGAAGTCGCGGATGGCCCGGATGCTCCACCGGCGCGGCCGGCACACCTGCTCGGGATCCACATTGTCCCCGGAGATCGTCGTGTACGGCACGTCCGAGAGGAAGTTGAGCAGCAGGATCTGCCGCGGCAGCAGCGGCAGAAAGGGCAGGAAGGTCGCCGCCACGCTCATGCTCAGCACGCTGCCGAAGGCCGCGCCGGTGTTCACCCGGATGTACTTGAGGGTGTTCGCGAACGTCCGGCGGCCCAGCCGGACGCCCTCGGCGATCACCGCGAGGTCCTTGTCCAGCAGCACGATGGCGGCCGACTGCTTCGCCACGTCGACCGCGGTGTCCACCGAGATGCCCACGTCCGCCGCGTGCAGCGCGGGCGCGTCGTTGATGCCGTCGCCGAGGAAGCCCACCACCGCGCCGCTGGCCCGCAGCGCCCGCACGATCCGCTCCTTGTGCAGCGGCTCGACCTCGGCGAACACCGTGGTGTCGGCGACCCGGTCGCGCAGCTCCTGGTCCGCGAGCCGGTCCAGGTCCGGGCCCAGCAGCATCGGCCCGGCCAGCCCTACCGCCTCGGCCACGTGCCGGGCCGCGAGCCGGTTGTCCCCGGTGACCAGCCGGACCGAGACCCCCGAGGCGGCCAGATCCGCCACCGCGGGCCCGGCCTCCGGCTTGGGCGGGTCCTGGAAGGCCAGCAGCCCGCGCAGCTCCAGCCCGGTTTCGTCCGCGATGCCGGCCGAGGTGGCGCCGCGGCACTCCCGCACCGCCAGCGCGAGCACCCGGTGCCCGCTGCCGGAGAGCCGCTCGAACGTCCGCTGCACCCGATCGCGCACCCGGTCCAGCGGGACCGTCCCGTCGGCGGTCCGGGCCGTGCCGCAGACCGCCAGCACCGCCGCGTACGCCCCCTTGGTGATCAGCAACGGCGGCCCGGCGCCGCCGGGCCGCCCGGCGGCGTCGTCGGACCGCCCGGCGGCGTCGTCGGACCGGCCGGCGGCGTCGTCGGACCGGCCGGCGGCGTCGTCGGACCGGCCGGCGGCGTCGGCGGACCGGCCGGCGGCGTCGGCGAACCGGCCGGAGACCAGCACCGAGAGCCGCTTGCGGGTGAAGTCGTACGGGACCTCCGCGATCAGCCGCCGGTCGTCCCGCACCGGCCGGTCGGCCAGGATCGCCCGGTCGAGCGGGTTGCCGAACCCCCGCTGCAACCCGGCGTTCAGCCGGGCCAGCCGGCGCACCTCCTCGCTCGGCTCCCCCGCCAGGTCCAGCGCGCCGGCGAGCGCCACGTCGCCCGTGGTCACCGTGCCGGTCTTGTCGGTCAGCAGCACGGTCATGGCGCCGAAGTCCTCGATCGCGGCCAGCCGCTTGACGATCACCCGGTTCGCGGCCATCCGCCGCGCGCCGGCGGACAGGCTCACCGCCACGATGGCCGGCAGCACCTGCGGGGTCAGCCCGACGGCCAGCGCCAGCGAGAAGAGCAGCGAGTCGACGAATGGCCGGCCGAGCAGGAGGTTGACCACGAAGATCCCGGCGAGCAGCACCGCCATCACCCGCACCAGCAGCAGGCCGTACCCGGTCAGGCCGCGCTGGAAGCCGGTGGCCCGCTGGCCGGCCGACAGCCGGGACGCCATCGCGGCGAACTCGGTGTGCCGGCCGGTCCGCACCACCACCGCGGCGCCCTCGCCGGAGACCACGTGGGTCCCGGTGAACAACGCCCCGGCCCGGGCCGCCAGGGGCGCGTCGGCGGCGACCGTCACCGGCCGCTTCTCCACCGGAAACGGCTCGCCGGTCAGCTCGGCCTGGTCCACCTGCAGTTCCCGGGACTCGAGCACCCGGCAGTCCGCCGGGATCACGTCACCGGCCCGCAGCACCAGCAGGTCCCCCGGAACCACCCGGTCGGTGGGCACCGCCACCTCCCGGCCGCCCCGCCGGACATCGACGTGTACCCGTACCCGGGCCAGCAGCGCGTCCACGGCCCGCCCGGCCGAGCGCTCCTGCCAGAACCCGAGCGCGCCGCTGGCCAGGATGATCACGAGGATGATCACCCCGTCGGTGACGTCGCCCAGCGCCATCGAGACCACCGTGGCGGCGGTCAGGATCAGGATGATCGGGCTGGTGAACTGGGCCAGCAGCAGCCGCGGCCCACGCCGGCGCTCGTCCCGGCCGGACCGGTTCGGCCCGTACGCGCCGAGCCGGTGCTCGGCCTCGGCGTCGGACAGGCCGCGCCCGTCGGTGGCCACCGCGCGCAGCACGTCGGCCGGGTCCAGCGCCCAGAACGGGCGGGACTCCCCGTCCGGCGCGGCCCGGCCGCTTCCCCCTCGTGTCACCGCATCCGATGCTCGCACCCGGGCCGGGTCCGCCCGGCGGGATCGGCGTAATCCGCTGGCCTTCCGCGGGCGGACTCGGTTGACTACCGGCATGCCGACCCTGACCGCCCCGATCGAGCGGGTCCGCGAGTCCTTCCTCGCCGCGATGGCCGAGTTTCGGGCCGAGGGGCGGGGCGACCGTCAGGACTTTTCCATGATCGGCTCGGAGATCCGTGCCCACGCCGACACCTGGTCCTCCGCCGAGGGCTTCGCCCGGTTCGTCGCCGAGCTGCGCGCGCAGGCCCTGCCGGAGTCCCCGCGGCCGGCCGGGTACGTCCCGTCCACCACTCTGTGGTGGGTGGACGGCGCCGAGTACCTCGGTCGGATCGCCGTCCGGCACCGCCTCACGCCCTCGCTGCTGGAGTTCGGCGGGCACATCGGCTACGACGTACGCCCGACGGCCCGGCGGCGCGGGCACGCCACGGCGATGCTGCGGGCGGTCCGGCCGGTGGCCCGGGAGCTGGGCATCGACCCCGCTCTGCTCACCTGCGACGTCGACAACGCCGTCTCCCGCCGGGTCATCGAGCGCAACGGCGGGGTGTTCGAGGATCAGCGCGGCGACAAGCTCCGCTTCTGGGTGCCCACCGGCTGATCCGCTCCGCCCGGCCCGCCGGCGTCAGGACGGCAGGTGGGTGCGGAATCTGCCGGCCAGGTCGGCCACGGCGGCCGCGTCGAGGTCGAGGGCCGGGCCGGCGACCGTCACCTCGGTCATCGCCATCCCGGGCACGGCGCCGTCCCGCCAGCCGCCGGCGAACCACACCCGGTCCCGCTCGGCCAGCTCCAGGTTGGCCCGGTTCAGCTCGTCCGCCGGATGCGGCAGCCAGAGCTGAAACGCCTGGGTGTGCGGCGGCTCGGGGTGGATCCGGGCGCCGGGAACGGCCGCCAGCGCCGCGGCCACCGTGCGGGCGTGCCGCACGTACGCCGCCAGGCGCGGCAGCTCGGCGTCCAGGCCCTGCAGGGCGGTGACCGCGGCCGGCCACTGCTGATACAGGTTGCCGCCGTGCCGGTGCCGCCACGCCCGGGCGTACCGGGCCAGCTCGGCCGGGCCGGCGAGGGCCGCCCCGCTCATCCCGCCGAGCGACTTGTAGAACGACACGTACGTGCTGTCGGCCAGCGCCGCCACCTCGGCCAGCGACCGGCCCAGGTGCGGGGTGGACTCCCACAGCCGGGCGCCGTCGAGGTGCACCCGGGCGCCGGCCGCGCGGGCCGCCGCCACCACCGCCACCAGCTCGTCCCAGGACGGCAGGACGAGCCCGGCATCCCGCAGCGGCAGCTCCAGCATCAGGGTGCCGATCGGCTCGTCCAGCCCGGCGATCTCCTCGGCCGTCGGGTTCCGCGGGGCCGTCGTGGTGCGCACCGCGCGCAGCCCGCTGAGGGCGGCGTACGCGTCCCGCTCGTGCACCATGGGATGGCTCAGCGGGTGCAGCCCGACCGCCGGCGTCCCGGTCCGCTCCGCGCCGAACCGCAGCGCCACCTGCTGCGCCATGGTGCCGGTCGGGAAATAGACGGCCGCCTCCGTGCCGAGCAGCCCGGCCACCCGCTCCTCCAGCTCGGTGACCGGGCCACCGTCGCCGTAGGTGTCGGGCGGGCCGTCGACGTACCGGCTGCCGGCCATCCCGGCGAGCACCTCGGCCATGCTGCGGGGCCGCGGCCCGGAAAGGATCACCGTGCAGTCGCGCCGCGCCGCCGCCAGCCGTTCCCGGTCCGTCCCAGTCATGGCCGCGATCATGCCGTACGGGCCGCCCGGCGCCACACCCGGCGGGGCCTGGACCGGCGGCGGTGGCCGACACCCCGATCGGCCGCCGAGGCCGGCACCCCGGTCGGCCGCCGAGGCCGGCACCCCGGTCGGCGGCCGGGGCCGGCACCCCGGTCGGCGGCCGGGGCCGGCACCTCAGTCGGCGGCCGGGGCCGGCGGGCGGGAGAGGTAGCGGATCAGGTCCGGCCGGGAGCGCAGGTTCAGCTTCCGATAGACGTTCCCCAGGTGGTACTCCACGGTCTTGGGAGACAGGAAGATCCGCGTGGCGATCTCCCGGTTCGTGAGGCCCTCGGCGACGTGCAGCGCGATCTGCCGCTCCTGGGCGGTCAGCCGGCCGGCGGCGCGGTCGTCGCGGCTCGGCGCCTGCCGGCCGGTCGCGCTGATCTCCGTACGGCACCGCTGGGCCCAGCCCTGCGCGCCGAGGTTTTCGAAGAGGGCCAGCGCGCCCGTCAGCCGGTCCCGGGCGTCACGACGGCGCTTGGCCCGGCGGAGCCGCTGCCCGTGGCAGAGCAGCGTCCGGGCCCGTTCCAGCGGCACGACCACCGGATCGGCCACCGCCAGCGCGGCCGCGAACACCTCGTCAAGTTCCCGCTCCGGTGCGATCATGCCGCGCACCCGGGCCACCGCGGCCCGGGTGGTGACCCGGGCGGCGTCCGCGGGCAGCTCCCGGACCAGCCCGGCCGCCAGGTCCGGACGGGACAGATGGGCGTACGCCTCGGCCAGCTCGCTCCGCACGGGTAGCCAACTCGGCTCCGCGACACCCCCGCGGCGCAGCACGGCCTCGATCCACTCCAGATCGGTCACGGCCTCGGTCCAGCGTCCCGCCACCACCGACGTCATGGCGGCGGCGTACCGGATCTTGGCCTCGAGGTCCTGGTAGCCGGCCGGCACGATCCCGCGGGCCGATTCGAGGTGCGACAGCGCCTCGGCCTCCTCCCCGAGCAGCGCCTCGACCGTGGCCAGCGCCACCAGCGCGTCGGCCCAAACCACCGGCAGCCCGACCTGCTCGCCGATCAGCGCCCCCTCGGCGCCGGCCCGGTAGGCGGACCGCAGCCGGCCGGTCCGGCATTCCAACCCGGCCATCCGGGGCAGCGCGTACGCCAGCAGGTACAGGTCGCCGGCCGCCCGGGCCTGCCGGATCTCGGGCTCCAGCAACGACCGGGCGGTGTCGTAGTCCTCGATCCAGTAGAACACCTCGGCCAGTTCCGCGGCCGAGCCGTCGACCCGCTCGGCGCTGGCGGCCATCCATTCGCGGGCCAGCGCGACGCCGCCGGGCTGCCCCGCCAGCACCTGGGCGGTGGCCAACCGGATCGGCCCCTTGGGCCACTTCGGTCCCGACGGGCCCGAGAGCAGTTCCACCGCCCGGCCGCACACCGAGACCATTCCGGCGATGTCGAGCCGCGCCCAGCACCGATTGACCGCGCCGCTGACCATCCGGCCCGCGTCGAGCGGATCGGTCCGCGCGTACTCCTCCGCCTCGGCCAGGTAGGCCTCGTCGGCCGCCGCCGTGTCACCGTGTTGCAGAGCGACGTGGGTGAGCGCCCCCCGCGCCGTACAACGCAGGTCGACCCGCTTGGTGAGGGTGAGGGCCTCCTCGTGCAGCGCGACCGCACGACCGCTGGCGCCGGCGTTGGTCCACGCGATGGCCGCCCGGATCATTCGAAGCGCCCGGGTGTCCGGATCCGGCGTGAGCCGCGCCGACCGCTCGTACGCCCGGGCCCCGGCCACCACGCCGCCCCGGCGTTGCGCCCGCTCGGCCGACCCGACCAGCAGCGCGGCCACCTCCTCGTCCGGGCCGGTCGCGGCGGCGGCCAGGTGCCACGCCCGCCGGTCCACCGCGTCCGGGTCGACCGCCAGCGCCGCCGCGATCGCGAGGTGCACCGACCGGCGCTGCCCGGGTCCCACCAGGGAGTGCACCGCGGCGCGCACCAGGGGATGCCGGAAGGTCACCTCCTGCCGTTCCACCCTGATCAGGCCGGCGTCGACGGCCGGGTCCAGCGCGCCCAGGTGCAGCCCTTCGGCCTTGAGCACCCGCTCCAGCAGCACCAGGTCACCGGCCTCGGACAGCGCACAGACGATCAGTGCCCGCCAGGCCTCCGTCGGCAGGCCGCGGGCCTGCGCCAGGAAGGTCGCCTCGATGCGCTCGGCAAGCGCCAGCGGGTGGTCGAGCGGCGACCGGCCCCGGCGCTGACCCTCGGTCAGGGTGGCCGGCAACTCGATCAGGGCGAGCGGGTTGCCCTCGGTGGCGGCCGCGAGTTCGGCGGCCACCCGGCGATCCAGCCCGGACCGCATGGCCAGCCGGACCGCGGCGTCCTGCCCCAGCCCGGACACCGGCAGCTCGGGCAGGCCGGGCGCGTCGAACCCGGCCGCGGGCCGGGCGGCGAAGACGATCGCGACCCGGTCCGCGAGCAGGCGCCGGGCGGTGAACAGGAGCGCCTCGGTGGAGGCGTGGTCGATCCAGTGCGCGTCGTCGACGAGGCACAGCACCGGCCCCCGCTCGGCCGCCGTCGTGAGCAGGCTCAACGTCGCCACGTACGCGGCCAGCCGGTTGACCGAGCCGGGTCCGCCGCCGAGGGCGAAGGCGGCCCGCAGCGCGTCCGCCTGCTGTGCCGGCAGTTCGTCGAGCAGGTCCAGCACCGGACGAGCCAGCTCGAACAGGGCGGAGAACGGCAGCTCCGCCTCGAACGGCACGCCGGTGGCGCGCAGCACCCGCATCCCGCCGGCCCGCGCGGCGCAGCGATCTAGCAGGGCCGTCTTGCCCACCCCTGCCGTGCCCCGCAGCACCAGCGCGCCGCCCCGGCCCTCGACCGCAGCCGCCAGCAACTCGTCCAGCCGACCGCACTCGTCGGCCCGACCGACCAACTCCGCGTCCCCGCCACCCGACGCCCTGCCGGCATCCGCCGAACCCACCATCGCCGCGTCCATGGCCGAACGCTAAGGCCCGGCCGGGCCTCGCCGGGCCGCCCCGACACGAACCCGACAACGCCCCGCCCTCATCGACTAGGAGGTACCCGGATCCGGGCCGCGCCCCGGCTCCGTAGCGTCACATCCGCCGATGGAATGGCAACGACGGGAGGGAACATGATCCGACGCAGAATCGCCGGAACGGTGCTGGTGAGCCTGATGAGCGCCCTGCTGGGGGTGGTCCTCGTGCAACCGGCACAGGCAACGACCGGCTACTACAGGATCGTCAACTACGGCAGCGGGAAGTGCGCGGAGGTGGACCGGTTCGGGGCCCCGTACTCGAACGGTGGCCTGGTGGTGCAGCGCACCTGCGACGGGGCCGACGTACAGCTCTGGTCGCCGGGCGGCACCGGCCCGTACACGTTCCTCAACCGGGCCAGCGGCCTGTGCATGGACGTCCGCAACGGGGTCAACGCGGACGGCACCCCCGTGCAGCAGTGGGCCTGCACGGGAACCACCAGCATGAAGTGGAGCATCAACCCGAACTCGTTCACCGGGGTCCACCAGATCACCTCGCAGACCGGTGGCCGCTGCCTGGACGTGCGGGGCGGCTCGGGGGCCGACGGCGCGCAGCTCCAGATCTACCACTGCACCGGGTTCGGCAACTCGGCGCAGGTGTGGTCGTTCGTGCCCGCCTGAGCAGGCGGCTCGACCGTCGGCAGTCCCGGCCCCGCGGGCCGGGACTGCCCGTTAACAGGGGGCCCTTCCTATACAGAAAGCGATAACAGGGGGCCCTTCCTTCGTCAGCCGGCGCGGATGACCGTGCAGATGGCCGGGCCGTCGTCGGTCATCCGGAGTAGGTATTCGAACCGCTCGCCCGGCACGGCGCAGCCGCGACTGTCGAGGTATTCCCACTCGACGGCCACCATGGTGAGCAGCGCCGAGACCGGCCGCACGTGGAGGATCTGCGCGTTGGCCGCCACCAGCTCCCGGTCCTGGTAGTCGGGCGCCGCGCCCACGAAGGACAGCGCCACCGCGGCCGGCGTGGTGAAGGAGAAGCTGTACGCGTCCGCGACCACCATCCCGGGCATGGCGTAGCAGCCCGTGATGGCCGGCAGGTCGCCCGCCACCAGCGCGGCGCCGTACCGGTCGAGGAAATCGGTCAGCACCTGCAGGTCGGTGGAAGTGTTCACGCAGCCGCCAATATCCCCGCCGGCCCCCCCGCAAACCCCGACTCCTGCAAGGAAGGGCCCCTTCTTATCGCTTTCGGTATAGGAAGGGCCCCCTCTTAACGGGGCGGGATCCGGACCGCGATCTCCGCGCCCAGGCGCGCGCCGCCGGTGAGGGCCAGATCGTCGCCGCTCCAGAACCGCCCCGGGTCGTACCAGTTCGGACGCCGGCCCGCGGGCAGCAGACCCATCTCCTCGTACGTCACCGCCACCACCTCGGCGCAGTACGCCGTCTCCAGCGCGCTGTCCCGGACCTGCGCCGGCGGTCGTGCCGAAGGATCGACCGCGCCCTCGGCACGGCGCGGACCGCCCACGGCCCGCCCGGGTAACAGACCGCCCACGGCCCGCCCGGAGAACAGACCGCCCCCGGCCCGCCCGGAGAACAGACCGCCCCCGGCCCGCCCGGGGAAAGGGCCGCCCGCGGCCCGCCCGGGGCGCGGGTCCGGCCGGCCGGGCAGGCGCACCGCCGGGACCCGGCCGTACACCCAGCGCCAGGCCAGCCGCGCGCTGGACGGGAACGGCGTGCCGTCCAGCCGGGCCACGGTGCGCAGCACCGCGTCCTCCATCTCCCGGCCGGCCGGCGGCTCCAGCTGGCGCAGCCAGGCGCGCTGGCCGTACCGGTTGGCCCACACGCAGACCGCGTCCCGCAGGTCGTGCAGCTGCACGCCGCGCTGCCGGGTGCCGGACCACAGGTCGGGCAGCGACCGGCCCAGCTCGGCGTGCCACATCAGCGGCGGGAGGTCCTCCAGCACCACCGACATGCCCACGTGGTTGACCGGGCTGTTGGTGGTGAACTGGATGGCCCGGTCCGGCATGCTCCGGCCGCGGAACACCCAGACGTCGCCGGTACGGGCCAGCTCCACCGCCTCGTCCAGGCTGATGCTCGTGTCTGCCACCGGTACACCCTAGAAGGGCGGCGCTCAGTCCAGCGCCGCGACCATCCGGTGTACGGCCTCGGCGACGTTCTCCGGCGACGTGGCGAGGTTCAGCCGGACGTGCCCGGCGCCGCCCGTGCCGAACTCCGGCCCCGGGTTCAGGGCCACCCGACCCCACTCCAGGAACGTGGCGGCCGGGTCGTCCCCCAGCCCGAGCCGCCGGCAGTCCAGCCAGGCCAGGTACGTCCCCTCGGGCGGCCGGTACCGCACGGCCGGCAACCGCTCGGCGAGCAGCTCGGCCAGCAGCAGCCGGTTGGCGTCCAGCCCGGACAGCAGGCCGGTCAGCCAGCCGCCGCCCTCGGTGAGCGCGGCGCTGTGCGCGATGATCCCCAGGTGGCTCGGGCCGTGGCTCACCTCCTCGGGCAGCCGGGCCAGGTCCGCCGCCGCGGCGGGACCGGCCACCGCGAGCGCCGCCTTGAGGCCGGCCAGGTTCCACGCCTTGGAGGCCGACAGCAGCGCCAGGCCGTTCTCACCGCCCGGCACCGTCAGGTACGGCACGAACTCCGCGCCGGGCAGCACCAGCGGGGCGTGGATCTCGTCGGCGATCACGCGTACCCCGTACCGTCCGGCCAGCTCGGCCACCGCGGACAGCTCGTCCCGGGTGTGCACCGTGCCCGTCGGATTGTGCGGGCTGCACAGCAGGTAGGCCGCCGGCCTACCGCCGGTGGTGGCGTCCCGAAAGGCCGGCGCCAGCGTCGCCGGGTCGAGCCGGCCGTCCTCGCCGAGCGGCGCCTCGACCACCCGTCGCCCGGAGTGGACGATGAACTGGTAGAACGGCGGGTACACCGGCGGGTTGACCACCACGGCGTCGCCGGCGCCGGTGACCAGCCGGAGCATCTCCACCACGCCGAGCATCACGTCCGGCACGATCGCCGTGTGGTCCGGGTCGATCCGCCACCCCCAGCGCCCGGCCGCGAACTCGGCCAACGCGTCGGCGTACCGGGTGCCCGAGGGGTAGCCGGTGTCGCCGAGGGCCACGGCCTCGGTCAGGGCCCGCACGACCGGCTCGGCCAGTGGCACGTCCATCTCCGCGACCCACAGCGGCAGTACGTCCGGCGGGAACCGCCGCCACTTCATGCTGGTCCGCCGGCGCAGCTGGTCGAGGGTGAGCGCGCCCAGCGGGTTGGTCAACTCCGTGCTGCCCCGGTCCGCCATGCGGTCTAGCCTATGCGGATGCGGTGGTGGAAGATCCTCGGTCTGGCCGGGCTCGCGGGCGTGGCGGCGACCGGTGTGGTGGTGGCCCGGGCCGAGCGCAAGCGCCGGGCGTACACCCCGGAGGAGATCCGGGACCGGCTGCGCGAGCGGCACGCCGAGGCGGCCGGCGGCGGCACCGAGCCCGCGGCCTCCTGAGGTTTATCCGCGCCAGCCGGCGGCGGCGAGCGCCGCCCAGAGCTGGGCCAGCACCTCTGCCGGGCGCTCCCGGACCACCCAGGCCGGGAAGCGCAGCACCCGGACCCCGGCGGTCCACAGGTCGTTCTGCCGGCTCATGTCGGCCCACCAGTGCCGCACCTCGCGGTGCTGCCCGCCGTCGATCTCGATCTGCAGGTTCCACTCCTCGAACAGGACGTCCAGGTACCGGCGTCGGCCCGAGGCATCCGTGCGGCGGACCTGCCGGCTCGGCTCCGGCAGCCCGGCCCGGCGGCACAGCCGCAGGAAGTCGGCCTCGGCTATCGACGCGACCCCGTCCCGGGCGTCGGCCACCGCCTCGACGATGAGCCGGCGCCGGCGCACCCTGGACATCCTCGCCAGCACCTCGTCCAGATCCACGGCACTGACCAGTCGCTGCTGGCAGCCGGCCGCCACGATGGCCCGGGCGCGGTCATCGTCCGGCGCCCACTGCGCCGCGTCCACCAGCGAGCGGGCCGGCATCGTGCACGGCGGCAGCCCCATGGCATGGATGTCGGCCGGGATCAGAGTCCGGGAGCGATGCACCACGATGCCCGGCGGCGGGTCGTTCTCCCGCCGCCGCGCCCGGATCAACACGTGGATGGCCGTGGTGGCGTAACCCCGCAAACCCAGCTGCTCCAGCGCCGACGTGCCGGCCAGGGTGGCCCGCCGGCCGGCGCCGGCCGCCAGCACCGCGTGCCACCACCGCTGCCGCCGAGTCATCGTCCCCGAGTTGGCCAGGTAGATCCCGCGCGAAAGGGTCTGCCAGCGACCGGTGGCCAGGCGATGCTCGATGGCCGCCCGGCTGAGATGGCCCCTACCCAACCTGTGGACAACCGTCCCCGGCCGGACCGGGCCGGGTCAGCGGTTTGTGGATCGTGGATTCCTCTACCGCCTATGACCGGTAGAGGAATCCACGATCCACCGCCACCCATGACCACCGGGAGGTGACCCCGGGGGACGGGGTGTCCGGTATCGGACCACTTGGGGTCAGTGTCCCCCCTGATCAGCTGGACGGGAGGCCGCGCAGCCCCGGTGGCGGCCGTCACCGGCCCGCCGGGAACGCACCCCCGACCCGGGGCGTTGTACATGGACCGGCCACCACGCCCGCCCCACATGGCGGCGGTGGCGGCCATCACCGCACCGCCGGGAACGCCTCCCGGCCCCCAGGCGTTGAACATGGTTCCCCCGCCACCAGCGGTCCCCCACGCGAGCGGACCCGGCAGCGCGCACCCGAACCACCCCGCCGCACCCCCACGCGGCACCCACACTCCCCCACCCGCGGCACACCCCCACGCCGCACACCCCCGGATGAAAGGCGATCACCATGACCACCTTCACCCGCTTCCTGCCCAGCAGCATCGGCACCCCCATCCTGCGCAAGGCCGCCCTCACCGGCGCCGGCCTCGCCTTCACCGCCGGCGCCATCGCCGGCCCGCTCACCCTGGCCACCGAGGCCCACGCCGCCCCCGCGCACACCGGCAACAGCACGGTCGTGCACACCCAGGAGGGCAACGACAACCACGGCAACGACCGCGGCGGCGACAACGGCAACCGCGGCACCGGCGACGGCCGCGGCGGCAGCAAGCCCGGCGACACCCGCGACAGCCGCGACAGCCGCGGCGCGCAGCCCGGCGGCAAGAAGCTCGGGTTCGACTACGAGGCACAGCCGAACTACTACTACTGCGGCCCCGCCGCAGCGCGGAACGCCCTGTCCGCCGACGGCCACGGCATCTCCGTGGACGATCTGGCCAAGCACATGGGCACCACCGAGGCCGGCACCAACAGCGCCGAGGACATCACCCGCGCGCTGAACACGGTCCTGGGCGCGGACAAGTACCGCACCACGGCCCTGTCCGACCCGCACGTCAAGCCGGAGCAGGCCGACCAGCTCCAGCGTGACGTCAGGGCCACCCTGGACGACAACCGCGCCCTCGTGGCGAACGTGGCCGGCACGGCCACCGACACCGACGGCGCCGCCCACAGCTACGAGGGCGGCCACTACATCGCGGTGGTCGGCTACCAGGACGACGGCCGGCAGGTGCTCATCGCCGACTCGGCCAACCCGGACGTGGCCAGCTACTGGGTGAACACCACCGACCTGGCCAACTGGATGGCCACCCGCGGCTACAGCCACTGACCCGGAACACCAACCGAAGGGCCGACCCCACCCGGGGTCGGCCCTTCGGCGTCAGCACCATCCATTTCGGCCCTATCCAGGGACATCGACCGTTGTTACTATCCGGTTCCGAGTTTGTTTCATATCTCGCTCGTGCCGGAGGGATCGCCGATGTCCCGACGTACCGTCGCGGTTTTCACCGCCCTCATCACCGCGACGGCCGTCGCGGCCCTGCCCCCCACGGCGCCGGCGAGCGCCGCCACCGGCGCGACCGGCGCCGCCGCCCGCGGGACGGGGGCCACCACCATGGCCGCCGCGAGCGGCCCGGCCGACTACTGCCTGGACCAGTGCAACGACATCGTGCCGCCGGGCGAGAACGGCAACGCCACCCTGGTCGACATCCTCGCCCACCAGACCCTCGGCACCCGGCCCGCGCACTCGGCCGACCAGCTGGGCCGGTACGCGGACCTGGTTTCCGGCTACACCGGGCTGACCGACGAGCAGATCGCCAACTTCTACAACGACTCGTCGTTCGGGGTGCCGGCCGGGCAGGCCGAGCGCACCTACTCGCCGCGCGACGACGTGACGATCGTCCGGGACAAGACCATCGGGGTCCCGCACGTCACCGGCACCACCCGGGCCGGCACCATGTTCGGCGCCGGGTACGCCGGCGCCGAGGACCGGCTGTGGGTGATGGACCTGCTGCGCCGGGTCGGCCGGGGCCAGCTCACCCCGTTCGCCGGCGGCGCGCCCGGCAACCGCGAGTTGGAACAGCAGGTCTGGCGCAACTCGCCGTACACCGAGGCGGATCTGCAGCGCCAGGTCGACACCCTGCGCACCAAGGGCGCGCGCGGCCAGCAGCTGTACGCGGACGTCGAGCAGTACGTGGCCGGGATCAACGCGTACATCGCGCACTGCATGTCGGCCCGCAACTGCCCCGGCGAGTACGTCCTCACCGGCCACCTCGACGCGGTCACCAACGCGGGCGGTCCCGAGCCGTTCAAGATGACCGACCTGATCGCCACGGCCGGCGTGGTCGGCGGGCTGTTCGGCGGCGGCGGGGGCGGCGAGGTGCCGTCGGCCATCGCCCGGATCACCGCCCGGGCCCGGTACGGCGTCACCGAGGGCGACCGGGTGTGGAACGCGTTCCGCGAGCGCAACGACCCGGAGACGGTGACCACCGTCCACAACGGCAGCAGCTTCCCGTACGGCGACGCCGACGACAACGCCGCGAGCGTGGCGCTGCCGGACGCCGGCACCACCCGGCCGGAGCCGGTGGTGGCGAACCCGACCGGTTCGGCGGGCAGCACCGCGGCGGTCGGACCGGACACGGCCGTCCGGCGCGGCATGTCGAACGCCGTGGTCGTCTCGGCCGCGCGCTCGGGCACCGGCCACCCGATCGCGGTGTTCGGCCCGCAGACCGGCTACTTCTCCCCGCAGCTGCTCATGCTGCAGGAGCTCCAGGGTCCGGGGATCAGCGCCCGCGGCGTGGCGTTCGCCGGCCTCAACCTGTACGTGCTGCTGGGCCGCGGCCAGGACTACTCGTGGAGCGCCACCTCGGCCGGCCAGGACATCACCGACACGTACGCCGTGCCGCTGTGCAACACCGACGGTTCGGCGCCGACCGTCGACTCCACCGGTTACCGCTGGCGCGGCCAGTGCCTGCCGATGGAACGGCTGGTCCGCAACAACGCCTGGAAGCCCACGGTGGCCGACGGCACCCCGGCCGGCTCGTACGACCTGGTGTCGCTGCGCACCCGGTACGGCCTGGTGGCCTACCGCGGCACCTCGGGCGGCACCCCGGTGGCGTACACCCAGCTGCGCTCGACGTACCGGCACGAGGCCGAGTCGGCCATCGGCTTCCAGGCGTTCAACGACCCGGCCGCCATGGGCACCCCGGCGGACTTCCAGGCCAGCGCATCGAACGTCGGGTACGCGTTCAACTGGTTCTACGTGAACTCGGCCGACACCGCGTACTACAACTCGGGCGACAACCCGGTCCGGCCGGCGGGCGCCAACCCGAACCTGCCCACCAAGGCCGACCCGGCGTACGAGTGGGTGGGCTGGGACCCGGACGCCAACACCGCGCAGCTCACCCCGCCGGCTGCGCACCCGCAGGCGGTCAACCAGGACTACTTCGTGAGCTGGAACAACAAGCAGGCCCCCGGGTACGGCGCCGCGGACGGCAACTACAGCTTCGGCGCGGTGCACCGGGCGAACCTGCTGGACCGCCGGGTGAAGGCGGCGCTCGCGGCCGGCAAGCCGGGCCGGGCCGACGTGGTACGCCTGGTCGAGGAGGCGGCCGTGACCGACCTGCGGGCCGAGAACCTGCTGCCGGAGCTGCTGCGGATCCTCGACGGGCAGCCCGGCCAGGAGGCGCACGTGGCGGCGCTGCGGTCCTGGCAGGCCGACGGCGCCCGGCGGGTGGAGACCTCGCCCGGCTCGCACGTCTACGCCCACGCCGACGCGATCGCGCTGTTCGACGCGGCCTGGCCCCGGCTGGTCGAGGCCGCGTTCGCCGGCCAGCTCGGCCCGGACCTGTACGCCGCGCTGGCGGGCGTGCTGCCGATCAACGAGTCCCCGAGCGCCGGCCAGGCCGGCAGCGTCGGCCACGGCGGCCGCAAGCACGTCGGCTCCTCCTTCCAGTACGGCTGGTGGGGCTACCTGGACAAGGACCTGCGCGCCGTGCTCGGCGACCCGGTGTCCGGCGGGCTCGGCCGGACGTACTGCGGCGGGGGTGACCTGGCGAGCTGCCGGCGGGACCTGGCGGCGGCCCTGGACGCGGCGGCCGCCGAGCCGGCCACCGTCACCTACCCGGGCGACGGCGACTGCGCGGCCGGCGACCAGTGGTGCGCCGATACGATCATCCAGTCCCCGCTGGGCGGCATCACCCAGGACAAGATCTCCTGGCAGAACCGGCCCACGTTCCAGCAGGTGGTGTCGTTCCCCGCGCACCGCGGCGACGACATCACCAACCTGGCCCGGGGCGCGTCGGTGAGCGCCAACGGAACCTTCCTCGGGTTCTCCGCCGCGGCGGCCGTGGACGGTGACCGCAGCACCCGGTGGAGCAGCTGGTGGACGGACAACCAGTCGATCACCGTGGACCTCGGCTCGGCCCGCGCGGTGAACCGGGTCATCCTGCGCTGGGAGGCCGCGTACGGCCGGGCGTACCGGATCGAGACCTCGACGGACGGCCGGAGCTGGCAGTCGGTGTTCAGCACGGCGGCCGGCAACGGCGGAACGGACGTGGTGACCTTCCCGACCACCACCGCCCGGTACGTGCGGATGGCGGGCGTCCAGCGCGGCACGTCGTACGGCTACTCGCTGTGGGAGTTCGAGGTGTATCCGGGATAAATCCGGCCGGCGGAGGGTACGCGGTGGTCATGACCACCGCTGCCCCGCCGCCGGACGACGGCAGGACGCTGCCGCGCAGCTTCCCCCCGAAGCGGCCCGAGCCGGACCAGCCGGCCCCGCCGTGGCGGGTGGAGGGCATGCCCGGCGAGGGCGCCGGCCGGCCGCCGCAGCGCCGGCGGCCGGCCTGGCAGCGGTACGGGTGGCTGTTCCTGATCCTGCTGGTGGTCAACTGGTTCGTCTCGTCCAACCTGCTGGCGCCCGCCGAACGCACCCCGGTGTCGTACACGTTCTTCCTCAGCCAGGTGGACGCGCGCAACGTCGCCGACATCACCTCGACCGGCGACACGATCGAGGGCTCCTTCAAGCAGAAGGCCAGCTACACCCCGGTCGGGCAGACCAAGGGCAGCCAGGTGGAACGGTTCCGCACCGAGCGGCCGTCGTTCGCCGACGACAAGCTGTTCAGCACGCTGCAGAGCACGGGCGTACCGGTCAACGCCCGGCCGCCCGACGCGCCGGCGCCGATCTGGCAGCAGCTGCTGCTCGGCTTCGGACCCACCCTGTTGCTGATCCTCCTGCTGGTCTGGTTCCTGCGCCGGGGTGCTCAGGCGATGGCCGGCGGGGTGGGCGGGATCGGCCGGTCCCGGGCGAAGCTCTACCAGCCCGACGCCGGGCCCCGGACCACGTTCGCGGACGTGGCCGGCATCGAGGAGGTCCGGCAGGAGGTCACCGAGATCGTCGACTTCCTCCGCGATCCGCAGCGGTACCGCCGGCTCGGCGCCCGGGTGCCGCACGGGGTGCTGCTGTCCGGTCCGCCCGGCACCGGGAAGACCCTGCTGGCCCGGGCGGTCGCCGGGGAGGCCCGGGTGCCGTTCTTCTCGATGTCCGCCTCCGAGTTCATCGAGATGATCGTGGGGGTCGGCGCGAGCCGGGTCCGGGACCTGTTCGAGCAGGCCAAGAAGGTCGCGCCGTCGATCATCTTCATCGACGAGCTGGACGCCATCGGCCGGGCCAGGGGCGGCGCCCAGTCGCTGGGCGGCAACGACGAGCGCGAGCAGACGCTCAACCAGATCCTCACCGAGATGGACGGCTTCACCGGCAGCGAGGGCGTGATCGTGCTGGCCGCCACCAACCGGCCGGAGATCCTCGACGCGGCCCTGCTGCGCCCCGGCCGGTTCGACCGGCGGGTGACGGTGAGCCCGCCCGACGTGACCGGCCGCCGGAAGATCCTCGAGGTGCACACCCGGGGCGTACCGCTGGCCGACGACGTCGACCTCGGCGACCTGGCCGCCACCACGCCCGGGATGGTCGGCGCCGACCTGCAGAACCTGGTCAACGAGGCGGCCCTGGTGGCCGCCCGGCGCCAGCACGAGAAGGTCGAGCCGGCCGACTTCGGCGAGGCGCTGGAGAAGGTCACCCTGGGCACCGTGCGCGGGATCATGCTCACCCAGGAGGACAAGGAGCGGACCGCGTTCCACGAGTCCGGCCACGCGCTGCTCGGGATGCTCACCCCGGGCGCCGACCCGGTCCGCAAGATCTCGATCATCCCGCGCGGGCAGGCGCTCGGCGTCACCTTCCAGAGCCCGAACACCGACCGGTACGGCTACTCGGCCAAGTATCTGCGCGGCCGCATCATCGGCGCGCTCGGCGGCCGGGCCGCCGAGGAGCTGGTGTTCGGGGACATGACCACCGGCGCCGAGAGCGACCTGGACCAGGTGAGCGACATCGCCCGGCAGATGGTCGGCCGGTGGGGCATGTCCGACGCCATCGGCCCGGTCACCGTGCTGCCGCGGCCCGGCCAGGAGTCCCCGCTGGGCCTGGACGGCGTGGCGCCGGGCACCCGGGAGCTGGTCGACGGCGAGGTGCGGCGGATCGTCGAGGACTGCTACGCCGAGGCGCTGGCCACGCTGCGCGAGCACCGCGAGCAGCTGGACCGGCTGGCCCGGACGCTGCTGCGGCAGGAGACGCTGGACGAGGCCGACGCGTACGCGGCCGCGGGCATCCCCCGGGACGCCGCGCCGGCCGCCGTGGCCCGCGGCGAGACGCCCGGCGCCGATCCGGCGCCCGGTCTCCCGCCGGAGAGCGGCGCCGCGCCGACCGAGGTCGGTGAGCCGTAGGGCCCGCGCCGGGGCCGTGGCCCGCCGGGGGCGACCGGTCAAGAACGGGCCGCTGCGGGGTACGGTTAGCGCGGCCGTGACTGGCGCATCGAGTGGAGCACCACCGGGGAGCGGCCAAGCGTCCAAACGACCGGTAGCCACCCGGGCGATCCGGACGCCGTCAGCACCGCCGCGCGCCTGGGCGAATCGCAGTGCCTTATGCGACGCCGACCCCGGGAGCTGCCATGAGCGCCACCGAATCTGCCCGTCCCACAGCCGGCGCCGACCACGCGCCCTCCGCGGCGGGCGCCGACCTCGCCCGTCCGATGGCGGGCGCCGACCTCGCCCGGGACATCCTGGCCGGAGCGGCCGACCGCGCCGCCGCCCTGGAGGCCCGGACGGGGGTACGCCCCTGCCTGGCCACGGTGCTCGTGGGCGACGACCCGGCGTCCGAGACGTACGTGCGGATGAAGCGCAACCGGTGCGCCGCGGCCGGGATCGGCTCCCGGCTCGTCGCGCTGCCGGCCGGCATCTCCACGACGGAGCTGGTGGACCGGGTCGGCACGCTCTCGGCCGACCCGGCCGTGCACGGCATCCTGCTCCAGCATCCGGTGCCGGCCGGGATCGACGAGCGGGCCGCGTTCGAGGCCATCGCCCCGGCCAAGGACGTGGACGGGGTGACCATGCACTCGTTCGGCGCCATGGCGTTCGGCCGGCCGGGCTTCGTCTCCTGCACGCCCGGCGGGATCCTTCGGCTGCTCGACGCGTACGACGTGCCCCTGGTCGGCCGGCGTGCCGTGGTGCTGGGCCGCAGTCCCATCCTCGGCCGGCCGGTCGGGATGCTGCTGCTGGCCCGCGACGCCACGGTGACCTACTGCCACTCCCGCTCCCGGGACCTGCCCGAGCTGGTCCGGGGCGCGGACCTCGTGGTGGCCTCCGTGGGCCGGCCGGAGTTCGTCCGGGGTGAGTGGCTGAAGCCCGGCGCGGTGGTGGTGGACGCCGGCTACCACCCGGGCGGGCTGGGTGACGTGCACGCCCCGTCGGCACGGGTCCGGGCCAGCCTGCTCACGCCGGTGCCCGGCGGCGTCGGACCGATGACCATCGCGGTCCTGCTGGAGCAGACCGTGGCCGCCGCCGAGGGCCTGGTGACGTCCCCGGCGTCGTGACGCCGGTCGTCGTCCCCGCTCGGTCGGGGCCCGGGTGGCCATCCGGTCGCCGTCAGGTGGCATCCGGCCGCCGTCAGGTGGCGTCGCGCCGCCGTCAGGTGGCGTCGGGCGGCCGTCCGGCGGTGTCGGGCCGCCGTCAGGTGGCGTCGGGCTCCGGGTCGTCGTGGTCGCCCGGCTCGACCACGGCGCCGGTACGTCTCACGGCTGCCGGGTCGCACAGCACGGTCACCCGGTAGCTCAGCCCGAGATTGGACCAGATGTCGCCACGCAGCACCAGGCAGAGGCCGACGCCGTCCCCCTCGGGGTGCTCGTAGAAGTCGGCCGCCGGCTCGGCGAGCGCGCCCACCAGGCCCTGGGTGCCCTGCGCCGTGGCGGCCACCTGGATCAGCCCCGCCGTCACCTGAAGCTCCACGTCGGCCAGCGCGTCCACGTCGTACCAGTGGGTGTCCGGCAGGAACAGCTGGGTGTCGACGCCCCGGCGCTGGTAGACCGGTCCGGCCATCCCGGTTGCCGGGTCCGGGCGGTCGCCGATCCAGGCCACCCCGGCGTACTCGGTACGCAGCCGGCGCGCCTCGGGTCGCTCCGGGTCGGCGGGAAACGGCGCGACGACGAAGTCGAGCCGGGGCTGGGCGCTCAGGTGGACGTCTGCGGCGATCACGGCCGGCACATTAGCACCGGCGCGCACCGGTACGGGCCCACGACTGGCCCGTGGCGGCACGGGCGTTGACCCGAACCCGCCACCGGCCCGTGGGCGTCACCGGTGAGCCCGTGCCGCCTCCGGCGCCTGTTCCGCACCGCTAGGGGCCGGGCGGAGTGGCGCGGTCTCGCCGTACAGGGTTGACGTCCACGCGTTGGTGAGCGTCGCCACCAGCACGGCCTGGTCGTCGAACGGCGGGACGCCGGCCGCGGCGAGGTAGTAGAGCCGCTCGCCCTGCCAGGTCAGCGCCGCGGCGACGGCACGTACGTTCAGATCACCCAGGTGTTCCCGGGCCCTGGGGTCGGCGCTGATCCGGGCCACCGCCGCTTCGGTGAAAAGGTCCATCTGCCCGGTCCACAGCGCCCGCAGGTCGTCGTCGGACCCCAGGTTCTCGACGATCGCGGTCAGCACGCCGGCGTTGTCCCGCCACAGCCGCGCGCCGTCGAGGATCCCGGTCCGGAGCGCCTCGACCGGGTCCTGCCGCCCGTCGAGCCAGGGGCCGGCGGCCCGCTGCCCCTGCGCGACGGCCTGCCGGACCAGTTCGCCCAGCACGGACTGTTTGCTGGGGAAGTAGAAGTAGAAGCTGGCCCGGGACACCTGGGCGGCGGCCAGGATGTCGGCCACGCTGAGCGTCTCGAACCGGCGCTGGGACAGCAGCGTGCGGGTCGCCGAGAGAATGCGTTCCCGCAGTTCACCCGGTGCGGAGGGACCGGACCGGCGGGTCGGGCGGGCGGCGGGCGGCGGCATGCCCGTGACGATACCCAATTTGTCCGGACAACACGTCTAGACGCACTGTCTGAACAATATGTATGGTCGCTGTCATGAGATACCGGACCTTTGGCCACAGCGGATTACGCGTCTCCGAACTCATCCTTGGCGCGATGACCTTCGGGGAGCAGGGTGGCGTGGGCGCACCGCTGCCGGAGTGCGAACGGATCCTGGACGCGTACGCCGAGGCCGGCGGGAACGCGATCGACACGGCGATCAACTACCGGGGCGGCGCGAGCGAGGAGATCCTCGGCGAACTGCTGCGGAGTCGGCGGGAGCGGTTCGTGCTCGGGTCGAAGTACACCGTCTCCCGGGACGGCGGTGACCCCAATGCGGCCGGCAACCACCGCAAGAACCTGCGCGCCTCGCTGGACACCAGCCTGCGCCGGCTGGGCACGGACTACCTGGACATCTACTGGGTGCACATCTGGGACCGGAGCACCCCGATCGACGAGACCATGCGGGCGCTCGACGACGCGGTACGGGCCGGGAAGGTGTTGTACGTGGGGATCTCCGACGCCCCCGCCTGGATCGTGGCCCGCGCCAACACCCTGGCCGAGTGGCACGGCTGGAGCCCGTTCATCGGCCTGCAGGTGCCGTACAGCGTGCTGCACCGGGACATCGAACGGGAACTGCTGCCGATGGCCGAGGCGCTGTCCCTCGGGGTGGCGGCTTGGAGTCCGCTGGCCGGCGGGGTGCTGTCCGGCAAGTACACCCGGGCGGCCGGCCCGCAGGGCGCGAACCGGCTGGACGCCGACTCGCTGTCCGAGCGCGACCACGCGGCCGCGCGGGCCGTGCAGGACGTCGCCGACGAACTCGGCGCCACCCCGTCGCAGGTCGCCCTCGCCTGGACGATGGCGCGGTCGCCCGCCGTCCACCCCATCGTCGGGGCGCGCCACCTCGACCAACTGCGGGACAACCTGGGCGCCGCGGACCTGACCCTGCCCGCGGCGGCCGTCGACCGCCTGGACGCGGCTGCCGGATTCGCGCCCGGCTTTCCCACGGACTTCATCGACCAGACGTCGGAGTGGGTCTTCGGCGCCGCCCTCGTCGACCGGCAGGCCCGGCACCGTTAAGAGGGGGCCCCTGCTATACAAAAAGCGATAACAGGGGGCCCTTCCTTGCTATGCCGGGGCGAGGAACTCCAGGCGGTTGCCGTGCGGGTCGTGGGTGTGGAAGCGGCGCAGTCCGGGGAGCTCGTCGTTGGCCCAGGTCACGTCGTAGCCGGCCGCCGTCAGCCGGTCGGCGAGCGCGTCCAGGTCGGGCCAGAGCAGCCCGGGGTGCGCCTTGCGGGCCGGCCGGAAGTCGTCCTCGACGCCGAGATGCAGCTCGATGCCGGCCGGGCCGCCCGCGCCGCCCGGGCCAGCCGGGCCGCCCGCGCCGCCCGCGCCATCCGCGCCGGCCGCGCCATCCGAGCCGGCGGGCCGGTCCGGGGCGACGAACCAGCAGCCGCCGCGCGGGGCCAGCGCCGCCGGCTTCGGCTTCTCGACCAGGCCGAGCACGCCCGCGTAGTACGCCCGGAGCACCTCCTCGGAGCCGCGCGGGCAGGCGAGCTGCACGTGATGGATCATGGCGACCTCCCTCCCGGTCAGCGTGGCACGGGGTTGCGCGAATAGCAAGACGGACGTACGGTTTGATGAACTCGGACCGCGGGCCTGGCTCCGCGGGGTTACCTCGGCCGACGGTCGCGGTAACCGGTACGACAGACTTGCGGGCGAGCCCGGCGCACCGCGCCGGGGAGCCCGGCCGGCGGAACTGCGATGAAGGAGTACGACGTGGCGAGCCTCGACACCTTCGGTGCCAAAAGTGAGCTGCGCGTTTCAGACGCGAGCTACGAGATTTTCAAGATCGACAAGGTGGACGGGCATCAGCGCCTGCCGTACAGCCTGAAGATCCTCCTGGAGAACCTGCTGCGGACCGAGGACGGCGCGAACATCACGGCCGACCACATCCGCCAGCTCGGCGCCTGGGACCCGGACGCCGACCCCAGCGTGGAGATCCAGTTCACCCCGGCCCGGGTGCTCATGCAGGACTTCACCGGCGTGCCGTGCGTGGTCGACCTGGCCACCATGCGGGAGGCGGTCCGGGACCTCGGCGGCGACCCCACCCGGGTCAACCCGCTGGCCCCGGCCGAGCTGGTCATCGACCACTCGGTCATCGCCGACCTGTTCGGCCGGGAAGACGCCTTCGCCCGCAACGTCGAGCTGGAATACCAGCGCAACAAGGAGCGCTACCAGTTCCTGCGCTGGGGCCAGACCGCGTTCAACGAGTTCAAGGTGGTGCCGCCGGGCACCGGCATCGTGCACCAGGTGAACATCGAGTACCTGGCCCGGACGATCATGGAGCGCAACGGCCAGGCGTACCCGGACACGGTCGTCGGCACCGACTCGCACACCACCATGGTCAACGGCCTGGGCGTGCTGGGCTGGGGCGTGGGCGGCATCGAGGCCGAGGCCGCCATGCTCGGCCAGCCGGTCAGCATGCTCATCCCCCGGGTGGTCGGCTTCAAGCTGCACGGTGAGATGCCCGCCGGCACCACCGCCACCGACCTGGTCCTCACCATCACCGAGATGCTCCGCAAGCACGGCGTGGTGGGCAAGTTCGTCGAGTTCTACGGCCCCGGCGTGAGCGCGGTGCCGCTGGCCAACCGGGCCACCATCGGCAACATGTCCCCCGAGTACGGCTCCACCGTGGCGATCTTCCCGATCGACGACGAGACCGTGAACTACCTGAAGCTCACCGGCCGGGACGAGCAGCAGGTGGCGCTGGTCGAGGCGTACGCCAAGGAGCAGGGCCTCTGGCACGACCCGGCCCACGAGCCCGAGTACTCCGAGCGGCTCGAGCTGGATCTGTCCACCATCGAGCCGTCCCTCGCGGGGCCGAAGCGCCCGCAGGACCGGGTGCCGCTGGGCAACGCCAAGACGCTGTTCCGGTCGGCGCTCACCGACTACGTGGCCGCCGACGAGACCGGCGGCGACGCCGGCCGCACGCCCGGCGTCCCGCAGCAGGAGCGGCCGTACGGCGCTGCCGGGCACGCGGACGAGGCCAGCGCCGAGTCCTTCCCGGCCAGCGACGCCCCGGCCAACGGGGTCAGCGACCCGGCCGACGCGCCGCGCGACCTGGTCACCGCCGCGGTCGGCGCCGGCGGCCGGGCCAGCAACCCGGTCCGGGTCACCGGCGACGACGGTACGGAGTTCGAGCTCGACCACGGCGCCGTGGTGATCGCGGCCATCACCTCCTGCACCAACACCTCGAACCCGCAGGTCATGATCGGCGCGGCGCTGCTGGCCCGGAACGCGGTGGAGAAGGGCCTGGCCCGCAAGCCCTGGGTGAAGACCACCCTCGCCCCCGGCTCCAAGGTGGTCATGGACTACTACGAGCGGGCCGGTCTCACGCCCTACCTCGACAAGCTCGGCTTCAACCTGGTCGGCTACGGCTGCACCACCTGCATCGGCAACTCCGGTCCGCTGCCGGAGGCCATCTCCGCCGCGGTCAACGAGAACGACCTCACCGTGGTGTCGGTGCTGAGCGGCAACCGGAACTTCGAGGGCCGGATCAACCCGGACGTCAAGATGAACTACCTGGCCTCCCCGCCGCTGGTGGTGGCGTACGCGCTGGCCGGCACCATGGACATCGACCTGGCCAACGAGCCGCTCGGCGAGGACTCCGACGGGCAGCCGGTCTTCCTGCGCGACCTCTGGCCGAGCACCGCCGAGATCCAGGACGTGATCTCCAAGGCCATCGGCGCCACCGGCTTCGGCCAGGCATACTCGGACGTCTTCGCCGGCGACGAGCGCTGGCAGTCGCTGCCCACCCCCACCGGCGACACGTTCGCCTGGGAGGGCGCCTCGACGTACGTCCGCAAGCCCCCGTACTTCGAGGGCATGGCGCCGGAGCCGGCGCCGGTGGCCGACATCTCCGGGGCGCGGGTGCTGGCCAAGCTGGGCGACTCGGTGACCACCGACCACATCTCGCCGGCCGGCTCGATCAAGCCCGACTCCCCCGCCGGGAAGTACCTGGCCGAGCACGACGTGCCGCGGCACGAGTTCAACTCGTACGGCTCACGCCGGGGCAACCACGAGGTGATGATCCGGGGCACCTTCGCCAACATCCGGCTGCGCAACCAGCTCGTGCCGGGCGTGGAGGGCGGCGTCACCGTCAACCACCTCAGCGGCGAGCAGACCTCCATCTACGACGCGTCCGTCGCGTACGCCGAGGCCGGCGTGCCGCTGGTGGTGCTGGCCGGCAAGGAGTACGGCTCGGGCTCGTCCCGCGACTGGGCGGCCAAGGGCACCATGCTGCTCGGCGTGCGGGCCGTCATCGCCGAGTCGTACGAGCGGATCCACCGGTCGAACCTCATCGGCATGGGGGTGCTGCCGCTGCAGTACCCGGCCGACGCCACGGCCGAGTCGCTCGGCCTCGACGGCACCGAGACGTTCACGATCAGCGGCATCACGGCGCTGAACGACGGCGCCGTCCCGCGGACCGTGAAGGTCAGCACCGACACCGGTGTGGAGTTCGACGCGGTGGTCCGGATCGACACCCCGGGCGAGGCCGACTACTACCGCCACGGCGGCATCCTGCAGTACGTCCTGCGCAAGATGCTCGGCTGAGCTTCGAAGGAAGGGCCCCTTCTTATCGCTTTTCGTATAGGAAGGGGCCCTTCTTAACGCCTCCGCTCCGGCGGTGCGGGCGGCGGCGGGCGCGCTCGCCGCGGGTCAGCGGCGGCTCTCGCGGAGCTTCATGGCGTGCTCCAGCAGGTTGATGAGCACGTCCTTCGCCGACTCCTTGCGCCGGGCGTCGCAGAGCACCACCGGGACGTCGGCGTCGAGATTCAGCGCCTGCTGCACATCGTGCAGCGCGTACCGCTGGGCGCCTTCGAAGCAGTTGACCGCCACGATGAACGGGGTGCCGCGGCCCTCGAAGTAGTCGATCGACGGGAAGCAGTCGGCCAACCGGCGGGTGTCCGCCAGAACCACGGCGCCCAGCGCGCCCAACGACAGCTCGTCCCAGACGAACCAGAAGCGGTCCTGGCCGGGCGTGCCGAACAGGTAGAGCACCAGATCGTCGCTGATGGTGATGCGGCCGAAGTCCATGGCCACCGTCGTGGTGGCCTTCTCCTCCACCCCGGACAGGTCGTCGATGCCGACGCCGGTCTCGGTCAGCACCTCCTCGGTGCGCAACGGCGGCGTCTCGCTGACCGTACCCACCAGGGTGGTCTTGCCTACCCCGAAACCACCGGCGATCAGGATCTTGATCCCGGTGGGCAGGCCCTCCGGAACCCGGCGGTCAGAGTGCTCGTAGTCCATTGATAACCGCCTCGAAAACGCTGTCATCGGGAAGGGCCGCCGTGGCGCGCGGCTCACGCACCCGTACCAGTTCGCGTTCCACCAGGTCGCCGAGCAGCACCCGGACCGTGCCCAGCGGCAGGTTGAGATGCGCCGCGATCTCCGCCACCGACAGGGGCCGCTGGCACAGGGCCACGATGGCCAGGTGCTCGGGCCCCAGCCCCATCTCGGCGGTCGGGGTCCGTTCCGTGGCCACCACCAGCGAGATCAGGTCGAACGAGCCGGACTCCGTCCGCGCCCGGCCACGGGTCACCGCGTACGGGCGCACCACGGGGCCGGCGTGCTCGTCGAGCCACTGCTCATCCGCTGGATCACCGGGATCGACCATGGGCTCACCGTTCGCCCGGGGCATCGACCCGGTCCGGCGAGCTGAGGAACTTGCCCACCCGGGTCACCAGCATCGCCATCTCGTACGCGATGAGCCCCACGTCGGCGTCCTCGGAGGCCAGCACCGCGAGGCAGGCGTTCCGGCCGGCCGCCGTGACGAACAGGAACGACGACTGCATCTCGATGATGGTCTGCTGCACCTGCCCGCCGCCGAACCGCCGGCCCGCGCCCCGGGCCAGGCTCTGGATCCCGGACGCCATGGCCGACAGGTGCTCCCCGTCGTCCCGGCTCAGCCCGCGGGAGGCGGCCAGCAACAGCCCGTCGGTGGACAGGGCGATCGCGTGCTCCACCTGCTTCACCCGGCCGACCAGGTCGTCCAGCAACCATGCCAGGTCAACGCTTGAAGCCGTCTGCTGCACCACTCGTTGTCCTCTTTCTACCTGCTGGAAGCGCCGTCATGGTCGGCTGCGGGCGGGTCGTCATCGGTCCGGGCCGCGTCGGCCGGCGCCGCCCGCTCGGCGGTCCGCGCCGCGTCGCGGGCCGGTTCCGAGCCGTCGGCGGAAGCCTGGTCGTCGGCGGAAGCCTGGTCGTCGGCGGAAGCCTCGTCGTGGGCGGAAGCCTCGTCGTGGGCGGAAGCCTCGTCGTGGGCGGAAGCCTCGTCGCCGATCCGGGCCGCGCTGCCCACCGGTTCTTGGTTGCCAGCCCGGGCCGGGTCACCAACCAGGGCCGGGTCACCAACCAGGGCCGGGTCACCAACCAGGGCCGGGTCACCAACCAGGGCCGGGTCGCCAGCCGGTTCCCGGCCGTCGGACGGGACGGGAGCGTCCGTCGGCGTCGCGCCCTCGACCGGCGCAGCCTCATCGGCCGCCGGACCCGCCGCTGGCTCGGCATCGTCGGCCGGTACAGCATGGTCTGCCGGCGTCAGAGCCGTGGCCGGCGATGCCTCGTCGGCCGGCACCGGGCCAGCGGCGGCCGACTCGGCCCCGCCGTCGGTGTCGGCATCCGCGGCCAGCGCCGGGCTGGCGGGCCCAGCCATGCCGACGGCCTCGTCGTCGGCCGGCGGCTCGGTCGCGGCGGCGACCTGCTCCGCGCCGGCCTCGCTCAGTTGGGCCGCCGCCGACCGGCCCCGCCGGGTCCCGGTCTGGTACGAGGTCATCATCCGGCGGATCTGTTCGGGTGGCCGGGTCGGCGCGCCCGGTTCGGCCTCCTCGGACGCGGCCGACCGCAGCGGCGCCGCGATGCTGGCCTGGCGCACCCGGACCGGCAACCCGGAGTCGGCCCGCGTGGCCGCGGCCCCGGCCGGATCGCCGGCCGGGTTCGCCGGCCGGTCCGGCCCGGCCACCCCGGAACCGGCCAGGCCGTCCGCGCCACCGCCGGAACCGGCCAGGCTGTCCGCGCCACCGCCGGAACAGGCCAGGCTGTCCGCGGACGCGCCGGAACCGGCGGCAGCCGCGGCGGATCGGGCCGGAGGCGTACCGGTGGTCGATCCGGAGGCGGCCGGCGACCGGTCGCCCAAGACCTCCCGCAGGTGTGCGCCCGGAATCCGGCGGCGCCGGGTCGGCAGGGCCGGCTCCACCGCGGCGGCGCCGTCCGGGTCGGTGTCCGGCCCGGACGACAGCGCCCCCGCCGCGACCCCGCCGGCGCCCGGCCGGACCGGAAGCTCGGCGGTGGGCTCGGCGAGCGCGCGGGCCACGGCCTCCTGGTACGGCGAGCTCGACCGACCGTCGCCGGCCGGCTCCGCGTCACCCGCCGGATCGCGCGGACCGCCGTTGTCCCTCGATCCGACCCCGTCGCGGTCACCCGAGCCGAGATCGCCGCCCGAGCCCCCGCTGCCGTCGGCGCCGTCGCCGCGCGAGCCGGCGCCGTCTGGGCCGACCCCGCCGCGCGAGCCGCCGCCGGCCGCCGGGCCACCGTTGTGGCCCGGGCGACCGAAGCCGCTCGAGCCGGAACGCCGGGCCGGCAGGGTCGGGACGGAGTTCGCGGGGTCGGCGGGGATCACCGGGGCCGGGCGGCCGCGCTCGGCCACCGCCACCGACCCGCCGCCCGCCGGCTCGATGCCGGCGCCGGCCGCCTCCGTCCCGCCGCGCCGGGCCGCGGACGGCAGCGCCGCGCGCCCGCCGCTCAGCTCGCCCGAGTTGTCGAGGTTGTCCGCCACCAGGTTCTGCGGGATGAGCACGACGGCCGTGGTGCCGCCGTACGCCGACTCCTTGAGCTGCACACGCACCCCGTGCCGCTCGGTCAGCCGGCTCACCACGAAGAGCCCCAGCCGGCTCGCGGTGGCGAGGTTGAACTCGGACCGGTCGAGGATCCGGGCGTTCGCGGCGGCCAGTTCCTCGTCGGCCATGCCGAGGCCGCGGTCCTCGACCTCGATGACGTACCCGTTGGCGACCGACTGGCCGCGGACCTCCACCGTCGTGTGCGGCGGGGAGAACGACAGGGCGTTCTCGACGAGTTCGGCCAGCAGGTGGATGACGTCACCGACCGCTCGACCGGCGAGCGACACCGAGCCGAACGGCAGCACGGTCACCCGGGTGTAGTCCTCCACCTCGGCCACCGCACCGCGCACCACGTCGATCATCGGGACGTTCCGCCGCCACGCCCGGCCGGGCGTCGACCCGGACAGCACGATGAGGTTCTCGGCGTTGCGGCGCATCCGGGTGGCCAGGTGGTCCACCCGGAACAGGTCCTCCAGCTCCTCGGCGTCGGTCTCCCGCCGCTCCATGGCGTCCAGCAGGGTGAGCTGGCGGTGTACCAGGGCCTGCGTCCGTCGCGCCAGGCTAAGGAAGATTTCCCGTACGTTCCTGCGCAGCTCGGCCTGCTCGACGGCGGTCCGGATGGCGGTCTCCTGCACCGCGTTGAATGCCTGGCTGACCTGCCCGATCTCGTCCGGGCCGACCGCCAGCGGCGGGGCCTCGGTCGCCACGTCCACCTTGTCGCCGCGGCCGAGCCGCTCCACCACCCCCGGCAGGCGCTCGTTGGCCAGCCGCCAGGCGGCCTCGCGGAGCCGTTCGAGCTGCCGCACCAGGGCCCGGGCGGTGGTGATGGAGACCACGATGGATGCGATGACGGCGATCAGGCCGAGGCCGGCGGCCAGGATCATCCGGATGATCACGCCGATCGCCACCGGGGTGGCCCGGTGCACGACGGAGTCGCCGCCGGCCAGGATCACCGACTGCAGGTCGGCGAGCGCCGCCTCGGTAGCGTTCCGCCAGTCCAGCGCGCTCACCGGCAGCGGGTCGCCGCCCGGTCCGTGCGCGACGATGCGGTCCTCGAACGAGCGGAACCGGCTGAACGCCTGGCCCCCCGCCATCCGGTCGAAGCTGTCCCGGTCGGTGGTCGGCAGACTCGCCACCGCCTGCGCGGTGAGGAACCGCTGCGCGCCGACCAGCCGGGCGAAGGCGGCGTACTCTTCGGTGCTGAGCCGGCCGTTGCTCAGCACGCCGGCGATGAGCGCGTCCTCCTCGGATGCCAGCTCGCGGACCCGTTGCAGCTGGGTCAGCGCCCGCACATTGTCGGCGAGCGCCTCGTCGTCCAGGCCGCCGAGCTTGTCGTACACCCGGAACAGGGCGTCGATGGCCGTGCTGAAGGAGGCCGCGGCGGCTGTCCGGTCCGCCGTGCCGCTGTCGATCCCCGACCGGGTGGCGTCCAGCGCGTCCAGCTGGGTGACGGCCGCGTCGAGCCGGCGGCTCAACTCGTCATCGGCGGCCAGCTGCGCCCGCCAGGTGTGTGCCGAGGCGCCGAAGTCCTTGGCGAGCCGGGTGGTCTGCTGCCGCTTCGCCGCCAGCACGGCCCGCTGCTGCTCGGTCGGCTTGCTCAGGTAGACCACCGAGAGCCGCCGCTCCACCTGCAGCTCGGACAGCAGCGGCTCGCTGGGCTGCGCCACCTTACTGTCCAGGGTCTGCACCCAGATCAGGTTCAGCCCTTCCCGGAGCGTCACCCAGGCCGCGAACGCCCACAGCGCCGCGAGCGAGACCAGCAGGGCGACAATCTTGGTACGCAGGCGAAAGCTGCGGGAAGCCATTACACCGTCCCAGGCCGGGGGATCTCGGGCACGAGTGGAGCGCGGGCGGCGCGGAACGCATCGACCCCGGCGCACGCTAGCAGTGTCGTGAGCGCCACTCAACCCGTCCGGATCACGTCGGCGCCGGCGGGCGGCACCGCCGGCAGCGTGGCGTCGCGGAGCGCCAGCAGTCCACGATGGATGGAGGACAGCACGGCGGCCCGGACCACCGCGGTGGGCCGGTACAGATCCTTGTCGTGCCACAGCGACGGCCCCTGCCGAGCCCCGTCCGGATGGCTGATCAGGAACTTCACCCCCCGCCGCAGGGCCGCGCGGACACCGGTACGGCCCGGCGGGCCGGTCAGCAGGATGCGGACGGCATAGGCCGTCTCCTCGCTGGTGGACCCGGCCCCGCCCCAGCCGCCGTCCTCGCGCGCGCTGGCCAGCACCCACTCCACCGCCCGGTCGACGGCCGGCCCGGACTCGGCGGGCGCCGCGTACTCCGCCAGCGCGACCGCGGCGCACCCGGTGGCGTAGTAGGGCGAGGCGTGCCAGCGGTCGGTCCACCGGCCGTCCGGCTGCTGCCGGTCCACGAGCCAGACGGCCACCCGGCGGGCTGCCGAGGCGTACCGGTGGTCCGCGGCCCGGCCCAACGCGTCGAGGACGTGGGCGTTCGTCGTCACGGAGGCGCCGTCCTCGGCGGACCAGGTGCTGAAGTGGTCGCCCCGGTCGTAGCCGAGCAGCGCGGCCGGCGGCGCCGGCCGGCCGAGCAGGGTCAGCGCGTGCAGCACCACGGCCGTGGTGTCGGCGTCCGCGGGCAGCCCCGGACCGGTGGCCGCGCCGTCCGGGCCGAGCGCCGCCGCGAGGCTGCGGGTCAGCACCGATGGCACCGTCACCGGTACGCCGGCCCGGAGCAGGTCGGACAGCACCCAGGCCCGCTCGAACACCGTGATGGGGGTGGCGCACGGCGCGAGTTCGGCGTGCTGCCGGCGTACCGTGGCCAGGTAGTCCCGGGCGGACCGGTCCTGCCCGCTGCGTGCGGGCCAGGCCGCCGTGGCCGCCGGATCGCCGCCGCCCGGGCCGTCCAGCCAGGTGGCGGTGGCGGCGGGATCGCCGCGGCCCGGCGCGCCGAGCCAGGCGGCCGTGGCCGCCGGTGACGCGCCCACGGCGCCCGGCCCGCACGGCCGGACCCCGGCGGCCCGCGGGGCATCCGGGCCGAGCACCTCGAGCGCGTGCAGCAGCTTCTCCGGCAGCGGCCGGCCCGCGGCCACCAGCCCGCGCAGCCCCGCCCACCGCTTCCCGGACAGCCCGGCCGGCAGCGGCGGAGGCGCCGCGTCGCGCCAGGCGTCCAGGCCGGCGCCCGGCCACTGCGCCAGCCGGGCCAGCCGGCGCCCGATGCGATCGGCCAGGGCCGGAGCGATCAGGTCCACGGCGGGGGTGTCCGGCACGTCGCTCCCGGCGGCCGCCGCCAGGGCCCGGAGGCCGGCATCCGCCGCCCGCGCCGGCTCGGCCGACGGGTGCGGACGACGGCCGTCCTCGCCGGCCAGCGCGGTGGCCAGCAGGGCGTCGGTGGCGCTCAGCGTCGGTACCACGCCGTACCCGCCGGGCGGTCCCCAGCCGCCGTCGGCCCGCTGCCGCGCCAGCAGCCAGTCCACCCGGGCCGCGTTGCCGGGCAGCCAAGGCGCCAGCGCGACCAGCCGGGCGGTCTCGTACTCCGACGGGGAGACCTGCCCCCAGGGTTGCCGGACCAGCTCCGCCAGCAGGCGCTGCGCGGCCACCGGCACGCAGCCGCGCGGCCCGCCCTCCCGGTCCGAACGGGACCGTTGGCGCCGGGTACTCACGGGGCGGCCGTCCGTTCACGCTGCGGGGCTGGCAAAACCGCGCTCACCGGTCAGCCACCCAGAAGTCGCCGAGTTGGTAGAAGCCGGTGCTGAAGCCGAGCTGCCGGGACAGGTACGCCGCCTCGGCCGGCCGGTGCGTCCGCAGCGCCCCGAGCCGCTCGTGGCACTCCCCGACCAGCTCGTCGAGACGCCGCTCCACGGCTGACCGGTCACCCGCGACCATGATCGAGTTCAGGTCACCCCACCGCAGGTCCCGCTCGTACGTGCCCAGGTCGTTGACCAGCCGCAGCGCCCGCTGCACCGCCCCGCTGGCCGCCACCAGCGCGGGCAGCCGGTCGGCCACGTCGGCGTCGCCGATCCGGATCCAGTACGCGACGTTGACCACCGTGCAGCCGAGGTTGTCGGCGTTGTCGAGATACTCGTCGAGGGTCGGCAGCGCCCCCGCGGCCGACCGTTCCCGCCAGGACCACTCCCGGGCCATCGCCGTCAGCACGTTGTCCAGCTCGGTCCGCCAGCAGAGGCGGGCCCGGGCGAACCCGGGCCGGTCCGCCAGCTCGTCGCGCTGGTCGGCCAGCAGCCGGCCGAGGTCGTCGCCGGGCTCCGGCTGGGCCCCGTCGGCCACCGCGAGGCAGCGGGCGGCCAGCGCCTCGATCTCGGTACGTGAGGTCGCCACCGAGTCGATCAACCAGTCGACGGCGAATCCCCACAGCACGCAGCGGTTGGCGAAGCCGAGCTCGGCGGGGCTGCGGTCCGGCGCGCCGAAGGCCATGGCCGACGAGATCGCGCCGAACAGCGTGGCGTCGAACGGCTCGGCCGGGAAGAGCCGGGGATGGCGGTGGGCGTACGCGGTCAGCTCCCGTTGGCCCCGGGCGGCCAGTGCGCAGATCCGGCCCTGGTCGGCGGCCGCCGTCATGTCGGTCGCGAGGATGTCCAGCACGGCGGCTCAGTCCCGGACCGGCTGGCGGTGGGCCTCCACCGTCATGATGATCCGTTCCTTCGGCCGCAGCGACGCCGCCAACTGCTTGTGCGGCATCCCCTGCCCCACCGGCCGGAACCGGAAGCGGCTCAGCAGCGTGGCGATGATCAGCGGGGCCTCGAGCTGGAACAGGTACATCCCGATGCACTGGTGGGCGCCGCCGCCGAACGGGAAGTACGCCCACCGGTGGGCCCGCTTCGGCGCGCCGGGGGCGAACCGCTCCGGATCGAACTCCTGCGGCCGGGGCCAGAACGCCGACAGGTGCTGGGTGATGTACGGGCTCATCAGCATCGTGCTGCCGGCCTCGATCCGTACCCCGTTGATCACGTCGTCCCGGACCGCGGTGCGGGGCACCAGCCAGCCGGACGGATAGTGCCGGATCAGCTCGTCCACCACCATCCGGGTGTACCGCAGCTCGCCGAGCTGCTCGTTGCGCACCGGCTGGCCGGCCACGACCACCCGGTCGATCTCGGCGTAGAGCCGCTCCGCGATGTCCGGACGCTCGTGCAGCAGCGGCCAGAGCCAGGCCAGGACCACATATGTCGTCTCGGTCGTGGTGGCGAAGGTCGCCACCACGTCGTCCCGTACCGGCCGTTCCGGCAGCGGCTCGCCGCGCGCGTCGGTGGCCCCGGCGAGGGTGGCCAGGACGTCGTCCCGGCCGTCGGGCTGGGCGCGGACCCGGCGGATGACCGGCAGCACCAGGTCGTCGATGGCGCTCACGGCGCCCCGGAACGCCCGGTCGCCGGGCATCGGAACGGCGTCGGGGATGAACGGCGCGAGGATCCGCCAGCGGACCGACCTGGCGATCACATCCTGGTGCCGGACGATCCGCATGGCGTCCTCGATGGGGATCCGGTCGCCGAACAGGACCCGGTTGATCGCGAGGCAGACCATCCGGGAGATCTCTTGCGCGACGTCGATTCGCTGCCCCGGGGTAAACCGGTCGGCGCCCTCGTTGAGCGCCTCACTCATCCCGTCCACCAGGGCGGCGACCCGCTTGGCCGTGAACATCGGCTGAAGGCGGCCCCGGCTGGCCGTCCAGGCCGTGCCCTCGCTGAGAATCCCCTCGCCGAACAGCCGTTCCAACGCCCGCCACATCAGCGAGTCCCCGCCGCGGATGTAGTTGCCGGGGTTCTCCCGCAGCACATGCTGGACGTGGCTGGGATGGCTGACGAGGTAGGGGCGGAGGGCGCCGAAGTTCAACCGGACCATCTCGGCGCCGACGTCGTCGGCCACCTCGACCAGCGCGTCCAGCAGGTCCCGGTCGCGCCGGGGCACCAGCCGGCGCAGCGGGATGAGCCGTGCCGTACGGGCCGGCGACTCCGCCGGGTCAACCATGCCGCTTCCACACGCTGGCCTCCTCGACCACCCGGCGGGATCTGACCGCTGAGTGGTGACACAGTGATTGAGAGTTACGGTGCCCAAGAGCATTACATTCACGCGTCCGGATTTCTAGAGCACATGGAATGAAATCCTGCGCATCGATTCACTGCGTTCGCTCCCGCCGCTCCTGGTTGCCTGCGTCCACCCGCCCGGGGTCGGTGGGGGGAACGCGAGCGGCCGCAGGCCGGCTGTGCGAGGCTCGTGGCATGGACGACAAGACGATCATGAGCCGGATCACCGAACTGGTCGATGAGGAGCACCAGCTGCGCAGCCAGGTGCAATCCGGCGAGGTGTCCAACGACGAGGAGCGGGAACGGCTCCGCCACCTTGAGGAGTCCCTCGACCAGTGCTGGGACCTGCTGCGCCGGCGGCGGGCCGCGCGCGACGCGGGCCAGGACCCCGAGCAGACCGGCTCCCGGCCGATCGACGAGGTCGAGCGGTACCTCCAGTAGCGACCCCGGCCCGCCGGCTCCGGATCCGGTCCCGACCGTGGTCGGGCCGGCCGGGGGCTCGGCGGCGCCGGATCGCGCGGGACGGAGTCCGGCGGTCAGCCGGCGAGCACCTCGGCCACCGCCGGAATCACCCCGTCGGCGGTACGGGTGGGGGCGAACCGGGGCTCCTGCCAGCTGCGTCCCCGGTGCAGCCAGACGCTGGGCAGGCCCATCGCCGCGGCGCCACCGATGTCGGCCTCCGGCCCGTCGCCCACCACCCAGGCCCCGCGCAGGCGCATCTGGGCCCGCTGCGCGGCCACCGCGAAGATCCGCGGGTTCGGCTTGCTCACCCCCACCTCCTCGGAGATGACCCAGTCGGCGACGTACCGGTCCAGCCCGGTGCCGCGGATCTTGGCCTCCTCCCGCTGCACCGTGCCGTTGGTCACCACCACCGGCACCCAGCCGGCCTTGGCCACGATCTGCAGCGCGCAGGCGACCAGCGGGTCCAGCCGGGCGCGCCGGATCACCCCGTCGTGCAGGGCCTCCACCAGGTCGATGGACGGGATCCGCAGGTCATATCGGGAGCGCAGCGCGTCCGCGATGTCCCACCGGTCGGTGAGGCCATCGGCGTCCATGGACAGCAACCAGTCGATGTCGGCGTCCGGCGCGCCGATCTCCGACAGAAAATTCTTTCCCCACGTGCGGAAGGCGCCGGTGCGGTCGAGCAGGGTGTTGTCCAGGTCGAGGAGCAGCAACGGCACGCCGGAACATTACGTGACCTCGGTGGCCGCGCGACAGACCGGCTCGGTTAACAGCAGGACTGTGCGAACGACGATGACCCGGCAATAGTGTGATCAGACGGTTATCACCGCGCGGGGGCCGCCCTGGTGCGGGAGCCGGTCGGTGAGCATGGGGTGCTCGGCCCGGACGCTCCGCAGCAGTTCCGGCCGCAGCGTCGCGAGCACCACCTCCTCGCCGGTGTCGGCGGCCCGGCGCACCGGCCGGCCCTCCGGGTCGTACACGGCCGCGCCGCCGTTGAAGCGCCACGGATCGGTCCCGCCGACCGGGTTGGCGAACACCACGTACATCGTGTTGTCCAGGGCGCGGGCGGCGTAGTAGAGGTCGCGGCGGTGCTGCGAACCCTCGACGTACCCGCTCGGGCAGAGATAGCCGTGCGTCCCGCCGGCCGCCGCGGCCCGCCCGTGTTCCGGGAAGCAGCCGTCGTAGCAGACGCCGAGCCCCAGCAGCCAGCCGTCCAGGCTGAGCGTCGCGCCCCGGTCCCCCGGCATGAACAGCTCGTTCTCGTCCGGCCCGCACAGGTGCTGCTTGTCGTACCCGACGCGGATCGCGCCGGACGGGTCGGCCACCAGCACCGAGCAGGTCCGCCGGCCGTCCGGCCAGCGGACGGCCGCGCCCAGCACGGCCACCACGCCGTGCTCGGCCGCCGCCCGGGGCAGCGCCGCCAGCCGGGGGTCGTCGACCCGGCCGTCCGGACCGGCCGCCACGTCGGTGCCGGCCGGGTCGGCCCGCAGGGTCGGCGGATGGTACGCCGGCAGGAACAGCTCGGGGAGCACGAGCAGCCGGGCGCCGCCGGCGGCGGCGGTGGCCACCAACCGGGCCGCCGTCCCGGCGTTCCCGGTCACGTCGCCGGGCACGGCCTCGGCCTGCGCCGCGGCCACGGTCAGCGGGCCCGGCGGCTCCTCGTGGGCGTCCATGCCGGCATCGTAGCGGTCGCGCCACAAACCCAAGCCGTACGTACGGCTTGCTGGGACCCGGCCGACCTGGCACGCTTGACTGGTGCCCAGGGTAAGCCAGCACCAACTCGACGCGCGCCGCCAGGAGATCCTCGCCGCGGCGCGCGGCTGCTTCGCCCGGCACGGGTACGAGGGTGCCACCGTCCGCCGCCTCGAAGAGGCGACCGGCCTCTCCCGCGGGGCGATCTTCCACCACTTCCGGGACAAGGACTCGCTGTTCCTGGCGGTGGCCGAGGACGACGCGGTGGAGATGGCCGAGACCGTGGCCCGTAACGGCCTCGTCCAGGTGATGCGCGATCTGCTGGACCGGGCGGGCAGCCCGGACACGGCAGGCTGGCTCGGCAGCCAGCTGGAGGTCTCCCGCCGGTTGCGCACCGACCCCGAGTTCGCGAAGCGCTGGGCCGAGCGCTCGGCCGCGATCGCGCAGGCCACCCGGGACCGGCTCGTCCGCCAGCGAGACGCGGGCGTGCTGCGCGACGACGTACCGATCGAGGTGCTCACCCAGCTCCTGGAGCTGGCCTACGACGGCCTGGTGCTGCACCTGGCCATGGGTCGCCCGGCGGGCGAGCTGAGCCGGGTGCTCGACCTGGTCGAGGAGGCCGTCCGCCGCCGCTAGGCGGGTGTCGCCGGTGGCGCGGCTACCGCACAATGTGGACCACCTTCGCCGGACGAGGAGGGGTCCGATGGGCACTGTCACATTGGCGGCGAGCGGCGACACCTGGGGAATTTCCGGACCGACCTTCCTGCGCGGCTATCTCACCCTGGCCGCCCTGCTCGTCGCCGCCCTGGTGGTGACCCGGATCAGGGCCACCGGCGGCACCGGGACGCCGCAGCTCGCCATCGGGCCGCAGCAGGCGGCCTACCTGAACGGCGGTTCGCGGCTGGCGATCTGCGCGTCTCTCGGCGCGCTGCACGGCGCCGAGGCGATTGGGGTCGAGCAGGACCGGACGCTGACCGGGACCGGTCCACTGCCGGCCGGCGTCACCCCGCTCGACCGGGCCGTGCACGCCGCCGCCTACCGACGGCTGCGAGTCCGTGATCTTCCCACCGACCAACAGGTCGCGGCCGAGCTGGCCGCCCTGCGCACCGACCTCGAAACCCGTGGGCTGGTAGTCCGAACGGATCACCGCAGGGCTCTCCGGTCGGCGGCGGTCGCCGGGTGGGGGCTGCTCGCGGTCGGGCTGCTGCGCCTGGTCTGGGGAGTGTCGAACGGCCGGCCGGCCGGTTACCTGATGCTCACACTTCTCGTCCTGGTCGTGGTGGTCATCTCCCTCGGGCGGGTACCCGGACGCACCCGGGCCGGGAGGCGGCTGCTCAACCAGTTGCGGGCCGCCAACCGGCACCTCGCGCCCGGCCAGTCCCCGGCGTACGCCACCTACGGCTTCCAGGGCGCGGCGCTGGGCATCGGGCTCTACGGCACCGGCACGCTCTACTCGATGGACCCCGCCTTCGCCAGCGGTACCGGCCTCGCCACCGGACCGTCCGGCGCAGCCGGAAGCATGGGCAGCAGCTGCGGCGGCGGCTCGTCCTGCGGGGGCGGCAGCTCGTGCGGCGGGGGCAGCTCATGCGGCGGCGGGGGCGGCTGCGGTGGGGGCGGGGGGTGCGGCGGATGACCGGCCAGGTGACCGGCGTCGGCATCGGGTGGCGGCCGGAAATCTCCGGCTTCGTGGCCGAGCTGCCCGGTCTGCGCTTCGTCGAGGTCATCGCCGAGAGCCTGCCGCCCGGCGGTCCCCTGCCGCCGGGCCTGGCCGAGCTGCGCGAGCGCGGCGTGGCCGTCGTACCGCACGGGGTGCGGCTGTCGCTCGGCGGCGCCGAACCGGTGGATCCGAAGCGGGTCGCGCACCTGGCCGCGGCCGCCGACCTGGTCGGCGCGCCGCTGGTCAGCGAGCACATCGCGTTCGTCCGGGCCGGCGGGGTCGAGGTGGGGCACCTGCTGCCGCTGCCGCGGACCCGGGAGGCGGTGGACGCGGTGGTGGCCAACGTCGCGCGGACCCGGGCGGAGCTGCCGGCGCCGATCGCCCTGGAACCGATCGCCGCGCTGTTCGACTGGCCCGACGACGAGCTGGACGAGGCCGACTTCCTCACCGAGATCGTGGACCGCACGGGGGCGCTGCTGCTGCTGGACATCGCCAACGTCTACGCCAACGCCCGCAACCGCGGGCGGGATCCGGTCGCCCTGCTGGACCGGCTGCCGCTGGACCGGGTCGGTTACGTCCACGTGGCCGGCGGGGCCGACCGGGACGGCGTCTACCACGACACCCATACGCATCCGGTGCCGGCGCCGGTACTCGAGCTGGTCGGCGAGCTGTGCGCGCGGCGGCCGCCACCGGCGCTGATGCTGGAACGGGACGGCAGCTACCCGCCCGCCGCCGAGCTGCGGGCCGAGCTGGATGCCATCGCGCGGGCGGCCGGCCAGCCGGTGATCACGTGACCGGCGACCCGGCCGCGCCGGCCGGTTCGGATCCGTCTGCGGGCTCGGCCTCGCTGGCGCGCCGGCAGGCCGAGCTGGCCGCCGCGGTGACCGCCGGCGCGCCCGTACCGGTCGGCTTCGACGCCCGGCTGGTCGGCATCGCCCGTCGGGCCCTGCTCGGTAAGCGGGCCGGGGAGGTCGCCCGGCACTGGCCGGCGCTGGCCGCCGGGCTCGCCGGCCGGTGGCCGGCCGCGTTCGTCGAATGGGCCGCCGACCGGCCGGCCAACGGCGCCCTCCGGGACGGCTGGGACCTGGCCCGGTCCCTCCTGGCCGGCGGGGCGCTGCCGGCGGTGGCCGCCGCCGAGCTGGCACTGCGGGACGCCGTCTGGTGGTATCCGGGCGACGCGCCACCCCGGCGCCGCTGGATGCCGGCCCTGCGCCGGGCCGGCGGCGCCGTCGCGGTCCAGGTCGCCGGTCGGGTACGCCTGGTGCGTGCCGGCCGCTAGCGCGCCGTCCCGGGTCGGCCCGTCGCCGCCCGGCCGGTTGACCGGGCCGACCGGCCGGCGGCTGGGCTGAACGAACGGTCGCCGGGCCCGCGGACCGGCGAGCTGCCGGTCGCCCGTGCGACCGGGCCCCGAGTGCGGCAGGATGCCGGCATGGATCTCGGACTCGCCGACCGGGTGTATGTGCTGACCGGAGCGTCCCGCGGCCTCGGTCTGGCCACCGCCGAATGCCTGGTGGCCGACGGCGCCCGGGTGCTGATCTCGTCCCGCGACGCGGGCACGGTGGCCGACGCCGTACAGCGACTCGGCCCGGACCGGGCCCACGGCGTACCCGCCGACCTGGCCGACCCGGCCACCCCGGGCGGGCTGGTGGCGGCCGCCCGGGACCGCTTCGGCCGGCTCGACGGTGCGCTGATCTCGGTCGGCGGGCCGCCGCGCGGCACGGCGGCTCAGGTCACCGACGAGCAGTGGCGGGACTCCTTCGAGTCGGTGTTCCTCGGCGCCGTACGGATGGCCCGGACGGTGGCCGCGCAGCTACCCGCCGGTGGCGCCGTCGGGCTCGTCCTTTCCAGCTCGGCGCGGTCCCCGATCCCCGGCCTCGGCATCTCCAACGGGCTGCGGCCCGGTCTCGCCGGCGTGGCCAAGGACCTGGCCGACGAGTACGGGCCGCGCGGCGTCCGGGTGGTGAGCCTGCTCCCCGGCCGGGTGCTCACGGACCGGAACCGCGAGCTGTTCGCGGCCAGCGGCGACCCCGAGCGCGCCCGCGCGGAGGCCGAGGCGGCCATCCCGCTCCGGCGGGTCGCCGAGCCCGCCGAGTTCGGCCGGGTGGCCGCGTTCGTGCTGTCCCCGGCCGCGAGCTATCTCACCGGGCTCACCATCCCGGTCGACGGCGGCGCCCTGCGCACGCTGTAGGCCCACCCGCCCGCCACGGGCCTACCGGCCGGCGTCGCGGCCCCACCGGCGCCGGCGTCGCGGCCCCACCGGCGCCGGCGTCGCGGCCCAGGCCGGCCTTTTCGGGATGTGACGGCACCGACGGGACCTCCCGGCGGCCGAGGATCGCCTAGGCTCCCGACGCATGGGAGCGATCCGTCCGGTCACCGCGGTGCTGTGCCTGGTCTCCTGCCTGCTGTTCGTCACCGCCGCTGTGGCCGGGACAGTGGCGCTGATCCGCCGGCGGCGCCGCTGACCCGCCGACCGGTACGGGACGGGTTCGCGTGACCAGGACCGCTGGTCGACCGGTGCCGGCGTCGGAGACAGTTGACCGCATGCCCGAGATCGCCGCCGTCCCCCACCCCCGGCCCACCCGCGCCGAGGTGGCCGCGGCCGCCGGCCGGACCATCCCGGACGTCATCGCGCCCGGACTGCGCGTCCTGTTCTGCGGCATCAACCCCGGGCTTTACTCCGGGGCCACCGGCCGGCACTTCGCGCGGCCGGGCAACCGCTTCTGGCCGGCCCTGCACCGTGGCGGCTTCACCGAGCGGGAACTGCGGTCGTGGGAGCCGGACGAGCTGGTGGCCCACGGCCTGGGCATCACCAACCTGGTGGCCAGGGCCACCGCCCGGGCCGACGAGCTGCGGCCCGAGGAACTCATCGCCGGGGCCGCAGAACTCGCCGACAAGGCCCGGCGGTACGCCCCGGCCTGGGTGGCGGTGGTCGGGGTGACCGCGTACCGGATCGGTTTTCGGCGGCGGACCGCGACCCTCGGCGAGCAGCCGGAGCGGCTCGGACCGGCACGCTTGTGGGTGCTGCCCAACCCGAGCGGGCTGAACGCGCACTTCCAACTCGACGCCCTGGGCGCGCAGTTCGCCGCCCTACGCGAGGCCGCGGAAAAGCAACCCGCCGCGACCGCGCCATGAGCGTCCCACCGGTCCAGGGCTGGGCTGGGCGCCAGCCGGAGAAGGGAGCAGGCGTGGTCGAGCCACCCGAGCCGGACTGCTGGCTGCATCCCGATGTCGCGGTGCGGCCCTCGCCGATCGCGGGGCTTGGCCTGTTCGCCACGGCGGTCATCGAGGTGGGAACCGTCGTGTCCCGGCTTGGCGGTCGCATCGTCTCTGGGCAACGATTGCGAGAGCTGTTCGATGCGGCCGCCGGTGATCCCCGGCGGCCATATGTCGACACGATCGTGGTCGGCGAGGACCGGCACCTCGTGCTTCCGCCCCGGCGTCCGAACGGCTACGGCAACCACAGCTGCGACCCGAACCTGTGGTGGGTCTCCGCTTACGAGCTGGCTGCCCGCAGGCGGATCCCGATCGGCGCGGAGCTGACCAACGACTATGCGGCAAGCACGGGCGACCCGGCCTTCACCATGGATTGCTCCTGCGGCTCGCGAGGGTGCCGGGGCGTCGTCACCGGCGACGACTGGCGCCGGCCGGAGCTGCGCCGGCGGTACGGCCCGCACTGGGCGCCGGTGCTGCTGGCCCGGATCGCGGCGGAGCCGGGATAGTCCGGGCGGCCGGGCGGCCAGCGCCGGCCGAGTGGGCGAAGCCAGTCCGAGCAGAAGCCAGTCCGGGCACGAAGCCAGCCCGGGCACGAGGCCAGCCTGGACACGAAGCCAGCCCCGGCACGAAGCCAGCCCGAGCACGAAGCCAGCCCGGGCACGAGCCAGGCCGCGAGCACGAAGCCAAGCCGGGCCGGGCACGCCCGAGCGGCCGCGGGACTGACTAGCCCGCTCGGCTACGGGGCTCCCTCGGCGGGCCCGAGCAGGGAGGCCGGGTCGCCCGGGTAGCGGGCCGCCCGCTCGGCGAGCATGGCCCCGAACACCCCGTTCGGACGGTGGCAGTCCAGGCAGAGGAAGTTGTCGTCGAGCCGCCGGCCCTGGCAGTGCTCGCAGCGGCCGCGGTCGCGCGGGTCGTGATAGCCGGCAAGGGCGGCCACCAGCGCCCGGGCCACCGGTGCGGTCAGCTCCAGAGCGACCCGCCGGTCGCCGGCGACGAGATCGAGCGTGCCGACCGGCGCCGCGTCCGGCGCGAAGCCATGGACCTCGGCGACGAACTCCCGCAGGGCCGCCAGCACGGCGTCCAGGTCTTCGCGAGCCATGCCCCCACGGTACGACGTCGAACCGCGCGCCACGGGACGGGCCGCGGCGATCAGTTCGCGGCGGCCGGCGGCAGCGCCTCGTCGGCCACCACGTACTCGTGCATCGGGATGGTGGTCACCGGCTCCTGCGCGTCGGCCACCAGCGGGGCCGGCGAGGCGGCCACCGCGAACTGGGTGCGGTAGAGCTCGGCGTAGAGGCCGCCCACCGCCACCAGCTCGTCGTGGCGGCCACGCTCCACGACCCGACCGTCGTCCAGGACCAGGATCTGGTCGGCGTCGCGCACGGTGGAGAGCCGGTGCGCGATCACCAGCGCGGTACGGCCGGTCAGCGCCACCGAGAGGGCGCGCTGCACGGCGGCCTCGGACTCCGAGTCGAGGTGCGCGGTGGCCTCGTCGAGCACCACGATGGACGGCGCCTTGAGCAGCAGGCGGGCGATGGCGATGCGCTGCTTCTCGCCGCCGGAGAACCGGTAGCCGCGCTCCCCCACCACCGTTTCCAGCCCGTCCGGGAGGGAGCGCACCAGGTCGGCGATCTGCGCGCCGCGCAGGGCTGCCCAGAGCTCCTCGTCGGTGGCGTCGGGCTTGGCGTACCGCAGGTTCTCGGCGATCGTCTCGTGGAACAGGTGGGAATCCTGGGTGACCACGCCGATCTCGTCGCGCAGCGAGCCCAGCGTGGCGTCGCGGACATCCACCCCGCCCACCCGAACCGCGCCGTCGGTGACGTCGTAGACCCGGGACAGCAGCATGGAGGTGGTCGACTTGCCGGCGCCGGACGGGCCCACCAGCGCGACCATCTGGCCCGGCTCGACGGTGAACGAGACGCCCTTGAGGACCGGCTCGTTGGCCTGGCGGTCCAGCGCGGCCACGTCCTCCAGCGAGGCGAGCGACACCTCGGCCGCGCTCGGGTAGCGGAACCACACGTCCCGGAACTCGACCCGGCCGTCGCCCCGGGGCAGCGCGACCGCGTCCGGCTTCTCGGCGATCGACGGGGTGAGGTCCAGCACCTCGAAGACCCGGTCGAACGAGACCAGCGCGCTCATCACGTCCACCCGGACGTTCGACAGCGCGGTCAGCGGACCGTACAGCCGGGTCAGCAGCAGGGCCAGCGTGACCACCGTGCCGGCGCTGACCGCCCCGGTGACGGCGAGCCAGCCGCCCAGCCCGTAGGTGAGCGCCTGGGCGAGCGACGCGACCAGCAGCATGGCCACGAAGAAGGTGCGGGAATACATGGCGGACTGGATGCCGATGTCCCGGACCCGCTCGGCGCGGGCGGCGAACCGGGCCGCCTCCACCTCCGGCCGGCCGAACAGCTTGACCAGCAGGGCGCCGGACACCCCGAACCGCTCGGTCATGGTGGCGTTCATCTTGGCGTCGAGGTTGTACGACTCGCGGGTGATCTCCGCGAGCCGGCGGCCCACCCGGCGAGCGGGGATGATGAAGATCGGCAGCAGGATCAGCGACAGCACGGTGATCTGCCAGGACAGGGTGAACATGACACCGGCGGTGAGCACCAGCTGGATGATGTTGCTGACCACCCCGGACAGGGTGGTGGTGAAGGCCCGCTGGGCGCCGAGCACGTCGTTGTTGAGCCGGCTCACCAGCGCACCGGTCTGGGTCCGGGTGAAGAACTGCAGCGGCATCCGCTGGACGTGGTCGTAGACCTGGGTCCGCAGGTCCAGGATGATCCCCTCGCCGATGCGGGCCGAATACCACCGCTGGGCGAGCGAGAACAGGGCGTCGGCCACCGCCAGCACGGCGATGATCACGGCGAGCCGGATGACCGTGGCGCCGGCGTCGGAGCCGCCCTTGGTGATCGCGTTGACCACCCACCCGGCGAGCACCGGCGTGGCCACGCCGATCACGGCCGAGACCACCACGGTGGCCAGGAAGACGAGGATGTCGCGACGATAGGGGCGGGCGAAGTCGACGATCCGGCGGCCCGTCTCCCGGCTCACCTTGTGGCCGGCGACGTCGTCCTTGCTGCGCATCGATCGCAGCATGGACCAGCCCCCGCCGCCCATGCCACCTGCCATCGGATGGGTCACCCGTCACCTCCGTGTCGCACGCCGCCGCACCGGGGTCAGTCTCCCCGATGCCTACGACAACCCGGAGGGTAATCCCTTTCTTCCCGAACGGTCCTTACCGGTCGGACTCACTCCCCGGTGCCGGCCAGGTCGCGCAGCCGCCGTACCTGCGCCTCGCGCTCGGCCCGCTGCTGGTCGGCCGGCGACCGGCGGGCGGCGCCGGCCAGCAGCGCCTTGATCTCGATCACCGCGTCCCGGTTGCCGGCCAGCAGCGCGGCGGTCAGGTCGGCGGTGGCCGAATCCAGGTCGGCCGCGGGCACGACCAGCGTGGCCAGGCCCAGCCGGTCCGCCTCGGCGGCGTCCAGCCGCCGGCCCGTGACACAGATCTCCAGCGCCCGCGCGTAGCCCACCAGGTCCACCAGCCGGCCGGTGCCGGCCAGGTCGGGCACCAGCCCGAGGGTCACCTCGGCCATGGCCAGGCTCGCGTTGTCGGCAAGCACCCGCAGGTCGCAGGCCAGCGCCAGCTGGAACCCGGCGCCGATGGCGTGCCCGTGGACCGCCGCGATCGAGATCAGATCGGGCCGGTGCAGCCAGGTGAACGCGGCTTGAAACCCGGCGACCCGCTCGGCAGCGGCCTCGGGCGGCATGGTGGCCAGCTCGACGAACGACGAGTCCCCGTCGCCCCGGGCCACCGCGAGGTCGAGTCCCGCGGAAAAGGCGCGACCCGCTCCCCGTACGACCACGACCCGCACCTCCGGTGGCAGCTCGCGACCGAAGGTGCGCAGGGCCGCCCACATGGCGGGCGTCTGCGCGTTGAGGACGTCGGGCCGGGACAACGTCACCGTCGCCACCGGCCCGTCGCGATCCAGCCGTACGCCGTCGTTCGTGCTCACCGGGTCACCCCCGGGGCCCGTCGACGGGTCCGGCCTGGGCGGTTGCGTCGATCACGCCTTCTTGCGTCGGCGGGCGCCGCCACGCTGGCGCAGCTGCACGCCCGACTCGGTGAGCACCCGGTGGATGAACCCGTAGGACCGGCCGGTCGAGGCCGCGAGGGCTCGGATGCTCTCACCCGAGGTGTACCGCTTGACCAGGTCCTTGGCGAGCGTCTGCCGCTCGGTTCCGACGATCCGGCGACCCTTCTCAGTGCTGGTGGCTGTGCCGGTGGCTGCCATGTTGATTCCTCACGTCCCAGACTGTGCGGTTCGATACGGTCCCACCTATTAGACCGCCTCGGACGATCATGCGCCAGATATCAACTCTTCGCCAACCGACACGCACGACAGTGTCGCAATCCCGATAGGCTGACCTGCGGACATGGCGGGCCGTGAGCAAGTGGCTCCGGTTACCCGGGGTCACCTCAGGCCAGCTCGACCAGCTCCAGCAGGTCGTCGCTCCAGGCGTCCTCGTCGCCGTCGGGGAGCAGGATCGCCCGGTCCGGCTTGAGCGCCAGCACCGCGCCGGGGTCGTGGGTGACCAGCACGATCGCCCCCGGATACCGGGCGATGGCGTCCAGCACCTGCTCCCGGCTGACCGGGTCGAGGTTGTTGGTCGGCTCGTCCAGCAGCAGCACGTTGGCGCCGGAGCAGACCAGGGTGGCCAGCGCCAGCCGGGTCTTCTCGCCGCCGGAGAGCACTCCCGCCGGCTTTTGCACATCCTCGCCGGAGAAGAGGAACGCGCCGAGGATCTTGCGCAGGTCCGTGTCCGTCTGCTCGGTTCCCGCGCTGCGCATGTGCTCCAGCACGGTCCGGTCGACGTCCAGCGTCTCGTGCTCCTGGGCGTAGTAGCCCAGCCGCAGGCCGTGCCCGGGGCGTACCTCGCCGGTGTCCGGCTCGACCAGCCCGCCGAGGATCCGCAGCAGGGTGGTCTTGCCCGCGCCGTTGAGGCCGAGGATGGCCACCCGGGAGCCGCGGTCGACCGCCACGTTGACGTCCGTGAAGATCTCCAGCGACCCGTACGACTTCGACAGGCCGGTCGCGGTGAGCGGGGTCTTTCCGCACGGGGTCGGGGTGGGGAACCGCACCTTGGCCACCTTGTCGGCGACCCGCACCTCGTCCAGGCCGGACAGCAGCCGCTCTGCGCGGCGGGCCATGTTCTGCGCGGCCACCGTCTTGGTGGCCTTGGCCCGCATCTTGTCGGCCTGCGCCATCAGGGCGCCGGCCTTCTTCTCGGCGTTGGCCCGCTCCCGGCGCCGCCGGCGCTCGTCGGTCTCCCGCTGTTCCAGGTACGCCTTCCAGCCCAGGTTGTAGACGTCCACCACCGAGCGGGTGGCGTCGAGGAACCAGACCTTGTTGACGACGGCCTCCAGCAGCGAGGCGTCGTGGCTGATCACCACCAGCCCGCCGCGGTGGTTGGCCAGGAAGCCACGCAGCCAGGTGATCGAGTCGGCGTCCAGGTGGTTGGTCGGCTCGTCCAGCAGCAGGATGCCCCCGCCGTCCTCACCCGCGTCGGCGAACAGGATGCGGGCCAGCTCGATGCGCCGGCGCTGACCGCCGGAGAGGGTGCCGATCGTCTGGGCCAGGGCCCGGTCCGGCAGGCCGAGGTTGGCGCAGATCCGCGCGGCCTCCGCCTCGGCGGCGTACCCGCCGAGCGCCGCGAACTGGTCCTCCAGCGCGCCGTACCGGCGGACCAGCCGGTCCTCGGGGTTCTCCGCGAGCTGCGCCTGGATCTCGGTCATCTGCGCCAGCAGCACGTCCAGGCCGCGCGCCGAGAGCACCCGGTCGCGGCCGGTGACGTCCAGATCACCGGTACGCGGATCCTGCGGCAGGTAGCCCACGTTGCTGCGCCGGTCGATGCCCCCCGCGTACGGCTGGCCCTCGCCGGCCAGCACCTTCAGGGTGGTCGTCTTTCCGGCGCCGTTGCGGCCGACCAGGCCGATCCGGTCGCCCGGCTGGACCCGCAGGGTGGCCTCGGACAGCAGGATGCGGGAGCCGGCGCGGAGTTCCAGGCCGGTTGCAGTGATCATTTCGGCTAACTCGCTCTCGGGAGGAAGGGCTGACATGCGGGCACGCGGCAGCGCCGACGAGGATGGGTCCTCTCGCCGGCGCGGGGCGGGTCAGCCTTCGCAGAGCAGCACGCCGTCTATTGTACCGGCCGTCTCCGGAGCGGTGGGTCGGATTACCAATCAAGATCATCGGGTACCGTGCCGAACGTCCGGCCATCGTCCGGCGCTGATTCTTTTGACATGTGCTGACTTCTTCGACGATCGAGGTTTCCATGGAGCTGAACGAGAACGCTGACATCGACACCAGTCAGGTCGAGGACAGGCGCGGCTCGGGTGGCGGTGGTGGCGGCGGAGGCATGGGCATCCCCATCCCGATCCCCGGTGGCGGCGGCGGGCGCGGCGGCCTCATCGGGATCATCGTGGCCGTGGTGCTGGCGCTGGTGGGCGGCGGCTTCGGGGTGAGCCAGCTCGGCGGCGGGGGCGGCAACGACCAGCCCGCCGACAACTCGACGCTCGACTCGCGGTGCAAGGCACCAGACGCCAAGCAGCAGCAGGACTGCCGGAACACCCTCTACATCAACTCGATCCAGAACTACTGGCAGACCGCCATGCCGGACGCCTTCGGCAAGCAGTACCAGCCGGTCCACACCGTCTTCTTCAGCAACAGCGTGAACACGGGCTGCGGCCAGGCCGACTCCGGGGTGGGCCCGTTCTACTGCCCGGCCGACAAGAAGGTGTTCATCGACCTGACCTTCTACGACACCCTCAAGTCGGAGTTCGGGGTCAAGGGCGAGTTCCCCCAGCCGTACGTGCTGGCCCACGAGTACGGCCACCACGTGCAGGACCTGCTGGGCACCAACGCCAAGGCCGAGCAGGGCGGGGCCAAGGGCCCCAACTCCGGGTCCGTGCGGCTGGAGCTGCAGGCCGACTGCTACGCGGGCGCCTGGGCCAACCACGCCACCGAGACCAAGACCAAGAGCGGCAAGGCGATCTTCAAGTCGATCGACAAGCAGGACATCCAGGACGCGGTGAACACCGCGGGCGCGATCGGTGACGACGCCATCCAGCAGAAGTCCGGCCGGGGCAACGACCCCAGCTCGTACACGCACGGCACCTCGGCGCAGCGGCAGAAGTGGTTCGAGCAGGGCTACAACAGCGGCGACCCGAAGACCTGCGACACGTTCTCCGGCAGCCTGTGACGAGATCCGGCAGCCGCTGACGGGATCCGGGCAGCGGGAATGGCTTCGCTGGGACAGGGAACAGACCAACCGGTAGAAATGTCAGCCGGTACGGTGATATCCCCAGACCCGCAGGAGAGCCCATGTCGAAGCCCCCGCTGCCCGAGGCCGCCATCGAGATGTTGCGCAAGCCCAACCCGGCGGTCATGGCCGTGCTGAAGCCCGACGGCCAGCCGGTCTCGACCGCCACCTGGTATCTCTGGGACGACGGCCGGATCCTGGTGAACCTCGACGAGGGCCGGCGGCGGCTGGCGCACCTGCGCGCCGATCCGCGCGTCTCACTCACCGTGATCGACAACGAGAACTGGTACACCCACGTCAGCATCATCGGGCACGTCGCCGAGATGCGGGACGACACCGACCTGGCCGACATCGACCGGCTGTCCCGGCACTACGGCGGCAACCCGTACCCGCGCCGCGACCGGGGCCGGGTGAGCGCCTGGATCGAGATCGACCGCTGGCACGGCTGGGGCGACCTCAAGGACACCAAGCAAATCGGCTGAGTCGCAAGGAAGGGCCCCTTCTTATCGCTTTTTGTATAGGAAGGGGCCCTTCCTAACGCGGCTCACCGAGCCGACGGTCCGACAATCGCCGGATGCGATGATCCCCGGCATGCCTTCCTCGCTGGCCGACACCGTGATGACCCGGCTCACGACGGCGTACGGCGAAGCGCGCGACCCGGAGCGGGCCCTGGCCATGTCCACGTACATGCGCGGGCTTTTCCCGTTCCTCGGCATCCCGGCGCCGGCACAGCGGACCTTGAGCCGGACGGTGCTGGCCGGCCTGGACGCGCCGACGGAGGCCGACCTACGGGCGGTGGCGGTGGCCTGCTGGGATCTTCCGGAGCGGGAGTTCCAGTATTTCGCCTGCGGGTACCTGCGCCGCCATGCGCCGGTCTGTTCGGCGGACTTCCTGGCAACGGCCCGGTTCCTGGTCAGCACGAAGCCCTGGTGGGACACGGTCGACAGCCTGGCCGCGCACCTCGTCGGCCCGCTCGTACGCCGGCATCCCGAGCTGTCCGCGGCGATGGACGAGTGGATCGCCGACCGGGACCTGTGGGTGGTGCGTAGCGCCCTGCTGCACCAGCTCACCTTCAAGGAGGCGACCGACGAACGGCGACTCTTCGCGTACTGCGCCGCCCGGGCCGACCACCCGGACTTCTTCATCCGCAAGGCGATCGGCTGGGCGCTACGCGAGTACGCGAGGTCCGCGCCCGAGGTCGTCCGCCGGTACGTCGCGGCCAACCGCTCCCGGCTGTCCCCGCTGTCGGTACGCGAGGCCACCAAGCATCTCTGATCCGCCGCGGTCGCGTTGCCGGCTGGTCAGACCAGCAGGGTGACGGCCAGGCCGGCGATGAGCGCGCTGGACAGCAGCGCCGTCACGAGCCTGCCGGTAGGGCCGGCCAGAGCCCGGCCGACCAGCGATCCGCCCGCGGCGATCAGCAGCTGCCAGCTCGCCGAGGCGGTGAAGGCGCCGACCACGAACAGCACCGCGGCGCTGGCGGAGGAGCCGGCGGCCGGCTGCCGCCCGACCACGAGGGCGGCGAAGTAGACGATCGTCATCGGGTTGAGCAGGGTCAGCGCCAGCACCGCCGCGTACGCGCGGCCCGGGGTGGACAGCACCTCGGCCCGGCCGCCGGCCTGCGGTCGGCGGTGCCGGGTCACCGCCCGCCACCCGCCGTGCACGGCCAGCCCCAGCAGCACGACCACGGCCACCCAGCGCAGCGGCTGGGCCACCGGGGTGATGAGCCGGGCCAGCGCCACCCCGCCGGCGGCCGCGACCGCCGCGTACAGGCCGTCGGCCGTGGCCACGCCGGCCGCGGCGGCGGCGCCGACCCGCAGCGAGAACCGCGCGCTCAGACCCAGCACGAGCACGGCGATGGCACCGACCGGGAGCGCCACGCCGTACCCGGCCACCAGCCCGGCCAGGAAGGCCGCCGTCACGATCGGCGGCGAAGGACCGCGCCGGACACCGTGGCCACCCGCTGTCGCGCGGCCGCCGCGGCCAACGGTACAGGACGGGCGGCAAGCGGGTACGACGCGGTCACCCGCTCATTGTCGGCAACCCCCACGACCCGAGCCACCGCATTTCCGCGCCCCCGGCCTCCCCACCCGCCCCCGGGCCTCCCCGCGCCCACGCCTGCGGCGATCTTGCACCTTGGGCCCCCTTTCCGCGGCTTTTCGCCTCTTTTGCCGGGGCCAAAAGTGCAAGATCGCGGAGGAGGAGGGGTGGGGACGGGGGCGGGGGTGGGGAGAGGGCGGGGTTAGACGTTGAAGCCTAGGGAGCGGAGCTGGTCGCGGCCCTCGTCGGTGATCTTGTCGGGGCCCCACGGCGGCAGCCAGACCCAGTTGATCCGGAAGTCGTCCACCAGGCCGCCTCCCGGACCCTTGGTGAGCGCGTCCCGGGTCTGGTCCTCGATCACGTCGGTCAGCGGGCAGGCCGCCGAGGTGAGGGTCATGTCCAGGGTGGCCACGTTGTCGTCGCCGACGTGGATCCCGTACACGAGTCCCAGGTCGACCACGTTGATCCCCAGCTCGGGGTCGACCACGTCCTTCATCGCCTCTTCGATATCGGCGATCTTCGTCGTGCTGTCACTGCTCATGCCGTCACCTCCGGGCTCATTCCCATGCCTGCGCGCGCCGCCGCGTCCTTGAAGGCCATCCAGGGCAGCAGCGCGCACTTCACCCGGGCCGGGTAGCGGGCCACCCCCGCGAAAGCCACCCCGTCACCCAGTACATCCTCGTCCGGCGCGACCTGTCCCCGGCTGGACATCAGCTCGACGAACGCCGCGTGCACCGCCGCCACCCGGCCGGTGTCCTGCCCGGTCAGCAACTCGTGCAGCACGCTCGCCGAGGCCTGGCTGATCGAGCAGCCCATCCCGTCGTACGAGACGTCGGCCACCCGGTCGGCGTCCACCGCGACCCGGACCGTCACCTCGTCGCCGCAGGTCGGGTTCACGTGATGGGCCTCGGCGACCCGCAGGTCCGCGCCGCCGGCCTCGCGCAGCCCGCGGCCGTGCGGGTGCTTGTAATGGTCCAGGATGATCTCCTGGTACAGATCGTCGATCCGCATCAGCCGAACACCTTCCGTGCCTGATCGAGCCCGCGCACCAGCGCGTCGATCTCCCCTGTGGTGGTGTACAGGTAGAACGATGCCCGGGTCGTTGCCGGCACGCCATAGCGGACACACGTCGGTCGCGCACAGTGGTGCCCCACCCGCACCTGAACGCCCTGCGAGTCGAGCACCTGTCCCACATCGTGCGGATGCAGGTCGCCCAGGGCGAAGGAGATGGTGCCGCCCCGGCCTACCGGCACGGCCGGGCCGAAGATCCGCAGGCCGGGCACCGTGGAGAGGGCGTCCAGCGCGTACGCGGTCAGCTCCTTCTCGTGCCACTGGATGGCCTGCATGCCGATCCCGGAGAGGTAGTCGATGGCCGCGCCCAGCCCGACTGCCTCGGCGATCGGCGGCGTGCCGGCCTCGAACCGGGCCGGCGGGGCCGCGAAGGTCGACCGGCCCATCGTCACCGTCTCGATCATCGACCCGCCGCCGAGCACCGGCGGCATCGCCGCCAGCAGCTCGGATCGGCCCCACAGCACCCCGATGCCGGTGGGCCCGCACATCTTGTGCCCGGTGAAGGCGATGAAGTCGGCGTCGTAGTCGACCACGTCCATCGGCAGGTGCGGCACCGACTGCGCGCAGTCCAGCAGCAGCAGCGCGCCCACCTCCCGCACCCGGCGGGTGATCCGCGACGTGGCGTTGACCGTGCCGAGGATGTTGGACATGTGCACCAGCGAGACGAGCTTCGTCCGCTCGTTGACCAGCTCGTCCAGGTTCGACTCGTCGAGCCGGCCGCCGTCGGTGAGGCCGAACCAGCGCAGCGTGGCGCCCGTCCGCTCGCAGAGCAACTGCCAGGGCACGAGGTTCGAGTGGTGCTCCATCTCGGAGATCACCACCTCGTCGCCGGGCCCCAGCCGGAACCGCGGGTCACCCTTCGCGGCCGCCGAGGCGTTGGAGAAGGCGTACGCCACCAGGTTGATCGCCTCGGTGACGTTCTTGGTGAACACCACCTCGTCCGGGCTGGGCGCGTTGATGAACGCCGCCACCTTCGCCCGGGCCCCCTCGTACGCCTCGGTGGCCTCGGTGCCCAGCGTGTGCACCGAGCGGGAGACGTTCGCGTTGTGCCGCTCGTAGTGCTCGCGCAGCACGTCGAGGACCTGCCGCGGCTTCTGCGAGGTGGCCGCGCTGTCGAGGTAGACCAGCGGGTGCCCGTTGACCTCCCGGCTCAGGATCGGGAAGTCGGCCCGCACCCGGTCGACGTCGAAGCGCGGCACGTCGTCGTACTGCGGCATGCCCGGCGGGATGGCGATGGTGCTGCTCATCTGCCCCTCGCGTCCTCTCGCTCCGGTCAGGCCCGCGCCGCGCCGGCGCCGGCCACGTACCGCTCGTAGCCGGACTCCTCCAGCTTGTCGGCCAGCTCCGGGCCACCCTGCTCGACGATCCGGCCGGCGACGAAGACGTGCACGTGGTCCGGCTTGATGTAGCGCAGGATCCGGGTGTAGTGGGTGATCAGCAGCAGGCCGGTCTCGCCGGTCTCGCGGATCCGGTTCACGCCCTGGCTGACCACCCGCAGCGCGTCCACGTCCAGACCCGAGTCGGTTTCGTCCAGGATCGCCATCTTGGGCTTGAGCAGCTCCAGCTGGACGATCTCGTGCCGCTTCTTCTCGCCGCCGGAGAAGCCCTCGTTCACGTTGCGCTGGGCGAACGCCGGGTCCATCTGCAGCCGCTCCATGGCGCCGCGCAGCTCGCCGGCCCAGGTCCGCAGCTTCGGCGCCTGGCCGTCGATGGCCGTCTTGGCGGTACGCAGGAAGTTCGCCACCGACACGCCGGGCACCTCGACCGGGTACTGCATGGCCAGGAAGAGCCCGGCCCGGGCCCGCTCGTCGACGGACATGGCCAGCACGTCCTCGCCATCCAGCAGCACGCTGCCGCCGGTGATCTGGTATTTCGGGTGACCGGCGATCGAGTAGGCCAGGGTGGACTTGCCCGAGCCGTTCGGGCCCATGATGGCGTGCGTCTCGCCGGACCGCACGGTCAGGTCGACACCGGCCAGGATCGGCTTAAGCTCCCCGTCGGGCAGCTTGACCGACACCTGCAGGTCGCGGATCTCCAGGGTGCTCATTATCGGGTCACTCCATTGCTCGGCGTGAGGCTGACGTACACGTCGCCGTCACGGACATCGACGGGATAGACGGGAACGGGTTCGGTGGCGGGCAGCCCGGTCGGCTCGCCGGTCCGCAGGTCGAAGCGGGAGCCGTGCAGCCAGCACTCCAGCGTGCAGCCGTCCACCTCGCCCTCGGAGAGCGGGATGGCGGCGTGCGAGCACTCGTCGCGCACGGCGTAGAAGTTGCCGTCGTCGGCGTGCACCACGGCGATCTCGGCGCCGTCCACGTCGGCGCGGATCGCCGTGCCCTTCGGCACGTCGTCGGCGGCGCAGATCCGGATCGGTTCGGACATCACGCCCCCGCCGTCGCCGCGGCGTCCTCGCTCGCGACCGCGGGGCTCGCGAACTCGCTCCCCGCGCTCGCCAGCCGGGCCTCGATGGCGTCGCCCAGCCGCTCGCGCAGGGCCTCGACCGGGATCTTGTTGATCAGCTCTGCGAAGAAGCCGCGGACCACCAGCCGGCGTGCCTCGCCCTCCGGGATCCCCCGGGCCATCAGGTAGAACAGCTGCTCGTCGTCGAACCGCCCGGTGGCGCTGGCGTGTCCGGCCCCGGCCACCTCGCCCGTCTCGATCTCGAGGTTGGGCACCGAGTCGGCCCGCGCGCCGTCGGTGAGCACGAGGTTCCGGTTGATCTCGTACGTGTCGGTGCCGGTGGCCTCGGCCCGGATGAGCACGTCGCCGACCCAGACGGTGTGCGCGTCGGCGCCCTGCAGCGCGCCCCGGTAGCCCACGTAGCTGCGGCAGTCCGGCACGGTGTGGTCGACCAGTTGGCGGTGCTCGAGGTGCTGGCCGCCGTCGGCGAAGTACAGGCCGTACAGCTCGGCCTCGCCGCCCCGGCCGGTGTATTCCACGTTGGTGTACTGCCGGACCAGGTCGCCGCCCAGGGAGACCTGGATGTGGACGACCTTGGCGTCCCGGCCGAGCCGCACCTTGAGGTGCTGCGCCTGGACCGCGTCGGCGGCCCAGTCGGCCACCGTGACCAGGGTCAGCTTCGCGCCGTCGGCCACCGCCACCTCGACGTTGTCGGCCAGCGTGACCGAGCCGGTGTGCTCCAGCACCAGGGTGGCCTCGGCGAACCGGCCCACCTCCACGAACGTGTGCCCGTAGGCGACGCCCGCCGAGCCGTCGCCGACCACCCGCACCAGGGCCGGATCCGGTACGACCGCGTTGGCCGTGACCGAGACCAGCAGCGACTGCTCGGCGTTGCCGTACGCGAGCGCGCTGACCCGGTCGAACGGGGTGAGCACGCTGCCCACCCGCTCGTCGTCGTGCGGCACGGTGGAGACGGTGACCCCGGGCGGCAACTGGCCGTACTCGTGCTTGATCGTGCCGGTCGCCGCCGGCGTGCCGGTGGCCAGCCCGCGCAGCCGCTTCAGCGGGGTGAACCGCCAGTCCTCCTCCAGCCCGGTCAGGGCCGGGAAGTCCGCCACGTCGTACGAGCGGAGCGCCTGCGACTTCGTCTTCGGCGGCGCGAATGCCTGCGTGCTCATCTCATCCTGTCTCTGCTGCGAACCCGTACACATCTACCGCCGCCCGAGGTCGGCGCCCGGCGCTGCCGCCGCGACCGCTGACCGGCCGCGGCGGCGGTCGCCGCCGGCGTCAGCCGACGGCGCCCTCCATCTGCAGCTCGATCAGGCGGTTGAGCTCCAGGGCGTACTCCATCGGCAGTTCCTTGGCGATCGGCTCGATGAAGCCGCGCACGATCATGGCCATCGCCTCGTCCTCGCTCAGGCCCCGGCTCATCAGGTAGAAGAGCTGGTCCTCGCTGACCTTCGAGACCGTGGCCTCGTGGCCCATCGACACGTCGTCCTCGCGGATGTCCACGTAGGGGTAGGTGTCCGACCGGGAGATGGCGTCCACCAGCAGCGCGTCGCACTTCACCGTGCTGCGGCTGCTGTTCGAGCCCTCCAGGACCTGCACGAGGCCCCGGTACGACGTCCGGCCGCCGGCACGGGCGATCGACTTCGAGACGATGGTGCTGGAGGTGTGCGGAGCGGCGTGCACCATCTTGGCGCCGGCGTCCTGGTGCTGCCCCTCGCCGGCCATGGCCACCGAGAGCACCTCGCCCTTGGCGTGCTCGCCGGTCATGTAGACGGCCGGGTACTTCATGGTCACCTTGGACCCGATGTTGCCGTCGATCCACTCCATGGTCGCGCCCTCGTGGCAGACGGCGCGCTTGGTGACCAGGTTGTAGACGTTGTTCGACCAGTTCTGGATGGTCGTGTAGCGGCACCGGGCGTTCTTCTTGACGATGATCTCGACGACCGCGCTGTGCAGCGAGTCGGACGAGTAGATCGGCGCCGTGCAGCCCTCGACGTAGTGCACGTACGCGCCCTCGTCGACGATGATCAGCGTCCGCTCGAACTGGCCCATGTTCTCGGTGTTGATCCGGAAGTACGCCTGCAGCGGGATCTCCACGTTCACGCCCTTGGGCACGTAGATGAACGAGCCGCCGGACCAGACCGAGGTGTTCAGCGCCGCGAACTTGTTGTCGCCGACCGGGATGACCGTGCCGAAGTACTCCTTGAACAGGTCCTCGTGCTCCTTGAGCGCGGTGTCCGTGTCCAGGAAGAGGACGCCCTGCTCCTCGAGGTCCTCACGGATCTTGTGGTAGACCACCTCGGACTCGTACTGCGCGGCCACGCCGGCGATGAGGCGCTGCTTCTCCGCCTCCGGGATGCCGAGCTTGTCGTACGTCCGCTTGATGTCCTCGGGCAGCTCGTCCCAGTTGGCCGCCTGCTTCTCGGTGGACCGCACGAAGTACTTGATGTTGTCGAAGTCGATCCCGGTGAGGTCCGCGCCCCAGGCCGGCATGGGCTTGCGGCCGAACAGCCGCAGGCCCTTGAGCCGCAGGTCGAGCATCCACGCCGGCTCGTTCTTCTTGGCGGAGATGTCCCGCACCACCGCCTCGTTGAGGCCGCGCTGGGCGGAGGCGCCCGCGATGTCGGAGTCGGCCCAGCCGTACTCGTACCGGCCCAGGGCGGCGAGGTGCTCCTCCTGGGTGGTGACGGGCTGGACGGTCTGCTCGGTCATCTATCTGTCCTCACAGTGGAGACGGTGGTTCCGGTCTGGGTGACGGTGGTTCCGGTCGGCGCCCCGCCGGGCGCCGGAAGCGACCTGCCGCGCTGGGCCTGGGCCGGGATGTGCGTGGTGCACACCCCGTCGCCGTGCGCGATGGTCGCCAGCCGCTGCACGTGCGTGCCGACCAGGCGGGAGATGACCGCCGTCTCGGCCTCGCAGAGCTGCGGGAACTCGGCGGCCACGTGCGCCACCGGGCAGTGGTGCTGGCAGAGCTGGCCGCCGCTCGCGATCGTCGAGGCGTTGGCAGCGTAGCCCTCGGCCGTGAGCGCCCCGGCCAGGGCCTCGGCCCGGGCCAGCGGGTCCTCGCCGGCGTCCGCCATGGCCGACCGGCAGCGCGCCTCGAGGGCCGCCACCTGCTCGTTGGCGAACGCGTCGACCGCGTCCGGCCCGGCGTGCCGGGCGATCCAGCGCAGCGCCGCGGTCGCCATGCCGTCGTACGTGTGGGTGCCGCAGCGGACCCGGCCGGCGTCGGTGAGCAGGAAGATCTTGGCCGGCCGGCCGCGCTGCCGGCCGCCCCGGACCGGCTGCTCGCGGGCGATCACGTCGCCGTCGACCTGCATGGCGTCCAGGTGCCGGCGGATGGCGGCCGGGCTCAGCCCCAGGGCGGCGCCGAGCTGGGCGGCCGTGGCCGCGCCGCGCACCAGCAGCAGCCGGGTCAGCCGGTCGCGGGTGCGGCCGTCCGCCGAGCCGGCGGCCGGGTCGGCCGGCTCGCGCTCGGGAGGCGCCACCGCGTTTTTCACAACGCCAACGTTACGTAATTGGCCCGAGCGCCGCAAACCCACCCCCGGGTGATCCCAACCACCGGCCCACCGGCGCCGGCCGGCGCGTTCAGTACGATGGGCGCCGTGAGCCGATCTGGCCCCTTGAGCAGCGATTCGACCCTTCGCCGGCTGGCCGCCGCGGGCGTGGTCGCGAACGTCGTCCTCGTCGTCACCGGCGGCGCGGTGCGGCTGACCGACTCGGGCCTCGGCTGCCCGACCTGGCCCCGGTGCACCGCGGAGTCCTACCGGACCACGCCCGAAATGGGCGTACACGGCATGATCGAGTTCGGCAACCGGATGTTGTTCTTCGTGATCGGCGCCATCGCGGTGGCCGGCCTGGTTGCCGCGCTGCGCCGCCGACCCCGGCCGCGCGGGCTGGTGCCGCTGGCCATCGTCGCCGGGCTGGGCATTCCCGCCCAGGCCGTGATCGGCGGGATCACCGTGCTGAGCGGGCTCAACCCGTGGGTGGTCGGGCTGCACTTCCTGGCCTCGATGGCCGTGCTGGCCGGCGCGTACGCGTTCTGGCGGCGCGCGGCCGAGCCCGACGTCCCGGCCGTGCCCACCGTCCCGGGGGCGCTGCGGGGCCTCACCGGCCTGCTGACCGGCGTCAGCGCGGTCGTGCTGGTGCTCGGCACCTTCGTCACCGGCAGCGGTCCGCACTCCGGCGACCACGGCGCGGCCCGGAACGGGCTGGCCCCGGCCGCCATCGCCCAGCTGCACGCCGACGCGGTCTTCCTGCTGCTCGGCCTGTCGGTGGCGCTGTGGTTCGGGCTGCGGGCCGTGGGCGCGGACCGGGCGGCCCGGGCGGCCGCCGTGCTGCTCGCGGTGGAGCTGAGCCAGGGCGTGATCGGCTTCGTGCAGTACTTCACCCACCTGCCGATCGTGCTGGTCGCCGCGCACATGCTGGGCGCCGCCCTGGTCTGGCTGGCCACCCTCGGCGTGCTGTGGTCCACCCGCGAGCGCCATCCGGCGGTCGCCAACCCCACCACCGCCGACCCCGAACCCGCCAAGGCACTGGCCGTCCCCCGCAGCTAGGGCGCGTGTCAAAGCCCCTGGCCGGCCGAGGACTTTGACACGCGCCCTAGCGCAGCAGGCGGGCGGCGATGGCGTCGGCCAGCTGGTCGGGGGCGCCGGGAGCGTGCGACAGGAACAGTGAGGGCTCGGTCAGCTCCAGCTCGACCAGCACCGGCCGGGAGTCCGGGCCCGGGATCAGGTCGACGCGGGCATAGAGCAGCCGCTCGGGACCGCCCGGCACCGCCGCCAGCACCCGGTCACCCAGCTCGACCTCGGCCGGCTCCGGCACCCGGGCCTCGATCTTCTCGGCCAGGTAGAGGCCCTCGACCCCGGTGTCCGGGCCGGTCAGCATGGGGCCCTTGCGGATGGCGTGGCTGAACCGCAGCCCGTCGGGGTCGGCCAGGTAGATCAGCGCGGTCTCCCCCAGGGTGTCCACCGCCGCGAGGTAGGGCTGCACCATGCCGGTCCGGCCCGCCTCCGCCAGCCGCCCCAGGTGGGCCCGGGCGGCGGCGCGGTGCTCCGGGTCGGTCAGGTCGTACCGGCCGGTGTCCCGGCTCCCGGCGCTGATCGTGGGCTTGATCACGTAATCCCCGGCGGGCGGGAGCGACCAGGTCCGGTCCGGGGGGATCCACTCGGTGGGCACGGTGGGCAGGGTCCTCGACAGGCCGTCGAGGTAGGTCTTGTCGGTGTTCCACTCCAGCACGTCGGCCGGGTTGGCCAGCGCCGGCACGGTCCGGGCCCAGGCGGTGAACTCCGGCCGGCGAGCCGGGTAGTCCCAGGTCGACCGGATCACGGCGAGCGAGACCGAGGACCAGTCCATCCCGGCGTCGTCCCACACCACCGGGACGGCGCGTACGCCCCGATCCGCCAGCGGACCGAGCAGCAGCCGGTCGTCCGGGTCCAGGTCGGGCAGGGCCGAACAGGTCACCAGGGCGACCCGGGGCGTACCCCGGGTCGCCTGGTCGTCCCCTATCAATGTCAGCGAGCCATGGTCCGACGGGCCATCGAGCGCCAGAGATCGTTGCTCGGCCGCATCTGGTCCATGAGCTCGCGCTCCCATTCGTTCTCCACGGTGATGCCCGCGGTGACGCACGCCTCCCGGGCCACGTCCGTGCCCTCGGCGAACTGGTCGGCCCACACCCCGTCGGAGCCCACCAGGACGATCCGTGCCCCCCGCTTACCGACGTACTCGATGACCGCCCGCGCGCCGCCGTGCTCGGCGGCGAACGACTTCAGGCCGGCCACGAGCCCGGAGGGGGCCGGACCGGTCTTCTCGGTCGTCAGCGTCGTATCGGAACCATCTGCCATGTCCGCAGCGTAAACAGACGGAGGCTCACGTGTGGCCTGGTTGTCGGCAATATGTGACGGCAATTACCAGCAGGTTTAAGAATGCCGAAAGGCGATTCCGCCCCTTTGCACGCATCCATCCGTCCAGGGAAGCGGACAAAACAGTCAGAAATCCGACTCAAGCCACCGGAGGCCGGACCTTCGGACATAGCCCAACGTGGAAGTGGCCGGCCCGCGGAAAATCAGACCAGCGCGTCGACGGCGGCAGCCACGAACAGGATCGTCAGATAGGTGGTCGACCAGTGGAAAAGCCGCATCGGCCGCACCGCCTCGCCCCGGCTGGCCCGGCGCGCGAGCAGGTGCGCCTCGACCAGGAAGATCGCGCCGACCGTGCCCGCCGGCACCGCGTAGATCAGGCCGACTCCGGCGGCCAGCGGCCAGGCCGCCAGCGAGGCCAGCACGGTGAGCCAGGAGAAGAGCAGAATCTCCGTGTTCACCCGGCGTACCGAGGCCACCACCGGAAGCATCGGAATGTTGGCCCGGGCATAGTCGGCGCTGTATTTGATGGCGAGCGCGTAGAAGTGCGGCATCTGCCAGCAGAACACCACGGCGAACAGCGCCCACGCGGCCGGGCTCAGCGTGCCGGTCACCGCCACCCAGCCGATCAGCACCGGGGTGGCGCCGCAGATCCCGCCCCAGAAGGTGTTCTGGGTGGTCGTCCGCTTGAGCCAGAGGGTGTAGACCAGGTCGTAATAGGCGATCGACCCGAGCGTCAGCAGGGTGGCCGGCCAGTTGGTGAAGGTCGCCATCAGCGCCGTGGAAACGGCCGCGAGCACCAGCCCGAACACCAGCGCGTTGCGCGGCGACACGGTGTGCGAGGGCAGCGGGCGACGCTTCGTCCGCCGCATGACCTGGTCGATGTCCCGGTCGATGTAGCAGTTGATCACGCTGGCCGCGCCGGCGGCCAGCGAGCCACCGAGCAGGACCACGGCGATCAGCCAGAGCGACGGCAGGCCCCGGGCCGCGAGCATCATCGGCGGCACGGTGGTGATCAGCAGCTGCTCGACGATGCGCGGCTTCGTCAGCATGACGTACGCGCGCAGGACGGAGCCCCATCCGCCCGGAGCGGTCGAACCGCTCGTCCCGTTCGCCCGAGCCGGCGAGCCGGCCGCGGTGGAGACGGGGCGCTCGGTGACCATACTCACGGACTGCCACCTTCCGGCGTCGGCAGGGGAATTCTGATCGGCAGCCGAGGCGGATCCGCGTCTGCTCACCGAAGCAACAGCGTACGCGCCGCTTCCCGGGCCGCCCGGCCGACCCGGCAACGGTGCGGGCGATCACACCGGTCCCACCCGTTCGGTGGCCCGGCGACCGAGTAGCGGACCCCCGGGCCGGGTAGTCCTCCAGCAGGGTGTCCCGAAGGGCGACCGGGACGCAGATCCGCGCTCGGGTGTTCAACCGCGCTCGATAGGGTCATCACCGAGGGTTCCGCCCATTCGTGAGGAGCACATCGATCGTGGCTGAAAATCGACGGGAGCCAAACCCCTTGAACTGGTCCGACCTCGACCGCCGGGCCGTCGACACCGTACGCGTCCTGGCCATGGACGCCGTGGAGAAGGCCGGAAACGGTCATCCCGGCACGGCGATGAGTCTGGCCCCGGCCGCGTACCTCCTCTTCAACCGGCTGATGCGGCACGACCCCACCGACCCCGACTGGGCCGGCCGGGACCGCTTCGTGCTCTCCGCCGGGCACAGCAGCCTCACCCTCTACATCCAGCTCTACCTCTCCGGCTATGGCCTGAGCCTGGCCGACCTGCAGTCGCTGCGGCAGTGGGGCTCGCTCACCCCCGGTCACCCCGAGCACGGCCACACCGCCGGCGTGGAGACCACCACCGGGCCGCTGGGCCAGGGCGTGGGCAACGCCGTCGGGATGGCCATGGCGGCCCGCCGCGAGCGTGGCCTGCTCGACCCGGAGGCCGGCCCGGGCGCGTCCCCGTTCGACCACAACATCTGGTGCATCGCCTCCGACGGCGACATGGAGGAGGGCATCAGCCACGAGGCGGCCGCGCTGGCCGGGCACCAGAAGCTCGGCAACCTCACGCTGATCTACGACGACAACGAGATCTCGATCGAGGACGACACCCGGATCGCCAAGAGCGAGGACGTGGCCGCGCGCTACGCCGCGTACGGCTGGCACGTGCAGACGGTCGACTGGCGCCGCGGCGACGCCGACCAGGGCGACTACCACGAGGACGCCGAGGCGCTGTACCGCGCGCTGGTCGCGGCCAAGGCGGAGACCGGGCGGCCGTCCTTCATCGCGCTGCGCACGATCATCGCCTGGCCCGCGCCGAACAAGCAGAACACCGGCAAGTCGCACGGCTCGGCGCTGGGCGCCGACGAGGTGGCCGCCACCAAGAAGCTGCTCGGCTTCGACCCGGCGCAGAGCTTCACCGTGGACGAGAAGGTGCTCGCGCACGCCAGGGAGGCCACCGAGCGGGGCCGCGCGGCGCACGCCGAGTGGCAGCGGGCGTTCGACGGCTGGGCCAAGGCGAACCCCGAGCGCAAGGCGCTGTACGACCGGATGCGCACCCGTACCCTGCCGAACGGCTGGACCGACGCGCTGCCGGAGTTCCCGGCGGACGCCAAGGGCGTGGCCACCCGGGCCGCTTCCGGGAAGGTCCTGGAGGCCCTGGCGCCGGTGCTCCCGGAGCTGTGGGGCGGCTCGGCCGACCTCGCGGAGAGCAACAACACCAGCATGAAGGGCGAGCCGTCGTTCGTGCCGGCCGAGTACGCCACCAAGGAGTTCCCCGGCGACGAGTACGGCCGCACGCTGCACTTCGGCATCCGGGAACACGCCATGGGCGCGATCATGAACGGCATCGTGCTGCACGGCGGCACCCGCCCGTACGGCGGCACGTTCCTGGTGTTCAGCGACTACATGCGCCCGTCCGTGCGGCTCGCCGCGCTGATGAAGCTGCCGGTCGTGTACGTCTGGACGCACGACTCCATCGGGCTCGGCGAGGACGGCCCGACGCACCAGCCGATCGAGCACCTCAGCGCGTTGCGCGCGATCCCCGGCCTGGACGTGGTGCGCCCGGCGGACGGCAACGAGACCGCCTGGGCGTGGCGGATGGCCCTTGAGCACACCGACCGGCCCACCGGGCTGGCGCTCAGCCGGCAGGCCCTGCCCACCGTCGACCGGTCCGAGCTGGGCTCCGCCGAGGGCGTGGCCAAGGGCGGCTACGTGCTGGCCGACGCCTCCAACGGCAAGCCCGAGGTGATCCTCATCGGCACCGGGTCCGAGGTGCAGCTCTGCCTCACCGCCCGGGAGCGCCTGGAGGAGCAGGGCACCCCGACGCGGGTGGTCTCGATGCCCTGCCAGGAGTGGTTCCGGGAGCAGGACCAGGCGTACCAGCAGTCGGTGCTGCCGTCCGGCGTGAAGGCGCGGGTCAGCGTCGAGGCCGGCATCGCGATGTCCTGGCGCGACCTCGTGGGCGACTGCGGGGAATGCGTGAGCATTGAACACTACGGGGCCAGCGCGCCGTACAACGTGCTGTTCGAGCAGTTCGGGTTCACCCCGGACCGGGTCGTGGCGGCGGCACACGCCTCGATGGCCCGGGTCGGCACGATCACCGGCACCACCACCGGCAACTGAGGGAAAGAGGTCAGCGATGACGGACAGATTGGGCGAACTCACCGCCGCGGGCGTGGCGGTCTGGCTTGACGACCTTTCCCGGGTACGCCTCAGCTCCGGCGGCCTCGACAAGCTGCGCCGGGAGGACCACCTGGTCGGCGTCACCACCAACCCGACGATCTTCGCCAAGGCGCTCAGCGACGCCGACGAATACAACTCGCAGCTGCGCGAGCTGGCCACCCGGGGCATCTCCGTCGAGGAGGGCGTCCGGATGCTCACCGCGTACGACGTGCGGTGGGCGTGCGACGTGATGCGCCCCGCGTACGACGCGAGCGCCGGGGTCGACGGCCGGGTCTCGCTGGAGGTCGACCCGCGGCTGGCGTACGACACCGAGAAGACGGTGGCCGAGGCCAAGGCGCTGTGGTGGCTGGTCGACCGGCCGAACCTCTACATCAAGATCCCGGCCACCGAGGCCGGCATCCCGGCGATCACCGAGACGCTGGCGGCCGGCATCAGCGTGAACGTGACGCTGATCTTCGGCCTGGAGCGCTACTCCGCGGTCATGGAGGCGTTCCTGGCCGGCCTGGAGCAGGCCAAGGCCAACGGCCACGACCTGTCCACCATCGGCTCGGTGGCGTCGTTCTTCGTCTCCCGGGTCGACACCGAGGTGGACAAGCGGCTGGAGAAGATCGGCTCGGACGAGGCCAAGGCGCTGCGCGGCAAGGCGGCCGTGGCCAACGCCCGGCTGGCCTACCAGCGGTACGCCAAGGTCTTCGCCTCCGACCGGTGGCAGGCGCTGGCCGACGCCGGCGCGCACCCGCAGCGCCCGCTGTGGGCCTCCACCTCCACCAAGAACCCCGACTACCGGGACGTCATCTACGTCGAGGAGCTCATCGCGCCGGGTACCGTCAACACGATGCCCGAGCCGGTGCTCCGGGCCTTCGCCGACCACGGCGAGGTCCGCGGCGACACGGTGACCGGCGCGTACGACGACGCCCAGCGGGCGATCGACGCGCTCGGCTCGGTGGGCGTCGACTTCGACGACGTGATCGCCACCCTCGAGCGGGAGGGCGTGGAGAAGTTCGAGGCCAGCTGGCAGGAGCTGCTCGACGGCGTCCGCAAGTCGCTGGAGGCCGCGGCGCAGGGGCAGGGCAGCCCAAACGAGGCCGCCAAGGGCAACGCGGAAGCGGCGCAGCGCGCGGGTGGCAACGCGTGATCCCATGGGCCGCGACGTGACTGACCTGCTCTCCGGCCCGGTGGAGGCCGGCGGCGGGGTCTCCGTGTACGGCGCGGAGGCGGTGGACCGATCGGCCCCCGCCTCCGCGCGGTCCGCCCTGGTGGCGGCCGGGGTGCCGGGCCGGATGTCGGCCCGGGACGCCGGCCCGGGGGGCGCCGGGTCCGTCGGCGGGGCGCGGACCGGCCTCGGCTGGCTGGACACCCACCGCCGGAGCCGGGAGCTGCTGCCGCAGCTCGCCGAGCTCTGCGACGAGCTGGGCGACCTCGAGCACGTGGTGGTCGTCGGCACGGGCGCGGCCGCGCTGGCGTCGGCGGCCATCGCCCGCACCACCGGCCGGCCGCTGACCGTGCTCGACGGCGTCGATCCGGTGCGGGTGCGGGCCGCCCTCGGCGACCGGCTGGAGCGCACGGTCGTGGTGCTGGCCGACGGAGCCGGCTCGTCCCCCGCTACCGACGCGCTGCGCCGGGTCTACCGGCAGGCGTTTCTGGACACCGGCCGCACCGCGGCCGAGGCGGGCCGGCACTTCGTCGTGGTCACCGAGCCCGACTCGCCGCTGGTCGAGACGGCCGCCGAGCTGGGCGCGTTCGTGGTGCTCGCCGAGCCGGCGGGCGGCGGCCGGTTCGCCGCGCTCGACGCGTCCGCTCTGGTGCCCGCGGCGCTGGCCGGGGTGGAGGTGGTCGAGCTGCTCGACCAGGCCGAGGAGCTGGCCGGCGCGCTGGGCGGGGAGCGGGACAACCCGGGCCTGGCGCTGGGCGCCGCGCTCGGCGCGGCCGCCACCAACGGCCGGGACCGGGTCGCGCTGCTGCCGGACGGCAGCGGGCTGGACGGGCTGGGTGACTGGATCGCCCAGCTGCTGGCCGGCGCCACCGGCCGGGACGGGGTCGGCATCCTGCCGGTGGTCATGGAGGCGCCCGGCAGCCCGGGGTCGACCGGTCCGGACGTCCTGTCGGTCAGCTACGGAGGCGCGCTGCGGGCCGGGGCCGTACCGGGTGGCGGGGCCAGCCCCGACCTGGCCGTCGTCGGCCCGCTCGGCGCACAGTTCCTGACCTGGCAGTACGCGGCGGCCGTGGCCGCCGAGGTGCTGGGGGTCGACCCGTTCGACCGGTCCGGGGTGGCGGCGGCCGAGCGCGAGGCCGAGCGGCTCCTGGCGCAGCGCGGACCGACCGGAACGCCGACGTTCGTCGAGGGTTCCATCGAGGTGTACGGGCCGACCGCCGGCCCGCGAGACCTCGCCGGCAGCCTCGCGGCCCTGCTCGCCGGCATCGGCGCGGGCGGCTACCTGGCCGTGCAGGCCTACCTGGACCCCTCGGCCGACGCCGATGCCGCGCGGCTGCGCCCGCTGCTGGCCGCGGCCACCGGACGGACCGTCACCTTCGACTGGGCGGCGCGGGCGCTGGCCGGCGCCGGCCAGTACCATCGGGGCGGCCCGCCGCTCGGGTCGTTTCTCCACCTCACCGGCGCGGCCGACAACGACCTGCCGGTGCCCGACCGGCCGTACACCCTCGGCGAGCTGCAGGCGGCCCAGGCCGCCGGTGACCGGGCGGCCCTGCGCCGCCGGGATCGCCCGCTGCTCCGCCTGCACCTGACCGACCGGGCGGCTGGACTGAGTCAGCTGCTCCACGCCGTCCGCAATCTCCGGAGTTGAGAATGAGCCAGAGGACGACAGGGCAAGGAGGAGGCGTGAATCCTCTGCGCGATCCGCAGGACCGCCGCCTGCCAAGGATTCCGGAGCCGTGCGCTCTGGTGATCTTCGGGGTGACCGGCGACCTGGCCCGGAAGAAGCTGCTACCGGCCGTGTACGACCTGGCCAACCGCGGTCTGCTGCCGCCCGGTTTCGTAGTGCTCGGTTTCGCCCGGCGGGACTGGGGCGACGGCGACTTCGAGTCGCTGGCCTACGAGGCCGCCCGCAAGCACGCCCGGACGCCGTGGCGGGACGAGGTGTGGGCCCGGCTGATCGGCAACGTCAAGTTCGTGGGCGGCTCCTTCGACGACGACGCCGCGTTCGACCGGCTCGCCCAGACCCTCGACGACCTGCGCGACAGCCACGGCATCCAGGGCAACGCGGCGTTCTACTTCTCCATCCCCCCGGCCGCGTTCCCGGTCGTGCTCAAGCAGCTCGCCCGCACCGGCATGGCCGACAACGCCAAGTCCGGGGGCTGGCGGCGGGTCGTCGTGGAGAAGCCGTTCGGCCACGACCTGCAGTCCGCCAAGGAGCTCAACGACCTGGTCGACGACGTCTTCACCCGGGAGGACGTCTTCCGCATCGACCACTACCTGGGCAAGGAAACCGTCCAGAACATCATGGCGCTGCGGTTCGCCAACAACCTCTTCGAGCCGCTGTGGAACTCGAAGTACGTCGACTCGGTGCAGATCACCATGGCCGAGGACGTCGGGATCGGCAGCCGGGCCGGCTTCTACGACTCGGCCGGCGCCGCCCGCGACGTGCTACAGAACCACCTGCTCCAACTGCTGGCGCTGGTGGCCATGGAGGAGCCGACGAGCTTCGACGCCGCCGAGATCCGGGCCGAGAAGCTCAAGGTGCTCCGGGCCATCAAGCTGCCCCAGGATCCGCACCTCGACACGGTCCGTGGCCAGTACCTGGCCGGTTGGGTGGCCGGCGAGCGCGCCGTCGGATACCACGAGGAGGAGGGCGTGCCGCCCGACTCCACCACCGAGACGTACGTGGCCGTGAAGCTCGGCATCCAGAACCGGCGCTGGGCCGAGGTGCCGTTCTACATCCGGGCCGGCAAGCGGCTCCCCCGCCGGGTCACCGAGGTGGCCATCATGTTCAAGAAGGCGCCGCACCTGCCGTTCAACGCCACCGACATGGAGATGCTGGGCAACAACCAGCTGGTCATCCGGGTGCAGCCGGACGAGGGCGTGGTGCTGAAGTTCGGCTCGAAGGTCCCGGGCACCACCATGGAGGTGCGGGACATCGCCATGGACTTCCAGTACGGCGAGGCGTTCACCGAGTCCAGCCCCGAGGCGTACGAGCGGCTGGTGCTGGACGTGCTGATCGGCGACCGGACGCTGTTCCCGGACGCCGCCGAGGTCGAGCAGAGCTGGCAGGTCATCGACCCGCTGGAGGAGGCCTGGCAGGGCACCAAGCCCGAGCCGTACCGGGCCGGTGAGTGGGGTCCGCGGGCCGCCGACGAGATGCTGGGCCGCGAGGGCCGGGCGTGGCGGCGGGCATGAAGCCGAACGAGCGAACCTGGAGGATCCATTGATCGGCCTGTGGGACACCACCGGCAACGACGTGGTCAAGGCGCTGGCCGCCGAGCGGCGCAGCGCCGGCGGGGTGGCCAGCGGGATGGCCCTCACGTTGATCGTCGTGGTGGATGAGAAGCGGGTCCGGGAGGCCGAGGCCGCCGCCACCGTGGCGGCCGCCGCGCACCCGTGCCGGCTGCTGGTGGTCGTCCGCTCGGACGTGGAGCGGGACCGCAACCGGCTGGACGCGGAGATCGTGGTGGGCGGCCGGCTCGGCCCGTGCGAGGCCGTGGTGATGCGGATGTACGGCCGGCTGGCCCTGCACGCCGAGTCGGTGGTCATGCCGCTGCTCGTGCCGGACGTGCCGGTGGTCACCTGGTGGCACGGCGAGCCGCCGGACCGGATCGCCAACGACTACCTGGGCGTGGTGGCCGACCGCCGGATCACCGACTCGGCGCAGGCCAAGGACCCGATCGCCGCGCTGCACCAGCGGGCCGAGGACTACGCGCCGGGCGACAGCGACCTGGCGTGGACCCGGATCACCCCGTGGCGCACCCTGGTGGCCGGCGCCTTCGACGCCCGGGCCGCCGAGGTGACCGAGGCGGACGTGGTGGCGCCGCCGAGCGACCCGACGGCCGCGCTGATGTGCGGCTGGCTGAAGGCCCGGCTCGGCATCGACCCGACCTGGCAGCGCACCGACGAGTTCCCGCGGATGCGGTCGGTGCGGCTGCGCTGCGCCAACGGCGACGAGCTGGAGCTGGTCCGGGAGGACTCGATGGCCACGTTCCGCCGCACCGGGCAGGACGACCGGCACCTCCCGCTGGTCCGCCGGCCGCTCGGCGACGAGCTGGCCGAGGAGCTGCGCCGGCTCGACGCCGACCAGGTGTACGCGGAGGCGCTGTGCGGGCTGACCGGCATCCAGGGGCTGGATAGGCGGTCGCGGGAGCGGGTGCACATCTGGAAGGACCCGGCCACCGCCGAGCGCGCCGAGGCCGGTGTGAGCGCCCATGCCGGCCCCACCGGGCAGGCCGCCGGCGGCAAGCCCACCGGAAAGGCCGCCGGCGGCAAGCCCACCGGAAAGGCCGCCGGCGGCAAGCCGACCGGGGGCGCCGCGGGCGCCGGTCCCGTCGGGCAGAAAGCGTGAACGGCGAGACGAGCGTCGTCGTGCACGCCGAGCCGGACGTTCTGGCCCAGGCGGTGGCCGCGCGGCTGATCGTGGCCCTGATCGACGCTCAGGCGGCCCGCGGTGAGGCCAGCGTGGTGCTCACCGGGGGGCGGGTGGCCTCGGCCGTTTACCGGGCCATCCGCGAGCTGCCGGCCCGGGACGCGGTGGACTGGCGGCGGGTGGACCTGTGGTGGGGCGACGAGCGCTTCGTGCCGGCCGGGGATCCGGACCGGAACGACGCCCAGGCCCGCGCCGCGCTGCTCGACGCGCTGCCGCTGGACCCGGCCCGGGTGCACCCGATGCCGGCCGCGGACGGACCGGCGGGCAACGATCCGGAAGCCGCCGCGGCCGCGTACGCCGCGGAGCTGGCCGCCGCGGCCAAGCCGGGCACGGCCGCCCTCCCCCACTTCGACGTGCTGCTGCTCGGGGTGGGTGAGGACGGGCACGTGGCCTCGGTGTTCCCCGAGCACCCCGTGGCGTACGAGTCCCGGCCGGTGAGCGCGGTCCGGGGCAGTCCGAAGCCACCGCCGGTGCGGCTCACCCTCACCCTGCCGGCCATCAACACGGCCGACCAGGTGTGGCTGGTGGCCGCCGGACCGGACAAGGCCCGACCGGTCGGCATGGCGCTGGCCGGGGCCGGCCCGGTGCAGCTGCCCGCCGCCGGCGTGGCGGGGCTGAGCCGTACCCTCTGGTTGTTGGACCGGGAGGCGGCCGCCGAGGTCAAGCCGCGGTTCCGCAGCCTGCGCTGATCCCCGCTGCGGGTCCGGCCGGACCCGCCGGCCGGGACCCGCCGGCCGGGACCCGCCGGCCGGGACCCGCCGGCCGGGACCCGCCGGCCGGGGCCCGCGGGCCGGGACCCGCGGGCCGGCGCCGGGGATAGCGCGGCCGGGCCGGGGTAAAGCCGGGAATGCTCGGAGAACTCCTCGCGGACCCGTCGATGTCGAGGCTGCGCCGCTCGCTGACCCTGTCGTACGCCGATCCGGCCGTGGGCGCCGGCCTGGACGCCCTCTACGCGGACTTCGTCCGGCCCGGTGACCTCGTCTTCGACCTCGGCGCGCACGTGGGTGACCGGACCGGCAGCTTCCGCCGGCTCGGGGCCCGGGTGGTGGCCGTGGAGCCGCAGCCGCTGTGCGTCCGTGCCCTGCGCGCCCTCTATGGGCCCGACGACCGGGTGACGGTGGTCGAGGCGGCCTGCGGGGCGCGACCCGGACGGACCCGGCTGCACGTCAACTCGGTCAACCCCACGGTCTCCACGGCGTCGCCGCACTTCGTCCGGGCCGCGCACGGCGCGGACGGCTGGCGGCACGAGGTGTGGGACGAGGAGCTCGAGGTGCCGCTGGTCACCGTCGACGGGCTGATCGACCGGTTCGGCGTACCGGCGTTTGTCAAGATCGATGTCGAGGGCCTGGAGGATCAGGTGCTGGCCGGGCTGACCCGGCCGCTGGCGGCGCTCTCCTTCGAGATCACCACGATCCAGCGCGAGCTGGCCGTGACCTGCCTGTCCCGGCTCACCGGCCTCGGGTTCGCGCGCTTCAACCTGGCGCTCGGTGACGCGATGTCGCTGGCGCCGGACGACTGGCGCTCGGCCGCGGAGCTGGCCGCGTGCCTGCGGGCCCTGCCGGACGAGGCAAACTCCGGGGACGTCTACTGCCGCCCGGCCTGACCCGGAGCTGAATCCCATCATTCCGGACGATCCCCTCAGAACTCCGGCGAGGAACGCGCGCCGTCCGCAACCTCAACGCGAACCGCGCGCGGCCCCAGAGGGGGCCGCGCGCGGCGCACGATGACGGGAGAAGCGCCGGTCAGGACGTCCCGGCCGCCATCTGCAGCTTGAGCCAGAGACCGATGCCGACGATGCAGGCGAACCAGACAATGCCCACCAGGACCGTGTATCGGTCCAGGTTCTTCTCGGCGATCGACGAACCGGCCAGGCTGGAGCTGACCCCGCCGCCGAACATGCTCGACAGCCCGCCGCCCTTGCCGCGGTGCAGCAGGATGAGCAGGGTCAGCAGCACGCTCGTGATCAGCAGCAACACGACCATCGTGTACGCGAACCAAAGAGGCATGGTGTCGGGTTTGTCCTCTCGTTCCGATCCTCGCCCGGGCGTCGACCTCGTAGCGGCACCGACCTGCGGGCGGGCCCGTCAAGGATAGCGGCCGTCACCGGGCGATGTGCTCCGGGAACCGGCAGATGTTCGCGAACTCCTCGGCGTCGAGGCTCGCCCCGCCGACCAGGCCACCGTCCACGTCCGGCTGGGCCATGATCGCCGCGATGTTGTTGGCCTTCACCGAGCCGCCGTACAGCACCCGGACCCGGTCCGCGGTGGCCTGGTCGAACGTCTCGGCGATCCGCCGCCGGACCTCGCCGCACACCTCCTGGGCGTTCTCCGGCGTGGCCGTCTTGCCCGTGCCGATCGCCCAGACCGGCTCGTACGCGACCACCACCCGGGCCACCTGCTCGGCCGTGAGGCCGCGCAGCGCCGCGTCGAGCTGGTCGCAGCAGTGCGGTACGTGCCGCAGCTCCTCGCGGACCTCCAGCCCCTCGCCCACGCAGAGGATCGGGGTGATGTCGTTCGCCAGGGCGGCCGCCACCTTCGCGTTGATCAACGCGTCGTCCTCGTAGTGCTGGGCGCGCCGCTCCGAGTGCCCCACCACCACGTACGAGCAGCCGAGCTTGGCGAGCATGGCGCCGGAGATGTCCCCGGTGTACGCGCCGGCCTGGTACGGCGAGAGATCCTGCGCGCCGTAGCCGATCTTCAGCTTGTCGCCGTCGATCACGGTCTGCACGCTGCGCAGATCGGTGAACGGCGGCAGCACCACCGTCTCCACGGCCTCGAGCTGCTGCTCGTTGAGGCTGAACGCCAACTTCTGGACCAGCGCGATGGCCTCCAGATGGTTGAGGTTCATCTTCCAGTTGCCGGCCATCAGCGGCCGGCGCGTCTCGGTGGCCATCACTTCTCCAGGGCCACGACGCCGGGGAGGGGCTTGCCCTCCAGGTATTCCAGCGACGCCCCGCCGCCGGTGGAGATGTGGTCGAAGGCGGACTCGTCGAGCCCCAACGCCCGCACGGCCGCCGCCGAGTCACCCCCGCCCACCACGGTGAAGCCCTTGACCCCGGCGATGGCCTCGGCCACGCCCTTGGTGCCGGCCGCGAACGCCGGCATCTCGAACACGCCCATCGGGCCGTTCCAGAACACCGTACGGGCGCCCTCGATCTCGGCCGCGAACGCCGCCACGGTACGCGGGCCCACGTCCAGGCCCACCCGGTCGTGCGGGATGGCCTCGGCCGGTACGACGTCGTGCGTGGCGTCCGGCGCGAACGCCGTGGCCGCCACCACGTCCGCCGGCAGCAGGATCTTGCCCTCGGCCCGCTCCAGCAGGTCGCGGCAGGTGTCCAGCATCTCCTCCTGGAGCAGCGAGGTGCCGATCTGGTGGCCCTGCGCCTTGAGGAAGGTGAAGCACATGCCGCCGCCGATCAGCAGCCGATCCACCTTGGGCAGCAGCGCCTCGATGACGGCCAGCTTGTCGGAGACCTTGGAGCCGCCCAGCACCACCACGTACGGCCGCTCGGGGTCGCCGGTGAGCCGGGACAGCACCTCCACCTCGCGCAGCACCAGCCGGCCGGCGAAGTGCGGCAGCCGCTCGGGCACGTCGTACACGCTGGCGTGCTTGCGGTGCACGGCGCCGAACGCGTCGTCCACGTACGCCTCACCGAACGCGGCGAGCTGGTCCGCGAAGGCCCCCCGCTCGGCGGCGTCCTTGCTGGTCTCCCCCGCGTTGAAGCGGAGGTTCTCCAGCAGCGCCACCTCGCCGGAGGCCAACGCCTCGACGGCGGCCCGGGCCGAGTCGCCCACGGTGTCCGCGGCGAACGTCACCGGCGAGCCGAGCAGCTCGCCGAGCCGCCCGGCCACCGGGGCGAGGCTGTACTGCGGGTCGGGCTCGCCCTTGGGCCGGCCCAGGTGCGAGCAGACCACGATGGCCGCGCCCGCGTCCCGCAGGGCCGTGAGGGTCGGCAGCACCGCCCGGATCCGGCCGTCATCGGTGATGGCGCCGGACTGCTTGTCGAGGGGCACGTTCAGGTCGGCGCGCACCAGCACGCGCCGACCCGACACCCCCTCGGCGAGCAGGTCGTCGAGGTTCTTGATGCTCACAGAGTCAGCTCTCCGTTCGCGACTGCGGGGCTCGCAAGCTCACTCCTCGCGCTCACAGCGAGGAACCCACCAGCTTGGTCAGGTCGACGAGGCGGTTGGAGTAGCCCCACTCGTTGTCGTACCAGCCGAAGACCTTGACCTGGTTGTCGATCACCTTCGTCAGCGGGGCGTCGTAGATGCACGACGCCGGGTCGGTGACGATGTCGGAGGAGACGATCGGGTCCTCCGAGTAGGTGAGGATGCCCCGCAGCGGGCCGTCCGCGGCGGCGCGGTAGGCCGCGTTGATGTCCTCGACGGACGCCGAGCGGGTGAGCTCGACGGTGAGGTCCGTGATCGAGCCGGTCGGCACCGGCACCCGCAGCGAGTAGCCGTCCAGCTTGCCGTTCAGCTCCGGCAGCACCAGGCCGATGGCCTTGGCCGCGCCCGTGGAGGTCGGCACGACGTTCAGCGCGGCGGCCCGGGCCCGGCGCAGGTCCTTGTGCGGGCCGTCCTGCAGGTTCTGGTCCTGCGTGTACGCGTGGATGGTGGTCATCATCCCGTGATCGATGCCGAACGCGTCGTGCAGCACCTTGGCCAGCGGCGCGAGGCAGTTGGTGGTGCAGGAGGCGTTGGAGATGATGGTGTGCTTCGCGGGGTCGTAGGTGTTGTCGTTGACCCCCATCACCACGGTCACGTCGTCGTTCTTGGCCGGGGCCGAGATGATGACCTTCTTGGCGCCCGCGTCCACGTGCGCCCGGGCCTTGGTGCCGTCGGTGAAGAAGCCGGTGGACTCCAGGACGATGTCGGCGCCCAGGTCGCCCCACGGCAGCTTGCTCGGGTCGCGCTCCGAGAAGACCTTGACGTGTTGGCCGCCCACGCTGATCTCGTCGCCGCTCGCCTTGACCTCCTCGGCGAGCCGGCCGAGGATGCTGTCGTACTTGAGCAGGTGCGCCAGCGTGGCGTTGTCGGTCAGGTCGTTAGCGCCGACGATCTGGATGTCTGCCCCCGAGGCCAACGCGGCCCGGAAGAAGTTGCGGCCGATCCGGCCGAAGCCGTTGATGCCAACCCGGATGGTCACAGGTCCCATCTCCTCGCAATCTGGTCCGCCAGCGTCGCGATCCTCCGGGCCCGCGGCGATGCCGCCGACCGGGTGGAACCCACCGCTGCTGGTCATCTCGGCCGCCTCGCCGCGGTCGGAATGACCCGGACCGCCCGAGGCGGCACGCACGGCGAGGAAGCCCATCCGTCGGCCTCGTCGCCGTACGCTGCGACCCTATCGGAGCGCGGGCCGTCGCGCTGCGCTGGGGCACAATCCGTGCCTGGGAGCGCTTCGCGGATCAGACCACCAGCATGTCCGGGGTGACGGCCGCCTCGGTGTCCGGGATGCCGAGGTCCCGGGCGCGCTTGTCGGCCAGCGCGAGCAGCCGCCGGATCCGGCCGGCGATGGCGTCCTTGGTCAGCGGCGGGTCGGCCAGCGCGCCCAGTTCCTCCAGGGACGCCTGCCGGTGCTCCAACCGCAGCTGGCCGGCCGAGGTGAGATGGTTGGGCGCGTCGTCGGCGAGGATCTCCAGCGCCCGGGTCACCCGGGCGGCCGCCGCCACCGCGGCCCGGGCCGAGCGCCGCAGGTTGGCGTCGTCGAAGTTGGCCAGCCGGTTGGCGGTGGCCCGCACCTCCCGGCGTACCCGACGCTCCTCCCAGGCCAGCACGCTGGAATGCGCGCCGATCCGGGTGAGCAGCGCGGCGATCGCGTCGCCGTCCTTGACCACCACCCGGTCCACCCCGCGCACCTCCCGGGCCTTGGCGGCGATGCCGATCCGGCGGGCCGCGCCCACCAAGGCCAGCGCCGACTCGGGACCGGGGCAGGTGATCTCCAACGCGCTGGACCGGCCCGGCTCGGTGAGCGAGCCGTGCGCCATGAAGGCGCCGCGCCAGGCGGCCACCGCGCAGCAGACGCTGGCCGCCACCACGTGCGGCGGCAGGCCGCGCACGGGCCGGCCGCGCACGTCGAGCAGGCCGGTCTGCCGGGCCAGCGCCTCGCCGTCCTTCACCACCCGCACGATGTAGTGGCTGCCCTTGCGCAGCCCGCCGGAGGCGAGCACGTGAATCTCGCTGGAGTAGCCGTACACCTCGGCGATCTCCCGGCGCAGCCGCCGGGCCACCGCCCCGGTGTCCAGCTCCGCCTCCACGACGACCCGGCCGGAGACGATGTGCAGACCGCCCGCGAACCGCAGCAGGGCCGCCATCTCGGCCCGCCGACAGCAGGGCTTGGGCACGTCAACCCGGCTGAGCTCGTCCTTGACCGCCGCCGTCATCGCCATCGTGTTGTCACCTCGTGTGGCCCGTTCCGGCATGCTGCCGGAATTCGTACGTGCTTAACGATCGGCGCCCAGGAGAGGCACCAGCGCGGCTCCCAGCGCCGACGGGTCGTGCCGGGGGGCGCCGTCCGGGACGGCGACCGGGGCGAGCACGAGCCGGGCGCCCAGTGATTCTGCCGCACGCTCGACCGGTTCGGGATCGCCGACCGCCTTGGCGTCGGCGAGAACCAGGTCGACCGTGAGGTCCGGCAGGTACCAGCGCAGCGCCGCGAGGTGGTCCGCGACCGACAATCCGAGGGTCTCCTTCTCCGCCGCCAGGTTGAGCGTGACCAGCCGTCTGGCCGGGCTGGCGACGATCGCGGCGGCCAACTCGGGCACCAACAGGTGCGGGATGACACTCGTGTACCAACTGCCCGGTCCGAAGATCAGCCAGTCGGCCTCGGCCACCGCCGCGAGGGCCTGCGGACAGGCCGGCGGGGCAACCGGCGACAGACTCAACGACTCGACCCGCCCTCGGGTTACGGCCACGGCATGCTGCCCGCGTACGGTGACCGCCTCGGCCGGGCGAGCCGGATCCATCCCCCGGACGACCGCCTCGATCCCCACCGGCTCGCAGGACATCGGCAGCACCCGGCCGATCGCGCCGAGCATCGCGCCGGCATGGTCGAGCGCCGCCACCGGGTCCCCCAGCAGCTCCATGAGACCGCACAGCACCAGGTTGCCCACCGCGTGCCCGGCCAGCGGATCGGCGGGGCCGGCACCACCCGCCGCGACGCCGGCGCCACCCGCGGCAGGGCCGGCGCCGGGGCCCGGGCCGGCCGTCCCGCTCGGACCGGCGCCCGCGGCGCCCGGGCCGCCGGCGGCGAAGCGGTGCTGGAACAGGTCGGCACTGCGCCGGGTGATCGGATGGTCCGCGGCCAGCGCGGCGAGCGCCTGGCGCAGATCACCCGGCGGCAGGGCGCCGCGCTCGGCCCGCAGCCGCCCGCTCGACCCGCCGTCGTCGCCCACCGTCACCACGGCGGTGATGTCCAGATCCAGCTCCGGCGCGCAGCGCCGCAGGGCGCGCAGCGACGCGGACAGCCCGTGGCCGCCACCGAACGCCACCACCCGACGCGCCGCCCGGACCTCCGGTTGCCGGCCCGCCGTCATTCCCGCCCCAGATCGCGGTGGTGCGCGTGGGCCGACAGTCGCAGCTCGCGCAGCTGCTCAGCCAGCTCCTCCGCGATGGCCACGCTGCGATGCTTGCCCCCGGTGCAGCCGACCGCCACGGTGAGGTAGCGCTTGCCCTCCCGCTCGAAGCCGCCGGCCGTCACCCCGATCAGCCGCGCGTACGTCTCGACGAAGCTCACCGCGCCGGGCTGGTCCAGCACGTACCGGCTGACGGCCTCGTCCCGGCCGGTGTGCTCGCGCAGCTCCGGAACCCAGTACGGGTTGGGCAGGAAGCGAGCGTCCAGCACGAAGTCGGCGTCCGGCGGCAGGCCGTACTTGAAGCCGAAGGAGAGCACCGTCACCCGCAGCCGGCGGGCGTCCTCGCCGCCGAACAGCTCCTCCACCCGGCTGCGCAGCTGGTTGACGTTGAGATGGCTGGTGTCGATGATCACGTCGGCGAGGTCGCGGGCCTCCTCCAGCAGGCCGCGCTCGACCGCGATGCCGTCGGCCAGCCGGCCGTCCCCCTGCAGCGGGTGGGAGCGGCGGACGCTCTCGAACCGCCGGATCAGCACCTCGTCGTCGGCGTCCACGAAGACCACCCGGGGGCTGAAGCCGCGATCCTTGAGCGCGCGGATGGCCCCGGCGAGGTCGGTGGAGAAGGCCCGGCTCCGCACGTCCAGCACCATGGCCGTACGCCGGGCGGCGCCGCCGGCGCGCAGCGCGAGCTCGGCCATGTCCAGCATGAGCGCCTGCGGCAGGTTGTCCACCACGTAGAAGCCGACATTTTCCAGGGCCCGCGCCACGGTGCTGCGGCCGCCGCCGGAGACGCCGGTCACCACCACCAGCGTGGTGTCCTGCTCGGGTTCTCCGGCCGTGTTCCCGCCGTGCGACCCGTGCGCCGTCCGCGCCTCAGCCACTCGATTCCCCCAAGCCGTATCCGGGCCACCCCCGTTCACCCGGTGCGAGGGCCGACTCTATCGCGGCCCCTCCCCGGTCGCCGACGGCGACCGGGGAACCGCCGGCGAACAGGACCGATGCGCCGGTGATCAGGTCGTCGGCGGCGCGGCCTGCCCGCTCAATGCCGCCAGGATCGCCTCGGCGGTCCGCCGGCCCACCCCGGGCACCTCGGTGATCTCGTCCACGCTGGCCGCCGCCAGCCGCTTCACCGAGCCGAAGTGGCGCAGCAGCGCCTTGCGGCGTACCTCACCCAGGCCCGGCACGTCGTCGAGCCCGGACACGGTCATCCGCTTGGACCGGCGCTGCCGGTGGTAGGTGATGGCGAACCGGTGCGCCTCGTCCCGGACCCGTTGCATCAGGTAGAGCGCCTCCGAGCCGCGGGGCAGGATCACCGGGAAGTCGTCGCCGGGCAGCCACACCTCCTCCATCCGCTTGGCCAGGCCGCACAGGGCGATGTCCTCGATGCCGAGGTTGGCCAGCACCGCGGCCGCCGCGGCCACCTGCGGCTGGCCGCCGTCCACCACCACCAGCTGCGGCGGGTACGCGAACTTGCGCGGCCGGCCCGTGGTGGGATCGATGCCCGGGCGGTCCGGGTCCACCTCGGTCTCGGCACCGATCTCGCCGGTCTCGGCCCGGCTCTCCAGATAACGAGCGAACCGCCGGCGCAGCACCTCGGACAGCGCGGACAGGTCATCCGTGGCGCCCCGGACCGCGAACCGGCGGTACTCGCCCTTGCGGGGCAACCCGTCCTCGAACACCACCATGCTGGCCACCACGTCGGTGCCCTGGATCTGGGAGACGTCGTAGCACTCGATCCGCAGCGGCGCCGTGCCCATCCCGAGCGCGTCGGCGATCTCGTCGAGCGCCTGGCTGCGGGTGGTGAGGTCGCCGGAGCGGCGCAGCTTGTGCCGGGTCAGCGCCTCGGCCGCGTTCCGGCCGACGGTCTCCAGCAGGGCCCGCTTGTCGCCGCGCTGCGGCACCCGCAGGTTGACCCGGCTGCCCCGCTTGCCGGACAGCCAGTCGGCCAGCGCGTCGGCGTCCGCCGGCAGGGCCGGCACCAGCAGCTCGCGCGGCACGTCCGCCTCGCCCTGCTCCGCGCCGTAGACCTGGGTGCAGAAGTGGTGGACCAGATCGCCGGTGGCCAGGTCCTCCACCTTTTCCACCACCCAACCACGCTGGCCGCGTACCCGCCCGTCCCGGACGTGGAAGACCTGAACGGCGGCCTCCAGCGGATCCTCCGCGAACGCCACCACGTCGGCGTCGGTGCCGTCGCCGAGGACCACGGCCTGCTTCTCGGTGGCCCGGCGCAGCGCCGCCAGGTCGTCCCGGAGCCGGGCCGCCAGCTCGAACTCCAGCGCCGCGCTGGCCTCGGTCATCTCCCGCTCGAGCCGCCGCGCCATCGTGTCGGTGCGACCGGCCATGAAGTCGCAGAAGCTGTCGACGATCTGCCGGTGCTCGGCCGACGACACCCGACCCACGCACGGCGCCGAGCACTTCCCGATGTCGCCCAGCAGGCACGGCCGGCCGACCTGCCCGGCCCGCTTGAACACCCCGGACGAGCAGGTCCGCGCCGGGAAGACCCGCAGCAGCAGGTCGAGCGTCTCGCGGATGGCCCAGGCGTGCGAGTACGGGCCGAAGTAGCGCACGCCCTTGCGCTTGGCCCCCCGCATCACCTGCAGCCGCGGGTATTCCTCGTCGAGCGTGACGGCGAGGTAGGGGTAGGACTTGTCGTCCCGGTAGCGGACGTTGAACCGGGGGTCGTACTGCTTGATCCAGGTGAACTCCTGCTGGAGCGCCTCGACCTCGGTGCCCACGGTGATCCAGTCCACCGAGGCGGCGGTGGTGACCATCTGCCGGGTGCGCTGGTGCAGGCCCCACGGATCGGCGAAGTAGGAGTTGAGCCGGCTGCGCAGATTTTTGGCCTTGCCGACGTAGATCACCCGGCCGGTGGCGTCCCGGAACCGATAGACGCCCGGCGACTCCGGGATGGTGCCGGGAGCGGGACGGTAGGTCGACGGGTCTGCCACGCTTCCAGCGTAGTCCGACCCCCCGTCACGATTTCCCACCGCGTGTCCGGCTGGATCGATCATGAAGCTGCCGCCGCGAGGCGGTGACAGCCTCATGATCAACACGACCGCGCCGCGCCACGGCGGGCGGCGCCGACCGGTGCGGTCCGGCGCTCGGTCTCAGGCGAGGGTGATGTTGTCGCCCTTCACCGTGACGTCCCGCGGCTCCAGCGGCTTCGGCGCCGGCCCACCCTTTACCGAGCCGTCGGTGATGGCGAACCGGCTGTTGTGGCAGCGGCAGATGATCGTGCCGCTCTCGATCTTGGACACCGGGCAGCCCTGGTGGGTGCAGATGGCACTGAACGCCTTGAACTGGCCGGCCGCCGGCTGGGTGACCACCAGGCGCTGCGCGGCGAAGATCTTCCCGCCGCCCACCGGGATCTCGGACGTCTTGGCCAGCGCGGTCCCGCCGTCCCCTCCCCCGGTGGCGCTGGGTGCGGAACCCGCTGGCGCGCCGGCGGTCGGTGCGGAACCCGCCGGCGCGCCGGCGGAGTCGCCACCGGCTGGCTTGTCGTCATCTGAACTGCCGCAGCCGGCCAGCAGGACCGCGGCACCCGCCGCGCCGGCCCCGGCCAGCAGCGCACGCCGGGGCAGGTCCGCCGTCTCCGCCGCCTCGCCCGGGGCAGTGCTGGTCATCCGGTCATCGCTCATGCTCGATCCCTCTCTCGGCCGCGAGGCCGGCGCGGCCTCCAGACATGTCCAGGTAGAGACACGGCCTATCACACCGGCCGGTTCAGTGGCGTCGCCGTCCGGATCAGGCCATTGACGCGGTACGCCCGGTCCGGCGGCCGCGCCGGCGTACCGGATCAGACCCTCGACGCGGCACGCCGAGACCGGCGTCGGCGTCGGCGTCGGCGTCGGCGTACCGGATCAGACCTTCGACGCGGTACGCCGGGACCGGGTCGCGGCCCGGCTCCGGGTCGTGGTCGACCCGTTGGCCTTGGCCCCCCGCGCCACGGCGGCCGGCGCTCCGGCCGCGGCGCCGGCGAGCCCGAGGACGTGCCGCAGATGCTGCCCGGTGTGGCTCTCGGGCACCTCGGCCAGTTCCTCCGGGCTGCCGGTGGCCAGCACCGTGCCGCCCCGGTGACCACCCTCGGGACCCATGTCGATCACCCAGTCGGCCGTCTTGATCACATCGAGGTTGTGCTCGATGGTGATCACCGTGTTGCCCTTGTCCACCAGGCCCTGCAGCACGGTGAGCAGCTTGCGGATGTCCTCGAAGTGCAGGCCGGTGGTCGGCTCGTCCAGCACGTAGACCGTCCGTCCGGTGGACCGCTTCTGCAGCTCGGAGGCCAGCTTGACCCGCTGCGCCTCGCCGCCGGAGAGAGTGGGCGCCGGCTGGCCCAGCCGGACGTAGCCGAGGCCCACGTCGACCAGGGTCTTGAGGTGCCGGTGGATCGCCGGGATCGGCTCGAAGAACGCGGCGGCCTCCTCGATGGGCATCTCCAGCACGTCGGAGACCGTCTTGCCCTTGTAGTGCACCTCCAGGGTCTCCCGGTTGTACCGGGCGCCCTTGCACACCTCGCAGGGGACGTACACGTCGGGCAGGAAGTTCATCTCGATCTTGATGGTGCCGTCACCGCTGCACGCCTCGCACCGGCCGCCCTTGACGTTGAACGAGAACCGGCCCGGACCGTACCCCCGGACCTTGGCCTCGGTGGTCTCGGCGAAGAGCTTGCGGACGTGGTCCCAGACCCCGGTGTAGGTGGCCGGGTTGGACCGCGGGGTCCGGCCGATGGGTGACTGGTCGACGCCGACCACCTTGTCGACCTGGTCCAGGCCGCTGACCCGGGTGTGCCGGCCGGGCACCAGCCGGGCACCGTTGATCTGATTGGCCAGTACGGCGTGCAGGATGTCGTTGACCAGCGTGGACTTGCCCGATCCGCTGACCCCGGTCACGGCGATGAGCTGGCCCAGCGGGAAGCTCACGGTGATGTTGCGCAGGTTGTGCTCCCGCGCGCCGTGCACCACGATCTCCCGGCCGGCGGTCTGCGGTCGCCGGTGCGCCGGCGTCGGGATCGACCGGCGGCCGGCCAGGTAGGCCCCGGTGAGCGACTCGGAGTTGTCGAGCAGGTCCGGCACCGAACCGCTGTGCACGATCTTGCCGCCGTGCTCCCCGGCGCCCGGCCCGATGTCGACCACCCAGTCGGCGGTCCGGATGGTGTCCTCGTCGTGCTCCACCACGATCAGCGTGTTGCCCAGCCCCCGGAGCCGGACCAGCGTCTCGATGAGCCGGTGGTTGTCCCGCTGGTGCAGCCCGATGGACGGCTCGTCCAGCACGTACAGCACGCCCACCAGGCCCGAGCCGATCTGCGTGGCCAGCCGGATCCGCTGCGCCTCGCCACCGGACAGCGTCCCGGCGGGCCGGTCCAGGGAGAGGTAGTCCAGGCCGACGTCGACCAGGAACCGCAGCCGGGCGTTGATCTCCTTGAGCACCCGCTCGGCGATCAGCTTCTGCCGGTCGGTCAGCGTCATCGCGGCCAGCAGCTCGGCGCACTCGCCCACCGACAGCGCGCAGACCTCGGCGATGCTGCGCCCGGCCAGGGTCACGGCCAGCACCTCGGGCTTGAGCCGGGCGCCGCCGCAGGACGCGCAGGGCACGTCCCGCATGTAGCCCTCGTACTTGTCGCGGGACCAGTCCGACTCGGTGTCCGAGTGCCGGCGCTCGATCCACTGCACCACGCCCTCGAAGCCGGTGTAGTAGGACCGCTCGCGGCCGTACTTGTTGCGGTAGCGCACGTGGACCTGGTCGTCGGAGCCGTGCAGGATCGTCTTCTGCGCCCGGGACGGCAGCTTGCGCCACGGCGTGTCCAGGTCGAAGTGCTGGGCGTCGCCCAACGCCTCCAGGAGGCGCAGGAAGTAGTCGAGCGTGTGCCCCCCGGACCACGGCTGGATCGCGCCGTCCCGCAGCGTGCGCTCCGGGTCGGGGACCACCAGCTCCGGGTCGACCTCCTTCTTGGTGCCCAGGCCGGTGCACTCGGGGCAGGCGCCGTACGGCGCGTTGAAGGAGAAGACCCGGGGCTCGAGGTCCTCGATGGCCAGCGGGTGGTCGTTGGGGCAGGCGAGGTGCTCCGAGTAGCGGCGCTCCCGGTTGGGGTCGCCCTCGTCCAGGTCGACGAAGTCGAGCAGCACCAGTCCGCCGGACAGGGCCAGGGCCGACTCCACCGAGTCGGTGAGCCGCTGCTTGGCGCTGGTCTTGACCGTGAGCCGGTCCACCACCACCTCGATGGTGTGCTTCTCCTGCTTCTTGAGCTTGGGCGGCTCGGTCAGCGGGTGGACCACCCCGTCCACCCGGGCCCGGGCGTAGCCCTTGGACTGCAGCTCGGCGAAGAGGTCGACGTACTCACCCTTGCGGCCCCGGATCACCGGCGCCAGCACCATGAACTTGGTGCCCTCGGCCATCGCGAGCACCCGGTCGACGATCTGCTGCGGGCTCTGCTTGGAGATCCGCTCGCCGCAGACCGGACAGTGCGGCTCGCCGACGCGGGCGAAGAGCAGCCGCAGGTAGTCGTAGACCTCGGTGATCGTGCCGACCGTGGACCGGGGGTTGCGCGAGGTCGACTTCTGGTCGATGGAGACCGCCGGGCTGAGCCCCTCGATGAAGTCGACGTCGGGCTTGTCCATCTGGCCGAGGAACTGCCGCGCGTACGACGAGAGCGACTCGACGTACCGCCGCTGGCCCTCGGCGAAGATCGTGTCGAACGCCAGGCTCGACTTGCCCGACCCGGACAGGCCGGTGAACACGATCAGCGCGTCCCGGGGCAGGTCAAGGCTCACGTCACGCAGGTTGTGCTCACGCGCGCCACGGATGATCAGTCGATCGGCCACGGTCAGGGTACTCCCGGGGAGAAGAAAGGGTGGTTCTGTCCGGAACTGCCGGCGGAAGAGACGCCTCGGCAACTCTAGCCCTGGGGTATGACACTTTTCCCCACCGGCACATTCCCCCAGGGTCAGCTGGTGAAGGGGCGGGGTGGGGGTGGCAGGGAGCGGCCGTGCCGGCGGACGTGCCGCTGGCGTCGCCAGTCGGAGCGCTGCGCCGCCAGCCGGGCATCCCGGCGATCCGTCTCCACGGCCACCTCCCGGTGCAGCCGCTGCCAGCTCTCCCAGCGTCGCGGGGCGAGCTCCCCGTCCTCCAGCGCGACCCGGACCGCGCAGCCGGGCTCCACCCCGTGCCGGCAGTCCCCGAACCGGCAGGCCGCGACCAGCTCGGCCACGTCGGCGAAGGCCCGGTCCAGCCCGTCCGCGGCGGACTGCAGGCCGACCGCCCGGATGCCGGGGGTGTCCAGCACGGCGCCCCCGCCCGGCACCGGGATCAGCGCCCGGTAGGTGGTGGTGTGCCGGCCCTTGCCGTCGACCCGACGGATCGTCTGGGTGGCCATGGCGGTGCTGCCGACCAGGCCGTTGACCAGCGAGGACTTGCCGGCGCCGGACGGGCCGAGCAGGCCGAGCGTGCGGCCGGGCGCGACGAACGGGCGCAGCGCGTCGAGGCCGCCCGGCCGGTGCGCGCTCACCGGCAGCACCGGCACCCGGGGGGCCACCTCGGCCACCTGGGCGGCCACCGCCGCCGGATCGGCCGCCAGATCGCACTTGGTGAGCACCACCACGGGCAGCGCGCCGGACTCCCAGGCGAGCGCGAGCAGCCGCTCGATCCGGCCGATGTCCGGCTCGGGATGGACCGGTTCGACGACGGCCGCCGTGTCGAGGTTGGCGGCCAGCACCTGGCCGGTGGAGTCCTTGCCGGCGGTCCGCCGGACGACCGCGGTGGACCGCGGCAGCCGGCGCTCGGCCGTGATCCGGTCGTCCGGCCAATCGCGGACGAGCACCCAGTCGCCGGCGCAGGGCAGCTGGGCGGGGTCGGCGGCGGCCGCCGCGAGCAGCGAGCCGGCGACGGTGGCCCGGACCGGTCCCTCGGCGCACAGCGTGGTGAGCACGCCGCGGTCGGCCCGGACGACCCGGCCCGGCCGCAGCCCCGCGCCGCACCGGGCGGCGTGTTCGGCCAGCGCCGGGCTCCAGCCCAGCGCGGTGAGGTCGACAGTCATGTCAGCCCTTCGGAAAAGAGGAGGCGGGAAGGTTCGGCGCGCGCACGAAGACGGGCATGCTCCCACCTCCTTTCCGCAACCCGGGTGATGCGTCGCACCTTGACGGTAGGCGGCGGGTCGCGCGCACCGGAAGCGATTTCCGGTACGGCCGGCGCGGTCCGACCGGCTAGGGTCTCCAGGCGTGACCGTTGACCCACTCGTGCTGCTCCCCGAGGTTGACCGGGCCACCGAGCGTCTGTTCCGGACGGCCGACGGGTTGGACGACGCGGCGGCGCGCGATCCGTCGCTGCTGCCCGGTTGGAGCCGCGGCCACGTGCTCACCCATCTGGCCCGGTCCGCCGACGCGTACGGCAGGCTGCTGACCTCGGCGCGTACCGGCGCCCGCGTGCCGGCGTACCCCAATGACGAGGCCCGGGCCGCGGACATCGCGGCCGGCGCGGACCGCTCCGCCGCGGACCTGGCGGCCGACGTGCGCGCGGCCGCGGCGCGGTTCGCGGACGCCTGCGCGGGGATGCCGCCGGAGGCCTGGGCCGCGGAGGTGATCGTCCGGGGCCGTCCGCAGCTCGCCGCCACCCTGGTGTGGGGCCGGCTGCGCGAGGTGGAGGTGCACCACGCCGACCTCGACGCCGGGTACGCGCCGGACGACTGGCCGGCGGCGTTCGCGCTCCGGCTGCTGCACGAGGTGGTGGCCGACCTGGGCCACCGGCCGGGGAGCTCGGCGCTCGTGCTGCGCCCGGACGAGGGGCGGCACGAGCTGACCGTGGGCGAGCCGGAGGGGGCGCCGGCGATTTCCGGACCGGTGAACCGGATCGCCGCGTGGCTGATCGGCCGTTCGGAAGGCGCGGGGCTTACGGTGAGCCCCGACGGACCCCTGCCGACCCCACCCGAATGGATCTAGAGATACCGATGACCTACACCGGAGACGTCACCACCGGCGGCCCGACGGACGTGCGCGAGCTGCCCCACCTCACCATCACCAAGGTCTCCGTGGGACCGATGGACAACAACGCCTACCTGCTGAGCTGCCGGTCCACCGGCGACCAGCTTCTCATCGACGCGGCCAACGAGGCGCCGCGGCTGCTCGAGCTGATCGGGGACGGCGGCCTCGCCACGGTGGTCACCACCCACCGGCACATGGACCACTGGGTGGCCCTGGAGGAGGTCGTCGCCACCACCGGGGCCCGCTCGCTGGTGCACGTCGACGACGCCGAGGGCCTGCCCATCGCCTCGGACACGGTCAGCGACGGCGAGACGGTGCGCGTCGGCGACTGCGCTCTCGATGTCATCCACCTCGTCGGGCACACCCCCGGCTCGATCGCCCTGCTGTACCGGGATCCGGCGGGCGACCCGCACCTGTTCACCGGGGACTCGTTGTTTCCCGGTGGAGTGGGCAACACCCATCAGGACGCGGCGGCGTTCGCCAGCCTGATCGACGACGTGGAGCAGAAGGTGTTCGGCCGGCTCCCGGACGAGACCTGGGTCTATCCGGGCCATGGCAAGGACACCACGCTCGGCGCCGAGCGTCCGGCGCTGCCCGACTGGCGCGCCCGCGGCTGGTAGCCGGCCGGGCCGGCGAGCCGCTCAACCGTTGAGGTGGCCGGCGTCGGAGGGCCGTCCCGGGACGCCGGACTCGCAGAGGCGCTTGAGCGAGGCGCCCTCGGTCTCGACGTACCGCTGGAACAGCCGACCGTAGATCGGCCGGGTGAGCGGTTCGAACGGGCCGGTGAGTTCCGCGACGAGTTCCACGTGCGTGCCGTCCGGTCCCGGCGTCACCACGTGGTCACCGAGGCAGCGCAGCCCGGCCGCCCTCGTCACCCAGGCGAACGATCGGCCGGGTTCGAGACGGCACACCGTCCAGGTCGCCTCACGCAGCCGGGGCTGCCGCACCCGGGCCCGGCTGCCCACCCGCAGCGGCCCGTCCTCAAGCACCTCGACCCGGCTCATCGTGGGGGTCCACTCCGGCCATCGTCGAACGTCGGACAGCACCTGCCAGACCTCCTCGGCGGAGGCCTCGATGGTCACCCGGGCCACGTACCGCATCGTTCCTCGCTCTCGCCATGGGATGCTGGGCCAGGGAGCGCGCCGACCGCCAGCCGCGGGCGGGCGCGGCGCCCCCGTGCCGCCACTCCTGTACCACCTGGTACATGTACCATACGGTACATGGATGACGACCAGCAACCCTCAGCGGGCACGGCCCGGCAGCGACTGCTGGACGCGGCCATCGGTCAGCTCGCCGAGCAGGGCATCAGCGATCTGAGCCTGCGTCAGCTCGCGACCGCCCTGGGCACCAGTCACCGGATGCTGATCTATCACTTCGGGTCCAAGGAGGGCCTGCTGGTCGCCGTCGTCAAGGCCATCGAGGAGCGGAACCGCGAAGCCCTGCTCGCGATGGAGGCCGACCTCGACCAGTCGCCACTGGACGTGGCCCGGGGGTTGTGGCAGCTGATGCGCGACCCGGCGATCAGGCCACAGGCACGGCTCTTCTTCGAGGTCTACAGCCAGGCGCTGCAGGGCCGGCCCTACGCCAGCGGGCTGCTCGACGGGCTCGTCGAGGACTGGCTGCGCCCCGCCGTGGCTCGACTGCGTTCCCTCGGCGTCCCGGAGCGGGAGGCCCGCGCCCAGGCGCGGCTCGGCCTGGCGGTCAGCCGGGGGCTGCTGTTGGACCTGCTCACCACCGGCGACGAGGAGGGTGTCGACGACGCCACGCTGCTCTATCTGCAGATCATGAGGTACGGACCGGACGCGACGGCGCCGGTCCGTGACCTGCTGCCGCCCTCCGGCGGCGCCACCGACGGGGGCGAGGCGACGCCGAACGCCCGGCCCGCGGACGGGCCGCCGGCCTGACCCGGATTCGACGGCCGCGCGATTGGGCTGGTCAATGCCCGTGCCACTAGGGTGCACCGGGTGAACTGGCTCGACGTGATCGGCTGGATCGGCTCCGCGCTGCTGGTCTGGTCCCTGCTGCAGACCCGCCTCCTGCGGCTGCGGGCGCTCAACCTGGTCGGCTGCGTGGTGCTGATCGGCTTCAACGCCGCCCTGGCCGTGTGGCCCATGGTCGGTCTGAACGTGGTGCTCGCCGTGATCAACATCTGGTACCTGGTCCGGATGGTGGCCACCCGGCACGACGACCGGACGTACCAGGTGGTGGAGGTGGGCACCGACGACGGCTTCCTCGAGCACGTGCTGCGGGTGCACGCCGCCGACATCGCCCGGTTCAACCCCGGCTTCACCTGGGCTGCCGACGGGGTGGAGCCGGCGCCGGGCCGGTCCGCCTTCCTGGTGCTGCGCGCCGACGAGGTGGTGGGGGTCATGCTGGTGCGCGCCGCCGGGAACGGGGTGGCGCAGATCGAACTCGACTACGTCACGCCACGGTTCCGCGACCTCACCCCGGGCGAGTTCGTCTACCGGCGCAGCCGGCTGTTCACCGCGCGCGGCTTCCGCCGGGTGGTCACCCCGCCGGACATGGTGGCGCCGTACTACGCCCGGCTCGGCTTCCGGCCGGCCGGCCGCTCGTACGCGCTCGACCTGCCGGCCGGCGCCTCCTGACAACCGGCCGGACCCGCCGGCAGGACGTCATTCTGCCGGCGGCAGAAGATCCTTTCGGCTCGGGCCGGCCGCCGCCTAACGTCGGGGCATGACGAAGACGGCGCTGGTGATCGGGGCGAGCGGGCAGGTCGGGCGGGCGACGGTGGCCGCGCTCGCCGGCGACGGGTGGCGGGTCCGGGCCGCCGCGCGGGGCGAGCGGACCGGGCCGCCCTGGCCGGCCGAGCTGGGCGTCGAGCCGGTCCGGCTGGACCGCGAGGACGACGCCGCGCTGGCCGCCGCCGTGGGCGCCGGCTGCGACGTGGTCGTCGACATGGTCGCGTACGGCCGGCGGCACGCCGACCAGCTGCTCGGGCTGGCCGACCGGATCGGCTCGGCCGTGGTGATCTCCACCGGCGCCGTCTACACCGACGACGACGGGCGCGCGTTCGGCGCCGAGGACGCCCGCTTTCCGGTGCCGGTGACCGAGCGCCAACGCACGGGGGCCGGCGGCGCCGACGAACGAGGCGCCGGTGACTACGCGGGCGGCAAGGTCGATCTGGAGCGCCGGTTGCTGGCGGCCGGCGACCGGCTGCCCAGCACCCTGCTGCGGGCCGGCACGATCCACGGGCCGCACACGGTCTTCCCCCGGGAGTGGCACTTCGTCAAGCGGGCCCTGGACCGCCGCCCGGTGCGCATCCTCACGCACGGCGGCGCCAGCCGGTTCCAGCCGATCTCGACCCGGAACCTGGCCGAGCTGATCCGGCTGGCCGCGGCCCGCCCCGGGTCCCGGGTGCTCAACGCCGGCGACCCGGACGCGCCGACGGTCCGCGAGATCGGCGCGGCGATCGCCGCCCTCCTCGACGACCCCGCCGAGGAGGTGCTCATCGACGGGCCGTCGCCGGCGCCGCCGGTCGGCGAGACACCCTGGTCCCTGCGGTGGCCGTTCGTGCTCGACATGACCGCCGCCGAGCGGGAGCTGGGCTACCGGCCGCTGTCCGACTACGCCGGGACGCTGCCCGCCACGGTGGGCTGGCTGATCGGCGCCGCCCGGGACCGCGACTGGCGCGAGGTGTTCCCGTACATGGCCGGCCGTACCGGAGAATTCTTCGACTACCGGGCCGAGGACGCCTGGCTCGCCACCCGGCCGGGTCGAACCGCCCGGCCGGCCGGACCCGGCCGGACCGGCGGGGTCGGTCGCTAGCGCGGTGGCGGGACGATGCCCGGCGCGACCGTACGGCCGCTCCCCGCCGCCAGCCGGGCGGCCAGTTCGTCGACCACCTGCTGGGCGATGGTGGGCGGAATGGCCGCCGCGATCGCCGCGGGCGAGAGCCCGGCCAGCACGCCGGCGATGATGGCTGGCTCGTCGGTGAAGTCCTTGCCGGCCAACTGGCTGACCTGAGCGGTCAGCCTCGGGTACGCCTGAGCCATGGCCAACAGCAGCATGGCCGGCGAGCCGTCCTCGGGCGGTCCGACGAGCCCGCTTCCGCCCACCGGGGTCACCAACCAGTTGCGCAGGTTCTCCAGGTCGGCCAGGACGTGCCCCACCGTGCGGGCGTCGTATCCGGTGTCGTAGAGGAGCTTGTCGGACTGTTGCATGTCGGCCTCCGGTGGCGGTCTGATCAGACCGATGTCGGTCAGGTAGCGCACGAAGAGCGGGCGGAGATCCCGGTTTGCCTTCGTGGCGTCGCGGAAGAAGCTGAAGTGGGTGTGGTAAAGGTGTGTTGAGTCGCCGGTGCTGCGCAGACCCAGCCGGTCCCATCGGTGCACGGTCACCCCGTCGAGGGAATAGATGATCTCCCGGATGTCCCGGCTGTCCGGGGTGTCGGCCCGGCACTGGGTGACGCACCAGGAGGAAAAGGTGCGCAGGGTCTGCGGCCCGCCGGCCGTGGCCACCTCGAACCACCCCACGTCCAGCGCCGAGGCGTAGATGGTGAGCCCGGCCCGGTCCCGGGGCGACTCCACCACGGAGTAGTCGTTGGCCACCACCCGATCGGAGCCGCAGTGGTAGCCACCGCGGTGGGACGGGTCACCCACGATGCCGACCTCGGTCGGATCGAGGTCGGAGCTCACCGACGAGGTGCCCGGATGAAGATCGAGATACTGCAACAGCAAACTACGTACAGTGAGCAAATTGGGCGGTGCCTGCGTCATCACGCCCTCCCCGCAGCAGGACACAGCTCGGGCTTCCGATCGCCTTTCGCCTGGTCAAACCCTACTACTAGGCCATCGACATCCTTGCTGACGTTGATGGGTGCGAGAAAGGGATGTGGAGTGATGTCACCATGAGTGAATCTCCGTACGCGTGCCGCCGGCGCGTCATGGAGGCGTTTCGAGCGGTAAGTTCTAACTTCACATGACGCAAGCGACGGCCGGCGCGCCTCAGGACGGCAGGACCGGAAGATGCACCACCGACGGGTGGGCCGGGTCGTGGAAGATCTCCCGGTGCCCGGCCCGCATGCGCACGGCGCTGCCCAACGGCTCGCCCGTGCCGGGGTTGCGGGCGTACCGGGGATGCGCGCCACCGCTGACCTGGAGCCGGAGCCGGTGCCCCGGCCGGAAGCGGTGCGCCACCGGCCACAGCGTCACCGGCACCCGCAGCACCCCGTCGGCGGCCACCGGGAAGCGACCGGGTTCCACCCGCACCAGCCCGTCGCAGACGTTCCACGACCGCCCGCGACGGTCCACGTCGCACAGTCGCAGGAACAGGTCGAAGTATCCCAGCTCGCTGCGGACGTGCACCTCCGCGGTGACCGGCCCGATCACCTCCAGCGCGGCGTCGAGCCGGCCGCCGGTGTAGACCAGCACGTCGTCGCGCGCCTCGACCGGACGGTTGTCCACCGGGCCGGCGCGCTGCGCCACCAGCAACGGCCCGCCCAGCGACGGGGTCGGGTCGGCCGGGTCGTACCGGAACCGGTCCGGGGCCGAGACCGGCGGCGGCGCCGGCGCGAACCCGCGGTCCGGGTGCAGGTGCCACCTGGTGCGCGTGGCGGCCGGCGGCCAGTCCGGCAGGTCCCGCCAGCCCGCCCCGCCGCCCACGTGGATCCGCACCGGCGCCGGCCGGGCCGGCGGCTCGGCGCCGGCCAGTTCGGACCGCAGCCACGGCACCCCCTCGCGCAGGGCGGCCGCCAGCAGGCCCGGGCTGCCGTGCGTCCACGGACCGACGGTGAGCGTCGGCCGCTCACCGGCGGCCCGCAGCGCGGCGTAGTCGCCCAGCTGGGCGGGGAGGAAGATGTCGTGCCAGCCGGTGACCATCGCGACCGGCGTCCGGACCTCGGCGATGCGCGCGTCGAACACCCGGGACCGCCAGTAGGCGGCGCCCGGGGTGTGTTCGAGCAGCCATTCCTGGAAAAACGGGACGGTGCCGCCGGTGGCCACCCGGTCGGCCTCGACCAGCGGCAGGTGGGCCAGCCCGGCCAGCAGCCGGGGCTGGCCGCGCCGCAGCTCCAGTTGCCGGGCCAGCCACGGCACGGCCTGCGCCTCCAGCAGCTCAGCCCAGGTGAGGACGGTGTCCAGCGAGAAGGCCCCGCCCGCGTACGTCGAATCCCGGGTGCTGGCAGCGGTCACCACGGCCACCATGGCGCGCAGGTCCTCAACCTCGCCGGCCAGGGCCCACTGCACGAAGCCCTGGTAGCTGGCGCCGAACATGCCGAACCGGCCGCCGTACCACGGTTGCCGGCGCAACCAGTCGACCGTGTCCAGCCCGTCGGCCTTCTCGGACACGAAGGGCTCGAACCGGCCGCCCGAGCCGAAGGTGCCGCGGCAGGACTGGATCACCGCATGGAAGCCCTGCCCGGCCAGCAACCTCCCGAGCAGCCGCATCGGGCCGCCCCGCCCGTACGGGGTGCGGATCAGGACCGTGGGCACGTCGGGCCCGGCGGGCAGGTCGGGTGCGTAGTGATCGGTGAGCAGCGGCACCCCGTCCCGGGCGCGGACCCGGATGTCGCGGGTGAGGCCCACCCGGCGGGCGCGGGCGGGCGGCAGGCCCAACAGGGCGCCGCCGCCCCGGGCCAGCAGCGTGCCGATCATCCCGCCACCACCCCGGCGCGTCCCGCATCCGCCATGCCATCGCCTCCCGTCGGCGACCCTATGGGCCGACGTGGCCAGCGACAACCGGGCCCGAACAGGGCCGGAGCGGGTACGGGCCGGGCTCCTACCAGCCCGGGCCGGTGGCCGGGCCGGCGGCCGGGCGAGCGGCCGGGGCCGGCGGCCGGGCCGGGCCGGGCCGGATCAGTAGCTCAGGCAGACGCACTCGGTCATCAGCGCGCGCACGTTCCGGACGTACCCCGGGTTGGGGATGACCAGGCCATTGTCCGTGGCCACCGCGCCCGGCCCGAAGTTGTACGCCGCGATGACCGCGTTGAGCAGGCAGGAGTTCAACTCGGTGGCGCAGTTGGCCGCGTCGAGGCTGTAGTCGCCGTCGAAGTAGAGGTCGCCGATGTACTTCGTCAGCCAGGCGAGGTAGTTGGCGCCGAGCGTCGCGTTGTCCCGGTAGTCGTTGATGTCGTACGACTGCTCGAAGCGGTTGTTCACGAAGGTGGCGGTGTCCTTCATCACCTGCATGAGTCCCACCCCGCCGTCGCAGGCCACGATGTCGGACTGCCAGCCGCTCTCCTGCCAGGCCACCGCCTTCACGAGGTTGGTGGACAGCTTGAGGCCTGGTGCGGAGCCGGGCCAGTAGGTGCGGCCGGCCGCCGCCGTGAGCGCGTCCCGGGCCTGCGCATGGCTGGCCTTTACCCCGCGGTGCACGGGGGTGCAGCCGGGCACCGGCTTGGGCGGGGGCGGCGGCAGCTTGGCCTCGGTGCGCGGCGCCGGCTTGGCCCGCGGCTTTGGGGCGGTCGCCCGGCGCGGCTTCGGCCGGGACGACCGGCTGGGGGCGGGGTGGGCGGTCGCCCTGCTCGGGGCGGCGCTCGGCGTCGGATCATCGCTCGGGGTCGCGTCGGTCAGGGCCGGCTCGAGGGCGGCCGTGGTCGCCTCGACCGCCACCTCCGTCGGCGCCGCGTCACCCGCGGTGGAGTCGTGCGCTCCCCCGCAGCCGCTCGCCGCTCCCGCCAGCACCAGCATCGCCACCGCGAGCACGGCCGTCGGCAGCCGCCGACGCCCGTCCGGTCCCCCGCGCATCATGGGCCTCACGGTAACAGCGGGACATCGATCCGTGGGGGCGAGTTGATCATGGCAAGCTGCCCCGGTCGGCGGCCGCCAGGGTGCGGTCCCGGGTGGTCCAGGCCACCATGAGGAACACGGTCCACAACAGACCGAGCAGCACGGCCGTGGCGGTCTCGCTGGCCGTGTCGAGGCCGAGGTAGAGCCGGGCCAGCGCCACCGTGGCGATCCCGACCGCCGCGCCGGTCCAGCCGGCCACGGCCACCGGCCAGTGCGTACCGCGGGCCAGCAGCCAGGCCATCGTGCACAGGCTGCCGGTCACCACCGCGTTCTGGCTGGGAAACAGCGCCACCGGAGCCGGCGTGGGGCCGGGCACGGCCCGGATCGGGTCCGGCTGGGTGAGCTCGGCCACCACGGCCAGCAGCAGCAACGGGACGAAGGTGCCGACCGTGCCGAGCGCCCCGACCAGGCCGCTCCGACCCGCCGCCGACCCGCCCTCGGCCTCCGGGTCGCGGCCGTCACCCGGGCCACGCCCGCCGCCCCGACCGGCCCGCGACGCCCGCCCGGCGTCCAGGCCGGCCCGCGACGCCCGCCCTGCGTCCGGGGCCCGCCCGGCCTCGGGACCGGACCGGCCGGCCAGCAGCAGCGTGAGCAACGCCACACCGAGAATCAGCACCGGCCCGCGCAGCACGCTCAGGACGGCGACCGCCGCCTGCACGGCGCCGGGCGTACGGCGGGCCGCGAACCAGTCGGCGATGGCGCCGTCGACCACGGCCAGGCCGCTGTGCGCGACGACCACTCGCAGCAGCCAGCCCAGGGCGAGCCCGATCCCGAACAGCAGCCCGAGCCCGGCCAGCAGGTTGAGCGCCAGCGCCCAGCCGGCGCCGACCCGCCCGGACAGCCGGCGCACCAGATCGCCGTACCGGCGGCCGGCCCAGCGCAGCGGCGGCAGGGCGGCGCCGCGGGCGGCCAGCGCCCGGACCGGGTCGGGATTGCGGCCCAGCCAGCGCCCGGTCAGCACCAGCACGACCACGCAGGCCAGCAGGGCCAGCACCGCCCCGGTGGCGGCGCCCAGCAGCCCGGAGACGCGCCGGAACGACTCGCCGGCCAGGTAGCCGATCAGCACGGTGCTGCCCACCCAGCTCAGCACGCCGGCCAGGTTCCACGGCAGGAACCGGCCGTACGGCATGCCCGCCGCGCCCACCAGCCGGGGCAGCACGGTCCGCACGAAGGCCAGCCAGCGGGCCGCCAGCACGCCGCGGCCGCCCATCCGGCGGACCATCCGCTCGGCCCGGGCCCACCGCCGGTCCCCGATCCGGTCGCCCAGACGGCCGGTCCGCAGGGCGGGACCGTGCCGCCGCCCGCTGCGGAACCCGAGCGAGTCACCGACCGCGGCGGCGGCCATCATCACGATCATGGCGGGAACAAGCCGGACCGTGCCGGCGTATGATAGGAAGCCGACCAGCAGCAGGGTGGCCTCGGCCGGCACCAGCAGTCCGACGATCACCGCCGTCTCGCCGGCCACCAGCACGGCGGCCACGACATAGACGAGCCACGGCGGCAACTGCTGCAACAGCGTCGACAGGTCGAGCACCGCGGTCCCTTCGGACATGTCGGTCAGCCGGCCGGCCGGGGTCACCCCGGCCACCATCAATTAGCCTGCGCGTACGGGTCCCCCGGCGCGCCCCGATCGGCCCGACCACGAGAATGGACCCCATGCAGACCCGCTCGGATCTTCGTAACGTCGCCATCATCGCGCACGTCGACCACGGCAAGACCACCCTGGTGGACGCCATGTTGCGGCAGGGAGCGCAGGCCCACGCCCGGGGCGAGATGGCGGACCGGGTGATGGACTCGATGGACCTGGAGCGGGAAAAGGGCATCACGATCCTCGCCAAGAACACCGCGATCAGCTACCGGCCGGACGACGGCGACCCGGTCACCATCAACATCATCGACACCCCCGGCCACGCCGACTTCGGCGGCGAGGTCGAGCGCGGCCTCACCATGGTCGACGGCGTGGTGCTGCTGGTCGACGCGAGCGAGGGCCCGCTGCCGCAGACCCGCTTCGTGCTCCGCAAGGCGCTGCGGGCCCGGATGCCGATCATCCTCGTGATCAACAAGGTGGACCGGCCGGACGCCCGGATCAAGGAGGTGGTCGACGACACGTACGAGCTCTTCCTCGACCTGGACGCCGACGACTCCCAGATCGACTTCCCGATCGTCTACGCCTGCGCCCGGGACGGCGTCGCCTCGCTCACCCAGCCCGCCGACGGCTCGGTGCCGTCCGACAGCACCTCGCTGGAGCCGCTGTTCCGCACCCTGCTCGACACGATCCCCGCGCCCGCGTACGAGGAGGACGCGCCGCTGCAGGCGCACGTCACCAACCTCGACGCCTCGCCGTTCCTCGGCCGGCTGGCGCTGTGCCGGGTCCGCCAGGGCACGATCCGCAAGGGCGAGACGGTGGCCTGGTGCCGCATCGACGGCACCACCGAGAAGGTCCGCATCTCCGAGCTGCTGATGACCGAGGGGCTGGAGCGCAAGCCCGCCGAGCAGGCCGGGCCGGGCGACATCATCGCGGTGGCCGGCATCCCGGAGATCATGATCGGCGAGACGCTCGCGGACGTGAACGACCCCCGCCCGCTGCCGCTGATCACGGTCGACGAGCCCGCCATCTCGATGACCATCGGCACCAACACGTCCCCGCTGGTCGGCCGGGTCAAGGGCGCCAAGGTCACGGCCCGGATGGTCAAGGACCGCCTCGACAAGGAGCTGGTCGGCAACGTGTCGCTGCGGGTGCTGCCCACCGAGCGGCCCGACGCCTGGGAGGTGCAGGGCCGCGGCGAGCTGGCGCTGGCCATCCTGGTCGAGCAGATGCGCCGCGAGTCGTACGAGCTGACCGTCGGCAAGCCGCAGGTGGTCACCCGGGAGATCGACGGCAAGGTGTGCGAGCCGGTCGAGCGGCTCACCATCGACGCCCCCGAGGAATACCTGGGCGCGATCACCCAGCTGCTGGCCACCCGCAAGGGCCGGATGGAGCAGCTGGTCAACCACGGCACCGGCTGGATCCGGATGGAGTGGCTGGTGCCGGCGCGCGGGCTGATCGGCTTCCGCACCGAGTTCCTCACCGACACCCGGGGCACCGGCATCCTGCACCACGTCTTCGAGTCGTACGAGCCGTGGTTCGGCGAGCTGCGGACCCGCAACAACGGGTCGTTGGTGGCCGACCGGTCCGGCGTGGTGACCCCGTTCGCCATGCTCAACCTGCAGGAACGCGGCACGCTGTTCGTCGAGCCCACCACCGAGGTGTACGAGGGCATGATCATCGGAGAGAACTCCCGCTCCGACGACATGGACGTCAACATCACCAAGGAGAAGAAGCTCACCAACATGCGCTCCTCCACGGCCGACGAGACCGAGAAGGTGATCCCGCCGCGCAAGCTGTCCCTGGAGCAGGCGCTGGAGTTCTGCCGCGAGGACGAGTGCGTCGAGGTGACCCCGGTCGCCGTCCGGATCCGCAAGGTGGTGCTCGACCAGACCGCCCGGGCCCGGGCCACGGCGCGCCGCAAGCACGCCGGCTGACCACGGGTACGGCCGCCGCCGGCCGATCGGCTACGGTCGCTTCATGATCCGCGACAGGTTCGACGCCGAGCTGGCGGCGGCCCCGGGCACCGCCTCCGCGTACGTCGGTCGGCTGACCGGTCCGCCGGCGTACGCCCGGCTGGCCGACACCCCGCACTACGCGGCGAGCACCATGAAGCTGGCGGTGCTCGCCGCGCTCTACCGGGCGGCCGAGGACGGCAGCCTGGACCTCGACCGGCCGGTGCCGGTGCGCAACGACTTCGCGTCGGCCGCGCCGGGCGCCGGCCGGTTCGGCTGCGACCCCGACTACGACAACGACGACGCCGTCTGGGCCCGGGTGGGCGGCGAGGCGTCCCTGCGCTGGTTGGCCGACCGGATGGTCACCCGGTCCAGCAACCTGGCCACCAACGTGGTGCTCGGGTACGTCGGCCTGCCCGCCGTGGCTCGGGCATGGGCCGCCGGCGGGGCCCGGCACAGCGTGACCGGTCGGGGCATCGAGGACTTCGCGGCCCGGGAGCGCGGCATCACCAACGACGTCACGGCCGCCGACCTGGCCGCCCTGCTCGGCGCCATCGCCCGCGGCGCGGACGAGCCGGGCGGGCTGGCCGGCCCGGCCTCGTGCTCGGCCATGCTGAGCGTGCTGTTCGGCCAGGTACACCGCGAGGACCTGGCGGCGGGGCTGCCGGAGGGCACCCGGATCGCCCACAAGAACGGGTGGGTGAACGGCGTCCGGCACGGCGCCGGGGTGGTCTTCCCGGCGGACGCGCCGCCGTACCTGATCGTGGTCTGCACCACCGTGGACCTGGACGGTCCCGACCACCCGGACCCGCACGCGATCGACGCGGAGGCCTGCGCGATGCTGGCCCGGCTGTCCGCGGCCGCGTGGGCCGACCGGCACGTGCTGGGCGCCGACACACCCTGACCCGGCCGACCCTGCCGGCACACCGCCGACCCGGCCGGTTCCGGCCGCTCCGTCGGTGGTCCTACCGGAGCCGGCGGGCGGCGTCCGCCTCGCTGCCGAACGGCATGCCGCGCCCGGTCTCGGCATACCGCCGCAGGCTCTCCAGGAAGTGGTTCCAGCCGCTGGTGCACTGATCGATGCAGTCCAGCTCGGCCGTGAGGCCCTCGTGCCGGAACCGCAGCTCGGCGGCGCCCGCGTCGATCGGGGTGATCGCGAAGGTGGGCCGGGTGCCCACCCAGTCGGGCAGGAAGCCGCAGGCCGTCACGGTCCAGCGCACCGAGGTGGGCCGGGTCGCCTCGTCGACCCGCATCACGCACGGGTTTTCCGGGGAGTCGAAATAGAACCGCAGCTCGCCGCCCGCCTCGCCGGAGCCGGTGACCCGGGTCCACCAGGACGCCAGGCCGGCCGGGTCGGTCAGGGCGTCGAACAGGGCCTGCGCCCCGGCTCGCACCCGGAGGATCTGCTGGTAGTCCGTCGCCGTGGGTCGGCTCTCGATGTCCGTCATCCGATGACTCCGTTCCCTCGGGGCCGCCCCGCCGGTGGCGTCGGCCCATCGTGCAACCTTTGGTTGCAGTCTAGCCGGCGGAGATGGGATGCCGCAACCAATAGTTGCACGTGTCCCGGGCGGCCGGGTCACTCCAGCAGGTTCGCCCGCAGCGCCGCCAGCTCCGTGCCGGTCAACCCCAGCCCATCGGTGAGATAGCCGGCCAGGTCGCCGTACCGGCGCTGCACCTCGGCGTACGCGGCGTCCAGGTATTCCGGGCGGACCTCCAGCACCGCCCGCGCCGCCTCGATGTCCAGCCCGGGCCGCCGCTCGGCCATCTTCCGCAGCAGCACCTCCCGCAGGCTCTCGGTGGCCTCGTTGCTGCGCAGATAGTCGGCCCGGATGGCCGCCGGCGCCACGCCCAGCGCCGCCAGCAGGATCGCGGTCAGCCAGCCGGTGCGGTCCTTGCCGGCCGTGCAGTGGTACAGCAGCGGCAGGTTGCCCGGATCGGTCGCCAGCCGCACCGCCGCGGCGAAGCCGGCCCGCGCCGCCGGATCCGCCACGAACCACCGATAGATCGCCGCCATGGCGGCCGGCGTCCCATCCAGCACCAGCCCGGCGTACGCGTCCAGATCGTGCCCGAGCAGCACGGCCGAGACGTACGTGAACACCGGGTGGGCGGGGTCGTGCACCGGCAGGTGCACCATGCGGGGCCTACCGGGCAGCCGGTCCGGCGGCGCCACCACCGTCTCGGACGCGTCCCGCAGATCCAGCACGCACGCCGGCTTCAGCCGGGCCAGCACCGCCAGGTCCTCGTCGGTCAACCGGCCCAGCGCGGGCGCCCGGAGCAGCAGCCCGGCCCGGATCCGCCGCCCGCCGTGCCCGGCCAGCCCACCCAGGTCCCGCGCGTTCGGCGCACCCCGCAATGCCCAGCCCGTCGCCGCCATCCGACCTCCCTGTCCCGGATCCACCTGCCATAGGGTGCCCTACATGACCATCACGGCCGTACGCACCCACCGGCTCTCGGCGCCGCTGCACACCCCGTTCGTGACGGCGCTGCGCCGCACCACCACGGTGGAGACGCTGGTCGTCGAGCTCGTCGACGGCGACGGTCGGTCCGGCTTCGGCGAGGCCCCGCAGGTGTGGCAGGTGACCGGCGCCTCCATCGCCGGGGCCGAGGCCTGCGTGGCCGAGCAGCTCGGGCCGCGGCTCACCGGGCGGGACCCGGACGACCTGATGGCCCGGTGCGCCGAGGTGCGGCGGGCGGTGGCCGGCAACGAGGCCGCCAAGGCCGCCGTGGACACCGCGCTGCACGACCTGGCCGCCCGCCGGCTCGGGGTGCCGCTGGTCCGGCTGCTGGGCGGCACCCGCCTGCGGGTACCCACCGACGTGACGCTCTCCGCGGGCGACGCCCCGGAACTGGCGGCCACCGCGAAGCAGCGGGTCACCGACGGGTTCCCGGTGCTCAAGCTGAAGGTCGGGACCGACGCCGCCGGCGATCTGGACCGGGTACGCGCGGTCCGCTCCGCCGTGGGCGCGGCCGCGCGGATCCGGCTGGACGCCAACCAGGGCTGGAGCCCGCGCGAGGCGGTCCGGGTGATCCGCGGCATCGAGGACGCCGGGCTGGACGTCGAGCTGGTCGAGCAGCCCGTCCGGCGCCGGGACGTCGAGGGGTTGGCCTGGGTGAGCGACCGGGTGGACACTCCGATCCTGGCCGACGAGGCGGTCTTCGACGTGGCCGACCTGATCGAGGTGATCCGGCGGCGCGCGGCCGACATGGTGAACGTCAAGCTGGCCAAGTGCGGCGGCCTCGGCGCCGCGCGTACGCTGCTGGAACTGGCTCGGGCGCAGGACATGGGAACGGTGGTGGGTTCCATGATGGAAAGCCAGGTCGGCCTGGGCGCGGCGGCGAGCCTGGCCGCGGCGTACGGCACGACGGCCGTCTCCGACCTCGACGCGGCCTGGTGGCTGGCCTGGACCCCGGTCCGGGGTGGCATCCGGTACGACGGCGCCGAGGTCGTCCTGCCCGATCTGCCCGGGCTGGGCATCGCCGGGCTGGCCGGCACCGGGCGGTGAAGGGAAATTACCGGATAGTGTTGCTAGCCGTCGAGAACCTTCGTAGGGTCGCGATCAGGCGGGGTGCGGGAAGGCGGAACGGGTCATGACGCTACAGCCGGGCCGGGAGGCGGTCGTCCAGGTCGCGGTCGCGACCCTGTGGAGAGGCCCGGAGGCCGTGCGCACGGTCGACGCGCCGGCCCTGGCCAGCCGGACCGACATCGCGGGCTGGATCGCCGCCATGAACACCGATCAGCAGGTCGGCGACTGCGTGCTGAGCCAGCTCCTGCTCGGCGAGCGGGTGCTGGTCCAGGAAATCCGCCCGGACGGCTGGGTACGGGCACTGGCCCTGGAACAACCGGCCGCCAAGCTGGACCCGCGCGGCTACCCCGGCTGGCTGCCCGCGGACCAGCTGACCCCGGCCACACCCGAGCCCGACACCGGGACCCGGCTGGTCGTCGACACCACGGCCACCGCGCTGCACGAACACCCCGACGGTCCCCCGGTGCTGCCCGGCGTGATGCTCGGAACCCGGCTCGTCACGGCCGGACCGGTCCGGGACGGGTGGCGCCCGGTTCACACCCCCGGGCGCGAGCGCCCGCTGTGGGCGGTCGACGCGCACCTCACCCGCGAGCCGGACCACCCACCGACCGCCGTCGAGGCGCTCAGCGTGGCGTCGCGGCTGCGCGACGTGCGGTACGTCTGGGGCGGCGTCTCGACGTACGGGATCGACTGTTCCGGCCTGGTCCACCTGGCGTGGCGCCGGCTCGGCGTCCGGCTGCCGCGGGACGCCGACGACCAGGCGGCCGCCACCACCCCGCTGGAACTGGGCGAGGAACGGCCGGGCGACCTGTACTTCTTCGCTCGGCCCGGGCGCAAGATCCACCACATCGGCATCGTGACGGCCCGGAGCGGCGCCGGCGGGCCGCGCCGGATGCTGCACGCCTGCTACAACCTGCGCCGCGTGGTGGAGGAGCAACTGCCCGCCGAGCGCACGGCCACCCTGGTGGGCGTGCACCGGGTCTGAGCGCCCGGTCAGCCCTTCGCCGCGGTCAACTCCCGGCGGCGGTCCCGGGACGACTTGAAGACGCTGGCCGCCGTGGCGGCCAGCAGCGTGCCGATGATCACGCAGAGCGACAGCCAGATCGGCACGTGCGGCGCCCACTCCACCGGCCGGCCGCCGTTGACGAACGGCAGGTTGTTGTCGGCCAGCGCCTCCAGCATCAGCTTCACGCCGATGAACCCGAGCACGACGGCCAGCCCGATGGTCAGGTAGATCAGGCGGTCCAGCAGGCCGCCGATGAGGAAGAAGAGCTGCCGCAGGCCCATCAGCGCGAACACGTTGGCGGTGAAGACCAGGTACGGCTCCTGGGTGATCCCGAAGATCGCCGGAATGGAGTCCAGCGCGAAGATCAGATCCGTGGTGCCGATCGCGATCATCACGACGAGCATCGGGGTGAACAGCCGCCGGCCGCCCTCCCTGACCAGCAGGTGCCCGCCCGCGAAGTCGCGGCTGAGTGGCAGCGCCCGTCGGCTCCACCGGATGACGATGTTCTCCTGGAACTCGTCCTCGTCCGGCTCGCCCTGGCGAAGAAAGTTGATGGCCGTGTAGATCAGGAACGCCCCGAAGAGGTAGAACACCCAGGAGAACTGGGAGATCAGCGCGGCGCCCGCGGCGATGAACGCGCCCCGCATCACCAGCGCCAGCACGATGCCGATCAGCAGCACCTTCTGTTGGAACTGCCGGGGCACCGCGAAGCGCCCCATGATGATGATGAAGACGAACAGGTTGTCCACCGACAGGCTGTACTCGGTGAGCCACCCCGTATAGAACTCGACGGCCGGGGTCGACCCCTCGAACAGCCAGAGCCCGCCGCCGAACGCCAACGCCAGCAGGACGTAGAAGGCCACCCATAGGGTCGATTCCCGAATGGACGGCTCGTGGGGTCGGCGACCGATGATCAAGAGGTCGCCGATCAGCACCGCCGTCAATATGACGAGGGTGATCGCCCACATCCAGGCAGACACGTTCAAATCATTCCTCCGGCAGGCACGTCCCATCGCGTCATCGGCACAACTCGCTGTGCCTGGGCGCGACGTTGTCGGTGGTGACTGTCGGAGGTCTCTTCCACCGCCGGCCCGCCGACGGCGGTCCGACGATCGACGGCGCCGGGCCCGCCCGGAGGTTCCGGTTGGGGCCGTGCTGACGACACCGCCGCAGGGGAATACTCCCCTCCACGGCCCATTGTTGCCCATCCACCCGGGTTAGTGCATCCGGGGCGGCCCAGAGTTGTGTCGAGGGTCGCTTTGCGCACCCCATCCTAGGAGGCTGGGCCACGCCGGTTGCGGACCGGCCGGGGCCTATCGGGCCGGCAACCCCGGCCGCGCCCAGCGGCGCCGGCCGTGCGAGGCTGTGGCCATGGTGCTGGAAGTGGCATTGATCGACGTTCTTCCCGGACACGAGGACGACTTCGCGGCCGCGTACGCCGAGGGCCACCGGGTCCTTGCCGGCACGCCCGGTTGCCGGTCGGTACGGATGACCCGCGGCATCGAGTCGCCGACCCGGTTCGTGCTGCTGGTCGAGTGGGACTCGGTGGAGGACCACGAGCGGAACTTCCGGGCCACCGACCGGTTCACCACCTGGCGTTCGCTGATCGGTCCACACTTCGCCGAGCCGCCGGTGGTCGAGCACTTCACCGACGTACCGGCCTGATCTGCCTGGTGGGCTCGGCCGTCGCCCATCGGCGATGGTCCGTTGGGCGTCAGCCCCGGGTGGGGCGGGCGTACCGGGCGCGGCGACCCACCGCGGCGAAGCCGAGCCGGCGGTAGAGATCGCCGGCCGCGTTGTTCAGGTTGACGGTGAGCAGCGCCTCGACGCCGCCGAGTTCCCGCATCCGGCGCAACGCCTCGGCCACCAGCGCCGCGCCGATCCCCCGACCCCGGTACGCGGGCGGCACGCCGACCTGACTGATCCAGTCCTCGGCCGCGGTGAGGAACCCGACGTCGCCGTCCGGCCCGGTGGCCAGCAGCGACTCCGTGGGCCGGAAGTCGTCGTCGCCGGCGGTCCAGTCGAGCCACTCCTCGGCCGTCCATCCGGGAAAGCCCGGGCGGTCGGCAAAGGCGGCCGCATACACCCGGAAGAAGCGGTCGGCCGTCGCGGAAGACCATTCGAGCAGGCGCAGGCCGGCCGGCAGCGCCGCCCGCGGCGGCGGACCGGCCAGGTCGAACCGCAGCACGTCCTCGGCGAACACCCGAGCCAGCCCGCGCGTCGCGAACAGGTCGGCGGCGGGCTCGGTGAGCCACTCGGACTCCACCAGCACCTCGCCGCCCCGCCGGTCCGCCTCGACCAGGCCCCGGTCCAGCAGCGCGGACCCCAGCCCCCGCCCACGGTGCGCCGGATCGACGAGGCCCAGCAGCCGTACCTCCGAATTTGCCTGCGGGCGGACCGCGACCGCGGCGACCAGGCCGCCGTCCGGCCCGGCCACGCCGCGGGACCACACGTCGGCGCCGGTGAACCGGGACCGCAGGAAGCCCGCGGCGCCGGCCGCCGGCAGTCCGCCGTCGGCGGCCAGACACCGGGTGGCGAGCCCGACCAGGGCGTCCAGATCGTCGGGGGTCAGTTCGCGGCCTGCCGTCGTCTCCACGACCGGGAAGCGTAGGCGAGCCGATGCCGGCTGCCCACGGATTTTCAGGGCCGGTACGTGCCGAAGGACCAGACGTAACCGCCGACGTCCCGGACCGCGTACTCCCGGGATCCGTAGTCGGTGTCGCGCAGCGGCTGGACCACCGGCGCGCCGGCCGCCCGGGCTCGCGCATGGTGCGCGTCGATGTCGTCCACGGCCACGTACACGGCGAACCCGGCGGACTCGGGCCGGTGGACGGGCGGCGTGGCCGTCCCGACCATGACCATGCCGGTGCCGTACGCCAGCTGGGCGTGAGCCACGGTGCCGTCCTCGGCGGTGTACACCTTGTCGCGGGTAAGCCCGAACGCGCGTTCCAGCCAGTCGATGGCCGCGGCCGCGTCGGCGTACTGGAAGGTCGGATAGATGTCTGCCATGTCCCCATGGTGCTGGCCGGAGCGGGCCGGCGGATTGGACGGATGTGACCCGTGCCGGTTGGGCCGGTCGAATCCCCCGCTCAGCCCGGCGGGGCGATCGCGCCTGACCTGAGCAGCGCGGCCGGGGCGGCGCCGGCGAACTCGTGGAACTCCCGGATCAGGTGCGCCTGGTCGAAGTATCCGCAGGCGGCCGCCACGCCGGCCCAGCCGCCGGGCAGCTCACCGCCGGCCAGCCGGTACGCCCGGTGGAACCGCGCCAACCGCGCCACCGTCACCGGCGAGGCCCCCACCTCCCGGCGGAGCATGGCCGCCAGGTGCCGCCGGCTCCAACCGATCTCGTCGGCAAGCGCGCCGATGGCGGGACGGGGATCGTCGCGGGTCAGCCGCCGCAGGGCATGGGCCAGCCGCGGATCCGGCGCCGGCGTGGCCGCCAACCGGTCGGTCAGCGCCCGCTCGAGCAGTCCGAATCGGGCCGGCCAGCCATCGGCGCCGGCCAGCCGCTCAGCGAGCGCGGGCAGCCAGCGCCCCGGCAGGTCGTCCAGCCGTACCGCGCGGTTGGCCAGCTCCCCGGCGGGGAGCCCGAGGATCCGGCCCGCCACCAACGGATCGAGGATCAGCTGGACGGCCTCCCCGGTGCCGTGCAGCCGGGTGCGTGCCACTGAATCGAAGACGCCGGCCACGAAGGACGGGACGGCCGTCACCCCGCTGCCGGGCGCGCGGGGGTTGGCCACGTCCATCGGGTCGCCCCAGCCGAGGATGAGGACCACGTACGCCCCGGCGACCTCGTCCCGGATCACCTCGTCGGCGAGCGATTCCCGGTAGCCGAGGTACCGGTCGACCATTCCGCGCAGCGCGCTGGTCGGCGTCCCCGTCACCGCCTCCATGACCGGCACGGCCCCGCCGGAATCAGCGAACGCCCGCCACGTCCATGCCGCGCAACTCCTTCTTGAGCTCCGAGACCTCGTCCCGGATCCGGGCCGCCAGCTCGAACTGCAGCTCCCGGGCCGCCGCCAGCATCTGGTCGTTCAGCTCCTGGATCAGCTGCGCCAGGTCGGCTCGCGCCATGCCCTCGCGGGACGGCGTCGCGCCGCCCGCCGACCGGCTCCGCGTCTCCTTGACCGGCGCCTTGCCCCGGGACAGCTGGCGGGCCGCGCCACCCACCGTGGTGCGCTCGGTGTCCTCGGCCTCCCGATAGATGTCGTCGAGGATGTCGTGGATCTTCTTGCGCAGCGGCTGCGGGCTGATCCCGTTGGCCTCGTTGTGCGCGATCTGCTTGGCGCGGCGCCGGTTCGTCTCCTCGATGGCGTCGGCCATCGAGGGAGTTATCTTGTCGGCGTACATGTGCACCTGGCCGGAAACGTTCCGGGCGGCCCGGCCGATCGTCTGGATCAGCGACCGGCCGCTGCGCAGGAAGCCCTCCTTGTCGGCGTCGAGGATCGCCACCAGCGACACCTCGGGCAGGTCGAGGCCCTCCCGCAGCAGGTTGATGCCGACCAGTACGTCGTAGTCGCCCTTGCGCAGCTCGCGCAGCAGCTCGACCCGGCGCAGCGTGTCGACCTCCGAGTGCAGATACCGCACCCGAATGCCGTGCTCGAGCAGATAGTCCGACAGGTCCTCGGCCATCTTCTTGGTCAACGTGGTGACCAGCACCCGCTCGTCCCGCTCGGTGCGCAACCGGATCTCGTGCATCAGGTCGTCGATCTGGCCCTTGGTGGGCTTGACGATGACCTCGGGGTCCACCAGACCGGTGGGGCGGATCACCTGCTCCACATACTCCCCGCCGGTCTGCTCCAGCTCCCAGGAGCCCGGGGTGGCCGACAGCAGGACCATCTGCCCGACCCGGTCCAGGAACTCGTCGAACCGCAGCGGCCGGTTGTCGGCGGCGCTCGGCAGCCGGAAGCCGTGCTCGATCAGCATCCGCTTGCGGGAGGCGTCGCCTTCGTACATGCCGCCGATCTGCGAGACGGTCTGGTGGGACTCGTCGATGACCGTGAGGAAGTCGTCCGGGAAGTAGTCGAGCAGGCAGTGCGGCGGGTCGCCGGGCGACCGGCCATCGATGTGCATCGAGTAGTTCTCGATGCCCGAGCAGAACCCGACCTGGCGCATCATCTCGACGTCGTACGTCGTGCGCATTCGCAGCCGCTGCGCCTCGAGCAGCTTGTTCTGCCGTTCCAACTCGGCGAGCCGCTCGGCCAGTTCGGCCTCGATGCCGGCGATGGCGCGTTCCATCCGCTCGGGTCCGGCCGCGTAGTGCGTCGCCGGGAAGATCATCAAGCCGTCCGCCTCCCGGATCACCTCGCCGGTGAGCGGGTGCAGGAAGTAGAGCTTCTCCACCTCGTCGCCGAAGAACTCGATCCGCACGGCGAGTTCCTCGTACGCCGGAATGATCTCGAGCGTGTCGCCGCGGACCCGGAAGGTGCCGCGCTGGAAGGCCACGTCGTTGCGGGTGTACTGGATGTCAACCAGCCGGCGCAGCAGCTTGTCCCGCTCGATCTCCTGGCCCACCTTGACCCGGACCGCCCGGTCGAGATATTCCTCCGGGGTGCCCAGGCCGTAGATCGCGGAGACCGTGGCCACCACCACGACGTCCCGGCGGGTGAGCAGGGACATCGTGGCCTTGTGCCGGAGCCGCTCCACCTCCTCGTTGATCGAGGAGTCCTTCTCGATGTAGGTGTCGGTCTGCGGAATGTACGCCTCGGGCTGGTAGTAGTCGTAGTAGGAGACGAAGTATTCGACCGCGTTCTTCGGCAGCAGCTCAGCGAACTCCTTGGCCAGCTGCGCGCAGAGCGTCTTGTTGGGCGCGATCACCAGCGTCGGCCGCTGCAGCCGCTCGACCAGCCAGGCGGTCGTGGCGCTCTTGCCGGTGCCGGTGGCGCCCAGCAGCACGGCGTGCCGGTCGCCGCGCCGGACCCGCCGCTCCAGCTCGTCGATCGCCGCCGGCTGGTCGCCGGAGGGCCGAAACTCGCTGATGACCTGGAATCGGCCGTCCAGCCGGGGGATGTCGAGCGCCATGGTTCAACGGTACGCCGCGGCTCCGACAGTTCCGGCCCGTAAGCCGGGCGTCCGGGCGGCACGACGAGCCGGCCACGAAGCCCGGACGCCGGTGGGCGACCAACCGGGCCGCGAGCCGGCGACGGGGGGTAGGCGATCGACGCCGATAATGCCATTGTGTGCGTCAGATCACCGCGCTACGGTTTTCGGGTAGGCCGCTCGCGGCGGCCGACGGGCGGTTCAGCGGACCCGCAGAGGCGTTCGCGCCGCCCGGGCGCAGGGTTGCAGCCCCGTCGATGGACGGCGTGCGCACCCCGCGCGGTCGCGCCGAGGCGCTGACCGGCCGCCGCGAGCGCCACTGTCTTTCCGGAGCCCGTCACCTCCGTGCGCCGTTCCCCGTTGCTCACCCGTGAGGACCAGCGCCCCCGCCGCGGCCCATCGACGGCCGCTCATTCTGGCGCTGCTGACCTGCCTCGCGCTCGGCTCCGGCGTCGGCCTCGCGGTCGGGCTGGCCGCACCCGCGCCCCGGGACGACCCGGACGGGACCCGCCCGCTGACCGCCGCCGAGGCTCGACGGCTGGGCGCCATGTGGCCCACCAATCTGCGGGACGGCACGGTGGTCGTGCACGCCACCCTGAACCGGTCCGGTCGACCCGTCCGGCTGGGCGGCTGGGTGGACTGGCGACGCCGGCTCGGCTACCTCGCGGTGGACGGCCCGGGCGCCGGCCCGGACCGCGGACTCGTGCAGGCCGCGCCCGGGGTGCTGGCCCACCGGCCGCCGCCGGTCCCGGCCGGTCGGCCCGGCCTGCCGCCGCCGGCGCCACCCGCGGACGGCTGGCAGGTACGCCGACTCGCGCCCGCCGCCCGGGACCTCGACGCCCTCCTCGCCCTGCTCTTCGGGCTGGCCACCGACCGGGACGGCGCGGACATGCTGGCCCGGGTGCCGGCCCGGTGGTTGAAACCGGACCGGATCGATGGTCTGCCGGTGGACGTGTTGCTCGGGCCGGCCCTCCCGGAGGCGCCGGGAGGGCCGGCCGGTCAGCTCACCCCCGCGCCGAGCGGGCTGGCCGAGCTGGGCGGACCGGTCCGCTACTGGCTGGACCGGGACGCCCGGCTGCACCGGCTCGAGGCCACCCTGCCGGGCGCCGTCCCGGCACGCGTCGACCTCGACCGGCCCGCCTCACCGGAGATGATCATCCTGAACGCCATCGACGCTCTCGGCGGTGACCCGGTCCGGCCGCGCGCCGTCACGGACGCCGAGGCGGACCGGCTGGCCCGGATGTCCCGGCTGAACCGGGCCCGGGGCGGTGCCCGGGTGACCCTCGCGCTGCCGAGCCTGCCCGACGCCGACCTGCGGGGCAGCGGGTGGTTCGACTGGCGCCGTTCGGTGGCCTACCTGGCCCTCACCGACGCGGCCGGCGGCGACGCCCCGGCGCTCGTCCGAGCCGATCCGGCCGGCGTCGCGCGCCGGGAGGGCCCGCTCGTCGGCAGCGCGCGGCCGCGTCCCGCCCCGGACGAGCCGTCCGGCGACGCCCCGACCGGCGGGCACGGCGCGCCGGCCGGCGCCGCGAGCCCGGCGGCCACCCGGAACGAGCCGGCCGGCCGCACGACGCCCGGCGGGGACGCCCGGCCGAGCGGCGCCGCAAGTCCGGACGGCCCGGACTCCGCCGGCGCCGACGCCCCGCCGGGCTGGTGGGCGCCGCCGCTGCCGGCCCCGGCGGACGGTTGGACCGTCGCCACCTGGCGGCAACGGATCGACGACGCCGGCGGGCTCGACCTCGATCTCCTGCTCAGCGAGGGCCTGGCGGCCGGTCGGCGGTCGGCCTGGGACGCCGCGACGCTGCGCGCCAGTGCCGTGTGGCTCCGCGCGGACAGCCTGCGTGGCCGCCCCGTGAGCGTGTTCGAGGTTCCGAAGCCGGCCGAGGCCGGCGAGCCGCCCGGCAGCGCCCGGCTGCGGTACTGGCTGGACCGCACGGGCCTGCTGTGCCGGGTGGAGCTGCGGACGCGGAGCGGCGCGTACGCCCAACTCGATCTCGCGCCCGGCCGGGTGCCGCGGCTACCCCTGAGCCCCGAGACCTGACCGCCGGCACCAACCGCGGACCAACGCCGGGCGGATCAGGGCCGCCAGCCGGTCGCGGCGGCCCACCGCTCCGCCGCGACGTGCTCCTCGTCGAACCACGGCTCCTTCGTCTCGGCGTACCGCTGCGGGTCCCCGCTCGCGGCGAGCCGCCGCTTCAGCTGCGCGTACCGGTCCCGGCGCTCCGGGTCGGCCCGCAGGTGGTCCCGCATCAGCAGCGCGAACCGCCAGCCGGGCGTGCCGGTCGCGCGCAGGTGCAGGTTCACCGGGCGCCCCGGGTCGGCGCTGCCGTGCAGCCGCTTCGGCCAGGCGTCGACGCCGCCGTCCCGCGGGTTGTCCCACCAGTCACCGGGGCGGCGCGGGAACCCGGCCGCGGCCAGCGGCTCGGCCAGCCGGTCCGCGTCGGCCAGGTCGGCCACCGTGAGCTGGATGTCGAGCACGTCCTTGGCCGCCAGCCCGGGCACGGCGGTGGAGCCCACGTGGTCGATCCGCAGCGCCGCCGGACCGGCCGCGTGACCGATCCGGGCCGCGATCCGGGCGTACTGCTCCGGCCAGCTCGGGTCGGCGGGAACCTGCCGCGAAGGCGCGGCCGGGGCGACCCGCCGGTGCCGCAGGTTGGACTCGTAGGGCACCAGCCGGTCCCGCCAGAGCCCGTCCACCGCCGCGTACAGCTCGGCCAGCTCGCCGTCGTTGCGCAGCAGGACGTCCGCGGCCGCGGCACGCCGGGCGTCGTCGGCCTGGGCGGCGATCCGCGCCGCGGCGTCCGCGGGCGGCATCCCGCGGTCCCGCACCAGCCGCGCCACCCGGGTGTCCCGGCTCGCGGCCACCACCAGGACCAGGTGGTACGTCGGCGCCAGCCCGACCTCGACGAGCAGCGGCACGTCGTTCACCACGATCGCCTCGGCCGGCGCCGCCGTGATCAACGCGGCGGCGCGCTCGCGTACCCGGGGATGGATGATCCCGTTGAGCCGGGCCCGGGCCGCGGGGTCGTCGAACACGACGGCGGCCAGCGCCGGCCGGTCGAGCCCGCCGTCCGGCCCGAGGACCCGGTCGCCGAACGCGTCCAGCACCGCCCGCAGGCCCTCGGTGCCGGGCGCCACCACCTCCCGGGCGATCACGTCCGAGTCGACCAGCACGGCGCCGTGGCCGGCCAGCCGCGCCGCCACGACGCTCTTGCCGGATCCGATCCCGCCGGTCAGCCCCACCCTCAGCACCCGTCCAGTCAACCCGGCCGGCGGCACGGCGACAAGATCGGGGACGTTAAAAAGGGGCCCTTCCTATACAAAAAGCGATAAGAAGGGGCCCTTCCTTTCCCGGCAGAATGGCGGAGGCCCCGCCGCCGCGACGCAGTCGCGGCGGCGGGGCCTCCGCCGTCTGCCGGGCTTACTTGCCGCCGGCGAGCTTCTCCCGCAGAGCGGCGAGCGCCTCGTCGGTGGCCAGGGTGCCGGCCGGCTCCTCCGCCTGGCGCGACGGCGCCGGGGTGCTGGAGGAGGAGCTGCTGCCGCCGCCACCGCCGCCGCTGCTGGCCGCGGGGGCCGGCGTCGGGTTGGCGGCCGCCTCGGCCTCCGCCGCGCGGGAGGTCTGCACCTGCTTGGTGTGCGCCTCCCAGCGCTGCCGGGCCTCGGCGTACTGCGTCTCCCAGGTCTCGCGCTGCGCGTCGTACCCCTCGAGCCACTCGCCCGTCTCCGGGTCGAAGCCCTCCGGGTAGATGTAGTTGCCCTCGTTGTCGTACGTGGCGGCCATGCCGTAGAGCGTCGGGTCGAAGTTCTCCTCGCCCTCGACGAAGCCCTCGTTCGCCTGCTTGAGCGACAGCGAGATCCGCCGGCGCTCCAGGTCGATGTCGATGACCTTGACCATCACGTCCGAACCAACCTGGACGACCTGCTCCGGGATCTCCACGTGCCGCTCGGCCAGCTCGGAGATGTGCACCAGGCCCTCGATGCCGTCGTCGACGCGGACGAACGCGCCGAACGGCACCAGCTTGGTGACCTTGCCGGGCACGATCTGCTGGATCGCGTGGGTCCGGGCGAACTGCCGCCACGGGTCCTCCTGGGTCGCCTTGAGCGACAGCGAGACCCGCTCGCGGTCCAGGTCGACGTCCAGGACCTCGACCTCGACCTCCTGGCCCACCTCGACCACCTCGGACGGGTGGTCGATGTGCTTCCAGGACAGCTCGGAGACGTGCACCAGGCCGTCCACGCCGCCAAGGTCGACGAAGGCGCCGAAGTTGACGATCGAGGACACGACGCCCTTGCGGACCTGGCCCTTCTGCAGCTTGTTGAGGAACTCGGTGCGCACCTCGGACTGCGTCTGCTCCAGCCAGGCCCGGCGGGACAGCACCACGTTGTTGCGGTTCTTGTCCAGCTCGATGATCTTGGCTTCAAGCTCGCGGCCGACGTACGGCTGCAGGTCCCGGACGCGACGCATCTCGACCAGGGAGGCGGGCAGGAAGCCGCGCAACCCGATGTCGAGGATGAGACCACCCTTGACCACCTCGATGACGGAGCCGCGCACGACACCGTCCTCGTCCTTGATCCGCTCGATGGTGCCCCAGGCGCGCTCGTACTGCGCCCGCTTCTTCGAGAGGATCAGGCGACCCTCCTTGTCCTCCTTCTGGAGGACGAGGGCCTCGATGTGGTCACCGACGGACACCACCTCGGCGGGATCGACGTCGTGCTTGATCGACAACTCGCGCGAGGGGATGACTCCCTCGGTCTTGTAGCCGATGTCGAGCAGGACCTCGTCCCGATCGACCTTGACGACGGTGCCTTCGACAATGTCGCCGTCGTTGAAGTACTTGATGGTCTCGTCGATGGCCGCGAGGAAAGCCTCTTCCGTGCCGAGGTCGTCGACGGTGACCCGGTTGGCGCTCGAGGTGGCCTCGATGCTGCTCGTCATGTGGGCGGTTGCTCCGGTTGGCTGGATGTCGCCGCGGGTGGGTGCCGCGGTGACCTGTTCGCGCCAGCGGATCCGCCGGCGGGCACGCCGAACGATGACCGGTTGGTGATCATTGAACGTGTCCGTCGACCGCGGACCTTCTCCCTGCCGAGGCACACGATCCGCGAGCGCACCATACAGCTTACCGTGCGCATTACCACAGCGTGCAAGGCCGGGGTAGGTGATCCGAACCGCTTGCAGGGAAGCCGAGACAATATCAGGACATAGAGCCCGATGTCGACACCGGGCGCGGCGAAACATGCCCTACACTGCCGCGATGGGCGACGAGGGGCCGGGCGACGAACCGGGCGTTTCCCGCCGCCCGGTGACCGACGCCGAGGCCCGGCGGGCCAGTCGGGGCTGGTGGGACGCCGACGCCGACGCGTACCAGGCCGAGCACGGGGACTTCCTGGGCGACGTGGAGTTCGTGTGGTGCCCGGAGGGTCTGCGCGAGTCCACGGCTGGGCTGCTCGGGCCGGTGGTCGGCGCCCGGATCCTCGAGTTGGGCGCCGGCGCGGCCGCCGCCGCGCGCTGGCTGCACACCCGGGAGGCCGAGGTGGTGGCCATGGACCTGTCCGCCGGCATGTTGCGGCACGCCGCCGCGGCGGCCGAGCGGTCGGGGGTACGCGTGCCGCTGGCCCAGGCCGACGCGCTGGCGCTGCCGTTCCGCACCGGCTCGTTCGACACCGTGTTCACCGCCTTCGGCGCGGTCCCGTTCGTGGCCGACTCGGCCGCCGTGATGCGGGAGGTCTTCCGGGTGCTGCGGCCCGGCGGCCGGTGGGCGTTCTCGGTGACCCATCCCATCCGGTGGATCTTCCTCGACGACCCCGGCGAGGGTGGCCTGCTGGCCGTGCACTCGTACTTCGACCGGCGCCCGTACGTCGAGCACGACCCCGGCGGGACGCCCCGGTACGTGGAGCAGCACCGGACGGTGGGCGACCGGATCCGGGAGCTGGTGGCGGCCGGGTTCGTGCTGCGCGACCTGGTCGAGCCGGAGTGGCCGGCGGGCCACCGGCAGGTCTGGGGGCAGTGGAGCCCGCTGCGCGGGCGGTTGTTCCCCGGCACGGCCATCTTCGTGGCCGACAAGCCGCCGGCGTGACCGGCCCGAGCCGCGGCGTGCCGGTAACCTGTGAGCCGTGAGCGCGGAGCCGGTCCCGTCGACCCCTTCGCCCTGGCAGCCGGACCCGGTCCGGCAGGCCCGGGCCGACTACACCCTGGACGACCTGCGCAGGATCCCCCCCAACCAGGTCGAACTCGTCGACGGAGTCCTGTACGTGACGCCCTCCCCCAGCCTCAATCACCAAAGTGTCTCGCGTCGCCTCGCCAACTGGCTGGAGCGGCATGCGCCGAGAGATCTACGGGCCTCCCAGGACGTCGAGATCGCGCTCGGCCCCAACACCGCCCGGCAGCCGGACGTGCTGCTGTGCCGGGCCGATGCGGACGGCGACCGGTGGTACCTGCACCCCGACGAGGTCGTGCTGGCCGTGGAGATCGTCTCGCCCGGTTCCCGGCGGATGGACCGGTTCACCAAGCTGACCGAGTACGCCGCGGCCGGTATCCCCTGCTACTGGCGGATCGAGCAGGACCCGCCGCACGTGTACGCGTACCGGCTCAGCGACCAGCTCAACGCCGTGGGCGAGCCGCAGTACGAGCTGGTCACCGAGGGCGCCGACGTGATCGAGCTGACCGAGCCGTTCGAGCTGAAGCTGCCGATCGCCGAGATCACGCCCTGAGATCCACAGGGAGCGCTATCCCTCCGCCTGGGCACGCAGCGCCCGGACGAACCAGTCGAAGACCGGTGCCAGAGTCTCCGGGACCGGCCAACCGTTGATCACGGCGAGCAGGCGCCAGTAGCGCTCGACGCGCGGATCGTTGGCGATCTCCAGGCGCGCCAACACCCAACGCCGCAGGTTGGCATCGTCGGGGCGGTCGAAGACCTGCGCGTAGCGGGCCATCAGGGCGGTGAGCACCGGTGCGGCCCCCGGCGAGGTCGGGTCCACGCCGGCCGCCAGCGCCCGGCCGACCCGGTCGCGGACGGCTTCGGTGAGGTCGTGGTGCAACCCGGTGGTGTCGCCCTGGGCGCGTTCGGCCGCCTGGTACTCGGCCATCCGCCGCACGGACGCCTGAAAGTCCGGATCCTGGGCAAGCTCGGCGAGTTCGACCCAGGCGTGGACCTGCTCCGGCGTGGGGTCCTCGGGCAGGTCGGGCATGTTGGAACGCAGGAGGGCCACGAGTTCGGGGTTGGCGTCGAGGCCACCGAACGTGTCGTCGATGAAGGCGCTGATCAGTTGTCGGCGTTCAGCATCGGAAAGCTTGGCGAGCCGGTGCATCAGATCCATCTCCTCTCCGGTGGCGCCACGCCTGGCTACCGCCTGCAGCACGGCACGCCGCAGGCGCAGGGTGCGGATCTGCACCCCGAGCGCGTCGGCGTGTGCCGCGGCGACCTCGGGCAGGGAGCTCTGCCGCCCCAGGACCTTCCGGACGGTGGCAAGGTCGATCCCAAGGTCGCGCAGCGTCCGCACGAGGTCCAGCCGCGCGAGCGCGTCCGGGTGGTATTGCCGGTAGCCAGCCGGGCTGCGGTGGGCCGGCGGCACGATCCCCGAGTCGGAGTAGAACCGGATGGTCTTGACCGTCAGCCCGGTCCGCCGGGCCAGCTCACCGATCGAGTAGAGCGTCTCGCCGTCCATGCCCCTCACCCTCGCGCCTCCCCCGACTGGAGACTCAAGCGCCACCCCGGCCGATCCACGGTCGTTTCTCCGGCCCGCGCCCGGGTATCCGGGCGGCATGGCGAAGGAGCAGACCTTCGACAGGGGCGATCACGTCTCCTGGCCAGCCACAGCGGCCGCGGGCCCGCCGGTGCTGCAGGAGAAGATCACCGAGCGGACCCAGGTCCGGGGCCGCGCCGTCGACGCGCCCCGGCGGACCCGCGGTACCGGACCCGCAACGACGACTCCGGCCGGGACGTCGCGCCCCGCCCGCAGGCGCTGCGCCGGGAGCATGCCGCCCGTGAGTCGTGACAACCGGGAATCGTGACAACCGGGAGGTGTGATCGCCGTGAGTCGTGACAAGGGGGCGGACGAGGGCCGGGAGACCTACCGGGAGTTCACCGAGGCGGTCAACATGAAGCCCGGCGAGCTGCAGAGGTGGCTGGAGACCGACGAGTCCAAGGCCGTCGGCTGGCACAAGGGCGGCGGCGAGTCGGTCGGCCACGACTCCGGCCGGAAGATCATCAACCTGCTGCGCCGCAAGAAGGGCGAGCTCACCGAGGCCGACTACAAACACATGCGCAAGGTGGTCGGGTACGTGCGGCGGCACCTGGCGCAGCGCCCGCGGGGCGACGTCCGCGAGACGAAGTGGCGCTACTCGCTGATGAACTGGGGCCACGACCCGCTCCACCAGTAGCGTGCCCGAGCCAACCACGACCCGCGCTTCCCCGACAGTAGGTGTCGGCGCGCTCATCGACGAAGCCGCGGGCGCCGGCTGTGTGCCGGAGCCAAGCCGCCCCCGCCTTGCCGGCCCGAGCAGTCCCGGGGTCAGTGTTCGGCGGAGTTCCAGTCCCGGCCGGCGCCCACCGACACCTCGAGCGGCACGTCCAACGGATAGGCGCCGCCCATCTCCCGGTGGACTAGCTCGACCAGCTCGTCCCGCTCGCCCGGGGCCACCTCGAAGACCAGCTCGTCGTGCACCTGGAGCAGCATCCGGGAACCCAGCCCGGACTCGCGCAGCGCGCCGTCCACCCGGAGCATGGCCATCTTGATGATGTCCGCGGCGGAGCCCTGGATGGGCGCGTTCAGCGCCATCCGCTCGGCCATCTCCCGGCGCTGCCGGTTGTCGCTGACCAGGTCGGGAAGGTATCGCCGGCGGCCGAGGATGGTGGACGTGTAGCCGTCCCGCCGGGCTCGGTCCACCAGCTCGCGCAGGTAGTCCCGTACCCCGCCGAACCGGCTGAAGTACTCCTCCATGAGGCCGCGGGCCTCCTCGGCGGAGATGCCGAGCTGCTGGGACAGCCCGAACGCGCTCAGCCCGTACGCGAGCCCGTAGTTCATCGCCTTGATCTTGCGCCGGTGGTCGGCCGTCACGTCGGCCAGGTCGACCGCGAACACCGACGACGCGGTGGCGGCGTGGAAGTCGGCGCCGGAGTTGAACGCCTCGATCAGCGCGGCGTCGGCCGACAGGTGCGCCATGATCCGCATCTCGATCTGGCTGTAGTCGGCCGACAGCAGGGACTCGTACCCCTCCCCCACCACGAAGGCCCGGCGGATCCGCCGGCCCTCCTCGGTGCGGATGGGGATGTTCTGCAGGTTCGGGTCGGTCGAGGAGAGCCGGCCGGTGGCGGCCACCGTCTGGTTGAACGTGGTGTGGATGCGGCCGTCGTCGGAGACCGACTTGAGCAGCCCGTCGACGGTCGACTTGAGCCGGGCCACGTCCCGGTGCCGGAGCAGGTGCGCCAGCAGCGGGTGCTCGGTCTGCACGAACAGCCACTGCAACGCGTCGGCGTCGGTGGTGTAGCCGGTCTTGATCCGCTTGGTCTTCGGCAGCCCCAGCTCGGTGAACAGGATCTCCTGCAGTTGTTTGGGCGAGCCCAGGTTGAACTCCCGGCCCACCACCTCGTACGCGGCCTGCGCGGCGTCCTTGACCCCGGCCGCGAACAACGCCTCCAGCTCCGACAGGTAGCCGGTGTCGGCCGCGATGCCGGTGCGTTCCATCGCGCCGAGCACGCCCACCAGCGGCAGCTCCACCCCGGCCAGCAGCCGGCTGGACAGCTCGCCGTCCCGGGACAGCTCGGCGTCGATGGCGTCGGCCAGGTCGAGGGTGGCCCGGGCCCGCAGCATGAGGCTCTGCTCGACCTCGCCGTCGTCGCCCAGCCCGTCCAGGGTGAGCTGGCCGTCGGTGGGGGCGTCCACCTTCAGCTCCCGGTGCAGGTAGCGCAGGGCCAGGTCGGTCAGGTCGTACGACCGCTGGTCGGGCCGGGCCAGGTAGGCCGCGAGGGCGGTGTCCCGGGCGACGCCGATCAGCGTCCAGCCATGCGCCGCGAACGCCAGCAGGGCCGGCTTGGAGTCGTGCAGCACCTTGGGGCGCCCGGGGTCGGCCAGCCAGGCGCCCACGGCGGCGTCGTCGGCCGGCTCCAGCGCGGCCGGATCAAACCAGCCGGCCGCCCCGTCGGCGGTGGCCAACGCCATCCCGGTGAGCGTCCCGGTCCCCCGGCCGAAGCTGCCGCTGACGGCCAGCCCGCAGCGGGTGCCGGCCGGCAGGTGCGACTCGATCCAGCCGGCCACCGTCCCCGCGCCGAGCAGCTCGCCGGCCAGCTCGAAGCCGGCCTCCGCCTCCGGCTCGACCGCCTCCAGGTATTGATAGAGCCGGTCGCGCAGGATCCGGAACTCCAGCGTGTCGAAGACCTGGTGCACGGCCTCCCGGTCCCACCCGGTCCACCGGGCGTCCTCCGGGCCCAACGGCAGCTCCAGGTCGGTGACCAGGCGGTTGATGTCGTAGTTGCGGATCACGTCGGCCAGCCGCTCGCGCAGGCTCTCGCCGGCCTTGCCCTTGATCGCGTCGGCGTGCGCCACCACGCCCTCGACCCCACCGTACGTGTTGATCCACTTGGCCGCGGTCTTCGGACCGACGCCCGGAATGCCGGGCAGGTTGTCGCTGGACTCGCCGACCAACGCGGCGAGGTCGCGGTAGCGGTCGGGGCCGACGCCGTACCGCTCGGTCACGGCGGCCGGATCCATCCGGGCCAGGTCGGAGACGCCCTTGCGCGGGTAGAGCACGGTGACCTGGTCACCGACCAGCTGGAAGGCATCCCGGTCGCCCGTGCAGATCAGCACCGACATGCCGGCGTCGCGCGCCTGGCAGGCCAGCGTCCCGATGATGTCGTCGGCCTCGTAGTTCGGCTTGTCCACGAACGGGATGCGCAGCGCGTCCAGCACCTCCTTGATCAGGCTCACCTGGCCGGCGAAGTCGGTCGGGCTCTCCTTGCGGCCGGCCTTGTATTCCGCGTACTTCTCCGTCCGGAACGACCGGCGGGACACGTCGAACGCCACCACGATGTGCGTGGGCTGCTCGTCCCGGAGCACGTTGATCAGCATCGAGGTGAAGCCGTAGACCGCATTCGTCGGCTGTCCCGTGGTGGTGGAGAAGTTTTCCACCGGCAGGGCGAAGAACGCCCGGTAGGCCAGGGAATGTCCGTCGAGCAGCAGCAGGCGCGGGGGCGTAGCGGTCACGGCAGCGACCCTACCCGGCCCCACCGACAGCCCGGACGTAAGGAAGGGCCCCCTGTTATCGCTTTTTGTATAGGAAGGGGCCCTTCCTAACCGGCGGAGCGCGGCCGGCGCGGCGCCACCCGGCTGCGGCTACAGCACCTTGTCCAGGAACGCCTTCGTCCGCTCGTGCCGGGGGTTGGCGATCATCTCGCGCGGCGCCCCGGACTCGACCACCACACCGGCATCCATGAAGATCAACGAGTCGCCCACCTCACGGGCGAAGCCGATCTCGTGGGTCACCACGACCATGGTCATGCCGTCGGCGGCCAGGTTCTTCATCACGTCCAGCACCTCGCCCACGAGTTCCGGGTCCAGCGCGCTGGTCGGCTCGTCGAAGAGCATCAGCTTGGGCTCCATGGCCAGCGCCCGGGCGATGGCCACCCGCTGCTGCTGGCCGCCGGACAGCTGAGCCGGGTAGTTGCCCACCTTGTCGCCGAGGCCGACCCGCTCGAGCAGGGCCGCGGCCCGGTCCCGGACCACCGAGCGCTTCTCCCCGCGGACCCGCACCGGCGCCTCGACCACGTTGTCCAGCGCCGTCATGTGCGGGAAGAGGTTGAACCGCTGGAACACCATGCCGATGGCGCGGCGCTGCGCGGCCACCTCCTTCTCGCGCAGCTCGTGCAGCCGGCCGCCGCGTTCGGCGTACCCGATGAGATCGCCGTCCACCCAGATCCGACCGGCGTTGATCTTCTCCAGGTGGTTGACGCAGCGCAGCAGCGTGGACTTGCCCGAGCCGGACGGGCCGAGCACGCAACACACCTCGCCGGGGCGTACCCGCAGGTCGACGCCCTTGAGCACCTCGACCGCGCCGAACGACTTGTGCACCTGGTCGGCGTGCACCATCAGCCCGGCCTCGGCGGCCGGCGCAGCCGGCTGGGTCGGCACCACTCCGGTCATCACACACCCGCCGATCCGGCGCCGCCGCCGCCCTGTTCGGCGGCCATCCCGCGCAGCCGCAGCCGCGCGTTCTCCGCGGTGCCGTAGCCGCGGCCGTAGCGCCGCTCGAGAAAGTACTGCCCGACCAGCAGGATGCTGGTGAGGAAGAGATACCACAGGCAGGCCGCCACGTACATGGGGAACAGCTGGAAGGTCCGCTTGCCCACCTGGTCGAGCTGGTTGAACAGCTCGATGCTCACCGGCACGTAGATCACCAACGAGGTGTCCTTGAGCATGGCGATGGTCTCGTTGCCGGTGGGCGGCACGATCACCCGCATGGCCTGCGGCAGCACGATCCGGCGCAGGATCTGCCCCCGGGTCATCCCGAGCGCCTGCGCGGCCTCGGTCTGGCCGGCGTCCACCGACTGGATGCCGGCCCGGACGATCTCGGCCATGTACGCGGCCTCGGACAGCGCCAGCCCGATCAGCGCCACGGTGAACCCGGTGAGCACGTCCCGGGAGGTGAAGCCGAACGCCCGCAACTGCAGGTCGTGCACCCCGAACAGCGCGCCGAGCTGGTGGTCGAACGGCACCCCGAACTCGATCCGGGACCACAGGATGCCGAGGTTGCCGAAGACGGCCAGCAGCACCAGCCGGGGAATCGACCGGAAGAACCAGGTGAACAGCCAGGCCACCGTCGACAGGATCGGGTTCGGCGACAGCCGCATGATCGCGACCAGCACGCCCAGCGCCACGCCGATCACCATGGCGCCCACGGTCAGCGCCACCGTGCCGCGCAGCAGGCCCTGGATGATCGGCGGCCGGAACATGTTGTCGACCATGAAGGACCAGTTGAAGGCCTTGTTGGTGACCAGCATGTGCACGAACATGGCCGCCAGCACCGCCAGCACGGCCACCGCCACCCAGCGGCCGGGGTGCCGGACGGGCACGGCGCGGATCGGCTCCGGCCGTGCCCGTACCGTCGAATCAGACTCGACGCTCATGTCTTCGCTCCGCTACGCTCCGCGCCGCCATGAGGCTCCACCGCGCAGAGTCCGATGATTCCCCACCCGCCGCGCCCCAGCCGGCGCTGCGCGCTGAATCGCTTGCGCTCGCTCATGTCACGGGTTGATCGCCGGGTCGGTGATGGCACCGTCGGCGACCTTCCACTTGTCCAGGATCGCCTTGTACGACCCGTCCGTGATCAGCGCCTTGGTGGCCTCCTGGACCGCCTGCGCGAACGCCGTCTGGTCCTTGGCCACCACGTAGCCGTACGGCGCGGCCTCGTACATCTTGTCCAGCAGCTCGAGCTGCCCGTTGGACTGCGTCACCGCGTACACGCCCACCGGGTAGTCGGCCAGCATGGCGTCGTCCTTGCCGGAGACCACGGCCGCGGTGGCCTGGTCCTGGCCGGGGTACTGGTCGACCGAGATGGCCGGCTTGCCGGCGCCGGTGCACTTCTTGGACCGGGCGTTGATGTCGTCCACCTGCACGGTGTCCTTCTGGACCGCGATCTTCTTGCCGCAGGCGTCGTCGATCTTGATGCCGCCCGGGTTGCCCTTCTTGGTGGCCCACTGCGTGCCGACCTGGTAGTAGCTGACCATGTTGGCCTGCTTCTTGCGGTCCGGGTTGATGGTGAACGACGAGACGCCCACCTCGTACTTGCCCGAGTTGACGCCCGTGATGATGTCGCCGAACTGGGCCGAGGTGAACTCGGCCTTCAGCCCGAGCTTCTGCGCCACCGCGGTGAACAGCTCGACGTCGAAGCCGACGATCGTCTTGCCGTCGGTGTCGACGAACTCGGCCGGCGCGTAGCTGGAGTCCGTGCCGACCTTGATCACGCCGTCCGATTTGATCGCGTCCGGCACCTTCGCGGCCAGCGACGAGTCGGCCGAGGCGCTCACGGTCGGTCCGGCGCCGGGGGTGTCGTCCTTCTTCTCGCCGCAGGCAGCAAGCGGCAGGGTGAGCAGCGCCGCGCCGGCCAGGCCGACGGCCGCCCGGCGCCAAGTGGTGGGGCTGGTGAACATGTCGTGCTCCTTTTAAGGGGTGGGCGGTGTTCCGCGGTCGGGGGGACCGACCGGGTTGCCCGGCGGGTCGCGAGACCCACCCGGCAACCCTAGGCCACACCCAGGTAGGCCTCCTTGACCGCCGTGTCCCGCAGCAGGTCCTGGCCGGTGCCGCTCTTGACGATGCGACCGGTTTCCAGCACGTACGCCCGGTGTGCCCGGGACAGCGCCTGCTGCGCGTTCTGTTCCACGAGCAGGACCGTGGTGCCCTGCTCGTTGATCTCCGTGATGATCGAGAAGATCTGCTGGATCAGCATGGGCGCCAGGCCCATCGACGGCTCGTCCAGCAGCAGCAGCTTCGGCCGGCTCATCAGGGCCCGCCCCACGGCCAGCATCTGCTGCTCGCCGCCGGAAAGGGTGCCGCCGGCCTGCCGCCGGCGCTCCAGCAGCCGCGGGAACAGCTCGTACACCCGCTCCAGGTCGCTGGCGATGGCCGGCCGGTCCCGGCGGGTGTACGCCCCCATGTCCAGGTTCTCCTGGACCGTCATCCCCGGGAAGATGCCCCGGCCCTCGGGCGACTGGCTGATGCCGCGCACCACCCGCAGGTCGGCGCGCAGCTTGCTGATGTCCTGGCCGGCGAACCGGATCCGGCCCCCGGAGATGGGCCGGATTCCGGAGATGGCCCGCATGGTGGTGGTCTTGCCGGCCCCGTTGCCGCCGATCAGGGCCACCACCTCGCCCTCGTCGACGGTCAGCGAGATGCCGTGCAGGGCCTGGATGCGGCCGTACAGCAGGCTGACGTTCTCCAGCTCAAGCAGCATCGTCCGGTACCCCCAGGTAGGCCGCGATCACCTTCGGGTCCTCCCGCACCTGCGCGGGCAGCCCGTCGGCGATCTTTTTGCCGAACTCCAACACCACGATCCGGTCGGTGACCCCCATGACCAACCGCATGTCGTGCTCGATCAGCAGCACGGTCACGCCGGTGTCCCGGATGGACCGGATCAGGCGGAGCAGGTCCTCCTTCTCCGCCGGGTTGAAGCCGGCGGCCGGCTCGTCCAGGCAGAGCAGGGTGGGCCGGGTGGCCATCGCCCGCGCGATCTCCAGCCGGCGCTGCTCGCCGTACGAGAGGTTGCGGGCCAGCTCACCGGCGCGCCGGCGGATGCCCACGAACTCGAGCAGCTCGTACGCCCGCTCCCGGCCCTCGCGTTCCTCGCGCCAGTGCCGGGGCAGCCTGAGCAGCGCGGAGATCACGCTGGTCTTGTGGTGCGCGTCCGCGCCGACCTGGACGTTCTCCAGCGCCGTCATCTCGGGAAAGAGCCGGACGTTCTGGAAGGTACGGGCGATGCCGGCCTTGGTGATCGCGTGCTTCTTGCGGCCCACCAGCGACTCGCCGCGGAACCGGATGTCGCCCGAGGTGGGCCGGAACACGCCGGTGATCGCGTTGAAGCAGGTCGTCTTGCCGGCGCCGTTCGGTCCGATGAGGCCGAGGATCTCGCCCTCGCGGATCTCGAAGGAGATCCCGTCCAGCGCCACCACGCCGCCGAACCGCAGCCCGAGGTCATCGATCTCCAGCAGCGGCCGGCCGGCCGTGCCGGCCGCCGGTCCGGCGTCGCCGCGCGGCTCGGTGTCGACCCGGGACTCGGCGTCGCCGCGGGGCTCGGCGTCGCCCGCCGACCCGACGGCCGCGTCCGACTCGGCCGCGGTCCGCGGCGCGGGGGCCGGCGTGGCCTCCGTGGTCGCCGTCGTCTCCGGCGTGGTCGCCGTGGTCTCCGGCTCGGAGGCCGGGCTTCCGGTGTCACTCACCGACGATCACCTCCTTCTCCCGGTCCTTGAGCTCCTGCAGCCGCCTGCGGTTGGCGATCAGGCCCTGCGGCCGGAAGATCATCACGATGATGAGGATGAGGCCGAAGAACAGGAAGCGGTACTCGAACGCGTCCTGGCCGGCGATCTTGAGCCCGCGCAGCCGCTCCGGCAGGTACGCGATCAGCGCGCCGCCGACGATCACCCCGGCGATGTTCCCGGAGCCACCCAGCACCACGCCCGCGAGCACCAGGATCGAGAACAGCAGCGCGAAGTTGGTCGAGTTGATGAAGCCCTGCTCGCCGGCGAACAGCGTGCCGGAGAGCCCGCCGATGGCAGCGCCGATGGCGAACGCCCACAGCTTGAACTTGAAGGTCGGCACGCCCATGGCCTCGGCCGCCTCCTCGTCCTCCCGGACGGCCACCCAGGCCCGGCCCACCCGGCTGCGGTCGAGGTTCCGCACCGCGAAGATGACGATGATGATGAGGCTGAGCCCGAGCCAGTAGTACGGCCGGGTGTCGATCACGCCGAACAGCGGCAGCCCGTCGGACTTCTGCCCCGGCGGGTGCGGGATCTCTCCGAAACCGCGCTGGCCACGCAGCGCCGGCAGCGCGGTGGCGAAGACCCGGATGATCTCGGCGAAGCCGAGCGTCACGATCGCCAGGTAGTCGCCGCGCAGCCGCAGCGTGGGCGCCCCGAGCAGCACGCCGGAGACCATCACCACGCCGATGGCGATCGGCACGGTGACCAGCCAGCCCCACTTGGTGCCCAGGTCGCTGTCCGGGGAGGTGAGCAGCGCGGTCGTGTACGCGCCGAGCGCGAAGAAACCCACGTAGCCGAGGTCGAGCAGGCCGGCCTTGCCGACCACCACGTTCAGCCCCAGCGCCAGCAGCACGTAGTAGGCGATCGTGAACAGCGTGGTTGCCCAGTCGGTCTCGGTGGTGACGATGCCCGGGATCTGGATGTTCGGCAGCGCGTAGAAGAAGACGACCACCAGCAGCAGCACCAGCCAGCGCGCCGGCCGGGGCAACGCGTCCCAGCGGTCCCGCGCGGCGTCCATCCCGGCGCGGTAGCGGTTGACGAACGAACTCATGCCCGGGCCCTCCCCAGCGACTCGCCCAGCAGGCCGGTCGGCCGGAACAGCAGGATCACGATCAGCACCACGAAGGCCACCACGCCGACCCACTGCTGGCCGAACAGGCCGGATCCCCAGCCCTCCAGCATGCCCAGCAGCAGGCCACCGAGCAGCGAGCCGCGCAGGTTGCCGATCCCGCCGAGCACCGCGGCCGCGAACGCCTTGATGCCCAGGTCGAAGCCGACGCTGTTGTTCGTGCCGGTGATCTTGACGTCGTACATCAGCGCCGCGGCGCCGGCCATCAGGCCGCCGAGCAGGAACACCAGCGAGATGACCCGGTCCTTGTTCACGCCCATCAGCGCGGCCGTGTTCGGGTCCTGCGCGATGGCGCGCACGCCCCGGCCCAGCCGGGTCCGGTTGATGAACATGTCGAGCGCGATCATCAGCACGATCGCCAGCGCGATGATGCTCACCTGGATGTTGGTGATCGAGGTGCCGGCGATGTTGACCAGGTCCTTGCTGTGCACCAGCGTGGGCACCGCCCGCGGCGCCCGCCGGGTCTGCACGCCGACGAACTCGGAGATCACCACCGAGGCGCCGATCGCGGTGATCAGGAAGGTGAGCACCGGCGCGTTCCGCTTGCGCAGCGGCCGGTACGCGACGAACTCCAGCGCCACCGCCGTGACGGCCGAGAAGGCGCAGGCGGCCACCAGGCCGACCAGCAGGTACAGCAGGGCCGTGCCCAGCGCCGGGGTGGGCGAGTTCTGGTCGAGCCCCAGCCAGGTCCAGGACAGGTACGCCCCGAAGGTGCCCACCATGAAGACCTCGGAGTGGGCGAAGTTGATCAGGCGCAGGACGCCGTACACCATCGTGTAGCCGAGCGCGAACAGCGCGTAGATGGCTCCCTGGGCGAGGCCCTGGACGGTCAGGTCCCCGAAGTTGGAAAACAACTGGTCGAAATGCACATCGGTCTCCGAATGAGATCGGACAGCGGGCGCGGCCGGGAGAATCCCCCCGGCCGCGCCATCCGTCGGTTGGCGGACCGTCCGCGCGGGACGATCCGGCCCAGGATTACGACGTCTTGATCTCCTTGTCGGCGACGATCTGGCCGCCGGCGACCTTGTACGCCCAGATCTTCAGGTACTGCGGGTCCAGCTCACCGGCGCTGGTGAACTTGTAGGTGTTCGACACACCCTCGTAGGTCACGCCGTTGACGAAGGTCAGCATCTTGTCCTTGGTGGTGTTGCCACCGTCGATGCCCTTCAGGAAGATGTTCGCCACGTCGTACGCGATGTCGCTGTACGTGCCGGACTCCTGGCCCCACTTGGCCTTGTAGTTCTGCGCGAAGTTGCCCTTGGCCTCGGTCGGCGGGGCGCAGGGGCAGGTCAGGATGCTGCCCTCGGCGGCCTCCTTGCCGGCCGTGGTGATGTAGCCCGGGTCCTTCACGCCGTCCGCGGCCACCAGCGTGGCCTTGACGCCCGCGGCCCGCATCTGCTTCACCAGCAGGCCGGCCTCCTGGCAGTAGCCGCCGTAGAACACCGCGTCGGCCCCGGACGCCTTGACCTTGGTGATCACCGGGTTGAAGTCCTTGGTGACGTTCCGCTCGACCTTGTCGTCGCCAACCTTGAGCGAGCCGAGGGCGGTCTTCACGTTGTCGGCCAGGCCGGCGCCGTACGCCGACTGGTCGTCGATGACGTACACCTTCTGGGCCTTCAGGCTGTCCTTGATGTACGCGGCGGCCGCGGGGCCCTGCGAGTCGTCGTTGCCCAGACCCCGGTGGAAGATCTTCCAGCCCTTCGTGCCGAGGCTGGTCCGGGTGGCCGACGGGGAGATGATCGGCAGCTTGGCCTCTTCGAAGATCGGGGCGGCCGCCTCGGTCTCGCCGGAGAACGCCGGGCCGATCACACCGATGACCTTGGAGTCCTTCACGACCTCACGGGCCAGACCGGGGGCCTGCTTCTCGTCGCCCTGCGAGTCCCGCTCCTGCAGCTCGACCTTGCAGTCGGAGTGCTTCGCGTTGTATTCCTCGACGGCCAGCTTGGCGCCGTTCTTGATATTGATGCCGAGGTTGGCCGCGTCGCCGGTCAGGGCGCCGAAGAAGGCCAGCTTGAGGCCGCACTTGTCGCCGGACGCCGAACCCCCACCTCCGCTGTCGCCACAGGCGGACGCTCCAACCACCAGAGCACTGGCGAGCGCGAGCCCACCGACCACACGTACGAGCTTCTGCCTCAAGGCACGAACCCCTTCTCATCCGGGCGGTCCAGACCACCCCGTGCGCCTGCCGTGGGCGTGACGAACCTAACCACACACGCGATCTGGGCGGGGACGTTATCCCACCCGGCAAGCGCCCGGATAGCCCCCGGCTGACGCGTTGACCTAACCGTTACACGCCGTCATGAAAACGTATTCGGGTGTGTAAGACGCAACCATTCGACGGCCGCCGATCCCGGTACGGTCCGGGCAACAGAAATACCCCCGGCCGGTCCTTACCGGCCCCTCCCCGGGCCCCACGACACCGACCCTCCCGGGCCACGCGCCACCGACCCCTTTCCGGCCCCGCACCGGCCTCTTCCGGACCCGCGGCACGCCGGCTCAGCCGGGCCAGCGATGCGCCGGCTCAGCCGGCCCCCAGCGGGGCCCACCAGACGCCCGGACGGCCGGCGTCGTCCACGGCCACCACCACCCGGTCGCCGGCGCCGGCCACCGACACCCGGCGATCCCCGCCGGCCGGCGGAAGGGCGGCCGGCGCGGCCAGCGAGCGCCAGCTCGCGCCCGCGTCGGCCGAGATCCACAGCGCGTAGCCGGCCGAGTCGGCGGTCGCCGCCACCAGCCGGCCCGCGGCCGCGGCCAGCCCGTGCACCGCCGGCGCGCCACCCGAATCGCCGGCCCGGTCCGCCCCGAACCGGCCCAGCGCGGCGGCCCCGTCCGGACCTACCCGCCAGGCTCCGAACCCGGATTCCGCCGGTCCGACCGCCACGGCCGCGTCGCCCAGCGCCACCACCCGGTGCAACTCGCCCGCCTGGCCGGCACCGCCGTCGGCCGGCGACGCGCCGGACGCCGGGCCGCCGGCCGCGGCGGTGTCGAATGACGCCGTACGCCAGCCCCGCGCGTCGCCCTGCCACACGGCCGGCGCGGGTTCCAGCCGGCCGGGCACGTCCACGGCGCCCACCACCAGCCAGCCCGAGCCCGTGGCCACCGCGTCGAAGGCCCGCGGCCGGCCGCCGGCCGCCGCGGCGGCCAGCGCCACCGGCCCCCGGTACGCCGACCCGTCCGCCGACGGCCACACGCTCGCGGCGCCCGCGCGGTCCCCGGTGACCAGCCAGCCGGCCGGGCCACCGGCGATCCGGGCCAGGCTCACCGCGTCCGGCGCACCGGTGGCGTCGGTGGGCGCCGCGACCTCCACCAGGCCGGTTCCCGACTGGCGCCACAGCGACGTGCGCGGGTTGCCGTGCGCCCCGCCGTTCTTGGCGCCCACCGCCGCCAGCCGGCCGTCCCGGCAGCCGGCCGCGTACAACACGTTCTGCCTGCCATAGAAGCTCCGGCCCGCCACCGGCAGCGCGGACCAGGCGGCGCCGTCCCGGCTGACCCAGGCCGCCGGCCGGGTCTGCCCGGCCGCGTCCCGCAGGCCGCCGACCAGGAACCAGGTGCCGGCGCAGGCCACCACGTCACGCGGCAGCGCCGCGCCCGGCGGACCGGGCGGGGCCGGCAACTCGACCGCCCGCCAGTCCAGCGACGCCGGTACGGCCGGCGCGGCTCGGCGCGCCGGGCACCCGGCGAGCAGCACCGCGGCGGCCATCCCGGCCGCCAGCACCCGCGCCCCCCGAACCATGGCCGAGATGGTATCGACACGCGCCGCTGGGCGCGCGGGCCGGTGCGGAGACGCGGCGCCGACGGCTCGTGGCGGACGGCCCAGCCGTGGCGGACGGCTCAGCCGTGGCGGACGGCTCAGCCGTGGCGGACGGCTCAACCGTGGCGGACGGCTCAACCGTGGCGGACGGCTCAACCGGGTACGGCTCAGCCGGCCGGCGGCCCCTCGGCGGGGGCCGCGCCGGTGCCGAGGTTTTCCGCGATGATCCGCTCGGCAACGTCCCGCATGGTCATCCGGTGGTCCATGGCCGTCCGCTGGATCCATTTGAACGCCTGCGGCTCGGTCATCCCGTACGCCGTCATGAGCGCGCCCTTCGCCCGCTCAACGGTCTTGCGGACCTCCAGCCGGTCGGTGAGGCTGGCCACCTCCGCCTCGAGCGTCGAGACCTCGGAGTAGCGGGACAGCGCGATCTCGATGGCCGGCACCAGGTCACTCTTTTGAAACGGCTTCACCAGGTAGGCCATGGCACCGGCCGCGCGGGCCCGCTCCACCAGGTCACGCTGGCTGAAGGCGGTCAGGATGATCACCGGTGCGATGCGGGCGCCGGCGATCCGCTCGGCGGCCGCCAGCCCGTCCATGATCGGCATCTTGATGTCGAGGATGACGAGGTCGGGCTTGAGGTCCTCGGCCAGCCGCACGGCGGTCTCGCCGTCGGCGGCCTCCCCGACCACGTCGTAGCCCTCTTCGACCAGCATCTCGGCCAGGTCGAGCCGGATCAGCGCCTCATCCTCGGCGATGAGCACCCGGCGGCGCTCCACCCCAGCCTGCGTCTCGGCCACGAGCCCGTACCCCCACGAGTGTTCGGCTATCACGCACCCGGACCGGGTGCCACCGCCCTTAGCGTAGTGGGTACCCTGGGAGTGGCCGTAACGCCGTTCCGACCGAAAGTCCCCGTAGTCCAAGGGCAGAGACACGGAGCTCAAACCTCCGACAGTGTGGGTTCGAATCCCACCGGGGGCACGCCAATCGCCTTTAGGCAATTTTGTCGTACTGCCGTTCGACAATCCCGGTGTGCATTCTCTTGAGGTCCGGGCTCGCGCCCGGGAGATGTTCCGCGCCGGCGTCACCATGGCGGACACCGCACGCACCCTCGGCCTGCCCTATCACACGGTGCGGGAGTGGTGCCGGCGGCATCCGGTCGACGACCGGCAAGCGGGCACGGCCGCGCGCTGCTTCCGCTGCCATCCGTCCATTGCCGACAACCCGGATGAACTTGCCTACGCCTACCTGCTGGGCCTCTACCTGGGTGACGGGCACCTGGTCACCTCTGCCCGGGTGCCGGTGCTCCGGATCGCCTGCGCCGAGAAGTGGCCGGGGCTCATCGACGAGTGTGAGCGGGCCATGCTGGTGGTCCTCGCCACGTCGGTGCGCCGGGTTCCCCAGCCAGGCTGCGTGTCGGTGCAGAGCTACGGCAGGCACTGGCCGTGCTTGCTGCCCCAGCACGGGCCGGGCAAGAAGCACGAGCGGCCGATCGAGCTGGCGGAGTGGCAACAGCCAATCATCGATCGACATCGCGGCCCCTTTCTCCGCGGCCTGTTCCACTCCGACGGCGCCCGCTTCGCCAACCAGGTCCGCACCCGCGGCCGGACGTACGTCTATCCCCGGTACGTGTTCGTGAACCTCTCGGCCGACATCATGCGACTGTGCCAGGAGTCGCTGGACGCGCTGGGCATCGCCTGGCGGATGAACCGGCCCAACTCGCTCTCCGTGGCCCGCCGGGACGCGGTGGCCGCGCTGGACCGGCACGTCGGCCCGAAGCGCTGACGGGCGGATCCGCAGCGCCCGAGGTCCGGGTCAGCCGCGCCGGCCGGGAGATCCGCGCCACCGGGCGGAACAATTCCGGCTCGCTGGCCGTTGGGCACAGGCGTGATCGACGTACCGCTCTCCGTCCTCGACCTGGCCCCCGTGGCCGCCGGCACCGGCGCGGGCGCCGCCCTGGCGCACACCACCGAGTTGGCCCGGCGCACCGAGCAGCTCGGCTACCGCCGGTTCTGGGTGGCCGAACACCACAACATGCCGGGGATCGCCAGTTCGGCCCCCGCGGTGCTGCTGGCACACCTGGCGGCGAACACCTCGACGATCCGCGTCGGATCGGGCGGGGTGATGCTGCCCAACCACGCGCCGCTGGTGGTGGCCGAGCAGTTCGGCACGCTGGAGGCGCTGCACCCGGGGCGGGTCGACCTGGGCATCGGCCGCGCGCCGGGCACCGACCAGGTCACCGCGCTGGCGCTGCGGCGGACCATGGAGGGGCTGTCCGCCGAGGGCTTCCCGCGCGAGCTGGGCGATCTGATCAACTATTTCACCGGGGAGCGCGGCGGACCGATCACGGCCACGCCGGGCCACGGGAACATGCCCGCCGTCTGGCTGCTCGGCTCCAGCGGCTTCAGCGCGCAGCTGGCCGGCCTGCTCGGGCTGCCGTTCTCGTTCGCGCACCACTTCAGCGCCGGGAACACGCTGCCGGCGCTCGCGCTGTACCGCGAGTCGTTCCGCCCGTCGCGCTGGTTGGACCGGCCGTACGCGATGGTGGCCGTCAACGTGGTCTGCGCCGACACCGACGAGCGGGCGGAGTGGCTGGCCGGCCCGAGCTCGCTGTCGTTCCTGCGGTTGCGCTCCGGGCGGCCGCAGCCGCTGGCCAGCCCGGAGGAGGCGGCCGCGTACCCGTACTCGGAGCTGGAGCGGGAGTTCGTGGCCCAGCGGCGCGAGGGGCAGGCCATGGGCTCGCCCGAGACGGTCAGCCGGCAGCTCACCGAGCTGGTCGAGCGGACCGGCGCCGACGAGCTGATGCTCACGACCATGGTGTACGACCTGGCCGACCGGGTCCGGTCGTTCGAGCTGGTCGCCGACCGGGTGGCCGGCGGCCTGCGCCACTGACGCAGGCGGCCTGCGGCCAGCCGGCGACGGGGTCGAGCTCGGCCACCGGCTGGCTGCCCAGCGCGGCCGCGTGGCGGGTCCGGCGTAGGGTGCAAATCGCCGGTCAGACCCGGACCGCCGCCGTCAGACCCAGACCTCGGGGTCGGCCGTCAGCTCGGTGATCGGGTCCGGAAGCTGGCCGGTGGCCACATCGGCGACGGTCACCAGCTCGAGGATCTGCCGCTCGCTCGCGCGCAGGGCGATCCACACCTCCTGCAGGGCCCGGGCGGCGCCCTGGTAGCCCAGATCCTCCGGGCGCTGGCCGCGGACGTTGGCGAGCGGGCCGTCGATCACCCGGATGACGTCCGCCAGCGAGATCTGCTCGGCCGGCCGGGCCAGCGTGTAGCCGCCCTCCGGGCCACGCTGGGCCTGGACGATCCCGCCGCGGCGCAACTGGAGCAGGATGCTCTCCAGGAACTTGGGCGGGATGCCCTGGGCGCGGGCGACCTGCTCGGCCGTCACCAGCCGGCGGTCACCCTGTCCCCGGCCACCCGGCCGGCGCGGGCCCGCGCCGGCGCCCTTGGCGGCCGTCCCGCCGGCGGCCGTCCCACCGGCGGCCGTCCCACCGGCGGCCGTCCCACCGGCGGCCGTCCCACCGGCGGCCGGGCCGCCGGCGGCGGCGAGTTCGGCAACGGCACGCAGCGCATAGTCAACCCGGGCGGAAAGTCGCACGGGATCAGGCTAGTCGCCGGCCCGGACGCGCCGGGCGGCGGACCGACGGGCGGCGGGCCGACGGGCGGCGGACCGGGTCACGCGCCAACCCGGCGCAGCAGCCCCTCCTGTACGGCGCTGGCGATCTGCCGACCGTCGACCGTGAACATCCGGCCGGTGGCCAGCCCGCGGGCGCCGGAGGCGGACGGGCTCCAGCAGTCGTACAGGAACCACTCGTCGGCCCGGAACGGGCGGTGGAACCACAGGGCGTGGTCGAGGCTGGCCCCCACCACGCCGCCCGGGCCCCACACCTCGCCGTGCACCGAGAGCACCGAGTCGAGCAGGGTCAGGTCGGAGGCGTAGGTCAGCGCGCAGGCGTGCAACAGCGGGTCGTCCGGCAGCTTGCCGTCGATGCGCATCCAGACCCGCTGGTGCGGGTCGGCCGGCCGGCTGCCCGGCCGGACCCAGCCCGGCTCGCCGACGTACCGGACGTCGATGGGCCGCGGGATCTGGCCCCAGATGCCCAGCCGTTCCGGGTACCGGGCGAGCCGGTCGGCCATGGTGGGCACCTCGTCCGGCGGCGGTACGTCCGGCGGGCTGGGCGCATGGTGATCCAGCCCCTCCTCGGCGCGCTGGAAGGACGCCGACATGAAGAAGATCGGCTTGTCGTGCTGCAGGGCCACGGACCGGCGTACCGAGAAGGAGCGGCCGTCCCGGACGGCCTCGACCTGGTATTCGATGGGTTCGGCCGGATCGCCCGGGCGGACGAAGTAGCCGTGCAGGGAGTGCACGAACCGGTCCGGCACGACCGTGCCGCCGGCCGCGACCAGTGCCTGGCCCGCGACCTGGCCGCCGTACACCCGCTGCGGCCCGACCGGCGGGCTCACGCCCCGGAACGTCATCTCGGCCCGCTGCTCGAGGTCGAGCACCTCCAGCAGCTGGTCCACGGCGGCCTGACCGACGAGGACCTCGCCGGTCACCGGCGCCCCCGCGCGTCCGCCGCGTCGACCAGCGAGCCGAGCTGGTGCACCCGCAGCGTGTTGGTCGACCCCGGGGTGCCGGGCGGGCTGCCGGCCACGATCACCACGTAGTCGCCCGGGTTGGCCCGGTCCAGTCCGAGCAGCGCCTGGTCGACCTGCCGGAACATGTCGTCGGTGTGCTGCACGAACGGCATCAGGAACGTCTCCACACCCCAGCAGAGGGCGAGCTGGTCCCGCACCTCCGGCACCGGGGTGAAGGCGAGCAGCGGCAGGTCGCAGTGCAGCCGGGACAGCCGGCGGACGGTGTCGCCGGTCTGCGAGAACGCCACCAGCGCCTTGGCGTTGATGGCCCGGGCGATGGCCGACGCCGCGGAGGTGAGCGCGCCGCCATGGGTACGCGGGTCATGCTGCAACCGCGGCACGCCGATCGACCCGGCCTCGGTGGTGGTGATGATCTTGGCCATGGTGCTCACGGTGAGCACCGGATACTTGCCGACGCTGGTCTCACCGGACAGCATCACCGCGTCGGCGCCGTCGAGGACGGCGTTCGCCACGTCCGATGCCTCCGCCCGGGTGGGCCGGGAATTCTCGATCATGGAGTCGAGCATCTGGGTGGCCACGATGACCGGCTTGGCGTTCTCCCGGCACAGCTGAACGGCCCGCTTCTGCACCAGCGGCACCTGGTCCAGGGGCAGCTCGACGCCCAGATCGCCGCGGGCCACCATGACGCCGTCGAAGGCCGCCACGATGGCCTCGAGGTTGTCGACGGCCTCCGGCTTTTCGACCTTGGCCAGCACCGGGCGGTGCGTGTCGACCTCCGCCATGACGCCGTGCACCAGCTTGATGTCCTCGGCGGACCGGACGAACGACAGGGCCACCAGGTCGGCGCCGAGCCGCAGCGCGAAGCGCAGATCCTCGGCGTCCTTCTCCGACATGGCCGGCACGCTGACCGCCACGTTGGGCAGCGAGACGCCCTTGTTGTTGGAGACCGGGCCGCCCTCGGTGACGAGGCATCGGATGTCGTTGCCGTCGACCGCGGTGACCTCGACGGCCACCTTGCCGTCGTCGATCAGCAGCCGGTCGCCCGGCTTCACCTCCTGGGGCAGCTTGCGGTAGGTGCACGAGACCCGGTCCTGCCTGCCCGGCGTGTCGTCGCCGGTGATCACCACGGAGTCGCCGGTGCGCCACTCGTGCGGCCCGTCGGCGAACCGACCGAGCCGGATCTTCGGTCCCTGCAGGTCGGCCAGCACGGCGACCGCCCGGCCGGTGGTCTCGGCGGCCTTCCGGACCAGGTGGTAGACCTTCTCGTGATCGTCGTGGCTGCCGTGGCTGAAATTGAGCCGGGCCACGTCCATGCCCGCCTCGACCAGCCCCCGGATCCGCTCCGGCGAGGAGGTCGCGGGGCCCAGTGTGCAGACGATCTTCGCGCGGCGTGTCACGCCCATGAGGCTAGTCTCTCCTCCGGGTCGGCTCGCCGGCCGGCCCCTGTCGGAATCCGGAACGTTTGCCCAAGCTTCGCCTGCGCCGTACGTGGAACGATCGAGCGCTGGACGAACGGCGGTCGGAACACGCCGGACGGGATTCGAATGCGGGCAACGGCGACCGCAAGCGGGAATCGTACTCGCGCCCGTCGGCGGCCGGCGCCCGGCTCACGTCCTCAGGACTCCTCGCCGCCCGCCGGGAACGCCCGGCCGGCGGCCTGCGGAAACGCCAGCGACCCCGCCGGAGCGAGGAAGCTCAGGACGTCGAACCGGTAGAGCCCGGCCTGGACGCCCGGGTCGGCGGAGATCAACAGCCGGACGTCGTCGGTGGAGCCGGTGCGGCACAGCCCGAAGCCGCACGGCGGATCCGGGTTGCGGGCCTGCCCGTCGACCGCGCCGGCCACCAGGATCACCCCGCGGTCGTGCAGCTTCTGCAGGTACGCGGCGTGCTCGCCCTGGATCCGGCGGGCGGTCTCGGGCCGCAGCACCCGGCCGGCCGGTCCCGGATAGAAAACGATGCACTCGTACGTGTCGAGCGCGTAGTCGACCTCCGGCGCGTCGGCCATGGCACCCCCTCCGCGATCCGCTCCCGCCCTGCCACCCCGTACCCGAGCGTCCCACGGTCACCCGGGCACGCGGGGCGGATCGGCGCAGCCGCGTCCGGCCGCCGCAACCGCGGAACTGCCGCCGCCCGGACCGGGAAGGCCGGAGACTGGCCGGGTGAGCAGTCGCGCCGGGAACCGCCGTACCGGCTGGTTCGTGCCGGCCGGGCCCGGGTCCCGGGTGACCCGGCTGGAGCTGCTGTACGACCTCGTCTTCGTGTACGCGTTCGTCAACCTGGCCAACACGCTCTCGCACCGGGTCACGGCCGGCACGCTGCTGGCCGGCGGGGTGGTGCTGGCGCTGCTCTGGTACTGCTGGAGCAGCTTCGCGCTGCTGGGCAACGCGGTCCGGGCGGATCAGGGCCTGATTCCGGTGGCCGGGGCCGCGATCATGGTGCTCGCCTTCGTGCTGGCGCTGACGATCCCCGAGGCGTTCGTGGACCGGTCCGGGGGGCTGCCCGGCCCGGTGGCGTTCGCCGTGTGTTACCTCGCCGTCCGGCTGATCACCACCGGGGCGTACTGGCTGGTGCCGGGCGCCACGGGCCGCCCGGCCCGGCAGATCTGGGCGCTCAGCGCACCGGGCCTGGCCGCCACGGCGCTGATCCTGGCGGCGGCGCTGCTGCCGCACGCGGTCGCCCGACCGGGCGGGGCCGCCTGGCTCCGCCTCGGGCTCTGGCTCGCGGCGGTGCTCGTCGAGTACGCCGCGGGCTTCGCCCTGCCGTACGCGCGACTGGCGGTGACCTCGGCGGGGCACTGGGCCGAGCGGCACGGCCAGATCGTGCTGATCGCCCTCGGCGAATCCGTGCTCTCGCTTGGCGTCGGCGCCGGGCTGGGAGAGGGGCTCACCCTCACCTGGCCGGTGGTCGGGACGGCCGCGCTGGGTGTCGTGCTGATCGCCCTGCTCTGGTGGTCGTATTTCGACACCCTGGCCAGCTCGGTGGAGCAGGCCATGCACGGAACCCGAGGTCAGGAACGCATCACCCTGGGCCGGGACGCCTACACCTACCTGCACCTGCCGTTGATCGCCGGAGTGATCGGCACGGCCCTCGGCCTGAAACTGATCGTCGGGGCGGCGGCCGCGCCCGACCGGTCCCAGCCGCACACCGTCGAGGTCGCGGTGCTGTACGTCGGGGTGGCGCTCTACATCCTCAGCGTCGCGGCCGTCGTGTTCCGGACGTTCCGCACGATCCGCTACGCCTCGATCGGCACCGCGGCGCTGCTCGCCGCGCTGGCCGTACCCGCGTCGAGGCTGCCGGCGGTGGCCGCGCTCGCGCTGCTCACCGCCATCGGCCTGAGCCTCACCCTGGTGCATCGGTTCGTCGGGGCGGCTGCTCGGACCCGGGTACGGGAGGCCGCGCTGCATGAGCAGGAGGCGGTGGAGGCCGCCACCAACCGCTGGCGCGGCACGCATCTCTGAGCAGGCGCCGTACCCGGACCGCGACCGTGGCCGCCCGGGTCCGTCGTCGGCCGGATCCAAGCGGCGGGCCGGTAGGCTGCCGGGGCATGGACGTGCTCGCCGCCCAGGGGGCGCCGGGGCTGTTTGCCGGCCCGGCCGACCGACCGTTGCTGACCTTCTACGACGACGCCACCGGGGAGCGCACCGAGCTGTCCGCCGCGCGGCTGGGGCGATGGGCGGAGCGCACCGCGCGGCTCCTCGACGAGGGCTGCGAGCTGGCGACCGGCGACCGGGCGGCCGTGCTGCTGCCGCCGCACTGGCAGACCGCCGTGGTGCTGCTCGGCGCCTGGTCGGCCGGGCTCGCCGTGTCGTACCGGTCGGCGCGGACGGCCGGGTTGCCGGAGGTGGGCGCCGGCGCCGCGGAGCCGTACGACGCGGTGTTCGTGGCCCGGCACCGGCTGGCCGACTGGCTCGACCACGTGCCGGCGGCCCGGCACCGGTTCCGGCTGGATCTGGCCCCGGACGTGCCGGGCCGGCCGGCGCCGGACGGCTACCGGGACTTCCTGGCCGAGCTGGACCGGTACCCGGGCCCGGGGGGCGGCGGCCCGCTGGTCCGGGACGAGGCGGCGGCCAGCGTGGACGGGACCACCTTCCGGGAGTGGGGATCGCTCGCGGCCGCCATCGCCGAGCAGCAGGATCTGCGCCGCGGAGACCGCGTGCTGATGGACGCGGCCGAACGCGACCATCCGGTGTTCTGGCTGCTGGCCCCGCTGTTCGCGGGCGCCTCGGTGGTGCTGTGCGCGAATCTCCAGCCCGCGGAGCTGCCCGGCCGGATCGCCGCCGAGGGCGTCACCCGGATCGTCTGACCGGCGCCGCCGGGGACGACCGGCCCGTGCCGGGCTCGGCGGGCCGACGTGATGGGCCCGGTGCCGCCCGCCCGCGGCGGCGGCCGGTGCCGGCTGCCCGCGGCGGCGGCCGGTGCCGGCTGCCCGTGGCGGGCCGGCCGTGCCGGCGGCGGCCGGCTAGGGTGGCTCGACGATCACCGACGGGGGGTTTCCATGTACGCGGTCCAGCTCACCGCAAACGCCCAGTTGCGCCCGCTGGAGCCGTGGCAGGCCGGCGAGTTCTTCGCGCACATCGAGCGGGCCCGACCCACCGTCCAGCAGTTCATCCCGTGGGCCAGCTTCAGCACCGACCTGGACTCGGCGCGGGCGACCCTGCAGCGGTACGCCGACATGCAGGCGGCCGACACCGGCCGGATCTACGGCATCTGGCTGGACGGCACGCTGGTTGGCGGGCTGATGTACTTCCACTTCGACGCCGCCGGCGGCGGTTGCGAGCTGGGCTGCTGGCTCGAGCGGGCCGCCGAGGGACACGGGCTGATCACCATCGCCGCCCGCCGGCTGCTGGACTGGGCGTTCCGGGAGCGCGGCATGCACCGGGTGGAGTGGCACACCTCGCCGGAGAACGTCCGCAGCGGAAACGTGGCGCGGCGGCTCGGCATGACCCTGGACGGGACGCTGCGGCAGGCGTACCCGCACGCCGGCCGCCGGCACGACACGCAGATCTGGTCGCTGCTCGCCCCGGAATGGCTGGCCGACCGGCCGGCGGACAGCCGGCCGGCGGACGGCCAGCCGGCGCGGGATTCGGGGCCCGCGGCCTAGCTCGCCTCCCGGCGGTCCGGGGCGGGCGGGACGCCCGCCACCAATCCGTTTGCGCTGCGCCCATCCGCGCCCCGCGCATCGGCCCTGCGCGGGTCATCCCTCCGGGCGTCAACGCTCCGGGCGTCCGCGCCCCCATCGGCGCCCCGAACATCGGCGCTCCGAACATCGGCACCCCGGGCATCGGCACCCCGAGCATCGGCGCCCCGCCCGTCGGCGCCCCGGGCATCGGCGCCCCGACGCAGGTCCGCGAGCAGCCGCAGTGGATCGGTCCGTCCGTCAGCCTGGATCTCGAGCGTGGCCTCGCCCAACCGGACCCGCAGGCCCGCGCCGGCGCGCTGCCCGGCCAGCCAGCTCTTCAGCAGGTCGAACAGGCCGGGAAGCAGGCTCTCGGCGACAACGGCCACCAGAACGCTGTCGCCCAGGGGCGCCCGCCGCCCGGTCTCCGCCACCGACAGCCGGAACTCGGGCCGCTGATGCAGCCAGTCGATCAGCGGGGTCGGGACCTGCGGCTCGGGCACGGTGATGACCAGCCGTACGGGCTGTCGGGTGGTACAGCCGGACGGAGCGGTATCGTTCATCGTGCCCCTCCCGCTGGTGCGTTGGGCCCTTCGGACGCGTTCCGCCGGCGAGCGACGGCGCCACCCGGTGGAACATCGGTCGGCGGTCGAGCGGCGGCTCTGTTAGGTAATGGCGGCGTAATGTCGGCACCATACTCGCGCGTTCCCGCCATTGCCAGATCCCAATTTGCAGCGCATTCGTGGAACTTCCACCCTTCCGAAGCCCGGAATCGACCCCGGGTCGCGGCCGGTCACCGCCTCGGTGACCGGCGCCCGTGACCGCAACGCGGGGCTGATTCGCTGGTCAGCGGCCGATCGGCGGAGCACAAGTCCCGACACCGTCCGACGTGGACGCCAACCGGCGCGCGAATTCGGACGCATTCCGAGCGAGCGCATTTTCCGGCCGTCCGGACCGGGCGGTCCGCCCCGCCCCGCCGGCCGGGCCACCCGATCGGACAGCTGGCAAGAACGGGACGGACAGCGGGCTCATCGCTTTTCCGACAGCGCCCGTGGAGAGCGGGAGAAACTGTCCGGCGGTGACACCACTGGGTGCCACCGCCGGTTTACGGATAGTCGCCGGAATGCCGCCGGCGTCAGCCGGTAACGGCGTCGAGCGTGGGCAGATAGCCGTACCGGTAGCCGGTGGCGTTCGGGTGGTACGCCTCGATGACGCCGGTGACATCCTTGATCCACGGGCTCGACGCGCAGACGCCGTGCCCGGCGAAGTACGGGCGGGCGTCGGAGAACGTGGCGCCCGCCGCGGCGGCCCGATCGGCGATGACGCCGGCCAGCACGTCGGCGGCCTGGTTGAGGATGGTTCGCTTGTAGGTGCTCATGGCCAGCAGGCCGCAGTACCCGGTCTCGAAGAGCCGCGGGTAGCCGAGCACGATCAGCCGGGCGTTCGGCGCGTGGCTGCGGATCGCCGCGTACGTCTGGTCGAGCCGGCCGGGCAGCGTACCGGTGGCGAACGCCCGGGCCCCGTTCACCGCGGTGGCGCAGGCGCTGTCGCTGCCGAACCGGCAACTGCTCACGACGTCGGCGAAGCCGGCGTCGTTGCCGCCGATGGTGATGGTGACGAGGGTGGTGCTGCCGGTCAGCGCGGACACCTGGTTGTTGATGACATCCGAGGTCACCGCGCCGCCGCAGGCGGGGAACGAGAAGCTGTTCACGGCGTGCGACGCGACCCAGAGCTTCGGATAGGAGTTGGCGCTGCGCAGGCAGGTCGACAGGTCGTACGACCCGCCGCCCACACCGGACGAGTAGGAGTCGCCCAGCGCGACGTAGTTCACGGCCGTGGCGGCGTGGGCGGCGGCCGGGACACCGACGCCGACAAGCACGGCGCCGAGGGTCAGGGCCAGAGCGAGTACGGCGCGACGGAGCTGGCGGAGAGGCATGGGTGGACCTCCACGAGCAGGGGTGGGGGAACCTCTAGCCGCGCGCGTGGCCTCGGGGAAGAGCTGTTGTTACTTGGCGGTAATGCTAGCGAAGCCATCGACTTATCGAAAGGTCTTAGCACCGTCGTAACCCGCAAGACCCAATGTGGACGAACAGCCGCGTCCCAGCGGTTGTGGATCGTGAATCCCGCACCGCCTAACCGGTAGGGGAAGCCACGATCCACAACCGGCCGCGCCGCCACCCGGCACGGCTCGGGGGCGGATGTTCGATATCCGACCTTATGGGCTGATCGTCACGATCGGCTTGGCGGATGCCGGTCCCGATGACATGGCCGACTCGGCATGCGGGCGTCACACCCCGATGCACCCCGCCCGCCCATGCGGGCGGCGGTGGCGGCCGTCACCGGCCCGCCGGGAACGCACCCCCGACCCGGGGCGTTGTACGTGGGCCGGCCACCACGGCCCGCCCGAGCGGACAGCGGTGGCGGCCGTCACCGCCCCGCCGGGAACGCCTCCCGGGCCCGGGACGTTGTACAGGGTTCCCGCGCCACCAGCGAACCCTCCCCCGGAGCGGACCTCGGCAGCGCGCGGCCCCCAACAGACCCCCACCCGGCACGCCCCCGCGCGCCACGGTGCGAAAACACCCCCCACCCGGCACGCCCCCGCGCGCCCCGGTGCGAAAACACCCCCCACCCGGCACGCCCCCGCGTGCCGCACCCTCGGATGAAAGGCGATCACCATGACCACCTTCACCCGCTTCCTGCCCAGCAGCATCGGCACCCCCATCCTGCGCAAGGCCGCCCTCACCGGCGCCGGCCTCGCCTTCACCGCCGGCGCCATCGCCGGCCCGCTCACCCTGGCCACCGAGGCCCACGCCGCCCCCGCGCACACCGGCAACAGCACGGTCGTGCACACCCAGGACGGCAACGACAACCACGGCAACGGCAACGACCGCGGCGGCGACAACGGCAACCGCGGCACCGGTGACGGCCGCGGCGGCAGCAAGCCCGGCGACACCCGCGACGACGGTCGCGGCCGCGACAACCACAGCGGCGGCGGCAAGGAACTGAACGTCAACTACGAGGCGCAGCCCAACTTCTACTACTGCGGGCCCGCCGCCACCCGCAACGCCCTGTCCGCCGACGGCCACGCCATCAGCGTCGACGACCTCGCCAAGGAGATGGGCACCACCGAGGCCGGCACCAACAGCGCCGAGGACATCACCCGCGCCCTCAACAAGATCCTCGGCGCCGAGAAGTACCACACCACCGCCCTGACCAGCCCCGACGTGAAGCCGGAGCAGGCCGCCCAGCTTCAGCAGGACGTCAAGGCAACCATCGACGACAACCGCGCCCTCGTGGCCAACGTCGCCGGCACCGCCACCGACACCGACGGCATCACCCACAGCTACGAAGGCGGCCACTACATCGCCGTACACGGCTACCGCGGCGACGGCAACCAGGTGAAGATCGCCGACTCGGCCAACCCGAACGTGGCCAGCTACTGGATGAACACCACCGACCTGGCCAACTGGATGGCCACCCGCGGCTACAGCCACTGACCCGGAACACCAACCGAAGGGCCGACCCCACCCGGGGTCGGCCCTTCGGCGTACCGCTGGCACGCGGCCCGAGGGGCGACTGTCGCCACCGGCCGTGATATGCGAAGCTGCCTCGACTCTTTCCCGCGCCGCAGGCGCGACTCCCCAGGAGGTACGGCCGTGGCGTGGACGCTCGGGCACACCCTGATTCTGCTGTTGGTGCTGCTCATTGGGCTGGCAGCGGGCTGGCTCATTGCCGGCAGGCTGCGCGGTGGGGCCGGCGGGCAGACCGCGCACGGCTCTGCCGGAACGGGCCTCGCGGTCGGCGCCGGTTCGACACCCCAGGCCGACGTGCCGGGGCCGACCGCGCCGGACGCCGTGACCGTCATCGACGATCGCACCGGCGAGGCCGGTTCCGAGGCCGCGTCCGAACTGGACTCGCCCGATCGCGGGCGGCGGACCGGAACGGCGACCGGCGTTGAAACGGCGACCGGCGTTGAAACGACGACCGGCGCGGCCGGGGCGGACGAAGAAGCGGCGACCTCGCTGGACGAAGACCCGCCCGCCTCGGCGGCCGATGACTCGACGACCTCGCTGGACGAAGACCCGGCGGCCCCGGTGGACGACGAGGCGACGGCCCCGGTGGACGCCATGCCGGGGACCTCACTGGACGAAGCCCCCGCGGCGGCGGTGGCCAACGACGGCCGACCGACCGGCCCGGCGGATCGGGATGAGATCGCCGCCTCCGCCGGTGCCATGGCGCCGAGCGAGCCGGTGACCGCCGTCGAGGACGTACCGCCGCCCGAGGCCGTCGAGTCGTCGGCGGTCGCCGGGACGCCCGCCGATGACGGCGCGGCCGCGGCCGACCCGGAGCCGGAAGACGAATCGGAACCGGCCGCAAGCCGGGAATCGGCGGCCGGGCTCGCGGCCGAGGACGCTGCCGGGCCGAACGAGGACGCAGCACGCGAGGACCCGCCGAACGAGGACGCAGCACGCGAGGACGCGCCGAACGCGGACGCAGCACGCGAGGACGCGCCGAACGAGGACGCAGTACGCGAGGACGCGCCGAACGCGGACGGACCGAGCGACGGCACGACGGTGGCCCCGGCACCGACCGCCGCGGCCGGGACGCCGGTGGCAGGGGAGCCGGCACCGACCGTACCCGCGCAGGCCACGCCGGAGCCGGCCGCCGCGGCCGGAGCTCCGGTGGCGCCCACCCCGGCCGTACCCGGTCCGGCCACCGGGGAGAGCATCGGCGCGGCTCCGCTCGACGCGAGTCCCGACCCTGCGGAGGCGGCGGAACCGGGCCCCGATGACGACCTGCGCCGGATCGAGGGCGTCGGCCCGAAGATGGCCGCCGCCCTGCGGCAGGCGGGCGTCCGGACGTACCGCCAGCTCGCGGGCACCGATGTGGAGGCGTTGCGGGCCACGGTCCGCGGCGCCGGCATGCGGGTGCCGGCCAGCCTGCCCACCTGGCCGCAGCAGGCCGCGGCGCTGGCCTCGGGCGGGCCGGATGCGGCGGCCGCGTTCCCCGGCCCGGGCGGCGACGAGGCCGGCGTCTGACCGACGGAAACCGGCAGGGGACAACGGAGCAACACCGGTAGGCCACGCCGAACGGAGGCCGGCAGGGACCACGAAGACGCCCTCGCCGGGCCGAGCAGCTCCGGTAGACAACAACGGAAAGGACCCGTCGGCCTGGCCGACGGGTCCTTTCCGGATGGTTCACTCTGCCGCGGGACCACCCCGGCGCCGGTCGGGCGCCTCGTCCAGGTCGGCGTCGGCACGCTGTCCCGGTAGGGCGTCGGACGCCCCGACCGTGGCATCACCGGCACGCTGCCCCGGTACGGCGTCGGTGCCGCGTCCGCTCTCGGTACGACCGTCGGCGGCGTCCTCGCCGGCGGCCTGGGACGGCATCAGCACGCCGTCCTCGCCGCCGTCGTGCGCCACCTCGTCGTGCGGCGACGTCTCGATGATCTCCCGGACGGCGTCGCCGGACAGCCGCACCTTCAGCGCCATCAGGTAGATCAGCGCGCTGAACACGAGGTTCACCACGAAGCCCCAGCCCAGTCCGATCAGCCCGGTGCCCTCGTAGTCGCTGAGGTAGCTGATCAGCGCCAGTCCGCCGAGCCACGGGATGGTCCAGGACCCGGCCCGCCAGTTCATGTGCGGCAGGTGCACCGAGCCGGTGGCCCGGAAGATGCCGAGCAGCACCAGCCCGATGAGCACCCCGAGAAACAGCTTCCAGTTGGTGCCCCAGCCGGCCCAGAACACGATCATGTTGGACGAGAAGAACGCCAGGAAGGGGATCACGTCCCCGCCCGGCAACCGGAACCCGCGCGACTGGTCCGGCATCTCCCGGCGCAGCGCGGCGAACACCAGCGGGCCGGAGCCGAAGGACAGCACGGTGGCGCCGGTGACCAGCCCGACCAGCTGCTGCCAGCTCGGGAACGGCAGGAAGATGACCAAGCCGACCACGAACGCGATGATGGTGGACACCCACGGCACGCCGGACCGGGTGAGCTTGGCGGCCGGCTTCGGCACGTTGCCGTTCTGCGCCATCGCGTAGCCGAGCCGGGAGGTGATGGCCGTGTAGATCAGGCCGGTGTCGCCGGGCGAGACGATGGCGTCGGCGTACAGCAGCACGGCCAGCCAGGTCAGGCCCAGGATCGAGGCGATGGCCGCGAGCGGGCCGAAGGCGTCCTTGAAGGTGAGGTCGGCCCAGCTGCCGGACTTGCCGAGGGTGTCCTCCGGCACCGCGGCGATGAACGCCACCTGCAGACCGATGTAGATGATCATCGTGATCAGCACCGAGCCGATCACCGCGAACGGGACGTTGCGGCGCGGGTTGCTCGACTCGCCGGCCAGCTCGATGCCCTGCCGGAAGCCGAGGAAGGAGAACGTGATGCCGGCCGTGGCGATGGCCGTGAAGATCCCGTGCTGCCCGGACGGCGCGAAGCCGTGGCTGGAGAAGTTCACCCCGTGGAACGCGGTGACCAGGAAGGCCACGATGACCAGCACGATGATGCCGAGCTTCCACCACACCAGCACGTTGTTGAGCCGGGTGAAGAACCGCACCCCGATCACGTTGACCACGCAGAACACCGCCATCAGGATCACCGCGGCCACGTAGCCGGCGACGGTGAGCGTGTGGACGGTCTCGCCGGCCACCTCGTGCGCGTGCGTGAACGGGTAGTACCGGGTCGCGTACTGAAGCGTGCCCTCCACCTCGATGGGCGCCACCACGGCCGCGGCGAGCCAGGTGATCCAGCCCATGAGATAGCTGGCGAAGCCGCCGAAGGCGTAGTGGGGATACCGGACCACCCCGCCGGAGACCGGGAACATGGTGCCCAGCTCGGCGTAGGTCAACCCGATCAACATGATCATGATGCCGGCGATGAGCCAGGAGAAGATCGCCGCCGGCCCGGCGATCTGCGCGGCGTTCATCGCCCCGAACAGCCAGCCCGATCCGATGATCGAGCCGACCGCGGTGAACAGCAGGCCGATCCTGCCGATGTCCCGCCTGAGCTTGGGCCGGTCGCCCGTGCCCTCGGTTGTCGCGGTGGTGGCCATCGCCTCAGTCCTCTCGCCGGTGGTGGCGCGGCGACCGCGGGGGATGCGGACGCCGCCGGCGGCGCGGTGCCCCGCGTCACACTGGGTAGTCGATCTCGCTGCTACCCAGGCGGCGTTCCATTCACTCCTGTCCTCGGTAACGATGCGCGCACGGCTCCGCCCGGAAGCGGACATCGATGGATTGCGGGCCACAACCGGGGCCTCCGGCACGCCGGGGATCGCTGCGCGGCGTGCCGGAGTCGCGGACGGCGGGCCCGGTGAGCCCTCCGGCGGCAGCTGCCGGGCGAGGCGCCGCCGGAGGGTCGTCCGTGCGGTCAGAGCGCCGCGAGCGGGCGGCTCGACGGCTGGACCGGCGCCGGCAGCTCGCCCACCCCGCCCAGGTACGCGTGGATGGCCGCGGCGGCCGCCCGACCCTCGGCGATGGCCCAGACGATCAACGAGGCGCCCCGGTGCATGTCGCCGGCCACGAAGACGCCCGGCGCGCCGGTCTGCCAGCCCGGATCGGCGTCCAGCACCCCGCGGGCGTTGCGGGCCAGCCCGTACTGGTCGAGCAGCGGCTGCTGCTCGGTGCCGTCGAAGCCGATGGCCAGCAGCACCAGGTCGGCCGGCAGCTCCCGTTCCGAGCCGGGCAGCACGGTGAGGAACCGCTGACCGTCCCGCTTCTCGACGGTCACCTCGGCGATCCGCACCGCCCGTACCGCGCCCGTGCCATCGTCCACGAACTCCTGCACGGCGACCGCGAAGACCCGGTCGCCGCCCTCCTCGTGCGCGGGATAGCTGCGCAGGATCCACGGCCAGGTCGGCCACGGGTCCCGCCCCGCGTCCCGGGAGCGCGGCGGCTCGGGATACAGGTCGAGCTGGTGGATACCGGCGGCGCCCTGCCGGTGCGCCACCCCCAGGCAGTCCGCCCCGGTGTCGCCGCCGCCGATGATCACCACGTGCCGGCCGGCCGCGTCAAGCGGATCCGGCGGCCCGGCCACGCCGCCGGCAGCAGCCGCGCCGGCACCGCCAGCGCCCCCGGCCGCCGCGCCAGCACCGCCAGCCGCCGCCTCGGCCACGCCGGCGCCGCCGGCGAGCGCCACCGCGCGGTTGGCCGCCACCAGGTGCTCCATCGCCTGGTGTACGCCGCGCAGCCCGCGGCCGGGGGTGGCCGGGATGTCCCGGCCGGCCAGCGCGCCGCAGGCCAGCAGCACCGCGTCGAACGTCCGCCGCAGCTCCTCGGCGGTGATGTCCACCCCGACCTCGACGCCGGCGCGGAACTCGACGCCCTCGGCCGCGAGCTGCGCGAGCCGCCGGTCCAGCTGCACCTTTTCGATCTTGAAGTCGGGGATGCCGTACCGGAGCAGCCCGCCGATCGCGTCGTCCCGCTCGTACACGGTCACCGCGTGCCCGGCCCGGACCAGTTGCTGGGCGGCCGCGAGCCCAGCCGGCCCCGAGCCGACCACGGCGACCCGCTTCCCGGTGGGCGGCCCGACCGGGCCGGGCCGGACCAACCCCCGGTCGTACGCCTGGTTGATGATCTCGACCTCGACCTGCTTGATGGTCACCGCGCCCGAGTCCACCGAGCCCGGCCCCGCCGGCGCCGGCCCGGTCGGGATGGCCAGCACGCAGGCCGCCTCGCAGGGCGCCGGGCAGAGCCGGCCGGTGAACTCCGGGAAGTTGTTCGTGGCGTGCAGGGCATCGATGGCCCGGTCCCACGACCCGGCGCGGACCAGGTCGTTCCAGTCCGGGATCCGGTTGCCCAGCGGGCACCCGTCGTGGCAGAACGGGATGCCGCAGTCCATGCACCTCGTGGCCTGCTCGCGGATCAGCTCCTCGTCGGCCGGCGGATAGACCTCCCGCCAGTCCGTGATCCGAACGGGCACCGGGCGGCGGGCCGGTAGCCGGCGGTCGTACCGCAGGAAGCCGTTGGGGTCAGGCACGGGCCACCTCCTGGGCGCGGCCGTTCGCCGGGCCGCCCGAGCCGGCCACGCCGGCGGTGGCGCCGGGGGCGCCGGCGGGTACGGCGAGCGCGCTCATCACCGCGTCGTCGACGTCGTGGCCGGCAGCCTCGGCGGCCCTCATGATCTCCATGACCCGGCGGTAGTCCCGGGGGACGACCGCCGTGAACTCTCCGGCGGCGGCCGGCCACCGCTCCAGCAGCCGGCCGGCCACCGGGGAGCCGGTCTCGGCCAGGTGCCGCCTGAGCAGATCGTGCAGCACCGCACACTGCTCGTCGGTGGGCGGCCCCAGCTCGACCAGCTCGCGGTTGACCAGCGCGGAATCGAGCCGCCAGACGAACGCCGTACCGCCGGACATGCCGGCGGCGAAGTTGCGGCCGCAGCCACCGAGCACCACCACCGTGCCGCCGGTCATGTACTCGCAGCCGTGGTCGCCGACGCCCTCCACCACGGCCACCGCGCCGGAGTTGCGCACCGCGAACCGCTCGCCGACCCGGCCGCGCAGGAACAGCTCGCCGCCGGTGGCCCCGTACAGGATGGTGTTGCCGGCGACGATCTGGTCCTCGGCCCGGTCGCCGGCCGGCGCGCCGGGGTCGACGAACGGCGCCCGGGGATCCGGCCGGACCACCACCCGGCCGCCGGAGAGCCCCTTGGCCACGTAGTCGTTGGCGTCGCCCACCAGGCGCAGCGTCACCCCGGGCGGCAGGAACGCCCCGAACGACTGGCCGGCCGTGCCGGTGAGGGTGATCTCGATGGTGTCGCGGGGCAGCCCGGACCCGCCGTACCGCCGGGTCACCTCCCCGCCCAGCATGGCGCCGACGCTGCGGTGCTCGTTGCGGACCGGCAGCTCGACTCGGACCGGCGTGCCGGCCTCAAGCGCCGGCGCGGCGGCCGCGATGAGCTCGTTGTCCAGCGACGCGGTCAGGCCGTGGTCCTGGCCCCGGACGCGCCGCCGGGCGGCGCCGTCGGGCAGGTCCGGCAGGGTCAGCACCCGGCTCAGATCGAGGCCGCCGGCCTTCCAGTGCGCCACCGCGGGCAACAGGTCCAGCAGCTCGGTCGCGCCGACCGCCTCGTCCAGGGAACGCAGGCCCAACTCGGCCAGGTATTCCCGGACCTCCTCGGCGAGGAAGCGGAAGAAGTTCTCCACGAACTCCGGCCGGCCGGTGAAGCGCTCGCGCAGCACCGGGTTCTGGGTGGCGATGCCCACCGGACAGGTGTCCAGGTGACAGACCCGCATCATCACGCAGCCGGAGACGATCAGCGGCGCCGTGGCGAAGCCGTACTCCTCGGCCCCGAGCAGCGCCGCCACCACCACATCCCGGCCGGTCTTGAGCTGGCCGTCCACCTGCACCGTCACCCGGTCCCGCAGGCCGTTGCGCAGCAGCGTCTGCTGAGCCTCGGCCAGCCCCAGCTCCCACGGCGTGCCGGCGTGCTTGAGCGAGTTGAGCGGCGAGGCGCCGGTGCCGCCATCGTGGCCGGAGATGAGGATGACGTCGGCCTTCAGCTTGGCCACCCCGGCCGCCACCGTGCCCACCCCGACCTCGCTGACCAGCTTGACGTGCACCCGGGCGGCCGGGTTGACGCACTTGAGGTCGTGGACGAGCTGGGCCAGGTCCTCGATCGAATAGATGTCGTGGTGCGGCGGCGGCGAGATCAGCCCGACACCCGGGGTGGCGTGCCGGGTCCGGGCGATCCACGGCCAGACCTTGTTGCCGGGCAGCTGGCCGCCCTCGCCCGGCTTGGCGCCCTGGGCCATCTTGATCTGCAGGTCGTCGGCGTTCACCAGGTATTCGCTGGTGACCCCGAACCGGCCGCTGGCGATCTGCTTCACCGCCGAGCGGCGCAGCGGATCGTGCAGCCGCTCGACGTCCTCGCCGCCCTCCCCGGTGTTGGACCGGCCGCCGAGCCGGTTCATCGCCACGGCCAGCGTCTCGTGCGCCTCGGCCGAGATCGACCCGTACGACATGGCGCCGGTGGCGAACCGCTTGACGATCTCCTCGACCGGCTCGACCTCGTCGATCGGCACCGGCGGGCGGACCCCGGTGCGCAGCCGGAACAGCCCGCGCAGCGAGCCGGCCCGGGCGGTCAGGTCGTCCACGGTGGACGTGTAGCGGCGGAACACGTCGTACTGCCGGGCCCTGGTGGCGTGCTGGAGCAGGAAGACGGTCTCCGGGTTGAACAGGTGCAGCTCGCCGTCGCGGCGCCACCGGTACTCGCCGCCCGCGTCGAGCCGCCGGTCCGTGGCGTCGGCCGTCGGGGGGTAGGCGCGGGCGTGCCGGACGGCGATCTCGGCGTGCAGGCCGGCCAGGCCGACCCCGCCGATGCTGGTCGAGGTGCCGGCGAAGTATCGCTGGACCAGCCGCTCGTCCAGGCCGACGGCCTCGAAGACCTGGGCGCCGCAGTACGACGAGACGGTCGAGATGCCCATCTTCGACATGATCTTCAGTACGCCCTTGCCGAGCGCGGTCCGGTAGTTCCGCACCGCGGCCGACGGGTCGAGCCCGGGCAGCGCCCCGGTGCGGACCAGGTCCTCGACGGTCTCGAAGGCAAGATATGGGTTCACCGCCGCGGCGCCGTACCCGATCAGCACGGCCGCGTGGTGCACCTCCCGGCAGTCGCCGCTCTCCACGATCAGCGCGATCCGGGTGCGGGTCTGCTCGCGTACCAGGTGCTGGTGCACGGCCGCGGTGAGCAGCAGCGACGGGATCGGGGCCAGGTCGGCCGTCGAGTCCCGGTCGGAGAGCACCAGGATCCGTACCCCGTCCTCGATGGCCTCCGACACGTGCCGGCAGATCTCGGTGAGCCGGGCCTTGATCCCGGCCGCGCCGTCCCGGATCCGGTACAGCCCGGAGACCCGGACGGCCTTGAACCCCGGCATGTCCCCGTCCTCGTCGATGGAGAGGATCCGGGCCAGGTCGTCGTTGTCCAGCACGGGATACGGCAGGGTGATCTGCCGGCAGCTGGCCGGCCCCGGGTCCAGCAGGTTGCCCTCCGGCCCGATGGTGGAGCGCAGGCTGGTCACCAGCTCCTCCCGGATGGCGTCCAGCGGAGGATTGGTGACCTGCGCGAACAGCTGGTGGAAGTAGTCGTACAGCAGCCGGGGCCGGGTCGACAGCGGGGAGATCGGCGTGTCGGTGCCCATCGAGCCCACCGGCTCGGCGCCGGCCCGGGCCATCGGGCCGAGCAGGATCTTCAGCTCCTCCTCGGTGTACCCGAAGGTCTGCTGGCGCCGCTGCACCGATTCGTGGGTGTAGACCGTGTGCTCCCGCTTGGGCAGGTCGGCCAGCTCGATCTGCCCGGCCAGCAGCCAGTCGTCGTACGGCAGCTCGGCCGCCAGCTCCCGCTTGAGCTCGTCGTCGGTGACGATCCGGCCGGCGTCCGTGTCCACCAGGAACATCCGGCCGGGCCGCAGCCGCCCCTTGGCCACCACGGTGGCCGGGTCGAGGTCCAGCACGCCGGCCTCACTGCCCAGCACCACCAGCCCGTCGGCCGTCTGCCACCAGCGGCCCGGGCGCAGCCCGTTGCGGTCCAGCACCGCGCCCACCACGGTGCCGTCGGTGAAAGCCACCGCCGCCGGGCCGTCCCATGGCTCCATGAGGCTCGCGTGGAAGCGGTAGAAGGCCCGCCGGTCCGCGGGCATGTCCGGGTCGTTCTCCCAGGCCTCCGGGATCATCATGAGTACGGCGTGCGGCAGGCTGCGGCCGGCCAGGTGCAGCAGCTCGAGCACCTCGTCCAGCTGCGCCGAGTCGGAGGCGCCGGGCGTGCACACCGGGAACAGCCGGCGGATCGAGCCGGGGATGAGCGGGCTGGCCAGCAGAGCCTCGCGGGCCTGCATCCAGTTGCGGTTGCCGCGGATCGTGTTGATCTCGCCGTTGTGCGCCACGAAACGGTACGGGTGGGCCAGCGGCCAGGACGGGAACGTGTTGGTGGAGAACCGGGAGTGCACCAGCGCGATGGCGCTGGTCATCCGCTCGTCGGCCAGCTCGGGATAGAACGCGGGCAGCTGGTCCGGGGTGAGCATCCCCTTGTAGACCAGGGTCCGCGCGGACAGCGACGGGAAGTACGCCGGCGCGCCCCGCTCGGCGCTCTCCCGCTCGGCCTGCTTGCGGACGCAGAAGGCCACCCGGTCCAGGTCGATGCCGCGCAGCGGCTCGCCCGCCCGGCCCGCCGGCGCGTCGGTGAGCCGCCGCGCGGCCAGGAAGATCTGCCGGATCACCGGCCGGACCGCCAGCGCGGTCGCGCCGAGTCCGGCCGGGTCCACCGGCACGTCCCGCCAGCCGAGGATCTCCGCCCCCTCGACCAGCGCGTACTTCTCCACCACCCGGCGGGCCAGCGCCGCGGCCGACGGGTCGGCGGGCAGGAACACCAGACCGGTGGCGTACTCGCCTGCCGGCGGCAGCGGAAAGTCCACGACGGCGCGCAGGAACGCGTCTGGGACCTGGATGAGCAGGCCGGCGCCGTCGCCGGTGTTGGGCTCGGCGCCCCGGGCGCCCCGATGGTCCAGGCGGCGCAGCGCGGACAGGCCGCGGGCCACCACGCCGTGCGAGCGGCGCCCGTGCAGGTCGGCCACGAACGCCACCCCGCAGGCGTCGTGCTCGTACTCCGGGTCGTAGAGGCCGGTGGCCGGCGGAGCGGGCTGCGGCGGGAGAGGGTACGGAAGATCCACCGGGTCTCCTGTCGTCACTCACGTTCCATCTCGGTCGGGACGACGTCGGCCCTTGCTTGGATTCCCGAGTCTACGTTAGGGCCCGCCGTAGGCCACCAGGTCGGATTGATCACTCGTCCGGACTGTGGGACGTGTAGTCTCACGCGGTGCTTGACACGCGGGACACGCTCTTTGACCGGTTGGAACGCTTTTACGACGCGGTTCCGCGGGACGCCGCCCGGGCCGAGGAGTTCGGCGGGCTGGTGCTGTTCGTCCGCGAGTCGGACGGCGGCTGGCCGTACTATGCCCGGCCTCGGCTGGACGCCGCCGAGCCACCGTCCGCGGCCGATGTGACGGCGGTCCGGGCCCGGCAGCGCGACCTCGGCCTGCCGGAGGCGTTCGAATGGGTGCACGAGCGCACCCCGGGGCTGCTCGCGGTGGCCCGGTCGGCGGGGCTCAGCGTGCTGGAAGCGCCGCTCATGGTGCTCGATCCGGCCGCCCTGCCGGCCGCGACGGAGCTCTCCGACGTACCGGTGCGGATCCTCGACCCCGCGGCGCCGGACTTCCCGGCCGGCCTTGCGGCCCAGCGGGCCGTGGCGGCCGTCGGGTTCGGCGCCGCCGGCACCGACCGGGGCGACGCCGGGCCGGCCGAACGGGACGCGGCCCTGCTCGAACTCGGCCCGGCGGACCTGGCCCAGGAACGGGCCTTGGCGGCCGCCCATGGCCGGTTGACCGCGCTGGCCGAGGCGCCGGGCAACGGCGCGGTGGGCAGCGGCCGGGGAATGCGGGTGGCGGACGTGGCCGAGATCGCCGGGATCGCCACCCTGCCCCGGGCCCGCCGGCGCGGCGTCGGGGCCGCCGTCACGGCCGCGCTCGCCCGCCGACTGCTGGACGACGGCGCCGACCTGGTCTTCCTCTCCGCCGGCAGCGAGGACATCGCCCGGGTCTACCTCCGGGCCGGCTTCCGCCGGATCGGCACCGCCTGCATCGCCGAACCCGCCGCCCTCCTCGGCTGATCCCCTTCTCCCTCCCCTACCTCACCGACCCCCGGCGCGCGCTCTGGGTGGGACAAGGCGGCTTCTCCGCGCGAGTCGCCCGCCAGGAGTGCAAGATCGCGCCGGCCAGCGGGGGTCAGGCGGAGCGGGGGGCGGCCACGGCCACCGCGCTCGGGAGGGTTCGGAGCGGATCGGCGGGCACGGCGGGCCGGGACGGCCGCACCGCGCCGCCCCCGGTGAGCAGGGCGTCCAGCGGCGCGCGCCGACCCTCCCGCACGGCCGCGGCGAACGCCACGGTGCCGAGCTCGGCCAGCAGGGCCGCGCCGGTGGCCGCGGTGGCCGCCCGCTCGCAGGCCGGCACGGGGGCCCCGATCTCGTCCCGGATCCGGCCGGCCGCGCCGAGCAGCCGGGCCCCCCGCACCCGGTCCCGCTCCAGCCGGGCGACCTCGGCCAACGCCTCCAGCACGCTCGCGGTGCGCCACCGGTCTCCCACCGAACGGTGCGCCGCGATGCTCACCAGCAGGTGCGCCCGGGCCCGCGCGATCCGCCGGGCGCCCAACTCCACCAGGCCGCGCATGTTGTGCGCCCAGCCGACGCCCTCGGCGAAACCGATGGCCGCATACCGGTACAGCGCGGCGTCCAGCAGTGAGGCCGCCCGGTCCGGGTCGCCCTGGTAGAGCGCCACGGCGCCGAGGTTCATCAGCGCGGTGGCCTCCGCCTCGGTGTCGCCGAGCCGTTCGAACCGGCGCAGGCTGGCCCGCAGCCGCGAGTCGGCCCGATCGAGGTCGCCGGAGAGCCAGGCGGTCACCCCGCGCAGCTGCACGGCCTGCGCCTCGCCCCACTCGTCGCCGCAGTCGGCCAGCAGCGCGGTGGCGGCGGCCAGGTGCGCGGCCGAGTCGGCGTACCTGGCCTGCTCGCGGGCAACCGAGCCGAGAATGAGCTCCAGCCGCGCCTCGGCCGGCCGGTCGTCCACCGTCCGGCACACCGTGCGGGCCCGCTCGGCGTGCCGGACGGCCACCGGGTAGTCGCAGAGCAGCATGGCCAGCATGGCGGCGCCCACCCCGGCGCGGGCCCGCAGCGGCGCGGGCGCGTCGGGGTGCCGCCGCAACGCCGCGGACAGCCAGCCCAGCCCGTCCCGGTAGTGGCCCTCCAGCCGGCAGTACATGGCCAGCGCCGCGGCCAGCCGCAGGTCGCCCCACCCGTCCGGGTCCGCGGCAGCGCCGGAAGCGCCCATCGGACCCGCGGGACCGGCAGCCGCCTCGGCCCCCGCCGACGCCGGGCCGGCAGACCCCGCCGCGCCCCGGGATGCCGGGCCCACGGACGCCGCCGGGCCCACGGTCGCCGCCGGGACCGTGGTCGCCGCCGGGACCGTGGTCGCCGCCGGGCCCACGGTCGCCGCCGGGACCGCGGCCGCGGCGGCCGCCGGGCCCACGGACGCCGTCGAGGCCGCGGCCAGCCAGCGCATGGCCCCGCGCAGGTTGGCGTCGTCGGCGCGCAGCCGGTACAGCCAGCACTGCTGGGCCGGCCCGCGCAGGTTGCCGTCGGCCCGCTCGGCCAGCGCCACCACGTACCGGGCGTGCGCCCACCGGGCCGAGTCCTCGGCGCCGCTGCGAATCAGGCGGTGCAGGGCGTGCCGCCGGATCGGCGTCAGCATCCGGTACCGGGCCGGCCGGGCCGGGTGGTCGTCCGGGAGCCGGGCGTCGGGGCCGATCCCCGGAGGCCGGCCCGCCGGCCCGACGTCCGCCGGGTCGCGGCGGACCGCCACACCCCCCACGTCGGTCAGCTCGCCGTCATCGACCGCGGTCACCAGCGAGGCGTCGGCCAGCGCGGCCAGCGCGGTGACCCCGGCCGGCCCGCGGATCGCCAGCGCCGCCCCGGCGTCGAACCCGCCGCCGAAGACGGCGAGCCACTCGAACAGGGTGCGGGCCTCCTCGTCGAGCTGGCTCACGCTGGTCTCGACCGCGGCGGCCAGGGTCCGGTGCCGGCTCGGCGCCGTCGGGTCGGGGCTGCGCAGCAAATGCGGGTCCGCCGCCATCCGGCTGGCGATCTCGCCGATGCTGAGCAGCGGCGTCCACGCGGCCGCCAGCTCGATGGCCAGCGGCAACCCGTCCAGTTCGGCGCAGAGCCGTACGACGTCGTCGGCGCTGTCCGGCGCCACCGGCTGGCCCGACCGGGCCCGGGCGCGCTCCAGGAACAGCCGGGTCGCCGGATGCAGCACGAGGTCCGCCAGGGTGTGCCCGGCGCCCGGAGCGGGCGCCCCCAGCGGGGGCACCGACACCAGTCGCTCGCCGGTGACGCGCAGGGCGACCCGGCTGGTGGCGAGCACCCGCAGCCGCGGGCAGCCGGGCAGCAGCCGACGCAGCAGCGCCACGCAGCCGGGCACCAGATGCTCGCAGTTGTCCAGCACGAGCAGGGCGGCCGCGTCGCCGATCGCCGCGCCGAGCGTGTCGACCGGAGCGGCGCGGTAGAGACCGGGCCGTACGCCCAGCGCGGTGGCGACCGCCTCGGCCACCCGGGCCGGATCCTCGACGGCGCTGAGGTCGACGAACCAGGCGCCCACCCCCGCCCACCGCCCCGCCACGGCGATCGCCAGCCGGGTCTTCCCGGCCCCGCCGGGGCCGGTCAGCGTCACGAGCCGGCGCACGGTCAACAGCCGTTCCACCTCCGCCAGCAGGGACTCGCGGCCGAGCAGGGGAGTCATCGGGACCGGCAGCCGGGCTGGCGCGAGCGGCTGGGCGCCCGGGCCGTTGACCACCGTGGCGGCCGGCACGACCGCCGGTTGCCCGGCGCGCCCGTCCGCCGGCCCGGCTGCCCACTCCTCCGCGAGGTCGCCGCGCTGCGCCGCCCGGGCCAGCCGGTGCAGCCGCTCACCCACCTCGATGCCGACCTGATCCCGGAAGGTCCGCTCGGCCACCCCGGCCACCTCGGCGGCGGCCCGCCTGCCATCGGCGAGGAACGCCGCCACCAGCAGCAGCTCCCAGAGCCGGGCCCGGAGCGGGTGCCGGCGCAGCGCCGTGCTGAGGGCGGCGCGCGCCTCCGTGGCCCGCCCCTGGGCGGCGGCGCCGGCCTCGATCACCGCGCGGTTCACCACCGGCGCGCCGGCCGCCTGGTACGCGCCGGCCGCCAGCCGCAGCTCGCACTCCCAGCGGTCCTCCACGGCCGCCACGCGGGACTGCATCAGCCGGGTCACCTCGGCCGCCACCCAGGGCGGGCAGCCTGGCGGCACACCGCCGAGCGGCGGCTGCGCCGATTCGGTTTCCGGCGACCACAGCTCGAGCGCCGTCGCGAACAACCGGGCCGCTCCCGCCAGCTCGCCACCGGCCATCCGGGCGCGGGCCCGAACCAGCAGGCGGTCGAACCGCCGCGCGTCGACCAGCCGTCCGGAGACCCGCAGCAGGTAGCCGTCTCGGCGGGCCAGCACGGTCGCCGGCAGCCCGACCGCCTGCATGGCCGCGGTGAGTTCGGCGATCGGATCGTCCAGCACGGCGGCCGGACGGGCGCCCGACGAGCCGGACCCGGCCGCGAGTTCGGCCTGCGGCACCGGCTGATTGGCGCGCAGCGCCAGCAGGCCCAGCAACCGGCGTACCGGCGGCGACAGCGGGACCGGACCGTCGGCGCCGACCAACTCGACCGGGCCGAGCAGCCGGATGTCGGCGGGGACCGGCTGGGCCCGCCTGGGCTCCATCGCTCCGGGTTGCGCGCGCCGCACGGGAGTCCTCCCCTCACTCCCGGTAATTCTGACCCGATCGTCCGTGCCGACCGACACCCGTTCGGTCCGCCCACCCCGCCGTACGGGCCGCATCGCGACAACGATCAGGGGCTTGACCAGGAGAAATACTGCTCACACCGGTGGGCGCCACTGGGCCGCCGCGCTCGCGGCGCTGCCCAGCAGCCGGGGCGTGATGGCGCCCAGGGCCGCGTCCCGGGCCCGCAGCGCAAGCCGCCCCCGGGCGCCGAGCACCGCGGACATCCGCCGGGTCTGCCGGACGATCGTGGTGGCCCGGGGCAGCCGCAGCCGGCTGTACGACTCCACCGCGGTCCGCAGCTGCTCCCCCGGCTTGGCCGTGGCGGTGAGCACGCTCAACGTGGCGGCGTCCTCAAAGGCCAAACAGGCGCCCTGACCCAGGTGGTGCGGCATGGCGTGCGCGGCGTCGCCGATCAGCACGACTCCGCCGTCCCCGCCCGGGAATCCGTAGCTGCGGGGCAGCGGGCGCAGCTCCCGGACGTCCTGCTGGATCAGGTCCTCCGGGCCGGTGGCGCCCAGCAGCTCGCCGACCGGGCTGGGCCAGCTGGCGAGCCAGCGGCGCAGCAACGCCAGCTGGGTGGCCGGCGGTTCCGGCCGGGCCGCGCCCGCGGCGGTGGCGATCCAGTAGATGCCGCCGCGTGGGGCGCCCCCGGAGGCGCCCGGATCGCCGAGCGACGCGGCCACGAACCGGTAGCCTGCCCCGAGCACCTCGCCGCCGAGCGCGTCGTCCGGCAGCTGGGGCGCGCGGTACCACGGGATCACCGCCCGCCACGCCGCGCAGCCCGAGCTGACCACGGTGGCCTCCGGCGCCACCCGCCGGCGGACCGCGCTGTCGATGCCGTCGGCCGCCACCACCAGGTCCGCCGCGTACGTGAAGCGACCGTCCGACACCGAGGGTCGCTCCCCGGGCTCGGCCCGGGTCACCCGCACCCCGGTACGGATCTCGACCCGGTCACCCAGGCCGGCGATGAGCGCGTCGTGCAGGTCCTCGCGGTGCACCACGACCGGCGCGCGGTCACCGGTGAGCGCCCGCGGCTGGACGATGCGGTGCCCGTCCGGCCGCCGCACCCCGCGGTCCCGCAGCGGCGTGGCGATCGCCTCCAGACCGTCGCCCAGGCCGAGGGAGTGCAGCGCGCGGACGCCGTTCGGCCAGAGCACCAGCGCGGTCCGGTCGGCCCGTACCCGGTCCTCCGCCTCGAGCAGCGTGACCTGCCAGCCGCCGCGGGCCAGCGCGCCCGCCGCGGCCAGTCCGGCCACGCCGGCGCCGACCACCACGGCCGTACGCATCGGGGCGCCCGCGCTCACCGGTCCTGCTCGGCGGCGCCCGGGGCGGCCGTGCCGGCGGGTCCCACCGGGTCGCGGTCGGCGTCCTTGACCGCCCCGGCCGGGCCGGCGACCGCCGGCTCGGGCTCGGCCCGACCGCTGACCGGCGGCTCGGGCTCGGCCCGACCGCTGACCGGCGGCTCGGGCTCGGCTCGGCCGCTGACCTGCGGCTCCGGCTCGACCCGGCCGCTGACCTGCGGCTTCGGCTCGGCCGGCTTGGCCGGATCGGCTGGCCGGGCCCCCGGCTCGCCCGCGTCGGCCGGGCTGGTCGGCTCGGCGGCCCCGGCCGGGCGGGTCCCCGCCGCCACGTCGGACGGGTCGATCTCGTCGGCCCGGTCGGCCGCGTCGTCCCGCTCCATCGCGTCGGACCGCACGGCGCCCGCCGGCTCGGTCCGGTCGGCCGGCTCGGCCCGGTCGACCAGCTCGGTCCGGTCGGCCGGCTCGGTCCGGTCGGCCAGCTCGTCCGCGTCGGACCGCGCGGCCAGCTCGCCCGCGTCGGACCGCGCGGCGGCCGGGGCCGCCGGGGCCGTCCCGGTCTCCCGGTACGTCCGGAACTCTTCCTCGGTCACCACCCGATACCCGATGGGCTGCGCCGCGGTGGTCCGGGCGGCGAGGTCCACCTGGGAGACATCGCCCGCGGCCGGCGCCTCGGTGGCGGTCGCCGCACCGGACGGAACCGCGGCGGCGGGCCGGCCGGGCGCCCCGGCCGCGGCCACCGGCACGACGTACTCCGGGGCGCCGTGCACGCGCAGGAAGTAGAGCAGGGCCCCGGCGAAGACGAGCACGGCCGTGAAGACGTTGAGCCGCACCCCCAGGATCCGGTTGGCCTCGTCGGTGCGCATCAGCTCGATCCAGAACCGACCCGCCGTGTAGCCCATGACGTACAGCGCGAAGGCGCGGCCGTGGCCCAACCGCCACCGCCGGGCGGCCCAGAACACCAGGCCGGCCACGGCCACGTCCCAGATCGCCTCGTACGCGAAGGTCGGGTGGTACAGGCCCGGCTCCCGGACCGGCTGGCCGTCCGCCCGCAGCGCGTGCCCGGGGTTGTCCGGGTCCATCCGGTAGATCTTGAGCCCCCAGGGCAGGCTGGTCGTCCCGCCGTACAGCTCGTTGTTGAACCAGTTGCCGAACCGGCCGACGGCCTGGGCCAGCGGCATCCCCGGGGCGAGGGCGTCGGCCACCATGGTCAGCGGGATGCCGAGCTGCCGGGCCGCGTACCAGGCGCCCAGCGCGCCGCCCGCCACGGCGCCCCAGATGCCCAGGCCGCCGTGCCAGATCTTGAACGCGTCCAGCGGGTGGCCGCCGGCCCCGAAGTAGGGCTGCGGGGTCGTGATCACGTGATAGATGCGGGCGCCGATGATGCCGGCGGGGACGGCGTACAGCGCGATGTCCAGCACCGCCCCCGGCGCCACGCCGCGCCGGCGCAGGCGCAACTCGGTCACCACGCAGGCGACCAGGATGCCGAGCACGATGCACAGGGCGTACGCCCGGATCGGGACGGGCCCGAGCTGCCAGACCGCGGTGGTGGGGCTGGGCAGGGCCGCCTGTGGGGAGAGCAGGGCGAGGGTCACGGATGCACACGCTACCGCCGGACGGGGCCGCGGCGGCACCCCGGGCCGGCCGACACGACGGTGGCTGACTTCGCGGTTTCCCCACCGTACCCTCGATGGGTATGAACTCGCTCACATCAGCGGTGGCGGCCGTCATCACCGACGACGCCGGCCGCGTGCTGCTCTGCCAGCAGAGCCAGGGGCACCGCCGGTGGGGCCTGCCGGGCGGCCGGGTACGTCGAGCCGAGAGCCCGGTGCAGGCGGCCCTGCGGGACATCTTCGCCGAGACGGGCATGACGGCCGAGATCATCGACCTGGTCGGGATCTACCAGCTGACCGGCGACGGCGCCCGGCCGGCCGGCTCGACGGTCCCCGCCCCCCGCACGGAACTGCCCGACGTGCTCGTCCACGTCTTCCGGGGTCGCGTGCACGACGCCGAGGCCACCGTCAACGCTCCCGGCCGGATCTGCCGGCTCTCCTGGCACGACCCCGACGACCCACCGGCGCCGATGACCCCGACCACCCGGGCCGCGATCGCGGACGCCGTGGCCGGCCGGTCCGGGGTGCTCCGCGAGGTCCGCCGGGACGTCGAACCGGAACTGGCCGAGGCCGCCGAGCCCGCCGGCGCCGCGCCGGCGACGACCCAGCCGGCGGGCGCCGCCGCGTAGGCACGCCGCGCCCGCCGCGCCCGGCGCGGGTACGCGGATGCCATGCCCGACACGGGTACGCGGATGCCACGCCCGCACGCTGCGGCTTGGGGATGCCGGCCCGCGGGGCGACCCGCACATCCGGCCCGGCGTCCTGGGCGGCTCGGCCGCGCTCCCCCTCGGCGGATCAGCCGCGCTGCCGTACGCCCTCGGCCAGTTCGGCGCTCAGCCGGCCCAGCGCGGCCAGCCCGGCTGCCTCGCTCGGGGCGTCCAGCAGGCAGCGGATCAGCGCGCTGCCGACGATGACCCCGTCCGCGTACCCGGCCACCGCCGCGGCCTGCGCGCCGGTGCCGACACCCAGGCCCACCGCGACCGGCAGCTCGGTGACCGCCCGCAGCCGCGACACCAGGACCGGCGCGGCCGCCGAGGTCTGCGCGCGGGCGCCGGTGACTCCCATGATCGCCGTGGCGTAGACGAAGCCGCGGCAGTGCTCGACCGTCCGGACCAGCCGCGCGTCCGTGGACGAGGGCGAGACCAGGAAGGTGCGGTCCAGCCCGTGCGCGTCGGAGGCGGCCAGCCACTCGCCGGCCTCCTCGGGGATCAGGTCGGGGGTGATCAGGCCGGTGCCGCCGGCCGAGGCCAGGTCGCGGGCGAAGGCGTCCACGCCGTACTGCTCGACGGGGTTCCAGTAGGTCATCGTGACCACCGGCACGCCGGTCGCCGCCACCGACTCCACCGTGCGCAGCGCGTCGGCGATGCGTACGCCGCCGGCCAGCGCGATGTCGCTGGCCCGCTGGATGACCGGGCCGTCCATCACCGGGTCCGAGTACGGGATCTCCATCTCGATCACATCGACGCCGGCGGCCGCCATCGCGGTCATCGCGGCGATGCTGCCCTCGACGGTCGGGAAGCCGGCCGGCATGCAGCCGACCAGCACGGCCCGGCCGTCCGCCCGGGCCTTGTCGAACACCGCGCCGATGTTGCTCATGACGGCTCCTCGCTGCGCTCAGAGCCGCCATGAGGCTCGGCGCTGTGCCGGATGATTCGCTCGCTGCGCTCGCTCATGACGGCTCCTCGCTGCGCTCGGACCCGCCATGAGGCTCCACCGCACTGAGTTCGACGATTCGCTCGCTGCGCTCGCTCATGACGGCTCCTCGCCGTCCAGGATGCCGAAGTACGCCCCGGCGGTGTGCACATCCTTGTCGCCCCGGCCGGAGAGGTTCACCACGATCAGCGGCTCCCGACCCAGCTCCTCGGCCAGCCGCGGCGCGATGGCCGCCGTTCCGGCCAGCGCGTGCGCGCTCTCGATGGCCGGGATGATGCCCTCGGTGCGGCACAGCAGCTCGAACGCGGCCATCGCCTCGGCGTCGGTCACCGGCAGATAGTTGGCGCGGCCGCTGTCGTGCAGCCAGGCGTGCTCCGGGCCCACGCCCGGATAGTCCAGCCCCGCCGAGATCGAGTGCGATTCGACGGTCTGCCCGTCGGCGTCCTGCAGCACGTAGGTGCGGGTGCCGTGCAGCACCCCGGACGAGCCGCCGGTGATGCTGGCGGCGTGCCGGCCGGTCTGCACGCCCTCGCCGCCGGCCTCGAAGCCGTACAGCCGCACCTGCGGGTCGTCCACGAACCCGGCGAAGATGCCCAGCGCGTTCGACCCGCCGCCCACGCAGGCCGTGACGGCGTCCGGCAGCCGGCCGACACCCTCCAGGCACTGCCGGCGGGCCTCGTCGCCGATCCCCCGGACGAAGTATCGGACCAGCTCGGGGAACGGGTGCGGGCCGGCCGCCGTGCCGATCAGGTAGTGCGTGTCATCGACGTTGGCCACCCAGTCCCGCATGGCCTCGTTCATCGCGTCCTTGAGGGTGCGCGAGCCGGTGGTCACCGGGATGACGGTGGCGCCGAGCATCCGCATCCGGGCCACGTTGAGCGCCTGCCGCTCGGTGTCCACCTCGCCCATGTAGACCACGCACTCGAGGTCGAACAGCGCGGCCGCGGTGGCGGTGGCCACCCCGTGCTGGCCGGCCCCCGTCTCCGCGATCACCCGGCGCTTGCCCATCCGCCGGGTGAGCAGGGCCTGGCCGAGCACGTTGCGCACCTTGTGCGCCCCGGTGTGGTTCAGGTCCTCCCGCTTGAGCAGCACCCGGGCCCCGATCCGGGCCGAGAGCCGGTCGGCGGAGTAGAGCAACGAGGGGGTGCCGGCGTAATCGCGCAGCAGGGTGTCGAACTCGGCCCGGAACTCCTCGTCGGTCACCGCCTTGCGGTACGCGGCGTCCAGCTCGTCGAGCGCCGCGACCAGGGCCTCGGGGACGAACCGGCCGCCGAACCGGCCGAAGTGGCCGGCGGCGTCGGGGAACTGGCCGGACGATGCCGACGCGGAAGCCGTCATGGCGGGCGTCCTCTCGCTGCGGCGGTCGGTACGCCTCAGCGCACCGGCCGCGGGGTGGCCGGGTGGTTGCCGGCGTTGACCAGCTCGGCCACCGCCTCCCGGGGACTCTTCTTGGTGACCAGACCCTCGCCCACCAGCACGGCGTCGGCGCCGGCCGAGGCGTACCGGATCAGGTCGTGCGGCCCGCGCACCCCCGACTCGGCGATCTTCACCACGTTGCTGGGCAGCCCGGGCGCGATCCGCTCGAAGACGGACCGGTCCACCCCCAGGGTACGCAGGTCGCGGGCATTGACCCCGATCACCTGCGCGCCCGCGTCGAGCGCCCGGTCGGCCTCCTCCTCGGTGTGCACCTCCACCAGCGCCGTCATGCCCAGCGACTCGACCCGCTCCAGCAGCCCGACCAGCACGTTCTGCGGCAGCGCGGCCACGATCAGCAGGACCAGGTCGGCCCCGTGCGCCCGGGCCTCGTGCACCTGGTAGCTGGAGACCACGAAGTCCTTGCGCAGCACGGGCACGTCCACGGCGGCCCGGACCGCCCCGAGGTCGGCCAGCGACCCGCCGAACCAGCGACCCTCGGTGAGCACGCTGATGCACCGGGCGCCGCCGCTGGCGTACTGGGCGGCCAGGTCGGCCGGGTCGGCGATCTCGGCGAGCGGGCCACGGGACGGGGACGACCGCTTGACCTCGGCGATCACGGCCACTCCCGGCCGGCGCAGCGCGGCGTACGCGTCCAGCGGCGGCGGCGCCGCGCTGGCCAGCTCGCGGACCCGCTCCAGCGGGACTTCCTGGCGGCGCCGTTCGACGTCCTCGCGGACGCCCGCGAGGATCTCGTCGAGAACGCTGCCGGTGGGCGCCGACGCGGAATCGTCGGCCTCGGGTGCGTGGTCAGCAGTCACCAACGGAATCCCCTCTCCGGGTGTCATGGGCCGATGCTAGGGGGCGCCACCAGGCGGGCGACGCAGGGGGTATGGCGTCCCTCACCCCCGGGGCTGGGGCATAATGGGCCACTTTTGGTGAAGGGCGCATCACCGAACGCCACCGGAAGCATCGACGATCACCACACAATTGCAGCACGGACATCGTCGGGGCGCACGCTCGTGCCGGACCCGCGGTCGTCAAGCCACGGACATCACCGGGAAACAGCGGCCCGGCAGGCTTGCCATCCAGCAGACTCGAGGGGCTGACCGGCGGTCCCTCGTCCGGCACGACCTCGCGGGTGGGAGCCGACCATGACGACCGTAGCGCGGGTCCACCCCGGCGCCAGCGTCCCACGCGCGGTGCTCTCGCTGGCCATCGCCGTGGCGCACACCGTCGAGCGGGCGGTGGGTGGCGCCGAGCGCACCCGGGTGAGCCAGGCCAACGCCCGGGCGGTGGTCCGGGCGTACCGGGAGCGGGCCCGGCGCCGCGACGAGGTCCGGCGGGCCGTCGCCGCGCTGCGGGCTCACCCGGCCGTGGGGTCCTCGCCGCGGTCGAGCGCGTCCCAGGCCTCCCGGGTGTTCCCGGCCGCGACCCGGCCGTCGGGCGCCGGGCGGGACCCGGCCCGCTCGTAGCGGGCCCCCATGGCCGGCCAGCGGTGCCCGTACCGGGCGGCGAGGGCCGCGCCGGCGGCCGCCAGCAGGCCGCCAAGCAGGGACAGCGCCGGCCAGGTGGCCGAAACCGCGCCGCCGGTCGCCGGCGTGGCCCCGCCGGCCAGCGCATATCCGCCGCCGGCCGCCACGCCCAGGCCCGCCAGCGTGAGCCCGGCGCCGAGGAACCGGCGCGGTCGCCCCCGGGTGGCCAGCAACGCGCCCGCCCCGGCCAGCGCCACCACGGCGAGCGCCGGCAGCCAGGGCAGCAGGGCGCCACCGGTGTGGGTGACCCGGGTCGGCGGCAGCGGCGGCCGGGCGATCCGCTCCACGCTCCAGGTCCGGGTGGCCGCGTACAGCGCCAGGCCCGCGCCCGCGACCAGGGCGAGCACCGCGTACGCGAGGCCGCGCCCGCCGGCCAGCCGGCTCATCGGGCCGGCCGCAACGTCTCGGCCGCGGCGATGGCGGCCAGCACGGCGGCCGCCTTGCTGCGCGTCTCCCGGTCCTCGGCGGCCGGGTCGGAGTCTGCCACCACCCCCGCGCCGGCCTGCACGTACGCGCGACCGGCCCGGATCAGCGCGGTCCGGATGGCGATCGCCATGTCCAGGTCGCCGCCGAACCCGAAATAGCCCACCGTGCCGCCGTACACCCCGCGGCGGGCCGGCTCCAGCTCCTCGATCAGCTCCATGGCCCGCACCTTGGGCGCGCCGCTCAGGGTGCCGGCCGGGAAGGTGGCGGCCAGCGCGTCAAAGGCGGTCTGGTCCGGGCGCAGCGTGCCCGCCACGGTGGAGACGATGTGCATGACGTGGCTGTAGCGCTCGATGGTGGCGAACTCCGGCACCTCGACCGTGCCCGGGCGGCAGACCCGGCCCAGGTCGTTGCGGCCCAGGTCGACCAGCATCACGTGCTCGGCCCGCTCCTTGGGGTCGGCCAGCAGCTCGGCGGCCAGCCGGGCGTCCCGGACCGGGGTGTCGCCGCGCGGCCGGGTGCCGGCGATGGGGTGCAGCATGGCCCGGCGGGTCCCGTCGGCCGCGCCGGTGACCTTGAGGTGCGCCTCCGGCGAGGAGCCGACGATGTCGAACCCGTCGAACCGGAGCAGGTACATGTACGGGCTCGGGTTGGTCATCCGCAGCACCCGGTAGACGTCCAGCGGGTCGGCGTCGGTGGGCCGCTCGAACCGCTGGCTGAGCACGATCTGGAAGCACTCACCCGCCCGGATGGCCTCCTTGGCCGCGAGCACCGCCTTCGGGTAGCCGCCCGCGGGCGTACGGCTGGCGACCTCGCCCGGGTCGACGGCCGCCACCGCGGCCACCATCGGCGGGTTGGGCCGGGACAGCGCGCTGGTCATCGCGTCCAGCCGGCCCACCGCCCGGTGGTACGCGGCCCGCGCGCGCCGCTCGGCGTCCGGCTCCCCCGGCGCCGGCAGCAGCGCGTTCGCCACCAGCAGGGCCGAGGAGTCGAAGTGGTCCAGCACCACGAGGTCGGTGGCCAGCATCATGCCCAGCTCGGGCACGCCCAACTCGTCCGGGGCCAGCGCGGGCAGCCGCTCGAACCGCCGGACCAGGTCGTACCCGAGGTAGCCGACCATGCCGCCGGTCAACGGGGGCGCGCCGGACTCCGGCTCCCCCGCCGGGCCGGTGAGCGCCGCCACGGTCTGCCGGAGCACCTCGACCGGGTCGCCGGTCTCCGGCAGGCCGGCCGGCGGGGCGCCCAGCCAGGCGGCCCGGCCGTCCCGCTCGATCAGCGTGGCGGCGCTGCGCACGCCCACGAACGAGTACCGGGACCAGGCGATGCCGCTGGCCCCGGCGCCCGGCTCGGCCGACTCCAGCAGGAACGTGCCCGGCCCGCCGGCGAGCTTGCGGTAGACGCCCACCGGCGTCTCGCCGTCGGCCAGCAACCGTCGGGTGACCGGCAGCACCCGCCGGCCGGCCGCCGCGGCCAGGAAGGCCTCCTCGTCCGGTACGACCGCTCCGCTGGTCACGACCGACCGCCCGACGCCGCTGTCCCCGAGTCCGCTGCGGCGTCCGGCGCCCCGGCGGCGCCCTCGGGCCGGCCCGCCCCGGTCACCGGCAGGTCGGTGAAGAAGCAGGTCCGGTGCCCGGTGTGGCAGGCCGCGCCCACCTGGTCGACGCTCACCAGCACGGCGTCCCCGTCGCAGTCCAGCGCGACCGAACGGACGAACTGGTGGTGCCCGGAGGTGGCCCCCTTGACCCAGTACTCGCCACGGCTACGGGACCAGTAGGTGGCCCGGCCGGTGGTCAGGGTCCGGTGCAGCGCCTCGTCGTCCATCCAGGCGACCATCAGAACCTCGCCGGTGTCGTGCTGGCGGACGACCGCGGCCACCAGGCCGTCCGGTCCCCGGCGCAGCCGGGCCGCGATGGTCGGGTCGAGCGCGGCCGGCCGGGCCGGTCCGGCGGGGGCGCCGTTCGAGTTCGATTCGGACACGCGCTCCATCCTCCCGCATCCGCCCGGCGGCCGACCGGGCGGATGGGGCCGCGCTCAGCCGTTGAGCATCCGCATCATCTGCGGGGCGTACCGCTCACCGGCCACCGCCGACGGGGGCACCGCGGCGCCGAGCCGGCCCAGCTGCTCAGGGGTGAGCCGCAGGTCGGCCGCGGCGGCGTTCTCCTCCAGGTAGCGGACCCGCTTGGTGCCGGGGATCGGCAGCACGTCCTCGCCCCGGGCCAGCAGCCAGGCCAGCGCGGCCTGGGCCGGGGTGCAGCCGATCTCCTCGGCCACCGCCCGCGCCTCGGCCGCCAACGCGAGGTTGGCGTCCAGGTTCTCGGCCGCGAACCGGGGCGCCGCCGACCGGCGCCAGTCGTCGGCGGTCAGCTGGTCCCGCGACGTGATCGTGCCGGTGAGCAGGCCCCGGCCGACCGGCGAGTATGCCACCAGCGCCACGCCCAGCTCCCGGCAGGTGTCCAGCATCCCGCCCTCGACGTCCCGGCTGAACAGCGAGTATTCCATCTGCACCGCGGTGATCGGGTGCACGGCGTGCGCGGCCCGCAGCGTCTCCGGGCTCACCTCGGACAGGCCCAGGAACCGGACCTTGCCGGCGGCCACCAGCTCGGCCATGGCGCCCACGGTCTCCTCGATGGGCGTGTCCGGGTCGCGCCGGTGCACGTAGAACAGGTCGAGGGTGTCGATGCCGAGCCGCTCCAGGGAGGCGTCGCAGGCCCGCCGGGTCCAGTCCGCGCTGGTGTCCACGAAGCGGGACGCCACGTCGTCGGCCGCCCCGCCCGGTCGCACCCGGTTGCCGAACTTGGTGGCCAGGAACACCTCCGCCCGCCGCTGCCGGACCACCGGCCCGAGGAGCCGTTCGTTGTCCCCGTCGCCGTAGACGTCGGCGGTGTCCAGATGGTTCACCCCGAGATCGAGGGCCCGGTGCAGGGTCCGGGTCGATTCGGCGTCGTCCCGGGCGCCGTACGCGTGACTCATTCCCATGCAGCCCAGGCCGATGGCCGAGACCTCCGGCCCGGCGGCGCCCATCCGGCGTCGAATCATTGTCCGCGTTCCCTCCGGCCGTAGAGGTCGATCTTGTGATCGAGGATCCTCAGGTCCTCCCCCAGCTCCGCCATCCGGGCCAGCACCCGGTCCCGGTGCGCCTCGAACAGCTTCCGCCGGGCGCCCCAGGTGTGGTCGCCCTGCCGGGCCAGCTCGGCGTACCGGCGCATGTCCCGGACCGGCATGCCGGTCCGGCGCAGCCGGGTGAGCAGCACCAGCCGCTCCAGGTCCTGCCCGGTGTAGCGGCGCCGGCCGGCGGAGTCCCGGGCGACGGGGGCGACCAGCCCCTCCTGCTCGTACCACCGCAGCGTGTAGGTGGTGAGACCGACCCGGGCGGCCGCCTCGCCGACGCTCAGGGTGAGGTCCCCGTCCACCGTGCCGACCGGCGCGGTCTGCTCCTGCAAGCTCACATCCACCCGACCAGCCTTCCAGTTCGAGCGCACTCGAAGTCAAGCCCGTTGTGCGCGGGCAAGATTTCATCTACCGTTGAGTTCAACAGATGATGAGTTCTTGGGAGGACGGATGAGCACCATGTCCCGGGCGCCCGATCCCGACGCCCGCACCGCGATCGAGGTCCGGGACCTCGTCGTCCGGCGCGGCGGGCGGGACGTGCTGCACCGGTTCACCTGCCGGGTGCCGCGCGGCCGGGTCACCGGCCTGCTCGGCCCGAGCGGCAGCGGAAAGACCACGTTGATGCGGGCCATCGTCGGCGTGCAGCGGGTGACGGCCGGCACGGTGACCGTGTTCGGCGCCCCGGCCGGCGCCCCGGAGCTACGCCGACGCACCGGATACCTGACCCAGGCGCCGAGCGTCTACGCCGACCTGACCGTGCGGGAGAACGCACGCTACTTCGCCACCCTGCACGGGTCACCGGCGACCGAGGCCGACCGGGTGATCGCCGAGGTGGGCCTGGCCGACGCGGCCGGACAGCTGGTCGGCACGCTCTCCGGCGGCCAGCGCAGCCGGGCCTCGCTGGCCTGCGCCCTGGTCGGCCGACCGGAGCTGATCGTGCTCGACGAGCCGACCGTGGGACAGGACCCGGTGCTCCGCGACGACCTGTGGCGGCGGTTCCACGAGCTGGCCGCCGGGGGCGCCACCCTGCTGGTGTCCAGCCACGTGATGGACGAGGCCGCCCGCTGCGACCAGTTGCTGCTGATCCGCGAGGGCGCGCTGATCGCCGACGACACCCCCGACGCGGTACGCCGGCGCGCCGGCACCGACGATCTCGACGAGGCGTTCCTGCGGCTCATCCGCGATCGGGAGCACGCTGCCGGCGCGCCCGGCGACGGGGAGCACGCTGCCGGCGCGCCCGGCGACCGGGACACCGACCTGGAGAGGAACCCGTCATGAGCCCGCGGATTCTCGCCGCCACCATCGGCCGCATCCTGCGCCAACTGCGGCACGACCGGCGGACCGTGGCGCTGCTGCTGATCGTCCCGGCCGTCCTGCTCACGCTGGTCTACTACATGTACGACAACCAGCCCAGCCTGCCCGGCCTGCCGACCATGTTCGACCGGGTGGCCCTGATCATGCTGGGCATCTTCCCGTTCATCATCATGTTCCTGGTGACCAGCATCGCCATGCTCCGGGAGCGCACCACCGGAACCCTGGAGCGGCTGCTCACCACCCCGCTGGGCAAGCTCGACCTGCTGTTCGGCTACGGCATCGCGTTCGGGCTGGCCGCCGCGATCCAGGCCGGCGTCGCATCGGCCATCGCGTACTGGGTGTTCGGCCTGGACACCGCGGGCCCGGCCGGGCTGGTGATCATGATCGCCGTGGTGAACGCGGTGCTCGGGGTGGCGCTCGGGCTGCTGTGCAGCGCCTTCGCCCGCACCGAGTTCCAGGCCGTACAGTTCATGCCGGTCGTGGCGATCCCGCAGATCCTGCTCTGCGGGCTGTTCGTGGCCCGCGACCAGATGGCCGGCTGGCTGCAGGGGATCAGCGACGCGCTGCCGCTGACGTACGCGGTGGAGGCCCTGCAGGAGGTCGGCGCGCACGCCGAGCCGACCGGGACGATGTGGCGGGACCTGGGCATCGTGGCCGGCGCCGTGGTGGTGGCGCTGGTGCTCGCGGCCGCGACGCTGCGGCGCCGTACCGGCTGACCAGCCCACCGGCGGCGTCGCGGCCGGCCGCGACGCGGTGACGAGAGGAACGTGATGGCGCGACGTACCGGACGGCGGCCCGGCAACCCGGACACCCGGGAGGCCATCCTGGCCGCCGCCCGGTCGGCGTTCGCCGAGAAGGGCTTCGACGGGGCGTCCATCCGGGCCATCGCCGCGGGCGCAGGGGTCGATCCGGCCCTGGTGCACCACTACTTCGGCACCAAGGACCAGCTCTTCCTGGCCGTGATGGACGCCCCGATCGATCCGGGCACGCTCATCCCGGACCTGGTGGCCGGCGGCCGGGACGGGTTGGGCGAGCGGCTGGTGCGCACCTTCCTCACCATCTGGGACTCCCCGGCCGGGGCGGTCGGGGTGGCCCTGCTCCGCTCCGGGATCAACAACGACTGGAGCGCCCGGCTGCTGCGCGAGTTCCTGACCAGCCAGATCCTCCGCCGCGTCCTGGCCGGCCTGGACCTGGACCCGGCCGAGGCGCCGCTGCGCTCGTCCTTGATCGCGTCCCAGATGGCCGGGATGGCCCTGATGCGCTACGTCCTCAAGCTGGAGCCGCTGGCCTCCGCCCCGGCCGAGGCCGTGGTGGCCGCGGTCGGCCCCACCATGCAGCGCTACCTCGACGCCGATCTGTCCGCCGTGCGCGCGGCGCTGGGCTGAGCGGAGGACTCAGCGCGCCACCCGGTATCACAGGTTGGTGACCCGCGCGGTGTGCGTGACGCTGAGCTGCTCGAGTCGCACCTTCTCGCCGCCCGGCTGCCGGAACAGCGGCACGCCGTCGCCGAGCAGGACCGGGGCCACGTGCACGAGAACCTCGTCCAGCTCCCCGGCCGCCAGGCAGGACCGGGCGGTCTCGGCACCGAGCACCGCCCCGTACCGGTCGCCGGCGGCCCGGCGCGCGGCCGCGATCGCCGCGCCGAGGTCGGCGGCGAACTCGACGCCCGGGACGGCCGCGGCCGGGGGCCGGCTGGTGAGCACCACCTGCGGCACCGTGATGGCGCCGCCGTATGGCTTGCCCTCGTCGCTGGCGGCGCCGCCGTCGCCGCGCCAGGTCCGCCCGCCGAGCAGCACCGACCCGATCCGGCCGAGCAGGTCGGTGACCGTGGGATTCCCGCCGCCGGCGTGGTCGGCCAGCCAGGACATGTCGCCGCCCGCGGCCGTGGTGAAGCCGTCCAGCGACATCGTGGTGTGGAACAGGACCGTGGCCATCTCAGCGACCCACCCGGTAGGTGATGTGCGTGACCAGCCCGGCGCCGCGGGCCGAGACCGGTACGAGCCGCAGCTCGGGCACGTCGACGAAGAGCCGGCTGCCGCCGCCGAGCACCACGGGCGCGACGTGCGTGCGCAGTTCGTCGATCAGCCCGGCCCGCAGGTACTGGTTGATCGTCTCGGCGCCGCCGGCGATCGCCACGTCCCGGTCGCCCCCGGCGGCCCGGGCCTGTTCCAGCGCGGATCCGATTCCCGTGGTGACGAAGGTGATGGTGATCCCGTCCCTCATCACCAGCGGTTCCCGTTCGTGGTGGGTGAGCACGAAGACCGGCGCATCGTACGGCGGCTCCCCGCCCCACCAGCCGGTCCAGTCCGGGTCCCAGGCCCCGCGGCCCGGGCCGAACATGTGGCGACCCATGATGTGTGCCCCGGCGGCCATGCTCCGGTCCAACTCGGCCCGGTTCTCGTCCGGGGTGTCGAACATCCAGGCGTGCAGCGATTCCCCGCCCCGGCCGAGCGGGTCCTGCCGGGTCTGGTCCGGGCCCGCGACGTAGCCGTCGACGGAGATGCTGATGTCACAGACCACGTTGCCCACGGTGTCTCCTCGTCAGGCCAATCCGCTTGCAATCTGCAATCGGTCCCTCCGAACGGTACGGTGGTCTGGTTGCGAAACGCAAGCGGATTGGGGTGAAGACGATGGCGGACGAGCCGCGGTCCGGCTGCCCGATCAACCTCGCCGTGGAGGTCCTCGGCGACAAGTGGTCGCTGGTGATCATCCGGGACATGATGTTCGGCAACCGCCGGCACTTCCGGGAGCTGCTGGCCGGCTCCGAGGAGGGCATCGCCTCCAACATCCTCGCCGCCCGGCTCGGCCGGCTCACCGAGCAGGGACTGGTGTCCCGGGCGCCCGATCCGACGCACCGGCAGAAGGTGACCTACTCGCTCACCGAGCCGGCCATCCAGCTCGTGCCCGTGCTGGCCGCGCTGGGCGCCTGGGGTCGTCGGCACCTGCCGGCGACCCCGGCGCTGGCCGTCCGTGCCGAGCTGCTGGAAAACGGCGGGCCGTCGCTGTGGGCCGAGTTCATGGCCGAGCTGCGCGAGCTGCACCTCGGCATCCCCCGGCCGGCCGGCGCGCCGTCGGTGCTCGGTCGGCTGCGCGACGCGTACCGGGCGGAGCTGGCGCGCGGCCCGGCGGCCGGCCCGGGCACGGCCTAGGCTCGGCGGCGGAGGTGTCCCGATGAAGTTGGGCCTGCACTACTGGAACTTCGCCACTCCGGCCGATCCGGCGGCCATCGCGCCGACCCTGGCCGAGACCGCGACCCTCGCCGACGAGGCGGGGATCGCGTCGTTCACCGTGATGGACCACTACTTCCAGATGGAGAACTCGGCGCCGGCCGACGAGCCGATGCTGGAGGCGTACACGACGCTCGGCTACGTGGCGGCGCTGACCCGGCGGATGACGCTCGGCGTGCTGGTCACCGGCGTGATGTACCGGCATCCCGGCCTGCTCGCCAAGATCGTCAGCAGCCTCGACGTGCTGTCCGGCGGCCGCGCCCGGCTCGGCATCGGCGCGTCCTGGTACGAGCGCGAGCAGCGCGGCCTGGGCGTGCCGGTGGTCCCGGTGCCGGAACGGTTCGAGCGGCTGGAGGAGACGCTGCGAATCTGCCTGCAGATGTGGAGCGACGACAACGGGTCGTTCGCCGGCCGGCACTACCAGCTCGCCGAGACGCTGAATTCGCCGCAGCCGCTGAGCCGGCCGCATCCGCCCATCATGGTCGGCGGCGGCGGGGAGAAGAAGACACTGCGGCTGGTCGCCCGGTACGCCGACGCGTGCAACCTGTTCGGCAGCGGCCCCGACGACGTGGCGCACAAGCTCGACGTGCTGCGCCGGCACTGCGCCGACGAGGGCCGCGACTACGACGCGATCGCCAAGACGGTGCTGGTGATGCGGCCGGTGCTGGCCGACGTGGGCGCCTGGGTGGCCGAGGTCGAGGCGTACGGCAAGCTCGGCGTCACCGAGGTGCAGACCATGCCGGACCGGCACCCGGTGGAGTTCACCCGGCAGGTCGTCGACGAGGTGCTGCCCCGGCTGACCGAGCTGGGCTGACTCTGTCCCGGGTCGGGCCGCCGGGCGCGGCCCGACCGCCGGGCCCGCCACCCGCGCCACCGGGCGGCGGTGTCCGGCGCCGGCCCGGCCCGGCGGGGCTACCGGGTCTGTTCCAGCCAGGACGCGTAGAGCAGGGCGTACACCGAGGACGGCTCCCGGACCAGCTCGTCATGCGGCCCGCGCTGCACGATCCGGCCCCGGTCCACCACGATCACCTCGTCGGCGGCCTGCGCGGTGGAGAGCCGGTGCGCGATGGCCACCGTGGTGCGGCCCCGGGTCACCGCGTCGAGCGTGCGCTGCAACCGCACCTCGGTGGCCGGGTCGACGGCGCTGGTGGCCTCGTCCAGCACCAGCAGGTCGGGGTCGGCCACGTACGCCCGGGCCAGCGCCACGAGCTGCCGCTCGCCCACGCTGAGCGCCTCGCCTCGCTCACCGACCGGCGTGTCCAGCCCGGCCGGCAGGCCGGCCACCCAGTCGGACAGGCCGAGCTCGACGAACGCGGCGGCCAGCTCCTCGTCGCTGATCGACGGGCGGGCGAACCGGACGTTGCCGGCCACCGTGGCGTCGAACAGGAAGCCGTCCTGCGGCACCATCACCACCCGGGAGCGCAGCGAGCCGAACCGTACCCGGGTGAGCGGCACCCCGGACAGCAGCACCTCGCCCGTGGTGGGGTCCATCAGCCGGGTGAGCAGCTTGGCGAAGGTGGTCTTGCCGCTGCCGGTCTCCCCCACCACGGCCACCCGGGTCCGGGCCGGGATGCGCAGGTCGACGTCGGACAGCACGGGCGGGCCGAGCACCGGTCCGGAATCCCCGTCGCCCACCGGGTACGCGAACCCGACATCAGCGAACCGCACGTCCAGCGGCCCGGCCGGCAGGTCGACGCCGTCCTCGCCCGGATCCGCCACGTCGGGGGTCATGTCGAGCACGTCGAGCACCCGGCGCCACCCGGCCACCGCGTTCTGCGCCTCGTTGAGCACCTCGGTGGCGATCTGCACGGGCTGGATGAAGAGCGTGACCAGGAACAGGAACGCGGTCAGCTGGCCGATGGTCAGCCGATCGCCGACGCCCAGCCAGACGCCCAGCGCCACCACGGCGGCCAGCGCCAGCCCGGCCGCCAGCTCGCCGATCGACGAGCCGTAGATGCTGATCCGGATCGCCCGCCGCTGCGCCTGCTGCTGCCCGTCGATGGTCTCGTCCAGCCGCGCGGCCGTCCGCCCGGACACCCCGTACGCCCGGATGACGGGCGCGCCCACGACGCTCTCGGCCACGGCCGCGAGCATCGCCCCGGTCCGGCGCCGCACCTGCGCGTACGCACCGGACAGCCGCTTCTGCAGCACCCGGATGATCAGCACGGCCGGCAGGAAGGCCAGGTAGACGGCGAGGGTGAGCTGCCAGGAGTAGACCGCCATCACGACCGTGGTGACCACCAGCTGGCCGAGGTTGATCAGCAGGATCACCCCGCCCCACTGGAGGAACTGGGTGATCTGGTCGACGTCGCTGGTCACCCGGGACACCAGCGAACCGCGCCGCTCCGACTGCTGGTGCAGCATGGACAGGTCGTGTACGTGCCGGAAGGCCCGGATGCGCACGTTGGCCAGCGCCGTCTCGCTCACCGTGAACAACCGGCGCATCATCAGGTAGCCGCAGGCGGTGGTCAGCACCAGCACGGCCGCGGTGATCGCGACCACCGTGGCCACCACCGACAGGTTCGGACCGCCCGGCACGGTGAGGCCGCGGTCGATGCCCTGCTGCACCGCGACCGGCACGGCGGCCCGGCCCACCATCGAGACCAGGGCCAGCGCCACGGTCCCGGCCAGCCCGGTCCGCAGCTCGGGTGAGAGCGACAGCCCGCGCCGCAGCGTGGTCCAGGTGCTTTCCGCCGCCTCGGGGCCGGCCGCCGCCGTGGTCAGCCGATCCGCCTTCCGCTCGTCGGTCCGGCGTTCCTGCGCAACCGGGGCGGTCATGGGACCGGCACCTCCTCGTCGGCGCGGCCGGCGGCGCGTTCCCGCTCCGCCTCGGCCTTCTCGTACGCGGTCACCAGGTCGGCGTACCCCGGCGCCGTCGCCAGCAGCTCGCTGTGGGTGCCCCGGCCCACCACCCGGCCATGCTCGATGTAGACCACCTCGTCGGCCAGCGCGATGGTGGCGCGGCGGTAGGCCACCACCAGGATCGACGCGCCGGGCCCGGTCGGGCGGCCGGCGTCCCCGCCCGGCCGGCCGCGCAGCGCGGCCAGGATGGCCGCCTCGACGCGGGGGTCGACGGCGCTGGTGGCGTCGTCCAGCACCAGCAGCCGGGGCCGGCCAGCCAGCGCGCGGGCCAGGGTGAGCCGCTGCCGCTGGCCGCCGGAGAGCGAGGTGCCCCGCTCCCCAACCATGGTGTCCAGGCCGTCGGGCAGCGCCGCCACGAAGCCGGCGGCCTCGGCCAGCCGCAGGGCCGCCCACACGTCCTCGTCGGTCAGCCCCGGCCGGTCCAGCGTGATGTTCGCCCGCACGGTGTCGTCGAAGACGAACGGCACCTGCGCCACCAGCGCCGTGTTGGCGGTCAGCGAGGCGGCGGTGAGCGACCGGGCGTCCACGCCGTCCACCCGGACGGCGCCGGCGGTCGGGTCGACCAGCCGGACCGCCAGCGAGGCGATCGTCGACTTGCCGGACCCGGTCGGCCCGACCAGCGCGACGGTCCGGCCGGCCGGCACCTCGAAGGTGACGTCCCGCAGCACCGGCGCGACCGCGGCCGCCGGGTCCGCCGGCTCGTAGCCGAAGCCCACGCCCGCGAAGGCGAGCGTGGCCGGGGCGCCGTCCCGGGGGTCCAGCTCGGTTTCGCCGTACGGCATCTGCCCGGTGGCCGCGAGCACCCGGGACACCCGGTCCCACCCGGCGACGCTGCGCGGCAGCTCGGCCAGCACCCAGCCGATGGCGCGGACCGGGAAGGCCAGCACGGTGAACAGGAAGGCCACGCTCACCAGCTCGGTGACCGAGATGGCGCCCTGGCGCAGCCGTACCGCGCCCACCACGAGCACGACCAGGGTGCCAAGGCTGGGCAGCGTCTCCAGCATCGGGTCGAAGAAGCCGCGCAGCCGGCCCACGGAGATCAGCGAGTTGCGCAACTCGGCGGCCTGCGCGGCGAACCGGGCGGTCTCCTCGGCCTCCCGGCCCATGGTCTTGACCACCAGCGCGCCGTCGAAGCTCTCGTGCGCCGTGGCGCTCACCTCGGCCCGCATCCGCTGGGCCCGGGCCTGCCGCGGCGCCATCCGGCGGGAGTAGACGACGTTCAGCGCGAACAGCGCGGGGAAGACCGCGAGGCCCACCAGCGCGAGCGCCCAGTCGGTGGCGAACAGCGAGCCGACGGCCGCCACCAGCATGACCAGCGTGCCCACCGCGAACGGCAGCGGCGCGATCGGGAACCAGGCCGCCTCGACGTCGGAGTTGGCGTTCGACAGCAGCGTCCCGGTGGCGTGCCGGTGGTGCCAGGACAGCGGCAGCTCCAGATACCGCCGGGTGACCCGCCGGCGGTACGAGGCCTGGAGCCGGTACTGCATGTAGCCGGCGCCCAGCCGGCGGCCGAAGATCCCGACCACCCGCAGGCCGCTGATCCCGAGCAGGACCGCCGCGCTGAGCGCGACCATCCCGGCCTCGGCCCGGCCGGTCCGGATGGCCGGCACGGCGACCCGACCCACGATCGCGCCCACCACGTACGCGTTGGCGATCACCAGGAGGCTGAACAGCACGCTGCCGCCCACGGCCGCCGCGAAGATCCGCGGCTCCTCCCGGACCGCCCGCCCGAGCACTCGCAGTCCTCGGCCGAGCACGTCCCGGCTCGTCTTGTCGGTACCCACGCTCTCCCCCGCCGTAAGCCACAAAAGTCCACCGTCATCCTTACCGGTTCGGCCGCTCGTTACGACTCGTTAACGCCTGTGTCCACCATCACAACGCATTCGCGGCGGTTCGCGGACCGATCCGGCGGAGCGGCCCCGGTGGGCCTACGATCCCTGGCATGTCGAGGTACGCCCGCCGGGAGCGCCAGGAGCTCGCCGATCTGCTGCTCGCCGTCGGTCCCGACGCGCCCACCATCAACGAGGGCTGGGCCGCCCGGGACCTGGCGGCCCACATCGTGATCCGGGAGCGCCGCCCGGACGCGGCCGCCGGCATCCTGCTCCCGCCGCTGCGCCGGCACGCCGACGCGGTCCAGGGTCGGCTCGCGGCCGGGCCGTACGAGCGGCTGGTGGACCTGGTCCGCCGGCCGCCGTGGTGGAGCCCGGTCAGCAACCCGCTGCTGGACGAGCAGGCCAACCTGCTGGAGTTCTTCATCCACCACGAGGACGTGCGCCGGGCCCGTCCCGGGTGGCAGCCCCGCGAGCTGCCCGCCGACCTGCGGGCCGCGCTCTGGCGCCGGCTGCCGCCGCTGGCCCGGCTGGCGCTGCGCCGGTTCCCCGGCGCGGTGCTGGTGCAGTCGCCCGGCGAGGGCGAGACGGCCGCGGGCCGCGGCGGCGACCAGGTCCGGCTGGTGGGGCCGCCGGGCGAGCTGGCCCTGTTCCTCTTTGGACGGCAGCGGGTCGCCCGGGTCCAGCTGGACGGCCCGGCGTCCCTGACCCAGCGGCTGCGCGAGCTCCGGCTGGGTGTCTGACCCGCGCCCGGCGGAAATCGGTGGGCCGACCGGTCCGGGTTTGTCACTGATCGGTCAATCAGTGTCCGGTGCAACTCCCGCGCTGCAATTGGCTTTAGGCTCAACCCGCCGGTCGGGCGGTCGGGGGTCCCGCCGGCGCTGCCCACGGCGGGATCGGCCGCGGTGCGGCAGGGTGGTCGGCTGCCTGCGAGGAGGAGTCAGCATGCGCACCTTTGCCGCGTCAGCCCTCACCGAGCCGCCGTTCCCGGGCCGGCTCAACGAGCACACCCCGGTGGCCGCAGACCTGTCCGCCCGGTGGGCCGGCGATCTCGGGCTGGTGGCCACGCCCGCCGAGTCCTCCCGGCTGGCCCGGGCGAACGCGGCCGACCTGGCCGGCCGGGCCTGCCCGGACGCCGCGCCCGAGCACCTCGGCCTGCTCACCGACCTCATCACCTGGCTGTTCGCCTTCGACGACCGGTGCGACGACGACGGGCTGGGCGCCGATCCGGGCCGGCTGGCCCCGGTGGTGGCCCGGTTGCTCGACATCGTCGACCTGATCGGCGACGAGGCGCCGGCCACGCTGCTCAAGTCCGCCGGGCCGATCGGGGTGGCGCTGCACGACCTCGGCCGCCGGGTCCGCGCCCAGACCCCGCCCGCCCTGCTGCTGCGGTTCGCCACCGAACTGCGCGACTACCTGCTCGCGCTGCTGTGGGAGGCGGCCAACCGGGTCCAGCACCGCCGCCCGGTGGTCTCCGAGTACGTCCAGATGCGCCGGCACACCGGCGCCGTCTATCCCAGCTTCACCCTCACCGACGCCGCCCACCACGCCGACCCGGACGCCACCTGGCTGGCCGACTCCCGACTGTCCAAGCTGGACCTGCTGGCGGCCGACCTGGTCTGCTGGTGCAACGACATCTTCTCGTACGACAAGGAGCGGCGGGCCGGCTCGGACGGGCACAACCTCGCCGCGGCCGTGGCCACCGAGACCGGACTGGACGAGACCAAGGCGCTGACTGCCGCGGCGAACCGGTTCAACGACGCGCTGGAGGCGTACCTGCGGCTGGAGCACGAGGTGCTGGCCGACGGTGACCGGCAGGTGGCCCGGTTCGCCACCGCCCGGCGGTGCTGGATCCGCGGCACGTACGACTGGTCCATGCGGGCCGCGCGGTACAACTGAGCCGGCCGACGGGTCCGGCCGGACGCCTCAGCCGTGCCGCCGCCAGGACGCGGCGGGACCGTCCGGGCCGCACCGGAGGTCCATCTCGATCCGCTCCGGGCCGGTGAACTCGACCCGCACGTGGTCGTCGGCCTTCTCCGCGTCCTGCCGGGTGCCGAAGCCCTGGGCCGGCGACGTGGTGAGCACGACCACCCGGCCGCCGTCGCACCTGGCGATGACCGTGCCGCCGGGCGAGGAGAAGACCCGGCCGGCCGCCGTGGTCGCGGTGGTCGGTCCGGACCCCGGCGTGGCCGTCGCACCGGCCGACGGCCACGCCGAGGCGGCCCCCCCGGTGGCGAGATCCCGGGCCACCTCCTCCCCAGAGGTGATCCGGGCGGCTGGCCCGCTGCCGATGCCGGCCGCGATGAGCCGGACGGCGGCCAGCCCACCGCCGGTGGCCACCGCCGCGGCGCAGAGCCATCCGGCTACGAGGGCGACGCGGCGATCCATGCGGCCACTATGCCCGGTCGGGATTAAGGCCGGGGGTAGGCCGACCCTAAGGAGCGGATAAGACGATCGCCCGGGCCGCGGGCCGGCGCTACCGTCACTGGGGTGGCCCGCCTCCTGCTGATCGAAGACGACCTGGCGATCCGTACGCCACTGCTGCGGGCGCTGCACGAGCGGGGACACGCGGTGGGCACGGCCGCGACCGCGATGGCGGGCCTGCAGTCGGCGCTGGACGACCAGCCCGACCTGGTGGTGCTGGACCTCGGACTCCCCGACCTGGACGGCCTCCAGCTGCTGGGGATGCTGCGGGCCGTCAGCTCCGTACCGGTCATCATCGCCACGGCGCGGGACGACGACACGGAGATGGTGCGCGGCCTGGACGCCGGCGCGGACGACTACGTGGTGAAGCCCTTCACGGCCGCCCAGCTCGACGCCCGGATCCGCGCCGTGCTGCGGCGCGGGCCCGGCCGCCCCGCCGAGCCGGCCACGCTGGTCGTCGGCCGGCTGCGCCTCGACCCCGGCGCCCGACGGGCGGAGCTGGACGGCCGGGCCCTGGACCTCGCGCCACGCGAGTTCGACCTGCTGGCCTACCTCGCCGGCCGGCCCGGCCAGGTCGTCTCGAAGCGGGAGCTGCTCACGGCCGTGTGGCAGGTCCCGTACGGCGGGGCCGACAAGACCGTCGACGTGCACCTGTCCTGGTTGCGCCGCAAGCTCGGCGAGACCGCCCAGGAGCCGCGGTATCTGCACACCGTACGCGGCGTGGGGGTACGGCTCGACGCGCCGCCGCCCGCGGCCGCGCTCCCGGACCCGCGGTGAGACGCCGGCTGACCCTGCTGGTGGCCGCCACCACCTGCCTGGTGCTGGTCGCCTTCCTGGTGCCGCTGGCCACGCTCCTGCGCAGCGTGGCCCGGGACCGGGCGCTCGCCTCCGCCACGGCCGAGGCACAGGGCCTGGTGTCGCTGGTGGGCACGGCGGAGCGGCCCAGCCTGCGGCTGAGCGTCGAACAGGCCACCGCGACCTCCGGCCGGCCGATCACCCTCTACCTGGGCGACGGTTCCGTGCTGGGCAGCCCGGCGGCTCGGTCCGACGCCGTCGAGCTGGCCGGTCGGGACGGCCGCAGCCTGACGGTGGCCCGGCCCGGCGGGCACGAGATCGTGATCGCGGTGCGGGGCCGGCCGGAGGGCACCGCGGTGATCCGCACCTTCGTCACCCGTGCCGAGCTCGGCCGCGGCGTGGGACGCGCCTGGCTGGTGCTCATCGCGCTCGGCGCCGCGCTCGTGGTGCTCGGCGTCGCCGTGGCCGACCGGCTGGCCCGGACCCTGGTGGCGCCCATCACGGAGCTGTCGGTTGTCTCGCACCGGCTGGCCTCCGCCGATCTGGCCGCGCGGGCGCGCGCCCAGGGTCCACCCGAGCTGCGCGAGGTGGCCAACGCCCTCAACCTGCTCGCGGGGCGGATCCAGGAACTGCTGCAGGACGAACGCGAGCGGGTGGCGGACCTGTCGCACCGGCTGCGCACCCCGCTCACCTCGGTGCGGCTGGAGGCCGAGGCGCTAACCGATCCCGCCGAGGCCGACCGGGTGGCCATGCGGGTGGACGACCTCGAACGGGCCGTCAGCGGCCTGATCCGGCAGGCCCGCTGGCGTACCGAGGCGACCGGCGCGGGCCGCTGCGACGCCACCGAGACGGTCCGGGACCGGGTGGCCTACTGGTCGGCGCTGGCCGCCGACACCGGCCGGCGGGTGGAGGTCGCGCTGCCAGCCGAACCCCAGCCGGTCCGGGTCGGGGCCGATGAGCTGGGCGCGGCGGTCGACGCGCTGCTGGGCAACATCTTCGCGCACACCCCGGACGGAACGGCCTTCGCGGTGCGGCTGGCCGGCGGGCCCGGCGGCACCACCCGGCTGGAGGTCACGGACGAGGGGCCGGGGCTGCCCGGCGACGCCGTGGCCGACGCGCTGCCCCGCGGGGTGAGCCGGGCCGGATCGACCGGCCTCGGCCTGGACATCGCGCGGCGCGCGGCCCAGCGCTCCGGCGGGCGCCTCGGCCTTGGGGCCGGACCGGCGGGAGGGGCCCGCATCGTGCTGGAGTTCGGCCCGCTGCCGCCGGCGGGCGGTTCTTAACCCGGGGTTTGCCGTCGCACAGCGTGCGGCTAGCGTCCGGTAGGCGAACCTCGTGGCAACACGACACGAGGAGGCATTCCCATGATCCGCAGAATCCCGCTCCTGCTGGCCGGCGTCGCGGTCGCCGCGGTCACCGGCACGGCGATCGGCGCGGCCGCCGCCGAGCTGGCCCCGACGCAGGCGCCGGCCCAGACCTCCGCCGCGGTCGACGACCGGTCCGGCGGCGCCGACGACTCCGCGGCGCCGGGGAGCTCGCCGGCCGCCCCGATCCGGCCCGCGCACTCCGGTACGACCGACGACCCGGCATGGCCGCCGGTTCCGTCGGCGCCGGTCGCAGCCCTGAGCGCCGCTCCCGACGACCGGAGCAGTCACGGCCGCGACGACGCGGCCCGCGACGATCACGGCCGGAACGACGGGGCCGGCGACGACCGCGGCCGGGACGACGCGGCCGGCGACGACCGGGGCGGCCACGGCCGCGACGACGCGGCCGGCGACGATCACGGCCGGCGCGGCCGGGACGACGCGGCCGGTGACGATCACGGCGGGAACGGCCGGGACGACGCGGCCCGCGACGACCGCGGCCGGCGGCACTCGGACGACTGACCACGGGGGTGTCGCTCGGTCCGGCCGCTCCGGCGGCCGGACCGGCCAACCCACCGTGCGAGACCTCCGGCGGCACAGGGCCTAGCCGATCACGGGGGGCACGCAATACTCTTCGGTAACCGCGACCGAGCGTGACCCCCGTCACGTGTGAACCCCCGAAGGCGGCAGCACCGATGGCTCTCGATGTCCCGTACCGCTCGATCCCCGACATGTTCCGGCAGCGCGTGGCGGCCACCCCCGACGGCCGCGCGTTCGCCCACCCGGCGCCCGACGACTCCGGGCCGGTCTGGCTGACCTGGGCCGACATGAGCCGCCGGGCCAGCGCCGTGGCGGCCGGGCTGCGGTCGGTGGGGATCGACCACGAGGACCGGGTGGCCATCCTGGCCGGCACCCGCATCGAATGGATCATCGCGGACCTCGGCATCATGTGCGCGGGCGGCGCCACCACCACCGTCTATCCGACCACCGAGCCGGCGGACACCGGGTTCATCCTGGCCGACAGCGGATCCCGGGTGCTGATCGCCGAGGACGCGGCGCAGGCCGCCAAGATCGCCGGCGCCGACCTGCCGGCGCTCAGCCACGTCGTCCTGATGGACGGCCCCGCCGATCCGGCGGCCCGGCCCAGCCAACTCACCCTGGCCGAGCTGGAGGAACGCGGCGAGGCGGCGCTGGCCGCCGACCCGGCCCTGGTCGACCGGGTGGTGGCCGCGATCGAGCCGGACCATCTGGCCACGCTGATCTACACCTCCGGCACCACCGGCCGGCCGAAGGGCGTCGAGCTGCTGCACGCCGGCTGGTGCTGGGAGGGCGTGGCGCAGTCGGCCTTCGACCTGCTGCGCGCCGACGACCTGCAGTATCTCTGGCTGCCCCTGTCCCACTCGTTCGGCAAGACCCTCATCTGCGGTGTCATCCACGTCGGCCTGCCCACCTACGTCGACGGCCGGGTGGACAAGCTCATCGAGATGCTCTCCGTGATCCGTCCCACGCTCATGTGCGGGGCGCCGCGGATCTTCGAGAAGGTCTACAACCGGGTGGTGACCACGGCCCGGGCCGACGGCGGGGCGAAGGCGAAGATCTTCGGCTGGGCGGTGCACACCGGGCGCCGGCGGGTGCAGCACCAGCAGGCCGGCCGGCCCGTACCGGCCACCCTGCGGTTGCGGTACGCGCTGGCCGAGCGGCTGGTGTTCAGCAAGCTCCAGGCCCGGCTCGGCGGCCGGATGCGGGTCATGGTCTCCGGCGCCGCGCCGCTGAGCAGGGACATCTCCGCGTTCTTCGCCGCCGCCAACCTGCCGATCTCCGAGGGGTACGGGCTGACCGAGACCAGCGCCGGTAACTTCGTGAACCGGCCGGACGGGCTGCGCATCGGGACCGTGGGGCAGCGGCTGGGCGACCTGGAGTGCCGGATCGACGCCGACGGCGAGATCCTGCTGCGCGGCACGCCGGTCATGCGCGGCTACCACAACCTGCCCGAGGAGACCGCCAACGCGTTCACCGAGGACGGCTTCTTCCGTACCGGCGACATCGGCGAACTCGACGAGCAGGGCTACCTCACGATCACCGACCGGAAAAAGGACCTGGTCAAGACGTCCGGTGGCAAGTTCATCGCGCCGAGCCACATCGAGGGGCTGTTCAAGGCGCTGTGCCCGTACACCTCGCAGGCGATCGTGATCGGCCAGGCCCGCAACTACTGCACCATGCTGGTGACGCTGGATCCGGACGCGCTGGCCGGCTGGACCGCCGGCGGGCCGCTGGCCGGCCGGCCGTACGCCGAGGTGGTCGCGGCGCCGGAAACCCGGGCGATGGTCGAGGAGTACGTCGCCCAGCTCAACGGCCGGCTGAACCGCTGGGAGACGATCAAGAAGGTGGCGATCCTGCCCCGGGACCTGACGATCGAGGACGGCGAGATGACGCCGTCGCTGAAGATCAAACGCCGCGGCGTGGAGAGCAACTTCGCCGCCGAGATCGAGCGGATGTACCAGGGCACCCTCGCCGAGATCTGACCCCGCCGGATCCCGCCCACCGACCGGCATCAAAACCGGACCCGTTGGGTAAGGCACGTTGCGGCGGCGCCCGGGTACTCGGGCCGCCGCCGCGACACGAGGGGGGCGACCGGCGATGACAGCCAGGGTGTCAGCACACGTGCAGACCGGCGCCCTGGTGATAAGCCTGGCCGGCGGGGCGAACGTGGTCCAGGCGCACCTGCTGCGGCGGGCCGTGGCCCGCTGCATGGTGCACCGGCCGCCGTACCTGGTGCTCGACTGCACCGGGTCGTCCCGCCGGACGCTGCTGCCGGCCGTGCTGCCCGTCCTCGTGGTCAACACGTACGCGCGTAGACGGGGGATGGCCATGGTGATCTGCGGTTCCGTGCCGGTGCTGCGCCAACTGCTCCGCCGCTTCCCGGCCCGCCGGGTGCGCGCCTATCCCAGCCTCGCCGACGCGTTGACCGCGCTTCCGCCGTACCCGTGCCCGCCCGGCGTGCGGCGCGCGCACCTGCGGATGCCGGCCAGCCCCGACGCGGCCGGCGCGGCCCGCCGGCTGGTCCGGGAGTGCTGCCGGCGGTGGGGCGTCGAGGCCGGCGCCGACAACGGCCAGCTGGTCGTCTCGGAGCTGGTGGCGAACGCGGCCGAACACGCCCGGACCGAGATCGACGTCACCGTCTCGCAGTACCGCGGGCGGCTGCGGATCGCGGTGGGCGACCGGAGCCAGCAGCTGCCCACGGTCGACCGGCGGCAGCCGGCCGGGCTGGCCCTGGCCGAGCGCGGCCGCGGCCTGGACCTGGTGGCCCGGTCCGCCGCCGGGTTCGGCGTGCTGCCCGCCTCCGACGGGAAGATCGTCTGGGCGAGCGTGCCGGTCCCCCGCCCCCGGCGGGTCGTGCTGGCCCGGCTGCGCCGCCTGCGCCGGTGGCGGTCGCCCGCCTGGCTGTCCCGGCCCCGCCCGGTCGCCGGCCGGCTCCGGCTCGCCTGATCCCGCCCGGCGCAGCTCAGGCGATGATGGCCGGCTCGCGCCAGACCGTCCGGTTGGGCCGCTCCAGCCCGTACCGTACGGCGGCGATCCGGCGGACGGCCTCGCGCAGGTCGGCCGGCGGCAGCGTGAACGGCAGCCGGAGGAAGCGCTCGAGCGTGCCGTCGAGGCCGAACCGCGGCCCCGGCGCGAGCCGCACCCCGACCTCCTCGCAGGCCCGGGCGAGCGCGCTGGACACCGGGCCATCCAGCTCGGCCCACAGCGTGACCCCGCCGTGCGGCACGGTGACCCGCCAATCCGGCAACTCGGCGGCCAGCGCGGCGAGCAGCGCGTCCCGCTGCGCCGTGAGCTGGGCCAGCCGGGCCGCCACGATCCGCCGCCGGTCGGCCAGCAGGCGCACCGCGACGAGTTGATCCAGCACCGGGCTGGCCATGTCGACCCCGACCCGGACCGCGGCCAGCCGCTGCACCTGCGGCGCCGCGGCCCGGACCCAGCCGATGCGCAGGCCGCCCCAGTAGGGCTTGCTCATGCCGCCGATCGACACCACCCGGGCGTGCCGGTCGAAGGCGGCCACCGGCGGCGGCACCGCGGCGCCGTCCAGCGGCAGATCGACGAACGACTCGTCCACCACCAGGTCCGCGCCGGCGGCGTGCGCGGTCGCCACCAGCCGTTCACGCAGGTCCACCGGCATGAGGTGACCGGTGGGATTCTGGAAGTCGGGGATCACGTACGCCAGTCGCGGCCGGACCTGGCGCAGGGTGCCGAGCAGCAGGTCCGCGTCCCAGCCCGGATCGGCGGCGCCGAGCCCGTGCGTGGTGATCCGGGCCCGGCGCGCGGCCAGGGCGGCCAGCGCGTTCGGGTACGTGGGGGACTCGACGAGGACCCGCTCCCCGACCGGTACGCCGAGCCGCAGCACCAGGTCGAGCGCCTGCTGCGTACCGCTGGTGATCATGATCTGGTCGGCGCAGGTCGGCAGGCCGCGCGCGACGTACGCCGCGGCCACGGCCTCGCGCAGCTCCGCCACCCCGGTCGGGTGGTAGCCGGCGCCGCCGAGATAGCGCGGCAGGTCCTCGGCCGCGGCCCGGGCGGCCGCCACCAGCTCGGCCGGGGCCGAGAGCGCCGCGCAGCCGAGGTCGATCATGTCGAGGTCGTCCTGCGGCGTCCACAGACCCGAGCTGGCCACCCGGTGCCCGGCCGGCAGCCGGGTCCAGCTGCCGGCGCCGCGCCGGCTTGCCAGGTGACCGCTGTCGCGCAGTTCCCGATAGGCGGCCGTGACGGTGGTGCGGCTGATGGCCAGGGCCTCGGCCAGGTCGCGCTCGGCCGGCAACCGTGCCCCGAGCGGCAGCCGGCCGTCGGCAAGCAGGCCACGGACGGCGCCGGCCAGCGCGCCGTAGTCCGGCTGTCGCCGCGGGCCCGGCAACGCGTGCCACTGCCCCAGCAGCCGGGCCAGTTGCTGGCCCCGAACCAGCACCGCCATGCCGCCCTCCCGAAATTGGCTCTTTGCCGACCGTTGACTGGCCCTCAGACTGGCATGCGTGAAACGGATTGGCAATCTCCGAGGCCGCCGGTTGCCCCGCCGGCTGACCCAGCTCTACGTCGGGCTGGTGCTGTACGGCGTGAGCATGGCGCTGATGATCGAGTCCACCCTCGGCCTCGACCCGTGGGACGTGTTCCACCAGGGGGTTTCGCGGCGGACCGGTCTCACCATCGGCACCGTGACGATCGCCGTCGGCGCGCTCGTGCTGCTGCTGTGGATCCCGCTTCGGCAACGTCCGGGCCTCGGCACCATCAGCAACGTGGTGGTGATCGGCCTGGCCGTCGACGCGGCGCTGGCCCTGCTGCCCACCGGCCGGCCGCTCCCGCTAAGGATCGGCTTCCTGGTGGCCGGGATCGTGCTCAACGGCGTGGCCACCGGGCTCTACATCGGAGCCCGCCTCGGCCCCGGCCCCCGGGACGGGCTGATGACCGGCTTCGTGGCTCGCCACCCGGGCCGGTCCATCCGGTTGGTGCGTACGGTGATCGAGGTCACGGTGCTGGCCGTGGGCTTCCTGCTCGGTGGCACCGTGGGGGTCGGCACCGTGCTCTACGCGGTGGCCATCGGGCCGCTCGCGCACGTTTTCATCCCCCTGTTCACGGTGCCGCCAGCGGTGGCCCGGGAGCCACGACCGGCCCGCCTATCACATTCCGTGAAAGTTGCGCCCTAGGCCGTTCCCACCGCCGGGCTCGGCACGGCATCATCGTTGCTATGACCGAGGCGGGGTGGCGCTGGGCCGACGCGTGGATATTCGTGGCGCTGGTGATCGCCGGTGGCGCCGGCCGGCACCGCCGGGCCGCCACCAGCCGCCGGCCCGAGGGGGTCCGGCTCACCGACGTGCTGTCCACGGCCGACCACCTGCACAACGCCATTCCGGGCCGGGCCGAGGTCGAGGCCGCGGTGCGCCGGTTGGCCGGCGCAGGACTCGTCACGGTCTGCGACGGCTGGTTCCGGGTCACGCCGGCCGGTGAGCACCTGTGGCGGACCCGCCCGCGCGGTGGCTTCGGCACGGCCGTGGAGACGGTGCACGGCGTGCTCACCAAGCGGCACGCCCCGGGCGCGGCCGAGTGGGCGTTGGGTGAGGAGGAGCACGCAACGGCCGTCCAGGAGTACGCGGCGGCCCGGCTGATGATCCCGAGCCCGCGCCGATCCCCCGAGGACGACCTCCGGGCCTGACCCACGCCACCGACCCGGCGCTATCGGACCTGCCGGCCGGCGGCGCGCAGCACGTCCTTCACCTCGCCGATGGCCACCTCGCCGAAGTGGAAGATGCTGGCCGCCAGCACCGCGTCGGCGCCGGCCGCCACGGCCGGCGGGAAGTCGGCGGCCCGGCCGGCCCCGCCGCTGGCCACCACCGGCACGTCCACGGCCGCCCGGACGGCCCGGATCAGCTCGAGGTCGAAGCCGGTCTTGGTGCCGTCCGCGTCCATCGAGTTGAGCAGGATCTCCCCGGCGCCCAGTTCCGCCGCGCGGCGCGCCCAGGCCACCGCGTCGATGCCGGTGCCGCGCCGGCCCCCGTGCGTGGTCACCTCGAACCCGCTGGCCGGAGCCCCAGCGCCGAGCGCCGGGGCGGCGTCGAGGTCGTCCCCGGCCGTGCTGTCGGTGGGCAGGCCCGTGGCCGCGGCCTCCCGCGCCGCGGCCGTGGTCCGCCGTACGTCAAGGGAGAGCACCAGCACCTGCCGGCCGAACCGCTCGGCGATCTCGGCGATCAGCTCCGGCCGGACGATGGCGGCGGTGTTCACCCCCACCTTGTCGGCGCCGGCCCGCAACAGGGCGTCCACGTCGGCCACCGAGCGCACCCCGCCGCCCACGGTCAACGGGATGAAGACCGACTCGGCCGTGCGGCGGACCACCTCGAGGGTGGTCCGCCGCTCGTCCGCGGACGCCGTGACGTCCAGGAAGGTCAGCTCGTCCGCCCCCGCGGCGTCGTACGCGGCGGCCAACTCCACCGGATCGCCCGCGTCGCGCAGATCCTGGAAGTTGACCCCCTTGACCACCCGGCCCGCATCCACGTCGAGACAGGGAATCACCCGCACCGCCAGCGTCATGCGGCCGAGCCTATCCGGCGCCGGGGACGGGACCGAGGGTTAACAGGGGGCCCCGGCTATACAGAAAGCGATAACAAGGGGCCCTTCCTTACAGCCGGACCAGCATCTTGCCCAGGTTCTCGCCGCGCAGCAGGCCGAGGAACGCCTCGGGCGCCCGCTCGATGCCGTCCACCACCGTCTCGTCGTACCGGATGGCCCCGTCGCGGAGCCAGCCCGACATGTCGGCCACAAACCGGTCCCGCAGGTCGTTGTGGTCGTTGACCAGGAAGCCGCGCAGCGTGAGCCGCTTGCCGACCACCTGTGCCAGGTTGCGCGGCGCGGCCGGCGGCTCGGCGCTGTTGTACTGCGCGATCATGCCGCAGATCGCGGCCCGGCCGTGCACGTTGAAGGCCGAGATCGCCGCCTCCAGGTGGTCGCCGCCGACGTTGTCGAAGTAGACGTCGATGCCGTCGGGCGCGGCGGCCCGCAGCGACTCCCGCACCGGGCCGTCGTGGTAGTCGAACGCCGCGTCGAAGCCGAGCTCACCGAGCCGCTTGACCTTGGCCGGCGAGCCGGCGCTGCCGATCACCCGGGCCGCGCCCTTCAGCTTGGCGATCTGTCCCACCAGGCTGCCCACCGCGCCGGCCGCGGCCGAGACGAACACCGTGTCGCCCGGGCGCATGGCCGCGACCTCGAGCAGGCCCGCGTACGCGGTCTGGCCGGTCAGCCCGAGCACGCTGAGGTACGTGTTGACCGGCGCGATGGTCGGGTCGACCTTCCGGCCGGCGCCCGCGTCCAGCAGGGCGTACTCGCGCCAGCCGAGCCCGTGCAGCACGGTGTCCCCGGGGGCGAACCCGTCGGCCTCGCTGGCCACCACCTCGCCGAGGGCGCCGCCTTCGAGCGGCGCGTCGAGCCGGAAGGGCGGGACGTAGGACTTGGCGTCGTTCATCCGCCCCCGCATGTACGGGTCGACGGACATGAGCGTGTTGCGGACCAGCACCTGACCCGGTCCGGGCGTCGGAACCGGCGCCTCGACCAGGCGGAAGTTCTCGGCGCTCGGCCACCCCTCGGGGCGGCTGGCCAGGTGGATCTCGCGTCCGGTGTCGGTCATCGGGCTCCCTCCACGGTGAGCGTGACGTCGATGTTGCCTCGGGTGGCGTTGGAGTACGGGCACACCTGGTGCGCCTGGTCCACGAGCTGCCGGGCCGCCTCCGGCTCGACGGCCGGCAGGCTCACCACCAGCGTGACGGCCAGGCCGTACCCGCCGCTGCCGTTCGGCCCGATGCCCACCCGCGCCTCGACGGTGGAATCGGCGACGTCGGCCTTGGCCCGCCGGGCCACCACCCGCAGCGCGGAGTGGAAGCACGCGGCGTAGCCGGCCGCGAACAGCTGCTCGGGGTTGGTCGCGCCACCGGCGCCGCCCATCTCCTTGGGCACCGCGAGGTCCAGGTCGAGCGTGCCGTCCGAGGTGGTCACGTGGCCGTCCCGACCCTCGCCCGTGGCGAGCGCCTGGGCGGTGTATAGCGTCTGCATCTCAGTTCCCCCTCTGCTGTTGGTGCACGGTCGCGGTGATCCGGGTGAGCGTGTCCCGCAGCGCCACCAGCTCGGCCTCGGTCAGCCCGGTGGCCGCGGCGACCCGCCGGGGCACCTCGGCGACCCGGTCCCGCACCGCGCGGCCGGCCGTGGTCAGCTCGATCTCGACGACCCGCTCGTCCCGCGCCGACCGGCGCCGGTTGACCAGGCCCGCCGCGGCCAGCCGCTTGAGCAGCGGGGACAGCGTGCCCGAGTCGAGTTCGAGCGCGGCGCCGAGCTCCTTGACGGTCGGCGTGGCCGGGTCGCGCTCCCACAGCACCAGCAGCACCAGATACTGCGGGTACGTCAGGCCCAGCTCGTCCAGCAGCGGTCGGTACACGTCGGTGACGGCTCGGGAGGCGGCATAGAGCGCGAAGCACACCTGCCGCCGCAGCTCCAGATCACTCACCCGACCGACGCTAGCCCGCAACTAAATTGCGCACAACTTAATCGGGCGTGACCAAACCCACGATCGAGCCGGCGCCGATCGCCGCCGGTCACCCGCCGAGCACGGCCAGCGCGTCCCGGACGGTGAACGCGCCCGCGTACAGCGCCTTGCCGGCGATCACGCCCTCCAGGCCGAGGGGTTCGAGCGTGGCCAGCGCGCGCAGGTCGTCGAGTGTCGACACGCCGCCGGAGGCGATCACCGGCGCGTCGGTCCGGCCACAGACCTCGCGCAGCAGGTCCAGGTTCGGGCCCCGCATGGTGCCGTCCTTGGTGATGTCGGTCACGACGTATCGGGCCGCGCCGGCCTTGTTGAGCCGTCCCAGCACCTCGTAGAGGTCGCCGCCGTCCCGGGTCCAGCCCCGGGCCGACAGGGTACGGCCGCGCACGTCCAGCCCGATCGCCACCCGGTCGCCGTACTCCCCCGCCACCCGGTCGCACCAGGCCGGGTTCTCCAGCGCCGCGGTGCCGATGTTCACCCGCGCCGCCCCGGTGCCCAGCGCCGCGGCCAACGACTCGTCGTCCCGGATGCCGCCGGACAGCTCCACGGACACGTCCAGCTGCCGGACCACCTCGGCCAGCAGGTCGGCGTTGGATCCCCGGCCGAACGCCGCGTCCAGGTCCACGAGGTGGATCCAGGAGGCGCCGTCCCGCTGCCAGGCCAGCGCGGCCTCCAGCGGATCGCCGTAGCTGGTCTCGCTGCCGGCCGCGCCCTGCACCAGGCGGACCGCCCGGCCGTCGGCCACGTCGACGGCGGGAAGGAGGGTGAGGCTCAACTCTCAAGGCTCCCGTCGGGATTGGATCAGGGTCAAAATCGGATCAGGTACGTCGGTCCAGGGTCAGCGCGACCAGCACCGGCAGGGCGAGCAGCAGCACCAGGCTGAGCACCACCCGCAGCGCCAGGTCGTCCACGAGCAACCAGACCAGGGTGGGCGTGGCCATGGCCACCACGGTGATGCCGCTGCGCTGCGACCGGGTGAGCCGGCGCAGCCGGCCGGTGCGCCGGTCCGGCAGCCGCGGCGCGAGCCGGCGCAGCACCCCGTGCGTCCGCCGGCGCCGGGCCGCCCGCCGCGCGGCCACCGCCCGCTGCCGGTCCAGCTCCGCCTGCCGGGCCGCGCGCCGCCGGGCGCGTTCCTTGCTCATCCGGTACGCCCCGACGCGGCGCCGCCGAGCGAGGCCGCGCCGGCGGACGCGCCGGCGCCGTCGGACGCGCCCGCGACGTCGGACGCGGCGGGGATGTCGGCCGCGCTCGCGAGCACCCGGCGGGTCACAGCGTGCCCAGCCAGTTGCGCAGCAGCAGCGCGCCGCCGTCGCCGGACTTCTCCGGGTGGAACTGGGTGGCGCACAGCGCCCCGCGTTCCACGGCCGCCACGAACGGCGTCTCGTGGGTGGTCATCGTCACCCGGGCGCCGGTCCCGACCAGCGGCGCCGGCTCGGACACCCCGTACGAGTGGACGAAGTAGAACCGGCTCCCGGCCGGCAGCCCGGCGAACAACCGCGACCCCGCGGGCGCCTCGACGGTGTTCCAGCCCATGTGCGGCAGCCGGCGCGCGGGCAGCCGGGACACCCCACCCGGCAGCAGGCCGAGCCCCTTCGTGACCACGCCGTGCTCCTCGCCGTACTCGAAGAGCACCTGCATGCCCACGCAGATGCCGAGCACCGGCCGGCCGGCCGCCACGCGTTCGGCGATCACCGGGCCGGCGCCGACGGCGTCGATCCCGGCCATGCACGCCGCGTACGCCCCGACACCCGGCACCACCAGGCCGTCGGCGCCGGCCGCGGCCGCGAGATCGGCCGTGACGGTCACCTCGGCGCCGGCCCGTTGCACGGCGCGTTCGGCCGAGCGCAGGTTGCCCGACCCGTAGTCGAGCACCACCACCCGGGCCATCAGCTCTCCCCGAACAGCCAGGTGAGACCGCCGGCCGTGGCCAGCAGCGCGAGCACCGACACCAGCGCCACGGCGCCCTTCCCGGCGCCCTGCCGGTGCATGGACACCGCGCCGCCGAGCAGCGCCCCGGCCAGCGCGAACAGCGCCACGACGAGGATCGTCCCCATTAGAGGGCGCCCTTCGTGCTGGGGACCGCGCCGGCCGCGCGCGGATCGATCGAGACCGCCTCGCGCAGCGCCCGGGCCACGGCCTTGAACTGGGCCTCCACCACGTGGTGCGCGTCCGGGTGGCCGCCCGGCCGGGCCGCCCGCAGCACCTCGACGTGCAGCGTCATCCGCGCCGCCTGGCCGAACGACTCCCAGATGTGCCGGGTCATGCTCGTCGGGTAGACCGGCCCGATGTACGGCGGCAGCGCCGGCTCGTCGTGCACCACGTACGCCCGGCCGGACAGGTCGACCGACGCCCGGGCCAGCACCTCGTCCATCGGGATGGTGGCCGAGCCGTACCGGCGGATGCCCGCCTTGTCGCCCAGCGCCTCCGCCAGCGCCGCGCCCAGGGCGATGGAGGTGTCCTCGATCGTGTGATGCGCGTCGATCTCCAGGTCGCCGACCGTCCGCACGGTGAGGTCGAAGCCGCCGTGCCGGGCAATCTGGTTGAGCATGTGGTCGTAGAACCCGACCCCCGTGCCGATCTCGGCTCGGCCCGTGCCGTCCAGCCCAAGCTCGACCAGCACCTTGGTCTCGGTGGTGACCCGTTCGACCCGGGCGGTCCTACTCATGGCACACCTTTCGTTCGCGACTGCGGGGCCGGCAAACCCGGCCATGCGCGCATTCCGGCGTCGGCGCGTCCCACGCGGACCGACCCCGGAACGCGCGTCCTCGCGCTCACCGGAGCGAACCTTTCGTTCGCGACTGCGGGGCTGGCAAACCCGGCCATGCGCGCATTCCGGCGTCGGCGCGTCCCACGCGGACCGACCCCGGAACGCGCGTCCTCGCGCTCACCGGAGCGGCTCCATGGCGGCGAGGAAGGCGTCGGTTTCGGCGGGGGTGCCGGCGGTCACCCGGAGCCAGCCCGGCAGGCCCACGTCGCGCACCAGCACGCCGCGGTCGAGCAGGGTCTGCCAGGCGGTCCGCTGGTCGCCGGGGACGGAGAACAGCACGAAGTTCGCGTCGCTGTCGGCCACGGCGTGCCCGCGGGCGCGCAGCTCGGCGACGATCCGGTCCCGGGAGGTCTTGACCACCTCGACCGTGGCCAGCAGCGCGTCCCGGTGCGCCAGCGCCGCCCGCGCGGCCGCCTGGGTGAGCGCCGAAAGATGGTAGGGCAGCCGGACCAGCTGCACGGCGTCGACCACGGCCGGATCCGCGGCAAGATAGCCGAGCCGGCCGCCGGCGAAGCCGAACGCCTTGCTCATCGTGCGGGTCACCACCAGCCGCGGGTGGCCGGGCAGCAGCGACAGCGCGCTGGGGGTGCCGGGCCGGGCGAACTCCGCGTACGCCTCGTCCACCAGCACCATCCCGGGCGCCTCGGCCAGCACCGCGGTCACCACGTCGAGGCCCAGCGCCGTGCCGGTGGGGTTGTTCGGCGAGCAGAGGATCACCACGTCCGGGCGGTGCTCGCGGACCTGCGCCGCGGCGTCGGCCGCGGTGAGCCCGAAGTCGGCGCCGCGCCGGCCGTCCCGCCAGCCGGTGCCGGTGCCGAGCGCCAGCAGCGGGTGCATGGAGTATGCCGGGGTGAAGCCCAGCGCCGTCCGGCCCGGCCCGCCGAACGCCTGCAGCAGCTGCTGCTGGACCTCGTTGGACCCGTTGGCCGCCCACACGTTGGGCACCCCGAGCCCGTGGCCGAGGTAGTCGGCCAGGTCGGCGCGCAGCGCGAGCGCGTCCCGGTCCGGATAGCGGTTGAGGTCACGCAGCTCGGCCGCGACCGCCTTGGCGATCGCCTCCACCACCGGCTCCGGCACCGGGTACGAGTTCTCGTTGGTGTTGAGCCGCACGGCAACGTCGAGCTGCGGCGCCCCGTACGGAACCCGGCCGCGCAGGTCGTCCCGCAGCGGCAGGTCGTCCAGGCCCGTCACGCGGTCTCCCCCGGCCCGCCCGGGAACCTGGCCCGGACGGCCTCGCCGTGCGCCGGCAGGTCCTCCACGGTGGCGAGGGTGCGCACGTGCGGCGCCACCTCGCGCAGCGCGGCCTCGTCGTACTCGATCAGGTGGATGCCGCGCAGGAACGACTGGACGGACAGCCCCGAGGAGTGCCGGGCGCACCCACCGGTCGGCAGCACGTGGTTGGAGCCGGCGCAGTAGTCCCCGAGCGACACCGGCGCGTACGGCCCGATGAAGATCGCCCCGGCGTTGCGGACCCGCAGCGCCCACTCCCGGGCGTCCCGGGTCTGGATCTCCAGGTGCTCCGCCGCGTACGCGTCGACCACCCGCAGCCCGGCGGCCAGGTCGTCGACCAGCACGGCCCCGCTCTGCTGGCCGGTCAGCGCCGTGGTGATCCGCTCGCTGTGCTTCGTGAGGGCCACCTGCCGGACCAACTCGGCCTGCACGGCCTCGAGCAGGCCCTCATCCGGGGTGACCAGGATGCTCGCCGCCAGCGGGTCGTGCTCGGCCTGGCTGATCAGGTCGGCGGCCACGTGCACCGGGTCGGCCGTGTCGTCGGCCAGCACGGCGATCTCGGTGGGGCCGGCCTCGGCGTCGATGCCCACGAGCCCGCGCAGCAGCCGCTTGGCCGCGGTGACCCAGATGTTGCCCGGACCGGTGATCATGTCCACCGGCGCGCACCGAGGCTCGACCCCGGCCGCGTCGGTGGTGGACCCGTAGCCGAGCATCGCCACGGCCTGCGCGCCACCGGCCGCGTAGACCTCGTCGACGCCCAGCAGGGCGCAGGCGGCGAGCACCCGGTCGTCGGGCAGACCGCCGTTTTCCCGCTGCGGCGGGCTGGCCACCACCAGCGCGGAGACCCCGGCCGCCTGGGCCGGCACGACGTTCATCACCACGGTCGACGGGTACATCGCGAGGCCGCCGGGGACGTACAGCCCGACCCGCTCGACCGGCACCCAGCGCTCGGTGACGGTGCCACCCGGCGTCACCGTGGTGGTGTGGTCGGTGCGCCGCTGGTCGGCGTGCACCCGGCGGGCCCGGTCGATCGACTCGGTCAGCGCCGCCCGGACCTCCGGGTCGAGCCGCCGCTCGGCCGCGACGAGCGCCTCGGCCGGGACCCGCAGCCGTTCCAGCCGGACCCCGTCGAACCGCTCGGTGGCCTCGCGGATCGCCGCGAACCCATGCTCCCGGACCGCCTCGACCAGGGGGCGGATCTGCTCCACCGCCACCGAGACGTCCAGCTGGGCACGGGGCAGCAACTCGCGCGGATCACGCGAGCCACCACGCAGGTCGATCCGGTTCAACACCCGTGCAAGTCTAGGCGGCGCGCCGGCGGCGTACCGGATCGGTCCACACCGCGGACCGTGAGCCGGCCCACGTCGGCCGGCCCGGACGGTCTCACCCGCTCGGTCCGGCCGCCTACCGGCGGTCGCAGCAGCCGACCGGCCCGAAAACCCAGCGGGCCCGACCAGCCGGTGGGCTGGTCCGGCCCGACTCGGGTCGCAAGATCGAAATCCGGATGGTCGGGATCCGGGCTAGGCTCGACCGGTGAGTACCCGGTTGCCGCTGTTTCCGCTCGGGACCGTGCTCTTTCCCGGCCTGGTCCTGCCGTTGCACATCTTCGAGCAGCGCTACCGGGCCCTCGTCCGGCACCTGCTCGAGCTGCCTGCCGACGCGCCCCGCGAGTTCGGGGTGCTGGCCATTCGCAGCGGTTGGGAGGTCGGCGCCGCGCGGCCGGCCGGGCCCGCTCCGGCCGGCGGCCCCGGGGACACCCCCGGCGAGGGCAGCGGAGTCAGCGCGGGCGGCGGAAGCAGCGCGGGCGCCGTCAGCCTTCACGACGTCGGGTGCACAGCCGAGCTGCGCCAGGTGACCGAGCTGCCCGACGGGCGGTTCGACCTGGTCACCGTCGGCCGGCGGCGGTTCCGCCTGCTCGAGGTGGACGCCGACTCCGAGCCGTACCTCTGCGCCCGGGTGGAATGGCTGCCGGAGCCCCCCGGGTCGGCTGAGGCCGCCGACCTGCTGGCGCCCCGGGTGCTCGCGGTGTTCCGGCAGTACCTCGGGCTGATCCGGCAGGATCCCGAGGAGGTCACCGAGCAGTTGCCGGAGGACCCAACGGTGCTGTCACACCTGGTCGCCGCCACCGCGGCGCTGACCATCGCGGACCGCCAGCGCCTGCTGGCCCTGCCGGACACCACCGAACGGCTCCGCGCCGAGCTCCGGCTGCTCAACCGGGAGTCCGCGCTGCTGCGCGAGGTTCGCGCCGTGCCGGTGCCGCTCACCGAGCTGGCCCAGCCCGGCGGCCCGAACTAAAGCTCACGTCGCCCGGGATCGGTCGTGATCATTGCGGGATTTCGGTACGGACACGCCGAAGGGTTCCACCATTGTCCCGCATCGATCATGACGCCCGAGAATCCGGCTCCGGTCCGCCGCCGGGCTCCTGGGCAACGCCAGGCTCCGGGCCGGCGCCAGGCTCCGCGGCGGCGCCAGGCCGTGCGGCGGTGCCCGGCCGTGCGGCGGTGCCAGGTCGTGCGGCGGTGCCAGGTCGTGCGGCAGCGTCGGGCTCCCAGCCGGCGCCGAGTTCCGAGCCGGCGTACGACTCCGGCTCCGGCTCGGGTCGCAGGGATGGCCAGCGGCTCCATCCGGACAGCAACGTGTAGGTGATCACGGCGCCCAGCGCGGGCAGCAGCAGGTCACCGTGCGGCACCGGGAGCGCTCCACCCAGCACCCAGTCGACGCCGCCGGCGCGCAGATCCGGCGGCTTGCTGAACACCTGGCCCACCGGCGCCGACTCCACCAGGCGCCGGAAGTCGGCCAGTCCGATCCACCGGCCCAGCCGCCACGCCACGGCCGCCGCGCCGATGCCGCCCAACCCCAGCGCCACCAGCGTCACCGGGCCGCGCAGCCGGCGCAGCACGAGCCACGCGGCGATCGCGAGGAGGACCCCGAACCCGAGGCCCAGCAGGCTGAACCAGCCGTCCGCCGCGATGAACTCCTCCGGCTCGGGCTTCGCCGCCACGGCGCCGTCGGCCGTCTTCAGCACGGCGACGCCGGGAGCGAGGGCCCGCCAGAGCAGCCCCAGCGGCGCGCCGAGAGCGGTCACGGCGACCACCACGGCGATGGCCACCGCGAGCATCCGTCCGGGCCGCCGCGGCCGCGCCCATCGGACGCCCGACCCCATCGGGTACGTCCCGCCGTCCGGCTCGCTCCCCATCGGGTGCGTTCCGCCGTCCGTACCGGCGCTTGGCGACGCTCCGCTCCCGCCCATCGACGACGGCCCGGCGACGGCGGGTCGTGACTGCTCGTCGGGCCCGGCGTGCCCGGTCTCGTCTCGCCTGGGCTGATCCGCGGCGGCACCACTCACCCGGTGATCCTCTCAGGCGGACCCACCCGGCCGGAGGCCGGTACCGGCAGCGGTACGTGACGCGGCACACAGAACGCGCCGGAACTCACCTCCAGCACCACACGTGACACTGTCACTACGTTCCGATCATGCCGAGTGCGGAACATGAGTCTCCGGTGGCGCTGGCCAAACTGGATCCGGGCATGCTGGCCTGGCTGCTGACGAATGTCTTCGATGTGAAGGTTCCCGACTACCACCATGCGCGCACCCATTCAACGGACGTCCGCGTTCTGGTCCCGCGGACCTATCACGCGGACGGCATGCTGCTCTTCTGCGACGCCGCCGACCAGCCACTGCTCGCGAGCGTGCTCGAGGTGCAACGCGGCTGGGACATCACCAAGCGGCGCATCTGGAAGCTGTACGTGGCCCAACTCGAGGCCGAACTCGATGTCGATGCCGCCCTACTGGTCTATTGCCCCAGTCCCACGGTGGCTCGACGTTATCGCGGTCTGTTCGAGTTCGACGGGTTGAGCCTGTCGCTCCGACCGTTCATCTTCACGCCCAATGACGTGCCACTGGTAGTGGACGCGGCGCTGGCCCGCGCCAACCCGGCCCTGGCAGTGCTCTCGGCGATCTGCCACAGCGACCACGCCGACCTGGAATCCACCTTTCCGGCGCTGGTGGAGGCACTGCGATCGCTCGGTCCGAGCCGGGCGGTCCTCTATTATGAAGTTGTAGTGGCCGGGCTGCCGGTGGCGGCCCGGAAACGTTGGGAGACGTTCATGACCACCACGGCCGACCACGAGTTCCGCAGCGAGTTCGCCAAGCACTACGTGAACCTCGGCCGGGCCGAGGGCGAGGCACGAGGCGAGGCACGAGCGGTTCTGATGGTGCTCGAAGGGCGTGGCGTGGCCGTTCCCGACGAGGCCCAGGACCGGATCCGTGGCTGCACCGACCTGGCCCAGATCGAGACGTGGCTGCTCCGCGCCGGCACCGCCACAACGATCGGCGACGTCCTCCACGAGTAGACACACCCCGTGCACGGCCGTCTTCGGTCGAGGACCACCCGGCAGGCCACCTCGGCGCGGACGCGGCGACGGCCGGCCGGGAGCCGACCGCGACGACCGACGCGCCGGTACGGCGCCCGCCGCGCGGCTACCGGGTATCGCGTTCGGCAGCGTGCGTACGCAGACCCGCGAAGATGATCGCGAGCGTGCGCCGCCTGAGATCGCTGTCCCAACCGCCCCGCAGCGCCCCCTGACACGTGCTGGTCAGCAGGGCCATCACCGCGGCGGGCGCCACCGCCGGATCGACCGCGCCGGCCCGCTGGCCCTGCCGGACCAGTTCCCCGACCGCCGCCGTGAAGAGTTCCAGCGCGCCGAGGACCTGCCCGCCGGCGGGATGTTCAACGCCGTCGCCGGCTGGGCCGACGTCGAGCAGGTCGACCACGGACTTCTTCTCCGCCGCCTCGTCCACGAGCCGGGTGAAGACCTCAAACAGCGCGGTGCCCGGGTCGCCACCGCGGGCCAGGGCGACGATCTCCGCCGTCACCCGGCCCAGCAGGCGCTTCATGATGGCCCGCAGCAGTTCGTCCTTGGTCGGGAAGTGCCGGAACACCGTCCCGATGGCCACCCCGGCCCGGGCCGCCACCTCCTCCGTGGACGCCGACCGGCCGTGCTCGGCGAAGACCTGTTCGGCGGCGTCCAGGATCCGGTCACGGTTGCGCTGGGCGTCGGCCCGTAGCGGACGAGACGAGCCGGGTGCCGTTCCGGTGCCGGCCCCTTGCGCAGAAGGTGAGTCGTGACTCATCATCAGTCCTATCTTGAGTGCCCACTCATTTTAGCGGAGGTGCGGAACGATGACGCCGACCGAGGCCTTCCACCGGATGCGCGCGCAGTGGTTGTCCAACACCCCGACGTTCGACGGTGACCTGATGGCCGAGGACGTCGTGGTGGAGACCCCCTTCGCCCCGCCGGGCCGGCCGCGACGACTCGTGGGACGCGCGGCCAACGTCGCCCGGGCCGAGGTCGGTCGGGCGGCGCTGCCGGTACGGTTCGACGACTGCCGCCACGTCATGATCCACGAGACCACCGATCCGGAGGTGATCGTCGTGGAGTACGAGCTCGTCGGCACCCACACCGGCACCGGGGTGACGGCGTCCGCCCCGTTCATCGGGGTGCTCCGGATGCGCGACGGCCGGATCGCACACTGGCGGGAATACCAGGACCACGCCGCGATCGCCGCGGCCGTCTCGCAGCCAACCGGGTGAGGCCCGTCCGGTCGGCGTCCGCCGGGACGACTTTGCCCCGTCGATCAGTCGGCCGGTGGTCCGACGGTCAGCCGGCCAGCGGCCAGGGGCCAGGGGCCAGGGGTCCGGCGGTCAGGCCGGTGGTCCAGCGGTCAAGCCGGCCGCCGGCCAGGACCAGCGGTCAGGCCGGTGGTCCAGCGGTCAGGCCGGCCGCCGGCCAGGGCCAGTGGTCCAGCGGTCAGGCCGGCCGGCGGTCAGGGCCAGTGGTCCAGTGGTCAGCGCAGCAGCCCGGCGTCGCGTAGGTGGGCGAAGACCAGTTGATCCACGGCTGACACCCGGTCGCGGTCGGCGAGCGTGAGCCAGCCGATCTCCTCGATCTCGTTGTCCGGCGCCGGCTGCCCCCGATGGTCGGCCGTGTAGCAGGCCATTCGCACCATGGTGCCGGGCGGCTGTCCGTGCGCCGGCGCCGTGAAGGTGCCGAGGTGCCGGGCGGTGTCCGGGACGATATCGACGGTCAGCTCCTCGCGGACCTCCCGGACGAGGGTTTCCCCATCCGACTCGCCGGGCTCCCGCTTGCCCCCGGGCAGGTACCACACGTCCCGGCCGCGGCTGCGGGTACTGAGAACCGCCCCGTCGACCAGAAGGATCCAGGCGACCTTGTCGATCATGCTCAGCCGGCGACGGCGCTGGGGCCGAGCAGGGCCTTGAGGTCGGCCATCAGCGCGGTGGTCGGCGCCACCCGGGTGGGTCCGAGCCGCAGCAGCGTGGCCCGGGACCCGTTGACCAGCTTGACGTGCACCTCGGCCGATCCGGGATGGCTGATCAGCACCTCGCGCAGCCGCTCGACCAGCGGCGGGGTGCAGCGCGACGGCGGCAGGGCCAGCACCACCGGCTTCACCTCGTCGGCGGCGGTGATGTCCGGGATGGACAGGTCCATGGCCATCAGCCGCGGCTGGTCGTCCCGCCGGTCCACCCGGCCCTTGACCACCACGATGGCGTCCTCGGCGATGTACTGCCCGACCACCTCGTACGTGTTGGGAAAGAACAGCACCTCGACGGCGCCGCCCAGGTCCTCCAGGCTGGCCGAGGCCCAGGCCCGGCCCTGCTTGGTGATCCGGCGCTGCACTCCGGAGAGGATCCCGGCCAGCGTGACCACCTGGCCGTCGTTGACCCTCCCCTCCTCGAAGAGGGCGGGGATCGACATGTCGGCCGCCGCGGAGAGGACGTGCTCCACGCCGAACAGCGGATGGTCCGAGACGTACAGGCCGAGCATCTCGCGCTCGAAGCTGAGCAGGTCGGCCTTGTCCCACTCGCCCTCGGGGATGGTCGGCGTCACCACCATCCCGCCGCCGTCGGCGTCATCACCGCCGAACGCGGCGCCGAACAGGTCGTACTGGCCGACCGCCTCGTTGCGCTTGATGTCCAGGAACGAGTCGATGGCGTCCACGTGGATGGCCAGCAGGCCCTTGCGGCTGTGCCCCAGCGAGTCGAACGCGCCGGCCTTGATCAGGGATTCGATGGTCTTCTTGTTGCAGGCCACCGCGTCGACCTTGCGCAGGTAGTCGTAGAAGTCGGTGAACGCGCCCTTCTCCTGCCGGCTGCGGCGGATCGACTCGACCACGTTGGTGCCGACGTTGCGGACCGCCGCCAGGCCGAACCGGATGTCGTCACCGACCGCGGCGAACCGGGCGTTGGACTCGTTGACGTCCGGCGGCAGCACCTTGATGCCCATGCGCCGGCACTCGGCCAGGTAGACCGCCGACTTGTCCTTGTCGTCGCCCACCGAGGTGAGCAGCGCGGCCATGTATTCGGCCGGGTAGTTGGCCTTGAGGTACGCCGTCCAGTACGACACCAGCCCGTACCCGGCGGTGTGCGCCTTGTTGAAGGCGTAGTCGGAGAACGGGACCAGGATGTCCCACAGCGTCTTGATGGCGGCGTCGGAGTAGCCGTTGGCCTTCATGCCCTCGGAGAAGGGCACGTACTCCTTGTCGAGGATCTCCTTCTTCTTCTTGCCCATCGCCCGGCGCAGCAGGTCCGCGGCGCCCAGCGTGTAGCCCGCGAGCTGCTGGGCGATCGCCATGACCTGTTCCTGATAGACGATCAGCCCGTAGGTGTCGCCCAGGATGTCCTCGAGCTTCTCGGCCAGCTCCGGGTGGATCGGCACCACCGGCTTGCGGCCGTTCTTGCGGTCGGCGTACTCGTTGTGCGCGTTGGCGCCCATCGGACCGGGCCGGTACAGCGCCAGCACCGCGGAGATGTCCTCGAAGTTGTCCGGGATCATCGAGCGCAGCAGCGAGCGCATCGGGCCGCCGTCGAGCTGGAACACTCCCAGCGTGTCGCCGCGGGCCAGCAGCTGGTAGGCCGGCTTGTCGTCCAGCGGCAGCTGTTCGAGGACCAGCTCGACGCCCCGGTTCTCCTTGATGGAGTCCAGGCAGTCGTCCATGATCGTGAGGTTGCGCAGGCCCAGGAAGTCCATCTTGAGCAGGCCGATGGTCTCGCACGCGCCCATGTCCCACTGGGTGATGATCGCGCCGTCCTGCTCGCGCTTGTGAATCGGCAGGACGTCGATCAGCGGGTCCCGGGACAGGATCACGCCGGCCGCGTGCACGCCCCACTGCCGCTTGAGGCCCTCCAGGCCCTTGGCGGTGTCGACGATCTTCTGGACTTCCCCGTCCGACTCGTAGAGCTGCCGGAACTCGACCGCCTCCGGGTAGCGCGGGTGCTTCGGGTCGAAGATGCCGCCCAGCGGGATGTCCTTGCCCATCACAGCCGGCGGCATGGCCTTGGTGATCCGGTCGCCCATCGCGAACGGGTAGCCGAGCACCCGGGCCGCGTCCTTGATCGCGGCCTTCGCCTTGATCGTGCCGTACGTGATGATCTGCGAGACCCGGTCGTCGCCGTAGCGCTCGGTGGCGTACCGGATCATGTCCCCGCGCCGACGCTCGTCGAAGTCCATGTCGATGTCGGGCATCGAGATGCGGTCGGGGTTGAGGAAGCGCTCGAACAGCAGGCCGTGCGACATCGGGTCCAGCTCGGTGATGCCGAGGGCGTACGCGATGAGCGACCCGGCCGCCGAACCGCGGCCCGGACCGACCCGGATGCCCTCCCGCTTGGCATACGCGACCAGGTCGGCGGTGACCAGGAAGTAGCCGGGAAAGCCCATCTTGAGGATGACGTCCAGCTCGTACTCGGCCTGCACCCGCCGGTCCTCCGGCACGCCGCCGGGGAACCGGTGGTCCAGCCCGCGCAGCACCTCCTTGCGCAGCCAGGACTCCTCGGTCTCGCCGGCCGGCACCGGGAACTGCGGCATCAGCTTGCGGGAGGCGAACACCTCGGAGTAGTCGCCGATCCGCTCGGCGATCTCCAGGGTGTTGTCGCAGGCGCCCGGCACCTGGCTGTCCCACAGCGCCCGCATGTCGGCCGGGGACTTCACGTAGTAGCTGCGACCCTCGAGCTTGAACCGCTTCGGGTCGGCCATGGTGGACCCGGACTGCACGCAGAGCAGCACCTCGTGCGCGTCGGCGTCCTTCTCGTACGTGTAGTGCAGGTCGTTGGTCGCCAGCGGCTTGAGGTTGAGCCGCTTACCGAGCCGCAGCAGGTCCTCCCGGACCCGGGTCTCGATGCCGAGCCCGTGGTCCATCAGCTCGAGGTAGAAGTTGTCCGGGCCGAAGATGTCCCGGAACTCGCCGGCCGACTCGCACGCCTTGTCGAAGTTGCCGATCCGCAGCCAGGTCTGGATCTCACCCGAGGGGCAGCCGGTGGTGGCGATCAGCCCCCGCGCGTACTCGTTCAGCAGCTCGCGGTCGGCTCGCGGCTTGTAGAAGAAGCCCTCCAGGCTGGACCGGGACGAGAGCCGGAACAGGTTGCGCAGCCCGTCGGCGTCCGCGGCCAGCATGGTCATGTGGGTGTACGCGCCGCCGCCGGAGACGTCGTTCTCGCCGCCGTCGGCCCACCGCACCCGGGTCCGGTCGCCGCGGTGCGTCCCGGGCGTGAGGTAGGCCTCCAGACCGATGATCGGCTTCACCCCGGCGGCCGTGGCCTGCTTGTGGAAGTCGTACGCCCCGTAGAGGTTGCCGTGGTCGGTCATGGCCAGGGCCGGCATGCCGAGCCGATTGGTCTCGGCGAACAGCTCCTTGAGCCGGGCGGCCCCGTCGAGCATCGAATACTCGGTGTGCACATGTAGGTGCACGAACGAGTCAGACACCCGGAGCCCCCCTCACCTCACCGGCGCCGACCCCCCGCCGCCGCCGGTCCCCGAGCCTAGTCCCCGGACGCGCCGGCCGGCAGGGGTGACACGGCGGACGCGAGATGATCCACATTTCGCCACCGGCGCGGCGACATTTCGCCACCGGCGCGGCGACATCCCGCCACCGGCGCGGCGACGTCCTACCGGCGGCGCGGCGACATCCCGCCGGCGGCGCGGCGACATCCCGCCGCCGGCGCGGCGACATCCCGCCGGCGGCGCGGCGACATCCCGCCGCCGGCGCGGCGACATCCCGCCGGCGGCGCGGCGACATCCCGCCGGCGGCGCGGCGACATCCCGCCGCCGGCGCGGCGACATCCCGCCGCCGGCGCGGCGACATCCCGCCGCCGGCGCGGCGACATCCTACCGGCGGCGCGGCGACATCCTGCCGCCAGCGCGGTCAGCGGACGAAGGGTTCCACCATCACCGCGGCGGCCCGCAGCCACGCGTCCCGGGTCTCCGGCTGGAGCTGCCCGTACTCGATCGAGGAGCCGGTCTCCAGGGCCGGGTCGTACGGGACCACGGCCACGGCCCGGGTCCGGGTGCCGAAGTGCCGCTCGAGGTCGTCCAGCAGCGGCGACCGGCCGGGCGTCGGGCAGGACAGCAGCGTCACGGCGTTCTCGACGAGCGCGCCCATGCCGGTCTCGTGCAGCAGGTCCAGCATCCAGTCCGCGGTGAACGCCGCGTCCTCCCGGGGCACGGTGGTGATGACCAGCTGATCGGCGGCCCGCAGCACGGTCTGCCAGTTCGCGCTCTCCACGTTGTTGCCGGTGTCCACGCAGATGATGTTGTGGGTGCGGCGGAGCAGGTCGAGGACCCGGCCGACGGTGTGCTGGTCGAGCCGGGACGCGAACCGGGAGTTCTCCTCGCCGGCCAGCACGTCGTACGAGCCGTCGGAGGCGTGCCGGAGATAGTCGTCCAGCCGCTCGTACAGCGCGGTGCCGGAACTCGCCTCGATCATCATGAGGTCGGCCACGAGATGCTTGATCGTCCGGGCGTGCCGGGCGCTGCCGGCGCGCAGGCCCAGGGTGCCGCGCAGCTCGTTGTCGTCCCAGGCCAGCACGCCCTGCCCGCGCACGCTGCCGATGGTGGCGGCCGCCAGCACGGTGGCGGTGGTCTTGTGGACCCCGCCCTTCGGGTTGGCGAAGGCGATCACCCGGGGCCGGTCGACGTCCCGACCGAGGATGGCGCCGGCGCGCTGGGTCTCCGGGTCGGCCTGTCCGCGCCGGCGGGCCGCCGTGCGCGGATAGCCGGGCTCGATGGTGACCCGTCCCTGCGCCGGGATCGACGGGCCGGGAGGCAGGGTCGCGGGGGCGGACGGCGCCGGGATCGAGTGCGCCGGGATCGGCTGCGCCGGCCGGGGCTGCGCCGGGATCACCGGCGCGGGGATGGGCGCCGTGCCGGCCACGGCACCGGGCGGCGGCGCGGTCCCGACCGAGGCGCTGCCCGCCGGCACGCCGCCGAGCACGGCGCCACCCGGCGAACGGCCGCCGACCGCGGCCGTGCCGGACGGAACGGCGCCGACCGCGGCGGAGCCGGCGGCCCGGGACAGCGGTGCCGCGGCGGAGCCGGCGGCCCGGGACAGCGGTGCCGCGGCGGCGCGGCCGGCGCCCGCCGGGGCCGAGCCGCGACCATCCGGCGGTCGGACGACCGGCTCGGTCCACGGCGGGGTTGGCGCGGCCGGCGCGGGGCGCTGCGGTCCCGGCGCGGCCCGCGGCGGGGTCGGCTCGACCCACGGGGCCGCGAGCCGGTCGGTCCGGCCGGGGCCCGGTTCCATCCATCCGCGGCCCGGGTCGGCCTGGCCGGGCGGCTGGTCCAGATCGGGGGGCGGCGGCTCCGCCCGCGGCGCCGGCTCGGTCCACGACCGGTCCGGCTCCGGCGCGGTCCACGATCGGTCCGGCTCCGGCGCGGTCCACGACCGGTCCGGCTCCGGCGCGGTCCACGACCGGTCCGGCTCCGGCGCGGTCCACGACCGGTCCGGCGCCGGCTCGGTCCACGAACGGTCCGGCGCCGGATCCGCCGGTTCGAGCAGCGCGTAGCGCGAATCGGCGCTCTGCGCCGGCGCCTCGGGCTGCAGGGCCGAGTAGCGGGACGTCCCGGCCTCCCCCTCGACGGACAGGTCACGCAGGGCCGCGTACCGCGACTCGCTGAGCTGCCGTGCGGCCGCCCGGTCGACAAGCTCGGGCCCGCCCGCGCCGTCGTCGTCGCCGAAGAAGGTGCTGCCGGCCGGACCCACCCCGTACCGGTCGCCGCCCGGCTGCGGGTAGCCGCTCCGGGTCGCCGGCACGCCCGACCAGCCCTGGCCGCCGGGCGCGCCCGGCTCCGCGCCGGGAAGGTCCGCGTCCGGCGGCGCGCCGTCGCCGCGCCGCCCCGGGCCGCGCGGCCCACGGCCCTCGTCCCGCCGGGCGTCCGGCTCGTGGTGGTCCGCCGACCGGCCTCCGCGCGCCCGGTCGAGCAGCGCCCGCCAGCGCGGCGCAGGCTCGGCCGGGCGGCCCCAGCCGTTGTCGGTGCCGTCCACGGCTCGCCCTCCCCAGCGCGATCGGTCCCCGCCTGACAGGCTACGAACTGGAGCCCGTCCGGGCCACACCGGGGGGACGCGGAGCGCCGTCGGTGTGCCGGCGCCGCGCGGGCGGCGCCGATGGACCCGCGGTCACCGTAGCTTGACCCGGGTACTCCCGGCTATGGCAACCGGTCATCCGGCACCATCGGCCGAGGGCGGCGCCGACGCCGCGGGGGCGGTGCCGGTGGAGCCACCGGATGCAACGCCGTCCGTCGATGGATCCGATGCCGTCGCGGTGCCGGCCGTCGATGTCGGTACGCCCGTGCCGGGCGCCGCCGTCCGGCTCGGGGCGGTCGTCGGCGACGGGCCGCCCGGCGTCGGGACCGCGGCGGACGGTGATCCAGCATCCTCCGGCGACCGGGAGACCACCGGCGGGGAGACCACCGGCGGAGAACCGGCCGGCACCGGGACGACCGGCGCGGACGCGGCCGGCGCCGGGACGGCCGACCCGGATCCGGCCGGCGGGGACGCGCCGCCGCTGACCGGGTCCGTCGGCGGTATCGACATCGGGTCCGTGGCGGTGACCAGACCGCGCTGCTCGGGCAGCGGGGGTGTGAACACCGCGTCCTCCGGCCGGCTCACCGCCGGCGCCGGGTCGACGGCCCGCACCTCCGGCCGGGCGGCCACCCGCTCCAACGCCACGGGGGTGGCCCGGACCACGGCCGCGTACAGGCAGCCACAGCCGGACCGGTACGCGGCCGCCTCGGCCGCGGCCGCCTCGGCCTGGCCCCGCAGCCGCTGGCGCAGCGAGCGCTCCGCGGCGCCGTCGCCGAGCACGGCGGCGGCCTGGCGTCGGTAGTCGCCGGCCACCGCGGCCCGGACCCGGGCCACTTCGATCATGCCGGCGTAGACGTCGGCGGGAATCCGCCGGGCCGGGATGCGGACCGGCGCGGTCGGCACGCCGGGCAGCGGCACCCGACCGAACACCGCGGCCACCCCGGAGCCGCCCAACGCCGGCGCGAGCCGGTCCGGCGCCACGTATCCGGCCAGGGTGACCAGCGCATACGTCTCGACGGTGGCGCTGGCCGGGTCGAGCAGGCCGGACAGCCGGGCGCGGCTGGTCTCGACATAGCCGGGCACCGACTCGCCCTGGCTGACGCCGATCCGCGGCGGTCCGGCCGCCATGGGCGGCGCGCTCGCGGGCCGGCCCACCACGAGGACGGCGGTGAGCAGCACGGCCACCACCGACAGCAGCGCGCTGCCGGTGACCACCCGCGGACCCGACCGCCCCTGCCCCAGGTCGCCGACCATCCGGACGAGGGCGGGCAGCACCCGTCGGTCCAGCCGTCGCAGCAGCTCGCCGGGACGCACGGGCGACAACTCCCTCCTGGTTCCCGGGCAGGCTCGTCCGTCACGCACAGTCAGTCGCGCAGGACGGCGAGTGCCCGCTCCAGGTCGTCAGGGTAGTCGCTGACGAAGCGCACCGGCTCCGCCGTTCGGGGGTGTAGGAAGCTCAGCGCCCGGGCGTGCAGCCACTGGCGGGCGAGCCCCAGCCGTGCGGAGAGGGTCGGATCGGCGCCGTACGTCAGATCTCCGACACACGGATGCCGCAGGGTGGAGAAGTGCACCCGGATCTGGTGCGTACGCCCCGTCTCCAGCCGGACGTCGACCAGGCTCGCCGACGGGAACGCCTCGATGGTGTCGTAGTGGGTGATGCTCGGCTTGCCGCCGGAGACCACCGCCCACCGGTAGTCGTGGTGCGGGTGCCGGTCGATCGGCGCGTCGATGGTGCCGCGCAGCGGGTCCAGGTGGCCCTGCACCACGGCGTGGTACTGCTTGTCGACCTCGCGCTCCTTGAAGGCCCGCTTGAGGACGGTGTATGCCAGCTCGCTCTTGGCGACCGCCATCAGACCGGTGGTGCCCACGTCGAGCCGGTGCACCACGCCCTGCCGTTCGGCCGCGCCGCTGGTGGCGATGGTGTGACCCATGGCCGCGAGACCGCCGATCACGGTAGGCCCGGTCCAGCCGGGGCTGGGGTGCGCGGCCACCCCCACCGGCTTGTCGACCACCACGATGTCCTCGTCGGCGTACACGACCCGCAGGCCGGGGACCGCGGCCGGGACGACCGCGGGCGCGGCCGCCGGGGCCGGCAGCGTGACCTCCAGCCAGGAGCCGGCCGACACCTTGTCGGACTTGGGCCGGGCTGTGCCGTCGACCCGGGCGTCGCCGGCCTCCACCAGCGCCGCGGCGGCCGTCCGGGAAAGCCCGAACAGCCGGGAGACGGCCTGGTCCAGCCGCATCCCGTGCAGGCCGTCCGGCACCGGCAACGATCGCTGCGGGCCAGCGGGCCGCTGGGGCGTCGAGGTCACGCGCGCTCCCCGCCGGCCGTTCCGGCGCCGGTCGCTTCGGCGCCGGCCGGCCGGGTCCGGCTGCCGTCGCGCCGGTGTCCGGTGAGTTCGAGCAGGACCGCGAGCACCACACCGCAGAACAGCGAGCTGTCGGCGAGGTTGAACACCGGGAAGTGCTGGCCGTACGGGCCGAACACGCTGATCATGTCGACCACATGCCCGAGGAAGACGCCCGGCGCCCGGAAGATCCGGTCGGCGAAGTTGCCCAGGGCGCCGCCGAGGACCAGGCCGAGCGAGATGGCCCAGGGCACCGACCGGAGCCGGCCGGCCATCCAGCCGATCCAGGCGACCACCGCCAGCGTGATGATCGGGAAAACCCAGGTGTGGTCGGAGCCGACGCTCCAGGCCGCGCCGCTGTTGCGGATGACGCTGAGCCAGATAAGGCCGCCCAGCAGCCGGACCGGCTCACCGGGGACGAGGCCGGACAGCGCCCACTGCTTGGTGCCGGCATCGACCAGCAGCGCCACCGCGGCCGTGAGGACCAGGATGAGAATCGACCGCCGACGCCGATGGTCCGGCGGCCGCGGGTCGGTGTCCGGCCGGATCGGCCGCGCTTCGGTCATCTGCTCCCCATCGACGCGCTCGGTCATCCCGGCCGTGCGACCGGGCTCGCCCTACGGGCCGGCGACGGGGCCGCTGACGCGGCGGGCCCTATCGCCGCTCCTCCAACTGCTTGCACTTCACACACAGGGTGGCCGACGGGAACGCCGCGAGGCGCTCGACCGGGATCGGGTCGCCACACCGCTCGCACCAGCCGTAGTTGCCGGCGTCGAGCCGCTCAAGGGCCCGTTCCACCTGCGTGATCCGCTCAAGGATGCCGTTGGCGAGGGAAATCTCCTGCTCCCGCTCGAACGTCTTGGTGCCCGTGTCGGCCTGGTCGTCGCCGGCCGAATCGGTCAGTCGCTCGCGCTGCAGCTCGGTGATCTCGCTCAGCGTCTGATCGTACTCGCCACGCAACTCGTCCCGTCGGGCCGCCAGCGCGGCCCGGATCTTCTCGGTCTCGGCGGCGCTCCGGGTGCCCCGCGGCGGCTTGCGGCCGGTGGTCTTCGTCTCGACTGGCTTCGCCATCGTCGCTCCCTAGGCCGCGGATTCCGCGGCGATCGGCGGTGCCTGGGCGGTGGCCCCGGCGCGGCTGCCGCCGACCGGAACCGTGGTCGATGTGGTCCGGCGCGCACAGCCCCAGATGCACAAAGGGGTACGCGACGTCCGTCGCGCACTCCAGAGGGTGGCAAGAATACGGAACGTACAGACGTCCGACAACGCGCCGCACCGTTCTGTCCTTGATCGGCCCGATTAATATGGCAAACCGGGCAAAGCGCACGTTAGCAGATCAGTCCCGTAGGTCGGCCCCGGACTCCCCGAACCAGCGGGCCAACCGGCCGCGCCGGCTCACCGCCCGCAGCCGGCGCTCGGCGGCGTCGCGCACCTGGTCGGTGGCCACGATCAGCAGACTGTCCCCCAGCCGGAGCCGGGTGTCCGGCCCCGGCACAAACCCTCGGCCGTCCCGCAGCACCAGCGTCACCGAAGCGCCGACCGGCAGCCGGAGCTCGTCCACGTGCACCCCGGCCAGCCGGGACCCCGGCGGGATCTCCAGTTGCAGCAGGTCGGCCCGCATCCGCTCGAGCGGGGCCGTCTCCACGTGCATCTCGGCCGCCTCGGCCGGGGCGGTCACCCGCAGCCGACGGGCCACCGCGGGCAGCGTGCCGGCCTGCACCACCGTGAAGATCACCACGAGCACGAAGACCACGTCGAACAGGCGGCCGGCGCCGGGCACCCGCAGCGACAGCGGGATGGTGGCCAGCACCACGGGCACGGCCCCGCGCAGACCGGCCCAGGACAGGAAGGCCTGCCGCCGGGGCCCGAGCCGGAACGGCGTGGCCGAGACCCCGACCGACAGCGGGCGGGCCAGCAGCACCAGGGCCAGCCCGGTGACCACCGCCGGCAGCACGGCGCCGGCCAGCCGGCCGGGCGCGGCCAGCAGCCCCAGCAGCACGAACAGGCCGATCTGCGCCAGCCAGGCGAGGCCGTCGGCGAAGCCGAGGATGGCCTGCCGGTGCGGCAGGCGGGCGTTGCCGAGGACCACCCCGGCCACGTACACGGCGAGGAAGCCCGAGGCGTGCAGCACGCTGGCGGCCGCGTACGCGAGCACCGTGAGCCCGATCACGGCGATCGGGTAGAGCCCGGCCGCCGGCAGCGCGGACCGGCGCAGGGCCAGCCGGCCGAGCTGGCCGACCCCGAACCCCACCACGGCGCCGGCGGCCAGCTCGTAGCCGATCGTCGCGGCCTCCAGCCACCAGTGCGGGGCGCCGGCCGGTTCCCGGGAGAGCAGCAGCACCAGCAGCACCACGGGGGCGTCGTTCATGCCGGACTCCGCCTCCAGCGCCGCCACCAGCCGGGGCGGCAGCCGCAACCGGCGCAGCGTCGCGAAGACCGCCGCGGCGTCGGTGGAGGACAGCACCGCGCCGTACAGCAGGGCGAGCCGCCAGGGCAGGTCGAGCAGCAGGTGGACGGCCGCGCCGACGACCACGATGCTGACCCCGACGCCCACCGTGGCGAGCGTCGCCGACAGGCCCAGCACCGGGCGGAGGGTGCTCCACCGCGCCGTGAGACCGCCCTCGGCGATGATGACGATGAGCGCGCAGAAGCCGAGGTCGCGGGTGAGCTCCGCGCTGTCGAACCGGATGCCCAGCCCCGCCTCGCCGATCCCGACGCCGAGCGCCAGGTAGACCAGCAGGCTGGGCACGCCCAGCCGGGTGGAGAGCCGGACCGCGCCGACGGCCACCAGCAGGACCAGGGCCCCGACCAGCAGGCCGACGTCCAGCGGAGTGCTCACGACTGGCAGGGGCGGGCTGACACCTCGGTCAGCTGCCGGGGTGGCCGATGAGCAGCGCGGTGTCCGGCTCGCAGACCGCGCAGGGGGTGAAGCCGAACTCAACCGCCTCGCGCACCGGCAGCGGCTCGGACCGCCGGCCGGTCAGGTGTGGGCAGCCGGCGAGGTGATAGCGCGGCCGGCCGTCCACCACCAGGACGTCATCGGCCAACTGCGCCACCCGGGCGGCGTCGGCGGCCCGGCTCGGCTGCACCGCGGGCTCGTCCGGTGGATCCTCCGGCGGGGCGTCCGGCGCCAGTCGGTCCGGCTCGGCGGCCGCACCGGGCCGACCCGCCCGAGTCCCCTGGCCGGGAACCGCCTGACCGGGAATCACGGTGCCGGCGCCCGGGCCGTACGCGCCGGTGGGCGGGACCGCGTCCGCGCCGGCGGCCCGACTCGCGGCCGCGCGCCCGGCCGCCGCCTGCCGGGCACCGGCCACCAGCGCCACGGCGGCCAACAGGCTCGCGGCGATGGAGCTGATGAGCAGGACGCTGGATCCGCTGGCCAATCCGACCACGAGCAGGACCACGGCGACGAGGATGAGCAGAAGGCTTCCCACTATCACGGCTCACCCCCGCCGCTGCGTACCCGATTCGTTATGTGTCAACCCGGCGCCCGGTGGGGCGCCGGCGCCCGGCTCAGCGGCCGGACTCGAGAGCGCCGGAGCGCCCGCCACCGTACGAGTTGGCGAGCCCAGCGGCCGCGAGGCTGGCGTTGCCGGACCGATTGCCGTCGTTCCGACCCATCTCCACCTCAAGACCCTGGCCCCGCCCGTCGAGGTCGCGCAGCTGGCTCTCCAGGTAGGCCTTGAGCCGGGTGCGGTACTCGCGCTCGAACTGCTTGAGCTCCTCGATGTGCTTCTGCAGGGCCGTGCGCTTGGCGTCCAGGCCACCCATGGCCTCCTGGTGGCGCTGCCGGGCGTCGCGCTCCAGCGCGTCGGCCTTGGCCCGCGCCTCGCGGGTGACCTCCTCGGCCTTCGACCGCGCCTCGGACAGCAGCTGGTCGGCCTCGCGGCGCGCGTCCGACACGTGGTCGTCCGCGGTGCGCTGGGCCATCATCAGCACCCGCAGGGCCTGCTGCTCGCCGTCGCCGCCGCCGACCGCGGCGCCCTGCGAGCGAACCTGCTCGAGCTCGGCCTGCATGGCGCGGGCCGCCTGCTCGGCGGCGGCCTTGTCCCGCTGCACCCGGTCGAGCTGGGCCTTGACGTCGTTGAGCTCGGCCGCCAGTCGCGGGTCGGCGCCGGGGCCGGCCGGCGCGCCGCCGCGGCCACCGCGCTCCACCTGGGCGCGCAGCTCGTTGTTCTCCTCGATCAGACGGGCAAGCTCACGCTCGACCTCGTCCAGGAACGCGTCGACTTCTTCCTCGTCGTACCCCCGTTTGCCGATCGGTGGCTTCTTGAAGGCGACGTTGTGGACGTCGGCCGGGGTTAGCGGCATCGAAACTCCTCGGGTCAGTTGCGGCCGCGTAGCACGCTGGTCAGCTGGTCGATGTGATCAGCGGCTGCACCACGAACCTCATCAGCACGAACAGGATAACCAGGAGCACAAGGGAGGCCAGGTCGATGCTCACGGTACCAATTCGCAATGGCGGGATCACACGCCTCAACGCCTTGAGAGGGGGATCAGTGACGCTCCACACGGACTCGAGTCCCGCGGACGCCGCCCGGCCCGGCTGCCAGCGCCGGCCGTACTGCAGGACTGCGCCCAGCACAAACCTGGCCAAAATCACCAACAGGAACACATAGAGGAGCAGGTACAGGACCTGAAACAGGATCGAGAACACGGAACCCCTCGGTCGGATCAACTCAGGCTGAAGAACCCGCCCTCAGCGATCTTGGCCTTGTCCTCCGCGGTGACCTGGACGTTGGCCGGTGAGAGCAGGAACACCCGGTTGGTCACGCGCTCGATCGTACCCCGCAGGCCGAACGCCAGCCCGGCGGCGAAGTCCACCAGACGGCGGGCATCCGCCTCGTCCATTTCGGTGAGGTTGATGATCACCGGCACCCCGTCCCGGAAGTGCTCGCCGATCGTGCGCGCCTCACGGTAGGTGGTGGGGTGCAGCGTGGTGATCTGGTAGCGCTGCTCCTCCTCCGGCGGCGCCACCCGGGGCTGCGGGGCGAGTGCCAGGTTGTCCCGCGTGTGGTAGGTGTGCGTGGACGCCGGCTCCGCGGGCGCCGGCCGGGTGATCGAGCGCACGCTCGCCCGCTCGGTGCGCTCCGGCCGCTCCGCGCGCTCCTCGTCGTCGCGGTCCAGCTCGCTCATCCGGCTGGTCGCGCGCTCAGTCAGCCGCCCCCGCTCGGTCGAACGGGACCGGACCGGCGCCGCCGGCTCCTCCGGCTCATCGTCGGAGTCGTCGTACTCGTCGCTGTACCGACTGGAGCGGTAGCGCGACTGACGGTAGCCACCCTTGTCGTAGCCGCCCCCATCGTCGTCGTACCCGCGCTCGTCGTCCTCCTCGACGAGCCCGAGCCAGACGCCCGCCTTGCGCAGTGCACTCATCGCCGCGCCCCTTCGTCCGCCGTGCGGCACGCGCCCCCGTACCGCGTCGCTGCCCACTCGCGTGGACACCCACCGCGCTCACCGGCGCCGGCCACCCGGTCGCGGCCGGGTCGCCAGCCCCCACCCCGGCCTGCCGGGCCTTGCCGGACCCGACGGAACAACACCGGTGTAATTCGCTGTCGGCGCCAGGCTACCGCAGCGTGGCACGCATTCCGAGCAACGCGCTGCCGACCCGTACGAGTGTCGCGCCGGCGGCCACGGCGGCCTCGAGGTCCGCGCTCATCCCGGCCGACAGCGCCGTCGCACCGGGATGGTCGGCCCGGACCGCCGCCGCGACCTCGGCCAGCCGGCCGAACGCCCGGGCCGGTTCCCAGCCCTGCGGCGCCACCGCCATGAGGCCGGCCAGCCGCAGCGCCGGCGCCCCGGCCACGGCCGCGGCCACCGCGTCGAGCCCCGCGTCGGCGGCGGCCGCCCCGGGCAGCGCACCACCGCGGTGCGGGTCGCCGTCGACACTGACCTGCACCAGCACGTCCAGCGGCGCGTCCCGCACCTGCCCGGCGGCCCGGTCCAGCGCCGCGGCCAGCCGGACGCTGTCCACCGACTGCACCACATCGGCGTAGCCGACCACGGACCGGCACTTGTTGCGCTGCAGCCGGCCCACGAAGTGCCACCGCGGCCGGGCCCCGGCCGCGGTGGCCTCGGCGGCCTTGGCGGCCGCCTCCTGGTCGCGGTTCTCCCCCACGTCGGTGACGCCGAGGCCGGTCAGCAGCACCACGTCGGCAGCCGGGTACGTCTTGGTGACCGCCACCAGCGTCACCTCGGCGGCCGGCCGCCCGGCCGCCGCGCACGCCGCCGCGATCCTGGCCCGGACCCGGTCGAGGTTGCCGGCCAACTCGGCACGACGCGTCCCGGCCGCCGCGCCGGCGACCGGGTCCGCACTGGACATGGACAAGGGACGCTCAGGAACCGTTCTTGAGGAAGTCGGGGACGTCGACGTCGTCGAAGAGCACCCGACGCGGCTGCGGGCTGGGCGTGGCCGGCGGCGCCGGCGAGACCGGCACGGCCGGCGGCGACACCGCCGCGGCGCCGCTCTTGCGAGGCGCCTCGGCCGCCTTGTAGGCCGGGGTGCCCCCGTCGAAGCCCGCCGCTATCACCGTCACCCGGACCTCGTCGCCGAGCGCGTCGTCGATGACCGCGCCGAAGATGATGTTCGCGTCCGGGTGGGCCGCGTCGGTGACCAGTTGAGCCGCGTCGTTGATCTCGAACAGGCCCAGATCCGATCCGCCGGCGATGGAGAGCAGCACGCCGCGCGCGCCGTCCATGCTCTGCTCGAGCAGCGGGCTGGAGATGGCCGCCTCGGCCGCCTCGACCGCCCGGTTGTCGCCCCGGGCGCTGCCGATGCCCATGAGCGCGCTGCCGGCGCCGCTCATCACGCTCTTGACGTCGGCGAAGTCCAGGTTGATCAGGCCCGGCGTGGTGATCAGATCGGTGATGCCCTGGACACCGGAGAGCAGCACCTGGTCGGCCTGCCGGAAGGCATCCATCATGCTGATGCCCCGGTCGCCCAGCGCCAGCAGCCGGTCGTTGGGGATCACGATGAGCGTGTCGCACTGGTTGCGCAGCTCCTCGATCCCGGCCTCGGCCTGGACCTGGCGCCGCTTGCCCTCGAACGAGAACGGCCGGGTCACCACGCCGATGGTGAGCGCGCCCAGCTTGCGGGCGATGTTGGCCACCACGGGGGCGCCGCCGGTGCCGGTGCCGCCGCCCTCGCCGCAGGTCACGAAGACCATGTCGGCGCCCTTGAGCACCTCCTCGATCTCGTCCCGGTGGTCCTCGGCGGCGTTCTTGCCGACGTCGGGATTGGCCCCGGCGCCGAGGCCCCGGGTCAGCTCGCGGCCGACGTCCAGCTTGACGTCGGCGTCGCTCATCAGCAGCGCCTGCGCATCGGTGTTGATCGCGATGAACTCGACACCCTTGAGTCCGACCTCAATCATCCGGTTGACGGCGTTGACTCCGCCCCCACCGATGCCGACGACCTTGATGACCGCCAGGTAGTTGTGCGGAGGTGTCATCGGGGTCCTTTCCTTCGAACTCGGCAGGGGTAAACCCTTACCCTCTACTAGAGGCTTAGAGTTATGTCAACCACTGATCCTCTCGGGGCAACGTATGCGCCGCCCCGGCGGCAACCAAGGACCTCCCGCGGCGTGTCGCCGCGCCGGCTACCGGATCGTCACCACGTCCGGAGCGCTCACATCGATGGTGTTCCCCCGCCTCGACAGCAGCGAGGCGGCCACCCGGGCCTTCACCTCGCTCTGCGCGGCGTCCCCCCAGATGATCGTGCGACCGTCCCGCAGCAGCAGCGTGATCCGGGCCGGGCTCGGGGCGCCCACCTCGGCAACCTGCTGCCGCAGCTCCGCCGGCAGCGAGCCGAAGACCTCGGTGGCGGCCCGGGTCGCCGGGTCGGTGGGACCCGGCGCGGCCACCCGGGCCAGCGGCAGTCCGTCCGGGCGCAGCGGCGCCGATTGGAACACCACGCCGGTGTTGTCCAGCACCGCGAAGCCGCCGTCCCGGGGCACCGCCAGCGCCGGTGTCCGCTCGACGACCTCCACCACCACCGTGTCGGGCCAGGACCGGCGCACGGTGACCCGGCGCACCGCCGGCAACGCGGCCACCCGGCGACGTACCGCGGCGAGGTCCACCCGCGCCAGCGGCGTACCGGTCGGCACGGCCGCGGCATCGCTGACCTGCGCGGCGGTCAGCACCCCGGTGCCGGCCACCCGCACCCGGGCCACGCCGAGCAGCCCGGTGCCCAGCACCACCCAGGCGATCAGCGCGGCCAGCGCCAGACCGCCGGCCAGCACCGCCCAGGGCAGCGCCGCCCGCAACCGCCGGCGCCGGGCCCGTTGCATGAACCGGCGGGCGGAGGCCGGCACGGCGTCGTTGCCGGCCCGCACCAGTCGCCACCGCCGGGCCGCGTCGATCCCGCCCGGTCCGGCCCCGGTACGTCCGCGCGCCGGGGCGCCGGCCCCGCCGGGCGGCGCCGGATCCCCGGTTGCGGCCGGCCCGTCGCTGCCCGCCGCGTCCGCCACCGACAGCCGACCACCGGTACGACCGGCGGGGCCCCGGGCCGCCCGGCCCGGACCACGCCCACCGCTGCCGGGGCGCGGCGCTCCGGCGCGGCGCGGCGCGTCCGACGACCGGCCCCGGCCGGCGGCCGGGCTCATCCGGCCGCGGAGGCCGCGGCGTCCGGGCCGGCGCTGGGGACGACGGCATCCGGGCCGGCGCCGGGGGCCACGGCGCCCCGACCGGCGCCGGGCGCCACGGCGTCCCGACCGGCGCCGGGCGCCGCGGCCGCCGGCCCGCTCGCGCCCCGCTCGGCGAGCGCGGCCAGCACCTCGTCGCCGAGCAGCGAGATCGGCGGCGCGCCCATCGTCACCACCACGTCCCCCGGCCGGGCCCGCCGGGCCACCTCGGCCGGCACGGCGTCCCAGTCCGGCAGGAAGATCTTGCGGTCGGCCGGCAGCTCGATCGCCTCGGTCAGCGCGACGCCGCCCTCGCCCGGCTGGCGCGCCTCCCCCGGGCCGAAGACCTCCAGCATCACCACCTCGTCGGCCAGCCCGAGCGCCAGCGCCAGCTCCGCCTGCAGGTCGCGGGTCCGATAGAGCCGGTACGGCTGGAAGACCACGATCAGCCGGCCGCCCGCGGCCACCTCCCGGAGGGTCTCCAGGGCCAGCGTCATCGAGGTGGGGTGATAGGCGTACTCGTCCCAGACCTGGACCCCGGCGGCCGTGCCCTTGCGCTCGAACCGGCGGCGCACCCCCGGGAAGGTGGCCAGCGCGGTCACCGCGGCCTCCAGCGGCACGTCCAGCTTCAGCGCGGTGAGCACCGCCGCGGCGCTGTTGAGCCCGAGGTGCCGGCCCGGCGTCGGCAGCCGGATCTCGCCCAGCGCCTCGCCGTGCAGGGTGGCCAGGTAGCGGACCCCCTGGGCCGACGAGACGATGTCGCTCATCCGCAGGTCGGCGTCGTCGGCCGTGCCGTACGTGAAGACCGTGCGGCCCCGCTCGCGCAGCTGCGCCGCCAGCCCCCGGGTGCCCGGATCGTCGGCGCAGAGCACCAGGAAGCCGTCCGGCTCGGTGAGCCCGGCGAACTCGGCGAACCCGGCCTGCAGCCCGGCGAAGTCGCCGTACGTGTTGAGGTGGTCCGGCTCGATGTTGGTGATGATCGAGGCGTACGGGCGGTAGAGCAGGAAGGACCGGTCGCTCTCGTCGGCCTCGGCCACCACGTACTGGCCGCTGCCGTGGTGGCCGTTGGAACCGACCTCCGAGATCTCGCCGCCGATCACGAACGACGGGTCCAGCCCGGCCCGTTGCATGATCATGGTGACCATCGAGGTGGTGGTGGTCTTGCCGTGCGTGCCGGCCACCGCGATCGTGCGGCGGCCCGTCATCACCGCGCCCAGCGCCTCGGACCGGTGCAGCACCCGCAGCCCGCGCCGGCGCGCCTCGGCCATCTCCAGGTGGTCGTCCGGGATGGCCGAGGAGTAGACCACGGTGTCGACGCCGTCGAGGTTCTCCACCCGGTGGCTCATGTGGATGGTGCCGCCCAGCGCGCGCAGCCCGACCAGGGACGGCCACTCCCGCAGCTCGCTCCCGGTGACCGGGATGCCGCGGGTGAGCAGCAGCCGGGCCAGGCCGCTCATCCCGACGCCGCCGATCCCGATCAGGTGCACGGTGCCCAGGTCCTCGGCCGCGACCGTGCCGGCCGGGGACAGCCCCGCGGTGTTCAGCGCCGTCATCGGTCCCGTCCTTCGCTCGCGACTGCGGTGCTCCGCTTCGCCACGCTCCTCGCGCTCACCGGCTGACCGCCTCGTAGACGAAGTCCAGCAGCGCCTCGTCGCCGTCCCGGCGGCCGTAGCCGGCGGCGGCGGCCCCCATGGCGGTGAGCCGGCCCGGATCGCGCAGCAACGGGATGATCTGCTGCTCGATCCAGCCCGGGCTCAGCTCCGCGTCGTCGACCAGCAGCCCACCGCCGGCCTCCACCACCGGCAGCGCGTTGCGGCGCTGCTCCTGGTTGCTGTGCGGGTAGGGCACGTAGACCGCGGGCAGCCCGACGGCGGCCACCTCGGCGCAGGTCATGGCCCCGCCCCGGCAGAGGATCAGGTCGGCCGCCGCGTAGCCCAGCTCCACCTCGGACAGATAGGGCACCGTCACGTACGGGGTGGGCAGGTCGGACGGCACCGAGACGGGCTCGTTCCGGGCGCCGGTCACGTGCAGCACCTGGATGCCGGCCGCGGACAGCTCCTTGGCGGCCCCGGAGACGGCCAGGTTGATCGAGCGGGCGCCCTGGGAGCCGCCGAAGACGAACAGCGTCGGCAGGTCCGGGCGCAGCCCGAAGTGGGCCCGCGCGGAGGCCCGCTGCGCCACCCGGTCCAGGCCGGTGATGGCGCGCCGCAGCGGCACCCCGACCACTCGGGCGCCCTGCAGCGCCTCGGCCTGGGCGGGCTGGTGCGGGAAGCCGACCGCGATGTTCTTGGTGAACTTCATGCCCATCCGGTTTGCCACGCCCGGCGGCACGTTCACCTCGTGGATGACGATCGGCAGCTCCCGCCGCCACGCGGCGAGGTAGGCCGGGACCGAGACGTACCCGCCGAACCCGACCACCACGTCCGCGCGCACGTCGTCCAGCACCTTGCCGGCCTCGCGGGCGGCCCGCCACATCCGGTCCGGGGTGCGCAGCAGGTTCATGTTGACCGAGCGGGGCAGCTGGAAGGCGTGGATCAGCCGCAGGTCGTAGCCGTGCGGCGGGATGAGCTCGTTCTCCAGACCCTTCGGTGTGCCCAGGGCGGTGATCCGGACACCCGGGTCGTGGCGGCGCAGACAGTCGGCGAAGGCAAGCAGGGGATAGATGTGCCCCCCGGTGCCGCCTCCCGCAAGTACCACCGACCGCAACGGACCCATCAGCGTCTCCTCCCGCGCCCCGCCCCCGCGGCGCGCTCCCTGTCCACCCGGCCGTCGGTCGGCCGGGCCCCGGTGTCGCGCCGCCCGGATTTCGGCCCGGGCCTCCGGTCGGCCGCCGGCTCGGGCCGGCGCCGGCCCGGAATCGGCGGCAACGGGGCCCAGAGTAGTCGGACCCAGGGGGCCGGTGGACGGGCGTTCAGGGCTCTGGCCGCGTCGGGTTCGGAACGGGCGAACGAGGCGAGCATGCCGATGGCCGCGAGCGTGACCACGAGCGCGCTCCCACCATCGGAAATGAACGGCAGCGGCAGGCCGGTGATCGGCAGCAGCCCCACCACTCCACCGATGTTGATCAGCGCCTGGCTGATCAACCAGGTGGTGGCGGCCGCCGCGGCCAGCCGGCGGAACGGGTCGTTCACCCGCCGGGCGATCCGCAGCCCGGTGTACGCCAGCACGGCCAGCAGGGCCAGCACCACCGCGCACCCCACCACGCCCAGCTCCTCGGCCAGGATCGCGTAGATGAAGTCGTTGCGCGCCTGCGGCAGCCAGTCCCATTTCAGCACGCTCTTGCCTAGCCCCACCCCGAACCAGCCGCCGTGGTCGATCGCGGCCCGCGCCATGCCGAGCTGGTAGCAGGCGGACTGGAGGCACTTCGGGTCGTTCTGGTGCAGGAAGGCGGTCAGCCGCAGCAGCCGGTAGTTCTCCGCGTCCGTGCTGCCCGAGCCGGCCCCGAGCGAGGCCGCGGCGATCAGCAGACCGATGCCCGCCACACCCACGGCGCCCAGGGTGGCGAAGATCCGCATCCGCACCCCGGCCGCCCACAGCAGCCCCACCACGATGGCCAGCAGGCAGAGCATGGTCCCCAGGTCGTTGTAGCCCACCAGCAGGAAGAGCAGCCCGATGGCCGGGGCCAGCGGCATCAGCAGCTCGCGCCACCAGCCCACGGCCGCGCCCTTGCGGGCCACCACCTCGGCGCCCCACAGCACCATGCCGAACTTCGCGATCTCGGACGGCTGCAGCCCGATCGGACCGATGTAGAGCCAGAGCAGGTCGGCCTCCAGCGGCCCGACCCGGGCCACCTTGAGGTGGGCCAACGACTGGAAGACCAGCAGCAGGTCCAGGACGACCAGCAGCAGCAGCGAGCCGGCCAGCACCGGGCCGCCCAGCGAGCGGAACGACTTCGCCGGCAGCCGCTGGCACAGCCAGAACCCCACCAGCCCGATGAACGCGTACAGCCCCTGCTTGGCCAGGTCCGCGAAGGCGCTGCCCTTCTCCGCGTACGCCGAGACGCTGGTGGCCGAGAAGACCATGGTCAGGCCGATCACGAGCAGCAGCCCGGCGCTGGAAATCAACAGGTAGTACGAGGCGAGCGGCCGGGCCAGCAACCCGCGCAGCGCGGCCAGCCCCTCGGTCGGGTCGAACCGCCACGACGGCCGCTCCGCCGGCTGCCGGCGCTCCGCCGTCGTGCCCGGCTGCCGCCGGGGCGCTGACCCGGCCTGCTCGGTCGTCTCCGCGGTCATCGGCGCGGCTCCCGGTATCGGCCCATCGACCCATCATCGAGCCTCGACGCGCCGGGCCGGCGCAGCCGGCAGGTCGGCGTGTCGCGATGTCCCGACCGCGGACGGCAGCCGGGACGGCCCGGGCCGGGGCGTCCCGGGCAGGCTGCCCCGGCCGGTCGGCGTCGGCGGCGCCGATCCCGGCCGTGGGCGACCGTGCCGGTCGCCCGGTCGCCCGGTCGCCGCTCAGGTGGTGGCGGTCAGGAACTCGCTGTAGAACAGCCCGAGCGCGATGGCCACGCCGATGCCCGCGATGATCCAGAACCGGACCACGATGTTGACCTCGCTCCACCCCGCCAGCTCGAAGTGGTGCTGCAGCGGCGACATCCGGAACACCCGTTTGCCGGTGGTCTTGAACGAGATGATCTGGATCACCACGGACATCGTGATGATCACGAACAGTCCACCGAGGATGAGCAGCAACAGCATGGTGCGGCTGGCCATGGCGAGGCCGCCGATCAGGCCGCCCAGCCCCAGCGCGCCGGTGTCGCCCATGAAGATCCGGGCCGGTGAGGTGTTCCACCAGAGGAAGCCGACGCAGGCCCCGGCCGCCGCGCCGGCGATCAGCGCGATCTCCAGCGGGTCCCGCACCGCGTAGCAGTAGTTGCCGCCCGTGCTGTACTGCCGGTCGCCGCACCAGTGCCGGTATTGCCAGAAGGCGATCAGCGCGTACGAGCCGAGCACCATCACCGAGGCCCCGGTGGCCAGCCCGTCCAGGCCGTCGGTGAGGTTCACCCCGTTGCTGGCGCCCATCACCACCAGCACGAAGATGATCACCGAGATGATCTTGCCCACCTGCAGCGCGTGGATGTCCCGGACGAAGGAGATGTACGTGCTGCCCACCGTCTCCCCGTTGGTGCTCGGGAAGTAGAGCGCGACCACCCCGAAGACGGTGCCGACCAGCAGCTGCCCGATCAGCTTGCCCCGGGCGCTCAGCCCGAGGCTGTTCCGCTTGCGCACCTTGAGGTAGTCGTCGAGGAACCCGACGGCGCCGCAGAAGACGAACAGGCCGAGCAGCACCAGCGCGGTCAGGGTGGGCCGGACCTGCGCGATCTGCGCCTCCGGCAGGGTGGTCAGGGCCAGGTGCCCGGCCACGTACGCGATGACCGTGGCGATGATGAACACCACCCCGCCCATCGTGGGCGTGCCCTTCTTGCCCTGGTGGCTGGCCGGGCCGACGGCCCGGATCGGCTGGCCCGCCTTGAGCGCGCGGAAGATGCGGATGCCGATGGGGGTGCAGAACAGCGACACCAGGAACGCCACCGCCGCCGCGACGATGACCGCCCTCACGCCGGCTCGCCCTCGGTCGGGATCGTCTCATCGGCCACCGCGCCGGCGCCGCCGCCGGTCGCGCCCGAACCGGTCGCGCTGGAACCGTCGGCCGGGCCGGTCGGGGCCGCCGGTGGCACGCCGTCGGCCGCTCCCGGGCGCAGCGCGTCGGCCACCTCCCAGGTCCGGTAGCGCGAACCCTTCACCAGGACGGCGTCGCCGGGGCGCAGCTCGCGCCGCAGCTCCTCGACCGCCGCCGCCTGATCGGTCACCAGCACCGATGTTCCTCCCCAGGTCCCGACCGAGCGCGCCGCCTCGTGGATCGGCGCGGCCGCCTCCGCCACGACCAGCAGCCGGTCGATGTTCAACTCGGCCGCCAGCCGGCCGACCTCCGCGTGCCCGTCCCGCTCGTACGGGCCGAGCTCCGCCATGTAGCCGAGCACCGCCACGGTACGCCGGCCGTCGCCGAGCCCGGCCAGGGCCCGCAGCGCGGCCCCGGTCGAGGCCGGGTTGGCGTTGTACGAGTCGTCGATCACCGTGACCCCGTCCGGGCGGTCGAAGACGTCCATCCGCCGGGTGGACCGCAGCCCCAGCTCGCCGAGCGCCGCGCCGAGGTCCGGCAGCGGCATGCCCAGCTCCCGCGCCACGGCCGCGGCCAGCAGCGAGTTGCCGACCTGGTGCGCCCCGGTGAGACCGAGCCGGACCGGCACCCGCCCCTCCGGCGTGACCAGCGTGTAGGAGTACCGCCCACGCGCGTCCGGCCGCACGTCCACGGCCCGGACCTGCGCGTCGGCCGCCTCGCCGGCCAGCACCACCCGGGCGGTGGTGCGGTCGGCCATGGCCCGCACCAGCGGGTCGTCGGCGTTGAGCACGGCCAGGCCGTCCGGCGGCAGCGCCTCGACCAGCTCGCCCTTGGCGGCCGCGATGCCCTCCCGGGAGCCGAACTCGCCGATGTGCGCCACGCCCACGTTGATCTCGACGGCGATCCGGGGCCGGGCGATGCCGCAGAGGAACCGGATGTGCCCGGGCCCCCGGGCGCCCTTCTCCAGCACCAGGTAGCGGGTGTTCTCGTCGGCCCGCAGCACGGTCCACGGGTGGCCCAGCTCGTTGTTGGGCGAGCCGGCCGGCGCCACCGTCGGGCCGAGCCGGCCGACCAGCTGCCCGATCAGGTCCTTGGTGGTGGTCTTGCCGGACGAGCCGGTAAGCCCGATCACGGTCACCTCGGGCAGCCGGGCCAGCACGGCGCGGGCCAATGCCGCCATGGCGGTCAGCCCGTCGGCCACCAGCACCATCGGCACGCCCGCCACCTGCCGGGTGCCGAGCACGGCCACCGCGCCGGCCGCCACCGCCGCGGCGGCGTAGTGGTGCCCATCCACCCGCTCGCCCGGGAACGCCACGAACAGGCCGCCCGCGGTGACCTTGCGGGAGTCGTACTCCACTGTCCCGGTGACCCGGGCGTCCGGGTCGGCGGCCACCAGCCGGCCGTCGACCGCCGCGGCCACCTCGGCCAGGGTGAGCGGGATCATCGCTGCCCCACCAGCCGGCCGAACCGGTCGGTGAGCGCGGCCGCCAGCTCCACCCGGTCGTCGAACGGCTCGACCCGGCCGGCGATCTCCTGCCCGCGCTCGTGGCCCTTGCCGAGCAGCGCGATCACGTCGCCCGGCCCGGCCCGGCGTACCGCCTCGTCGATGGCGGCCCGGCGGCCCGGCACCTCCACCACCTCCGCGCCACCCGCGGCCCGCTCGGCCCCGGCCCGGACCTCGGCGCGGATCGCGGCCGGGTCCTCGCTGCGCGGATTGTCGTCGGTGACCAGCACCAGGTCGGCGCCCCGCGCCGCGGCCGCGCCCATCACCGGGCGCTTGCCGCGGTCCCGGTCGCCGCCGGCGCCGATCAGGCAGATCAGCCGCCCGCTGCCGGCGGTCAGCTCGCGCAGCGCCGCGAGGGCCGCCACGATGGCGTCCGGCTTGTGCGCGTAGTCGACCACGCCGCGTACCGGTCCGCCGGTGTCGACCAGCTCCAGCCGGCCCGGCACCCCCGGGCAGGCCGCCACGCCGGCCGCGGCGGTCGCCGGGTCCACGCCGGTGGCCACCAGCGCGGCGATGGCCAACAGCGCGTTCGCCACGTTGTGCCGGCCGGGCAGGGTCACCCCGGCCGGCACGGCGAGCCCGTCCGGGCCGTACGCGGTGAACCGCTGCGCGAAGCCGTCGCCCGTGATGTCGCCGGCCCACCAGGTGGCCCCGCGGTCGCCGGCCGCCGAGTAGGTGACGGTGTCCGGCTTGTCCAGCGGGCGCAGCGCCGGATCGTCGGCGTTGAGCACCTCGACCGCGCACCGGCCGTCGAACAGCAGCGCCTTGGCCGCGAAGTAGTCCGCCACGGTCGCGTGGAAGTCCAGGTGGTCGGTGCCGAAGTTGGTGTAGCCGCCCACCGCGAACCGGACGCCGCCGACCCGGCCCATCGCGAGGGCGTGGCTGGACACCTCCATGACCACGTCGGTGACGCCGCGTTCGCGGGCCGCGGCCAGCATGGCGTGCAGGTCGGTGGCCTCGGGCGTGGTCCGGACGCTGTCCACGCGCAGGTCGCCGAGCCGGGTCTCCACCGTGCCGATCAGCCCGGTCACCCGGCCGGCGGCGCGCAGGCCCGACTCGACCAGGTAGGCCGTCGAGGTCTTGCCGGCCGTCCCGGTCAGCCCGATCATCCGCAGCCCGGCCGTCGGGTGGCCGTACACCGTCGAGGCCACCGGGCCGAGCGCCTGGCGCGGATCCGGCACCACCAGCGCGGGCAGGCCGGCCTCGGCCGCCGCCGGGGCCCCCGCGGGGTCGGTCAGCACCGCCACCGCCCCGGCGGCCGCGACGGCCGGGACGAACTCGGCGCCGTGCCGCCGGGCGCCGGGCAGCGCGGCGTACAGGTCGCCGGGGCGGACCTCGGTGCTCGCGTGCGTCGCGCCGGTGACCGGCGTGCCGGCCGCCACGGCCGGGAGACCCACCCCGAGCTGCGCGGCGAGGTCGCCGAGCGGCACCGGGGTCACGGTACGGGGACGGGGATTGCCGGACACGGCGTCAGACCCTACCCGGTCCGGCCACCCGGACCGCACCGCCGCCCCGCCGCATTCGCCGCACCTACCGATGATGGCCCGGAGTGCCTGGTCAGCGGGGATAGACGACGAAGTTCGGCGGCTTCGTCCCGGTCGGCGGAACCCGGTAGTGGCTCAGGGTGAACTCCATGATGTCCTTGAACGCCGGCGCCGACACGTCGCCGCCCTCGCCGCCCGGCGTGTACGCGAAGACCGCCACCACGTACCGCGGGTTGTCCGCCGGCGCCATGCCGACGAACGACGCCACCTCGCCCGGGGCGTACGAGCCGTCCCGGACCAGGCCGCCGGTGCCGGTCTTGCCGGCCACCCGGTAGCCCGGAATGGCCGCCCGCAGGCCGGTGGCGTGGTCCACCGTGGTGACCGCCTCGAGGATGGTCCGCAGCGCGGCCGCGTTGCCCGGGCTGAGCACCGGGTGGGACTTCGGCGCCGGCGCGGGGGTACGGGTGCCGTCCGGCGCGATCGTGTCCTTGATCAGGTGCGGCTGGACCCAGGTGCCGTTGTTGGCGATGGCCGCGTACGCCGCGGCGATCTGCAGCGGGGTGGCCGAGACGCTCATGCCGATGGGCACCGACCCGTACGCCGACCCGCTCCAGTCGTCCGGCGGCAGCAGCTGGCCGGGCGCCTCGCCGGGCACACCCTCCCCGGTCGCCTGCCCGAGCCCGAACTTCTTCTGGTACTCGTACAGCTTCTCCTTGCCCAGCCGGTCGGCGATCTTGATGGTGCCGACGTTGGACGAGTAGGCCATGATCCCGGGCAGGCTCATCGGCACGGCCACCCCGCCGGGCGGCGGGTGGGTGTCGGAGAAGGTGGTGTCGGCCTTGGTGATGGTCGGCCCCACCAGGATGCTGTCGTCCGGCCGGACCTTTCCCTCCTGCAGCGCCGCGCCCATGGTGATGGCCTTGTGCACCGACCCGGGGTCGACCACGAAGCTGGTGGCGTTGTCGGTCCGGTCCGCCGGCTGGCTGTCCTTCGGGTCGGCGGCGTTGTAGGTGGGGTCGCTGGCCTGGGCCAGCACCTCCCCGGTCCGCACGTCCAGCACCAGCGCGGCGCCCGCGCTGCCGCTGGTGGCCTTCATCCGGTCGTGCAGGATGCTCTGCGCCTTGAACTGCAGGTCCCGGTCGATGGTGAGCTCCAGCGAGCTGCCCGGCTGGGGCTTGGTCTCCTTGACGAACCCGCCCGGGATGGGCGCGTTCAGGTCACCGCCGCCGTGCTCGTAGGTGCGCTCGCCGGGCACGCCGCGCAGCAGGTCGTCGTAGCGCGCCTCCAGCCCCTCCAGGCCGTTCATGTCCCGGTTGACGAAGCCGAGCAGGTTGGCCGCGAGGTCGCCGCCGGGTACGTCGCGCCGCTCGTCGCGGTCGGCGTAGATGCCCGGCAGCTCGCGCGCCAGCACCTTCTCGGCGGTCTCTACCGGTACGCCCCGGGCCAGGTACTGGAACCGGGAGTCCTGGCCGCTCTCGGTCTTCTGCCGGACCAGCCGCGGCTCCAGGTCGGCCGCGGGGATGCCGAGCAGCGGCTCGAGCGCCTTGGCGGTGAGGTGCACGTCCTTGACCAGCTCCGGGTCCGCGAAGATGTACCGGGCCTCGACGCTGCTGGCCAGCGCGATCCCGGACCGGTCGTAGATGGCCCCCCGGGGCGCGGGCAGCGCGACCGTGCTGATCCGGTCCTTGAGGCCGCCGTCGGCGTAGGCCGGACTCTGCAGCACCTGGATGGCGATCAGCCGGATGCCGATGGTGACGAACAGCACCAGCGCCACGAACGTCCCCAGCCGCAGCCGCCGCCGGGGATCCGCCAGCGGTGGCGGCGCCGGCCGCTTGGGCCGGCCGGTCCGGCGCGGGCGCGCCGGCCGGGCCACGTCGGCGCCGCGGGCCGGCCGGGACGGCACCCGGCCCGCGCCGCCGCGGGCTGCGGCGGACGCGGCCGGTCGGCCGGTCCCCCGGCGGCCGGCCGGAGCGGGCTGATCGGCCCGGTCGCCGGCCGGGGGCGTCCTGGTCGGGGCGCCGGCCGCGGCCCGGCCGCCGTCGAGCACCTGCAACGCCGGCCGGAACTTCTCCGGCGACCGGGTGGCCGGCGGGGTACGCCGCAGCTCGGCGGTCTCCCGCACGGTGCGTCCCCGCGGGGTGTACGCCCGGGCGTCGGAGATGCCGCCGAGCTGGCCGTCGGCCGGGCCACCCCGGCCCTGGCCGCGCGCGGAACCGCGCCGGGACGACGGATCGTCCCGGCGCGGGTCGTCCGGACGGGGTGGCACCTCCTCAGCCTCCCGCGCCCTGCTCGCTGGTCACCGCCGGCTCACCGGCGGCCGGCTGCGGCACGCCGATGGTCCGCCCGTCGGGCAGCCGGATGAACGCCGGCGGCCCCGAGTCGACCAGGCCCAGCTTGCGGGCCCGGGCCACCAGGTTGCCCGGCGCCTCGGCCTTGGTGATCTGGTCCTCCAGCTGCTGCTGGCGCAGGTCCAGCGTGGCCTGCTGGTCCTGCATCCGGGACAGCCGGATGGCGTTCTCGTTGATCTTCGTGTTGACCACCAGGATGCCCAGCACCCCGCCGACCACCACGGCGAGGATCAGCGCCACGAATGGCGCCCGCGGCACCAGCACTGGCGCCGGCGGCGCCACGGTGAGCCGGGCCGCCGACTGGCGGTTGGACGCCGCGGCCGCCGTGCGGCGCACGACCACCGGCTCGACGGCCAGCGCGGCCGTCCCCTCGGCCCGCGGGCCGGTCCCGGCCGCGGGCGGTTCGGGCGCCGTCCGGGCCCGCCGGGCCGGGCCCTCCGCGCCGGCCGAGCGGACCCCGCCGGCCGTACGCCGGACCGGGCCGGGCGGCGGCGTCCCGGTGCCCCGCTGCGCCACGATCCGGCCCCCCGACCGTGGTGTGCGCTGCGCTGCGTCGCGCCGCTCGCCGGTGTCCCGGCGGTCGCGCCTGTTGACGTTCATCATCCCTCCCCCTGTGTTGCCTCTCCCCCGTGACGCGGCCGTTCGCGGCGGCCCCGCCTGATTTGCCCTCCCACGGCGTCCGGATCGATCCGCTCCGCCGCGCGCAGCCGCACCGACGCGGCGCGTGGGTTGGCGGCGACCTCGGCCGCGCCCGGCAGCTCGGCGCCGCGGCTGAGCAGCCGCAGCGTCGGGCCCGTGCCCGGCAGTTCGACCGGCAGGTCCACCGGGCCGGTGCTGCGCGCCCGGCCGGCGAACGCCTGCTTGGTGATCCGGTCCTCCAGCGAGTGGTAGGACAGCACCACCAACCGCCCACCGACGGTGAGCGCGTCGAGGGCGGCCGGCAGCGCACTCTCCAGCGCCGCCAGTTCCCGGTTTACCTCGATCCGTAAAGCCTGAAACGTTCTTTTTGCCGGATGTCCGCCCGATCGTCGGGCCGGGGCCGGGATGGCCTCCCGGACCAGCTCGGCCAGCCGGGCCGAGGAGGTGATCCGGGACCGCTCCCGCTCGCGCAGGATCGCCGAGGCGACCCGGCCGGCGAACCGCTCCTCGCCGTACACCCGCAGGATCCGGGCCAGCTCGCCGTGCTGGTAGCCGTTCACCACCTCCTCGGCGGTGATGCCGGCGGTCTGGTCCATCCGCATGTCCAGCGGGGCGTCCTGGGCGTACGCGAAGCCCCGGTCCGGCTCGTCCAGCTGGAGCGAGGAGACGCCGAGGTCGAACAGCACCCCGTCGACGCCCGGCAGGTCGAGCCGGTCGAGCACGGCCGGCAGTTCGTCATAGACCGCGTGCACCAGGTGCACGCGGTCGGCGAACCGGTCCAGCCGGGCCCGCGCGTGGGCCAGCGCCTCCGGATCCCGGTCGAGTCCGACCAGGACGGTCTCCGGATGCGCCGCGAGCACCGCCTCGGCGTGCCCGCCCAGCCCCAGGGTCGCGTCGACGTGCACGGTGCGACCGGGCCGGGACAGCGCGGGAGCCAGCAGCTCAAGACACCGCTCGAGCAGCACGGGCACGTGCGTGCCCCTGAGCTCTCCCATCTCGACCCCCACCTGACCGCCGTCCCGCCCCTTGTCGGCGCGCTCGCCGTACCGCTCGTCATACCGCCAGATCCCCATCCGCTCGCGGGCCCGGGCCGCGCCGTGCGGTGCGTCCGGGTCGCGCGCCTGGCACCGGGGAAGAGGCGCCAGGAGCACGAGCGGGTGGAGATCTCGCAGTACGTCGGGCTGCTCGGCCCTACAGTCCGCCCGGCAACACCCCCTGCTCGATGTCCGCGAAGTCGTCTTCGCTCTCGGCGAGGTATGTCTCCCAGGCCTGCCGGTCCCAGATCTCCACCCGGCTGCTGGCCCCGATCACCACGAGCTCCCGGGTCAGCGCCGCGTACTCCCGCAGGTGAACCGGGATGGTGACCCGCCCCTGCTTGTCCGGCACCTCGTCGTGAGCGCTGGCGAAGAAGACCCGGCTGTACGCCCGGGCCGCCTTGTGCGTCATGGGCTGCTCGCGCAGCTGCCCGGCGATCCGCTGGAACTCGAGCATCGGGAAGACGTACAGGCAGCGTTCCTGGCCCTTCGTGATCACGACACCTCCCGCCAGCTCGTCCCGGAACTTGGCCGGGAGGATCAGCCGACCCTTGTCGTCCAGGCGCGGAGTGTGGGTGCCGAGAAACATCGGCCCAACCCCCTTGCCCTTCAGCGGCGTTCGCGGCGCCGCTCACCCCCGGGCCGGTGGTCCCGATCCCCGGGCCACCATCGCGCTCCACTGTACTCCACTTCCCTCCACTCGCAACCGATTCCGCCCCGTCGCGCGGCCCACTCGCCGGAGAAATGCCCAGGTCAACCGGGGTGGAGAGAGGTGGAGGGGATCGGCATGTCGCGCTCCCGTCCGCTATCTGACATCCGCTCCACCACCCGGATCACCGGTCAGGTTGGCCGGATAAAGGGGCAAATAAAGGACGGTGGTCCGGGTCTATCGGCCGTTCGTATGAAGGGGGTGGAGGAAAGTGGAGCCCCGCCGCCGCCGGGCCGGCCACCAGGGGCCTCCGGTAATCTCGCCTCCGTGACGGACGGGAAGATGCCCCTGCGGGCCAAGGTCGCCAGTTCGGTGTCGCGGACCGCCGCGGCGCTGTCCCGCGCCGCCGGGAAGGGCGACGGGTCGGTGATCGGCGGCTGGATCGGCCTCAAGATCGATCCAGAGCTGCTTGCCCACCTCGCCAACGGGCGGTCCATCGCCCTGGTCTCGGGCACCAACGGCAAGACCACCACCACCCGGCTGACCGCGGCCGCGCTCGGGGTGCTGGGGCCGGTGGCCACCAACTCGTTCGGCGCCAACATGCCGACCGGCCACACGTCCGCGCTGGCCAAGGCCGGCCGCACGCCGTTCGCCGTGCTCGAGGTGGACGAGCACTACCTGCCGCAGGTGATCGAGGCCACCGAGCCGCACGCCATCGCGCTGCTGAACCTCTCCCGGGACCAGCTCGACCGGGCGAAGGAGGTGGCCATGATGGCCCAGCTCTGGCGGGCCACCCTGATCCGCTACCCGGCCATCCGGGTGGTGGCCAACGCCGACGATCCGATGGTGGTGTGGGCGGCCACGCCGCCGGCCGGTCCGCTCCGGGCGGAACGGGTGGTGACCTGGTTCAGCGCCGGCCAGCGCTGGCACGACGACTCGTGGGTGTGCCCCGAGTGTGGGTCCGCGATCGAGCGGTCCGGCGAGGACTGGTGGTGCGCGGGCTGCCCGCTGCGCCGCCCCCGGCCGCAGTGGGTGGTGGAGGACGAGGGCGTCCTCGACCCCACCGGGGCCTGGCACAAGGTGCAGCTCCAGCTGCCCGGCAAGGTCAACATCGGCAACGCGGCCACCGCGCTGGCCGTGGCGGCCGAGTTCGGCGTACGCCCCACCGACGCGGTCTCCCGGCTCGGCACGGTGACCTCGGTGGCCGGCCGGTATGCCCAGGTGGTGCGGGACGGCCGGAACATCCGGCTGCTGCTGGCGAAGAACCCGGCCAGCTGGCTGGAGGCGTTCGACATGGCCGACGAGGCGCCGACCCTGCTGTCCATCAACGCCCGCGACCCGGACGGGCTGGACACCTCCTGGCTGTTCGACGTGGACTTCGCGCCGCTGCGCGGACGGCAGGTGCTGATCACCGGCGACCGGGCCTATGACCTGGCCGTCCGGCTGGACGTCAACCGGGTGCCGTTCCAGCACGTCCGCACCTTCCGCGAGGCCGTCGCCGCGGTGCCGCCCGGTCGACTCGAGGTGATCGCCAACTACACGGCGTTCCAGGACATCCGAGCGGAGTTGGACCGTGTCAACTGAGAGCCTGCGCATCGTCTGGATCTATCCCGACCTGCTGTCCACGTACGGCGACCGGGGCAACATGCTCATCCTGGCCCACCGGGCCCAGCGACGCGGCCTGCCGGTGGAGATGTACGAAGTGCGATCCGACCAGCCGGTGCCCAGTTCGGCCGACATCTACCTGATCGGCGGCGGCGAGGACGGGCCGCAGGCGCTCGCCGCGCAGCGGCTGCTCGGCGACGGCGGCCTGCACCGGGCGGTGGCCCAGGGCTCGGTGGTGTTCGCCGTCTGCGCGGGTTACCAGCTGCTCGGCTCGTCCTTCTACGCCAAGGGCGCCCGGTGCGCCGGCCTCGACCTGCTGGACCTCAGCTCCGACCGGGGGCCCTCGCGGGCCGTCGGCGAGCTGGCCGGCCCGATCGACCCGCGGCTCGGGCTGCCGCCGCTGAGCGGCTTCGAGAACCACGGCGGCCGCACCCACCTCGGCTCCGGCGTCTTCCCGCTGGCCCGGGTCAGCACCGGGGTCGGCAACGACGGCGCCAGCGAGGGCGCGTGGCACGGCAAGCTGCTCGGGACGTACTCGCACGGCCCCGCCCTGGCCCGCAACCCGGCGCTGGCCGACCTGCTGCTGCGCTGGGCCGTCGGCGCCCGGGAACTGCCGCCGCTGGACGACTCCTGGTCCGACCGGCTGCGCTCGGAACGGGCCGCCGCGGTGGCCGCCGCCGCTCGGCAGTGACCTCGGCCCGAGAACCCAACCGGGACCCGGCGGGCACCGCGGGTCCGGTCGACGCCGCGGACCGGGCAGCCGACGCGGCGGACGCCGGGCAGCCGGCAGACCCGGCCGGCACCGCACACGCGATCGACACCGCACACGCGACGGACACCGCACACCCGGCCGACACCGCACACGCGACGGACACCGCGGCACCGGGCCGAGCGGACACCGCGGTGAACACGCCCGGCCCGGCGGGGTCGGCCGGGCGCGGGCGCCGGTTGGCGGCGGCCGGGGTGGCCGCCGCCCGGACGCTGGTGGATCATCGGGCCGGTCGCCGCTTCCTGGCCCTGCTGGTGGTGCTCGGGCTCTGCGCGCTGGGCCTGCTGCTGATGCCCCATCCCGATCTGGCCGCGGCGCCCCGGCTGGCACACCGGCTGGGCCCGGCCGCCCCGGTCGCGGCGGTCGTTCTCGGCGCCGTGCTCATGGCGGTGCTGGTGCCGCGCACCCTCATCACGGTGGCCTGGGGCGCCCTCTTCGGCCCGTTGCAGGGCGCCGGCTACACCCTCGCGGCCGCCCTGCTCGCGGCGGCCATCGGCTTCGGGGTCGGCCGCACGCTGGGCCGGGACTTCATCGCCGAGCGGCTGCGCGGCCGGCTGGGCCGGCTGGACGACTGGTTCAGCCGGCAGAGCGTGCTCGGGGTGATCACCGTACGGCTGCTGCCGGTGGGCGGCTTCGGCCTGGTCAGCTACGGCTACGGCACCACCGGGGTGCGGCTCGGGCCGTACCTGGTGGGCAGCGTGCTGGCCTGCGCGCCGTCGGCCTTCGGGTACGCCGCCCTCGGCGCGGCCGTGACCAACCCGGGCCACTTCAACTGGCTGGCCGTGGCCCCGGCCAGCCTCGGGCTGTTCGCCAGCCTCGCCCTCGCCCGCGGCTGGTGGCGGGCCGAACGCCCGAACCGCCCCCAGCGCCCCACCACCCCCTGACGACGGCCCGTCGGCACATCCCCCGCCCACCCCGCCCCGGGGCGGGGCTGGGTGGGTGGGCCGGCGGGCCGGTCAGGCGACGACCGAGACCATCCGGCCCGGCACCACGATGACCTTGCGTGGCTCCTTGCCGGCCAGCGAGCCGCCGACCGCCGCCAGCGCGGCCGACCGGACCTCGTCCTCGGGCGCGTCGGCGGGCACCTCGACCCGGCCACGGACCTTGCCGTTGACCTGCACCGGGTACGTCACCGTGGCCACCGTCAGCAGCGCCGGATCGGCCACCGGGTAGTCCGCGTAGGTCAGCGACCCGGGGTGCCCCAGCCGCTGCCACAGTTCCTCCGCGATGTGCGGGGCGAACGGGGCCAGCATCAGCACCAGCGGCTCGGCCACCTCGCGCGGCGTGGCCGGCAACCGGGTGATCCCGTTGGTCAGCTCGATCAGCTTGGCGATCGCCGTGTTGAACCGGATCCCGGCCATGTCGCCGCGCACCCCGTCGATCGTGCGGTGCAGCAGCCGCCGGGTCTCGTCGTCGGCCGGGTCGTCCGTCACCCGCAGCGCGCCGGTTTGCTCGTCGACCAGGGCCCGCCAGACCCGCTGCAGGAACCGGTGCGAGCCGACCACGGCCCGGGTCTCCCACGGGCGGGCCAGCTCCAGCGGGCCCATCGACATCTCGTACACCCGGAACGTGTCGGCGCCGTACGCCGCGCACATCTCGTCGGGGGTCACCACGTTCTTCAGCGACTTGCCCATCTTGCCGTACTCGCGACGCACCGGGGCGTCGCCCAGGAAGTAGCCGCCGTCCCGCTCGGCCACCTCGGCCGCCTCGACGTAGGAGCCGCGCTCGTCGGTGTACGCGTACGCCTGCACCATGCCCTGGTTGAACAGCCGCCGGAACGGCTCGTACGAGGAGACCTCGCCCAGGTCGTACAGCACCTTGTGCCAGAACCGGGCGTACAGCAGGTGCAGCACGGCGTGCTCGGCGCCGCCGACGTACAGGTCGGTGCCGCCACAGTCGTCGGCGTCCCGCGGGCCCATCCAGTACCGCTCGTTGACCGGGTCGACGAACCGCTGCGCGTTGTGGGGGTCCAGGTAGCGCAGCTCGTACCAGCAGGAGCCGGCCCACTGCGGCATCACGTTGGTCTCCCGGATGTAGGACCGCGGCCCGTCGCCCAGGTCCAGCTCCACCTCCACCCAGTCCTTGCGCCGGGACAGCGGGGTCTCCGGCTCGGAGTCGGCGTCGGCGGGGTCGAAGGTGCGCGGGGCGAAGTCGTCCACCTCCGGCAGCTCGACCGGCAGCATCGACTCGGGCAGCGCGATCGGCAGGCCCGTCTCGTCGTACACGATCGGGAACGGCTCGCCCCAGTACCGCTGCCGGCTGAACAGCCAGTCCCGCAGCCGGTAGGTGACGGCCCGCTCGCCGTGCCCGTTGGCCTCCAGCCAGTCGATGATCCGGGCCTTGGCCTCGGTGACACCCAGGCCGTCCAGCACCAGGCCGCGGTCGGGCGCGGCGCTGTTGATGGCCGGGCCCTCCCCGGTGTACGCCTTGCCCGCGAAGCCGTCGGCCGGCTGCACGGTACGCACGATCGGCAGGTCGAACACCTCGGCGAAGTCCCAGTCCCGCTCGTCCTGCCCGGGCACCGCCATGATGGCCCCGGTGCCATAGCCGGCCAGCACGTAGTCGGCCACGAAGATCGGCATACGGTCGCCGGTGACCGGGTTCGTGGCGTACGCGCCGGTGAAGACCCCGGTCTTCTCCCGGTTCTCCACCTGCCGCTCGACGTCGGTCTTGGCGGCCGCCTCCGCGCGGTACGCCGCCACGGCCTCGGCCGGCGAGTCGTGCCCGCCGGTCCAGGCCGGCCGGGTGCCCGCCGGCCACGCCGAGCGCACCAGCCGGTCCACCAGCCGGTGCTCCGGGGCCAGCACCAGATAGGTGGCGCCGAAGATGGTGTCCGGCCGGGTGGTGAAGACCCGCACCGGCTCCAGCTCGGTCGGGAAGTCGATGTGCGCGCCCACCGAGCGGCCGATCCAGTTCCGCTGCATCAGCTTGATCGGCTCGGGCCAGTCCAGCTTGTCCAGGTCCGCCAGCAGCCGGTCGCCGTACGCGGTGATCCGCATCATCCACTGCTTCAGGTTGCGCTTGAAGACCGGGAAGTTGCCGCGCTCGGACCGCCCGTCGGCGGTCACCTCCTCGTTGGCCAGCACGGTGCCCAGGCCCGGGCACCAGTTCACCGGCGCCTGCGAGACGTACGCCAGCCGGTGGTCGTCGATGATCCGGCGCCGCTCGGCCGACGACAGCTCGCCCCACGGCCGGCCGTCCGGGGTCGGCCGGGCGCCGGCGGCGAACTCGGCGACCAGCTCGTCGATCGGGCGGGCCCGGTCGGCGGACCGGTCGTACCAGGAGTTGAAGATGCGCAGGAAGATCCACTGGGTCCAGCGGTAGAAGTCGGTGTCGATGGTGGCCACCGAGCGCCGCTGGTCGTACCCCATGCCCAGCCGGGCCAGCTGGGCCCGGTACCGGTCGATGTTCGCCTCGGTGGTGGTCCGCGGGTGGGTGCCGGTCTGCACCGCGTACTGCTCGGCCGGCAGGCCGAACGCGTCGAAGCCCATGGTGTGCAGGACGTTCCGGCCGGTCATCCGCTGGTACCGGGCGAAGCAGTCGGTGCCGATGTAGCCCAGCGGGTGGCCCACGTGCAGGCCCGCGCCCGACGGGTACGGGAACATGTCCAGCACGTACAGCTTCTCGGCGCCGGCCCGCGGATGGTCGGGATCGGCCAGCGGGCCGGTCGGGTTGGGCGCGGCGAAGGTCTGCTCCCGCCGCCACCGGTCCTGCCAGCGCAGCTCCAGCTCACCGGCCAGCTGCGCGGTGTACCGGAACGGCGGGATGTCGGCGGTCGGCTCGGCTGCGGACGTCATCGCTCACCTCGGGTCGAACTCGGCGGGGCCGGACGGGTGGGGTCGCGGCGGCGGACCGTCGCGCGGGCACAAAAAAGCCCCTCACAAGGAGGGGTTGCCGTGCTGTCGCTGTCTGACGCGTCAGCACGGCTCGCTAAGGAGCAGGTCGGCCCCGGGCATGGACGCAGTGTAGCGCCTGCGCCGGCCGCGGCGCAGCGGGAGCCGCCGGACCCCACACTGTCGCGGAAAGTCACCGATCGCGTCGGCGAATGCACGGTGGGGTCACCCGAGCGGTCGATCGTTCCCGGGAGGTCGGCGCGGAGCGCGGATAGCGCTAGCCTGAAGCGTGCGGGTAACCGGACATCGGGACCGGAAATCAATCTCCCGCCAACCTTGCCGCCGGTCTCGGCAGTCTTTGTAGCACCGCGGCACAGCGACGAGGAGGAACCCCGGTGAGACAGCAGACCTGGGACGAGTTGGGGGGCGCCCTGCCCGGCGACGAGTTCCGCGCCGCGAGCGATGCCATCGTGGCCAACATCGAGCAGGTCATCGAGGGCAAGACGGCGATCGTCCGGCTGGCGCTGGCCGTGCTGCTCGCCGAGGGACACCTCTTGATCGAGGACGTGCCCGGGGTGGGAAAGACCAAGCTGGCCAAGGCGTTGGCCCGGTCCATCGACTGCTCGGTGCGCCGGATCCAGTTCACCCCGGACCTGCTGCCCAGCGACGTCACCGGGGTCAGCGTCTTCAACCAGGAGACGCACGACTTCGAGTTCAAGCCGGGCGCCGTGTTCGCCAACCTGGTCGTCGGCGACGAGATCAACCGGGCCTCCCCGAAGACCCAGTCGGCGCTGCTGGAGTGCATGGAGGAGCGGCAGGTCACCGTCGACGGCGTGACGTACGAGCTGCAGACGCCGTTCATGGTGATCGCCACCCAGAACCCGATCGAGATGGAGGGGACGTACCCGCTCCCCGAGGCCCAGCGCGACCGGTTCACCGCCCGGATCGCCATGGGCTATCCCGACCCGGGCGCCGAGCTGGCCATGCTGGCCGTGCACGGCGGCGCCGACCCGATGGGCGCGCTGCGGCCGGTGTCCGACGCCGCCGTCGTGCGCCAGCTGATCGCCACGGTCCGGCAGGTGCACGTGGCCGACTCGGTGCAGCAGTACGCCATCGACCTGGTGACCGCCACCCGGGAGTCCCCCGACCTGCGGCTCGGCGCCTCACCCCGGGCGACGCTGCAGCTGCTGCGCACGGCCCGCGCGGTGGCCGCCCTCGACGGCCGCGACTACGTGCTGCCGGACGACCTGCAGGCGCTGGCCGTGCCGGTGCTGGCCCACCGGGTCATCCCGAACGCGGACGCCCAGCTGGCCCGGCGGACCACCGACGCGGTGGTGGCCGACCTGGTCCGGCGGCTCCCGGTGCCGGCCGAGCGCCGGCGCGCGCCCTACGACGGCCAGCCGGGCGGCACGCCCGACGGGCCGGGCCGGTCGCCGTACAGCCGGGGGCGGTGAGGATGCGCGAGGCGCTGCGCGGGCTGACCACGCGGGGCCGGTCGTTCCTCGCGGCGGCCGTCGCCGCGGCGCTGTCCGCGCTCGTCCTCGGCGAGAAGGACCTGCTCCGGGTGGCCGTGCTGCTGGCCGTGCTGCCGCTGCTGGCGGTCTTCTATGTCGGGCGCAGCCGGTACCGGCTGGCCTGCACCCGCTCGCTGGAGCCGCACCGGGTGCAGGCCGGCGCCACCTCCCGGGTGGTGCTGCACCTGCAGAACCTGTCCCGGCTGCCCACCGGGACGCTGCTGCTGGAGGATCGGCTGCCGTACGCGCTCGGCAGCCGGCCGCGGGTGGTGCTGGAACGGCTGGGCGCCCACCAGGGCAGCTCGGTGGCGTACACGGTGCGGGCCGACGTGCGCGGCCGGTACGAGGTGGGCCCGCTGGCGGTGCGGCTCACCGACCCGTTCGGGCTGTGCGAGCTGAGCCGCGCCTTCCCGAGCACCGACCGGCTCACCGTGATCCCGCGGGTGGTGCCCCTGCCGAACGTGCGGGTGGCCGGCGAGTACGCCGGCACCGGCGACAGCCGGGCCCGATCGGTGGCCGTGCACGGCGAGGACGACGCGGCCACCCGGGAATACCGGTACGGCGACGACCTGCGCCGGGTGCACTGGAAATCCACGGCCCGCACCGGCGAGCTGATGGTGCGCCGCGAGGAGCAGCCGTGGGAGAGCCGCGCCACCGTCGTCCTGGACACCCGGGCCGCCGCGCACCGCGGCGAGGGACCCACGGCGAGCTTCGAGTGGGCCGTCTCGGCCGTGGCCAGCATCGCGGTGCACCTGCGCCGGGCCGGCTACAAGATCCGGCTGGTGACCGGCCCGGAGGTCGACCTCGACGCCGCGGACGGGGGCGGCGAGGGCCTGCTGCTCGACCACCTGGCCGAGGTCCGCGTCACGCAGCGGGTCGACCTGGGCCTGCTGGCCGAGCGGGTCCGCCAGCGGACCCGCGGCGGCCTGGTGATCGCGGTGCTGGGCACCTCCACTGCCGCCGAGGCGCAGCTGCTGCGCGGGCTGCGGGACGGCGGCGCCGCCTGCATCGGCTTCCTGGTCGACAGCACCAGCTGGGTCAACCTGGGTGAGCCCGCCCGGGCCGAGGCCGACCAGGCGCACGAGGCGACGGCGCTGAAGCTGCTGGAGGGCGGCTGGAAGGTGATCGGAGTGGAGCACGGCGCGGCCCTGCCGGCGCTGTGGCCGCAGGTGGCCCGGCGCACCCAGGGCTTCGCGCGGCGGGCGGCGATGGCCGAGACGGTGGCCGGAGGAATGCGATGAGGAGTACGCGGTACCTCGGCTTCGTGGCGGCCGCCGCCACGGTGCTGGCGGCGGCGCCGCTGTCCACCATCTTCGACCAGTGGACCTGGCTGATCCAGGTGATCCTCGCGGTGGCCGCCGGGTACGGCGCGGCGACCCTGGCCCGGCACCTGCGGGCGCCGCTGTGGGGTCAGGTGGGCGCCATGCTGCTGGCCCTGCTGCTCGTGCTCACCTGGATGTTCCCCAGCGGCCGGGAATGGCTGGCCGTCATCCCCACCCTCGGCACCTTCGACTACTTCGGTCACCTGATCGTGTCCTCCGGCGCCGACATGCGCGGGTACGGCATCCCGGTGCCGGACACCACCCCCCTGCTGTTCATCACCGTGCTCGGCGTGGCCGGCGTGGCCGTGGTGGTCGACGTGCTCAGCGTCGGCCTGCGCCGGCCGGCCCTGGCCGGCCTGCCGATGCTGGCCATCTACTCGGTGCCGGTCGCCGTCTCGCCGGACAGCGTGCCGGCGCTGCCGTTCGTGGTCGGCACGATCGGCTTCCTGTGGCTGCTGGTGGCCGACAACGTGGACCGGGTACGCCGGTTCGGCCGGCGGTTCACCGGCGACGGCCGGACCGTCGACCTGTGGGAGCCGTCGCCGCTCTCGGCCGCCGGCCGGCGGCTGGCCACGGTGGGGGTGGTGCTGGCCGTGCTCCTGCCGCTCGCCGTGCCGGGCATGACCACCGGCCTGCTCAGCTCGATCCAGACCGACCCGACCGGTGAGGGCAACGGCTCCGGCAACGGCGGGCCGGCCGGCCGGGTGAACCTGTTCGCCGCCCTCAGCGGCCAGCTCAACCAGAGCGAGAGCCGCGAGATGGCCCGGGTCACCACCAGCGAGCAGCGGCCGTTCTACCTGCGCTTCGCGGTGGCCGACGAGGTACGCACCGACGGGTTCCGGGTCCGCTCGCCGCGGGGCAACCCGGTCGGCCGGGGGCTGGCGCAGGTCGACCAGGACAGCACGGCCGGGGTGACCCGGCAGACCGAAGAGGCGACCGTGGAGATCAGCTCCGATTTCCCGATGCCGCCGCTGCTGCCCACGTACACCGATCCGACCCGGGTCAGCGGGCTCGACTCGTCCTGGCTGTACGACCCGGGCCTGCAGGTCATCTATTCCAACCGCAGCCAGGCGCGCGGCAAGAAGTACACCTTCCAGTACGTCCGCTCGACGTACAGCCGGGGGGTGCTCACGGGCGCGCCCAGCCTGGCCAGCGACGACCAGATGCGCCGGTTTACCACCGTGCCCCGGGAGGAGCGGGTGGACTCGCTGGTCCGCCGGCTCACCGCGGGCAAGGGGTCGGACTACGCCAAGGTACGCGCCCTCTACGACTACTTCTCCGCCGAGAACGGGTTCCGCTACACCCTGTCCACCAAGGGCGGCACCAGCGGCAGCGACATCGTGGACTTCCTGACCAACAAGCAGGGCTTCTGCCAGCAGTACGCCGCCGCGCTGGCCTGGATGGTGCGCTCGGCCGGCGTCCCGGCCCGGGTGGCGTTCGGCTTCACCAACGGCACCAGCACGGGCGGCAACTCGTACGTGCTGACCAACAAAAACCTGCACGCCTGGACCGAGGTCTACTTCACCGGCATCGGTTGGGTGCCGTTCGACGCCACCCCGGCCGCCTCGGTGCCCGGATCGGTCCGGTCGGCCTGGGCCCCGGACACCGACACCCCGGACGCGCCCGCGCCGTCGGCCGGCACCGACTCGGCCGACCGGCCCGGCGCGGCCACCGGACCGGGTTCGAACCGGCCGGACACCGACCCGGCCGACGCGCTGCCCGGGGCGGTGCCGGAGACCCAGGCCGCGCAGCCGGGCCAGCCGTGGTGGATCCTGCCGGCCGTGGCGCTGCTGGTGCTGCTGATCGCGCTGCCCGCTGTACGCCGGTTGATGCTGCGGCGGCGCCGGACCCACCGGCTCGCCACCGGGCCGGTGGTGCCCGCCCCGCGGGTCGAGGAGCCCGGCGTCATCCAGGTTGTCACCGACGGCGGCTCCGGGCGGGCCCGCGCGGACGCGCACGCCGTCTGGGACGAGCTGCTGGACACCATGGTCGACTTCCGGGTGCCGGTGAACCCCGCCGAGACCCCCCGGCTGACGGCCGAACGCCTGGCCAGCGACGACCTGTCCGGGCCGGCGGCCGACGCGGCCCGGCTGCTGGGTCGGGCCGAGGAGCTGGCCCGGTACGCCCCCGACCCCAGCCGGGAGGGGCCGCTCGGCCCGGCGCTGCGTTCGGTACGCCGCGGGCTGGCCGCCGGGGCGTCCCGGCGGACCCGGATGACCGCGGTGCTCCTGCCGCCGTCGGTGCTGCTGCGCTGGCGGACGGCCACGATCGAGGGTTACGCCCGGATGGTGAACTCGGCGGACCGCGCCAACGCCGGCCTCCGGCGCTGGAGTCCGCGCCGGCTCATCGGCCAACGCGTGGCCCGCTGACCCGGACCCGGACCCACCCCCCCACCCGGCCGCCCCCACCCGCGCGTGGGCCACCGCCGCGATCTTGCACTTTGGGCCCTCGGATTGCGAAGCCTGTCCGCTTTTGTCGGGGCCAAAAGTGCAAGATCGCGAGGCCGGGCGGGGGTGGGGTGAGGGCGAAAGGGCCGCGACCGGCCGTGCGGTCACGGACGGTCGATCACAGGCGGGTCGTCAGCGATGACCCTCGGGCCGCTGCCGCCACCTGTCCTCCAGCCGGTCGAGCATGGACATCCGCCGGCCGCGGGTCCGCCGGGTCGTGGTGCCGCCAACCACGTGCAGATCGGGCGACTGGGCGCGGCGATGGGACTGCAGCGCGTACGCCGCGGCGGCGAGCATCACCACGAAGCCCGCGACGGCCAGCGGCGTCACCTTGATCACGGCGCCGTAGACCACCACCGCGAGGCCGGCGAGCACCAGGAAGGCGGCGACGAGCAGCCGGCGCCGCCCGCGGAAACGTGGATCGCTGGCACGCACGGCCGAGGCGAATTTGGGGTCCTCGGCAAGCGACCGCTCGATCTGCTCGAACAGCCGCTGCTCGTGCTCCGAGAGCGGCACGGCACTCCTCCCCGGTCACACAGGTCGGCCTGGTCTCAACCGACAGACCGTGACAGCCAGCCGGCTGCTACCCGCCAGTCTACGAGGGGGCTCGCGGGTCGGAAAGCGGGACGAGGCATGGTCCGCGTTGATTTTCAGCGCGGACGCGGATCAACCGGGTCCAACAGGCTGGCCGGACGTACCACGGATCGCCCGAATCGGGCGGCCGCCGCGTCTGCGGCGGCCTCCGCCTCCCGCCAGCCGTGCTCGGGAGCGCCCAGGACCGGCTGCCGCGACGCGGTGGCGGCCGAGGCCAGCCCCTCGATCCGGATCCCGATCAGCCGGATCCGGTCACCGGGACCCAACGCGGTGAACAGGGCCCACGCGGTCTCGAACACCTCCCGGGCCACGTCGGTCGGCACGGGGTGGGTGCGGGACCGGTTGAGCGTGCGGAAGTCGGCGAGCCGTACCTTGATCGACACGGTGCGGCCGACCTGGCCGGCCCGGCGCAGCCGCACGCCGACCTTGTCGGCCAGGGCCAGCAGCGATCTGCGGATCTCGGCCGGATCGGCCACGTCGGTGTCGAAGGTGACCTCGGCGCCGATCGACTTTTCCACCTGCTCGGGGCTCACCCGGCGCGGGTCCCGGCCCCATGCCAGTTCGTGCAGATGGTGCGCGGCGGCCTCGCCGACGGCCGAGCGCAGCAGCCCCGGCCGGGCCTGCGCCAGGTCGCCCACCCGGGCCAATCCGGCCCGGCGCAGCGCCTCGGCGGCCCGTTCCCCCACCCCCCACAGCGCGTCGACGGGCAACGGGTGCAGGAACTCCAGCACCCGGTCGGCGGGCACCACGAGCAGACCGTCCGGCTTGGCCCAGGTGGAACCGAGCTTGGCCACGAACTTCGTCGGGGCCACCCCCACCGAGCAGGTCAGGCCCTCCCGCTCGACGACCCGGGCCCGGATGGCCGCGGCGATCGCCGCGGGCCGGCCCAGCAGCCGCCGGGCGCCCGCCACGTCGAGGAACGCCTCGTCCAGGGAGAGCGGCTCGACCAGCGGCGTGACGTCGCGGAAGATCTCCATGACCGCCCGGGAGGCCGCCGAGTAGGCGTCGAAGTCCGGCGGCAGGAACACCGCCCCGGGGCAGAGCGCCCGGGCCCGCAGCATCGGCATGGCGCTGCGTACGCCGTACGTCCGGGCCTCGTAGCTGGCGGAGCTCACCACGCCGCGCGGCCCGAGACCGCCCACCACCACGGGCCGGCCGCGCAGCTCCGGGCGCCGGCGGACCTCGACCGAGGCGAAGAAGGCGTCCATGTCCACGTGCAGGATCGGGCAGCCCGCGTCGTCGTCTGGGCCGAAGCGCGGGTCGGCGCCGCCGGCGCCCGGCCGGACGGACTGGCTGCGACCCATGAGCGCAGGCTAGCCCCCCGGTCCGACACCCCCGCCGGGCCGGGCCGCCGCGCGGCGGGCGACGGCCCCGGGCCGCGCGGCGACGCCGGTAGGGCGGCGGGCCGCGCGGCGACGGGCCGGGCCGCGGCGACGAGGCCGAGCCGCGGCGACGAGGCCGAGCCGCGCGGCGACAGGGCCACGCGGCGCGGCGACGGGCCGGGCCGCGGCTCGGCTTTCAGCCGCGGGCGGTGAGGAGGGGGATGGCCATCTCGGCCGCGGTGATCGAGCCGTGGTACGCCACCAGGCGGGCCTCGACCGGGTTGACGCTGCGGGTGGCCACCACCGCGTAGGTGTCCCGGCAGACCGCCACCACGTCGCCGATCCGGTCCAGGTGAGCGGCGGGGACCGGCCCGAACCAGCCGGTCGCCACCGCCTCGGCCCGGTCGAGCACCCACGCCGCGTCGCCGAGCAGCTCGGCCCAGGTGGCGCGCACGTCGGGCGCCGCGCCCGGCCGGGCGTACAGATAGCGCACCCGCGGCTCGCCGGCGATGGCCCGCAGGCCGGACCGGAGCCGGTCGTCGGCGTCCAGGTCGATCCGGTGCCCGGTCGGCACGTTGAGCTGCCCGTGGTCGGCCGTGACCAGCAGCGCCGCGTCGGCCGGCAGGCCGGCCACCAGCCGGGCCAGCGCCGCGTCCAGGTCGGCGGCCGCCGCCCGCCAGCTCGCCGAGTCGACGCCGTCCAGGTGTCCGGCGCGGTCCAGGTCCGGGTGGTAGCCGTACACCAGCGCCGGCCCGGGCCCGGCCCGCAGCGCCGCCAGCATCTCGCCGGCCAGCGCGGCCGGGTCGCCGACCCCGACGTACCGGCCGCCGTCGTTGGCCGCCCGGGTCAGCCCGGAGCCGGCGTACTCGGGCCGGCTCACCACGGTCACCGCTACCCCGGCCGCCGCCGCCCGCTGCCAGCAGGTCGACAACGGCTGCCAGGCGTCGGGATCCGGATCGTCCCACCAGTCGACGTGGGTGAGCACCCGGTCCGAGCCCGGTACGGCCACCCGGAACCCCAGCACGCCGTGCGCGCCGGGCGGGGCGCCGGTGCCCAGGCTCACCAGGCTGGTCGGGGTGGTGGAGGGGAAACCGCAGGTCAGCTCCCGCCCGTCCCGGGCCAGCTCGCCCAGGGTGGGCGCGTGCGGCGTCGCCAGCGGAAGCTGGTGCCAGCCGAGCCCGTCCACCAGCAGCACCGCGAGCCGGCGGACGCCGGCGAGCCGCCCGGCCAGGCCCAGCGGGTCGGCCACCCCGGGCACGCCGAGCGTGGCCAGCGCGCCGGGCAGCACGTCGGCCAGGCTCTCGGCGCCGTACCGGGGCGGGAGGACCGCCAGCGGTCCGGTCACGGGGTACGGCGGGCGAAGAGGTGCAGCTGCGCGGCGATGTCCCGGTACGGCGGGAGCGCGGCCACCGCCAGCTCCAGCTCGAGCACCGCCCGCTGGTCCCCGTCGGCCACCGCGGATGGCAGCAGATCGGTGAGCGCGCGCACCCCGTGTACCTCCTCCACCAGCAGACCGGCGGAGTGCAGCAGCGCGGTGGCGCCGTCCGGGTCGTACCGGCGGCGCAGGGTGTCCCGGGGGCCGGCGCGACCCTCCGGATCGGACAGGATCGCCGCGGCGGCGGCCAGCTGCCCGCCGGTGGCCCGGGCCAGCACGGCGGCCGCCCGGCCGGCCACCAGCACGCTGGCCGCGCCGCCCGGCCGCAGGGCCGTGGCCAGCGCCGCAGCCACCGGCGCGGGATCGTCCACCACCTCGAGTACGGCGTGGCAGAGCACCAGGTCGACGCTGGCCGGCTCGACCAGCCCGCCCAGCGCGTCACCGTCGCCCTGCACCGCACGTACCCGGTCGGCCACGCCGGCCTCGGCGGCCCGGCGGGTCAGCGCGGCCAGCGCGTCGGGGCTGGCGTCGACCACGGTCACCCGGTGCCCGGCCTCGGCCAGCGGCACGGCGAACCCGCCCGTGCCGCCGCCCACGTCGAGCACCGCGAGGGCGCGATCGCCCTGCCGGTCGAGTTCCCGGCGCAGCACCGCCCAGATCACGGCCGTCCGGGCGCCGGTGCCGGGTCGGGCCGCGGGCGGACCGGGCCGCGGGTGTGTTCGCTCCACCCGGCCGAGCCTAGGGCACACCGCCCGGTGCCGGGACGGCCCGGCCCGGCGGCCGCCGCCGCCGCTCGATCGGGCGGCGGGCCGCCCCGGCCCCGACTCCCGGGGCCACCCCTCAACCCCACGGCCGCCGCCGCTCCCGACCACGCGGCAGGCGCCTCCCGACCACGCAGCGGGCGGCTCCCGACCACGCAGCGGGCGGCCCCGACCACGCAGCGGGCGGTTCCCGACCACGCGGCGAGCGGTCCGGCTGTGGCCAGCCTCTCGTGGCGGTGGTTTGCCCTGGCCGGCCGTCGTGGGCCAGGCTCGACCGTGATGGCCCTCCTGCTCCCCGTCGCGTTCGGCATCGTGCTGCTCGCCGCGCTGGCCCAGGCGGTCAGCGGGTTCGGCTTCGCGCTGGTCGCCGTGCCGCTGCTCACGATGGCCACCGATCCGCGCACGGCGGTCGTGGTGACCTCGCTGACCGGCATCGGGCTCACCCTCACCGCGGCCACCCGGGAACGCGCGCACGCCCGCTGGTCCACCGCGCTCCCGCTCAGCGCCGCCGCCGTGCTCGGGATGCCGGCCGGGCTGCTGGTGCTGACGGTCGCCCCGGAGCGGCTGCTGACCCTGCTCATCGCGCTGGTCGTGCTGGGCTGCACGGTCCTGGTCTGGCTGCGGGTACGGTTCCGCACCGGCCCGGTCGTGATCGGCGCGGTGGGGATGGTCTCCGGCGTCCTGGCCACCTCGACCGGCGTCAACGGTCCGCCGCTGGTCGCGGCGTTCCAGGCCCTGGGGTACGACCCGCGGACCTTCCGGGCGACGCTGGCCGCCACCTTCGCCGCCAGCGGGGTGATCGGGCTGGCCGGCTTCGTCGTGGCCGGGCAGGTCGACGCGGCCACGCTTCGGCTGTCCGCGGCCGGGCTGCCGGCCGTGGCGCTCGGCTGGTGGCTGGGCAACCGGATCTTCGCTCGGGTGGACCCGGCCGCGTTCCGCCGGATCATCCTGGCCGGCCTGGTGGCCACCTCCGCCGCCACCCTGCTGCGCGCCGCGACCGGCTGACCCGCCGCGGCCGGCGGCGTGAAGCCGACGAGGGTCAGCGGAAGTCGCGGGACGGCGGGCTGACCGGCGCGGTGATCGGGTCGAGCCGGTCGGCGATCAGCGACGTGACCCCCTCGGCCCGCTGCAACCGGCCGCGCACCACGAGCGCCGCGCTGGTCCGGGCGACCCGGCGGTAGTGCTGCCACAGTCCCGGCGAGCAGGTGACATTGAGCATCCCGGTCTCGTCCTCCAGGTTGAGGAAGGTGACTCCGCCGGCCGTGGCCGGCCGTTGCCGGTGGGTCACGATGCCGCCCACCCGGACCCGCCGGCCGGGCTCGATCCGGCCCAGCCGGGCGATCGGCACCGCGCCGAGCTCGTCGAGCCGCCCCCGGACGAACTGGGCCGGGTGGCTCTCCGGGGAGAGCCCGGTGGCCCACACGTCGGCCCGCAGCCGGTCCACCTCGTCCATGCCGGGCAGCGCCGGCGCCCGGGTGCCGCCGGCCGTGCCGGGCAGCGCCGGCGTCCGGATGCCGTCGGCGCCGCCCGACAGCCGGCCCGCGCGGTCCCGGCCCGCTCCCTCCCGGGCGGCCGCGCCGGCCGCCCACAGCGCCTCCCGGCGGGTGAGCCCGAACCCGGCGAACGCGTCGGCGGTGGCCAGCGCCTCCAGCTGGGCCGCCGTCGCGCCCACCCGGCGGGCCAGGTCCGGCAGGTCACGGTACGGGCCGTGCGCCGTCCGCTCCGCGGCGATCCGTCCGGCCAGGTCCTCGCCGAGGGTACGCACGGCGGACAGCCCGAGCCGGACGGCCGGGCCGCCCAGCCCCCACCGGTGCGGCGGGTCGACCGGGACGCCGCCCCACCGGGTGTCCGGGGTGGACTCCAGCACCGCGCCCGCGGCGCTGGCGTTGATGTCCGGTCGGCGCACCTCCACCCCGTGCCGGCGGGCGTCGTCGACCAGGCTCTGCGGCGAGTAGAAGCCCATCGGCTGGGCGTTGAGCAGCGCGGCCAGGAAGGCGGCCGGGTGGTACCGCTTCAGCCAGGCGCTCGCGTAGACGAGGTAGGCGAAGCTCATCGCGTGGCTCTCCGGGAAGCCGTAGCTGGCGAACGCGGACAGCTTGACGTAGACGTCGTCGGCCACCTCGCCGGTGATGCCCCGCTCGGCCATCCCGGCGTACAGGCGGTCGCGGATCCGGGCCATCCGCTCGGTCGAGCGCTTCGCGCCCATGGCCCGGCGCAGCTGGTCGGCCTCGGCCGCGTCGAAGCCGGCCAGGTCGATGGCCAGCTGCATGAGCTGCTCCTGGAACAGCGGCACGCCGAGCGTCTTCTCCAGCGCGTTGCGCATCAGCGGGTGCGGGTACGCCACCGGCTCCTGACCGTTCTTGCGCCGGATGTACGGGTGCACCGAACCGCCCTGGATCGGGCCGGGGCGGATCAGCGCCACCTCCACCACCAGGTCGTAGAACTCCCGGGGCTTCAACCGGGGCAGCGTGGCCATCTGGGCCCGGCTCTCCACCTGGAACACCCCCACCGAGTCCGCCCGGCAGAGCATGTCGTAGACCTCGGGGTCGTCCAGGGTCATGTCGCCCAGGTCGAGGGTGTCACCGATCATGTCGTACGCGTAGTGCAGCGCGGAGAGCATGCCGAGGCCGAGCAGGTCGAATTTGACCAGCCCGGCGCTGGCGCAGTCGTCCTTGTCCCACTGCAGCACCGAGCGGCCGGGCATCCGGCCCCACTCCACCGGGCACACCTCGATCACCGGCCGGTCGCAGATGACCATCCCGCCGGAGTGGATGCCCAGGTGCCGGGGAAAACCGGCGCCGCCCGCCGTGCCGCCGGCCAGCTCGTTCGCGTACGCCACCACCTGCTCGGGGATCTCCTCGACATCGACGGTCGCCACCGAGCCCCAGCGGTCGATCTGCTTGCTCCAGGCGTCCTGCTGGCCGGGCGAGAAGCCGAACGCCTTGGCGATGTCCCGGACCGCGGACCGGGGCCGGTAGGAGATCACGTTCGCCACCTGGGCCGTGTGCTCCCGGCCGTACCGGGCATAGAGGTGCTGGATGACCTCCTCCCGGCGGTCGGACTCGATGTCGACGTCGATGTCCGGCGGCCCGTCCCGCTCCGGCGCGAGGAACCGTTCGAACAGCAGACCGTGCCGGACGGCGTCCACATTGGTGATCCGGAGCGCGTAGCAGACCGCCGAGTTGGCCGCCGAGCCCCGGCCCTGGCAGTAGATGTCGCTGCGCCGGCAGAACGTGACGATGTCGTAGACCACCAGGAAGTAGCCGGGGAAGCCCAGCTCCTCGATCATCCGCAGCTCGTGCTCGAGCTGCTCGTACGCCCTCGGGTGCGCCGCCGGCGGGCCGTACCGTTCCAGCGCGCCGTCCATGGTCAGCCGGCGCAGCCAGCTCATCTCGGTGTGCCCCGGCGGCACGTCGTACGCGGGCAGCTGCGGGGCGACGAGCTGGAGGTCGAAGGCGAGCTCGGCGCCGAACTCGGCGGCCCGGGCCACCGCGCCGGGATATGCGGCGAACCGCTCGGCCATCTCGGCGCCGCCGCGCAGGTGCGCGGTGGCCGCGGCCGGCAGCCAGCCGTCCATCTCGTCGAGGCTGCGCCGGGCCCGGACCGCCGCGAGCGCGCTGGCCAGCCGGCGCCGGGCCGGGTTGGCGTAGTGCGCGTTGGTGGTGGCCACCGTGGGCAGCCCGGCGGCCGCGGCCAGCGCGGCCAACGCGTCGTTGCGGTCGCCGTCGGCCGGGTCGCCGTGATCGGTCAGCTCCACCGCCACCGTCTCGGCGCCGAACAGCGCGGTGAGCCGGTCCAGCTCCCAGGCGGCGGCCTCGACGCCCTCGGTGAGCAGCGCGGCCGGCACGTGCCCCTTGCGGCAGCCGGTGAGCACCAGCACGTGGTCGCGCAGCTCGGCGGCCACCTCCTCCAGGTCGCCGTAGATCGGCCGGCCCTTCTCCCCGCCGCGCAGCTGGGCCCGGGCGATGGTCCGGGCCAGCCGGGCGTACCCGTCCGGGCCGTGGGCCAGCACCAGCAGGTGCTGGCCGAGCGGATCGGGTTCGCCGTTCTGCGGCCCGGGCAGCCCCAACGACAGCTCGGCGCCGAAGATGGTGGGCAGGCGCAGCGCCCGGGCCGCCTCGGCGAACCGGACCACGCCGTAGAACCCGTCGTGGTCGGTGACCGCGAGCGCCGTCAACCCGAGGGCCGCGGCCTCCTCGGCCAGCTCCTCGGGATGGCTGGCGCCGTCCAGGAAGCTGAAGTTGCTGTGCGCGTGCAGCTCCGCGTACGGCACCGCGTCATCCGGCGTGGCCAGCCCGCCGGGGGCGGCGTACGCGTCCCGCTTCCGGCTCCAGGCCGGCGAGTCGCCGCCGTCGCCGTCCACCGCCAGCGGGTCCACCACCCGCAGGTGGCGCCGGCCCCGGTTGCTCCCGAACCAGGCGCCCGTCGGCCCGTCGGGGCCGACCGCGCCGGATCCCGCCGTGTCGGCGCCGGCCGTGCCGGATCCCGCCGTGTCAGGGCCGGCCGCGCCGGATCCCGCCGTTTCAGGGCCGGCCGCGCCGGATCCCGCCGCGCCGGTGCCGCGGCCGGAAAGCAGTCGTTCCAGCTCCGACCAGGGCATGTCCGGGTTGTGGAAGCCCATCAGCCACGGTCCCTAGGGCGCGTGTCAAAGTCCTCGGTCGAGCCGAGGCGGAGTCCAGGCGGCGTCCGGCAAGGCGGAGGTTCGTCCGGATACCGGTGTTGTATCCGGACGGACCGACAACGCCGCCGGGCGTCGTCTGGGCCCGCCGCAGGCCGGCCAGGGGCTTTGACACGCGCCCTAGTCATAGATGGCCTCCACCAGCCACCGGCCGCCGGCCAGCGAGAGCAGCAGCGCGGTCCCGTCGGCCAGGCTGACCTGGAAGCGGGCCCGGCGGCTGGCCTCGGCCGGGGCCCACCACCGCTCGTCGACCGGCCACGGCCCGGCCCACCCGGTGATCGACACGGGCGCGGCCGTGCCCACGACGAGCCGGTCCGGCGCGGCGGTCAGCCGTAGCCGGGCACTCACCCCCACCGGCTCGCCCGTCCCGTCCAGCACGGCGGCGTCCAGCGGGGCGGGCAGCACCACGGCCGGCGCGGGTGGCGGCAGCCGGCCCGGCCACGGCTGCCCGGCGGGCCGGGCCGGCACCCGCTCGTCGCCCCAGGGCACCAGGTTGGCCCGGTCCGCCGGGGACCGGCCGCCGCCGAGTACGGCGGTGACCACCGCCTCGGGGCCGAGGATGCCCTGCACCCGGTGCAGCGCCCGGTGCGCCCGATCGCGCTCCTCACCCGCCTCGCCCCACAGTCCCGGCTGCTGGCCGAGGTGCGCCAGCACCCCGTCCGGGATCAGCCGCAGCCGGATGATCCCCGAGGTGGGGCGCGCGGCCGGGAGCGGGCCGCCGGCGCCGGGCCGCCGGTTGGTGCCGGACAGCCAGCCGTCGAGCTGCCAGCGGACCCGGTCGGCGATCGCCCCGGCGGTCAGTAGGCCGTCGTGCCGCCAGGTCCGGTGCAGTTCCTGGCCGTGCTCGGTGACCGCCTCGATGCCCAGCCGGGTGCAGGCCAGGCCGTACCGGGTGAGCATCTCGTGCAGCCGCTCGGCGAGCGACCGGGCGGCGAAGGCAGCCGCGTCGACCCGGTCCAACGGTTCGTCGTACGTCTCGGTCACCACCAGGTCCGGCGGTGGGCGGCGGACGGCGAGGGGGCGATGGTCCTGCCCCGCGGACAGCCGGTGCGCCAGCGCCGCGTCGAACCCGAACCGGGCCAGCACGTCCCCCGGCGGCAGCGCCGCGAAGTCGCCGAGGGTACGGATGCCGAGCCGGCGCAGCAGGTCGGTGAGGGCCGGCCGGTTGATCGCCTCGACGGGCAGGCCGGCCAGGAACCGCGCCGTCCCGCCGGGCGGGACGACCCGGCCGGACCGGGCGGCCAGCCCGGCCGCGAAGACCCCGTCGGCGATGCCGATCTGGCTCTCCACGGCGCAGGTCTGGGCCACGTGTTCGACGATCCGCTCGGCCGCCGGCTCCTCGCCGCCGAAATATCGGGCCGGGCCGCGGGCGGCCACCGCGCAGGCGCCGGGCCGGATCGCCTCCACCCCGGCCACCACCTCCTCGACGGCGGCGATCACCGGTTCGAACGCCCGGGTGTCCCGGCCGGGGTCGTAGTCGGCCGTCACCAGCGCCGCGCACCGGCTCTGCGCCTCGCGCTTGCGCAGCCCCCGACGGATCCCCTCGGCCCGGGCCGCCGGGGAGCAGGCGATCACGCGGTTGGCGTGCAGCACGGCCACCGGGCCGGCGGCCGGGGTCCCCTCGACGATCTCCAGGGCGATGACCGGCCAGTCGGGGCACCAGAGCAGCAGCGTCCGGACGGTCATGCCGGATCCCCGGGCGCCGCTTCATGGTCGGGCGGACCCGCCCCGTCCGGGGCATCGGCGTCGGCCGGCGCCGGCCGACACGCCCAGGACCAGACCGGCCAGCGACCGCCCGGCTCCGCGCAGGCGGCCATCGTGACCCAGTCGGCGGCCGTGGGAAAGCCCGGCCGGGACGCGTCCCGCTCGTCGGGTGCGGTCACGACGCCGCGCTCACCAGCGTGACCGGGGCCGGCCGCCGGGACCGAGCCGGCGGCGCGTCCGCCGGACCCGGCGTCGGGGGCGGCGTCGGAGTCACGGCCGGATCGGGCGGCGCGGTGCCCGGCCTGGCCGGCGGCGCGCCCGCCGGCCGCCGGATGGTGGCGGTCGACCCGTCGCCGGGCATCCAGACGGTGATCTCCTTGGGCCGGGCGGCGGCCCCCCGCCCGCGGGCCCGGATCGTCACCTCGCGCCGGCGCAGCCGGCCGCGTCCCTGGCCCAGGCCCTCCCAGGCGCCGCGCAGCACCTGGAGGGTGAGATCGGCGCCGTCCCACCGGCCGAACGGAACCAGCACGCTGCCGCGCTGCCGGGCCCGGGCGGCCAGCCGCCCGGTGACCGACGCGCTGACCGACGCCGGCACCGCGGCCACCACCACGTCCACCCCGTCGATCAGGGCGGCCACCACGGTGGCCCACTCCGGACCGGGGTCGGGCACCAGCGCGAGCCGGTCGAGCGCGATGCCGAGGTCGGCGGCCGCCACCACGCCGAGCGTGGGCAGCCCCACCACGGCACACCAGGAGCCGTTCCGGGATGCCTGGGCCAGCAGCGAGAGCAGCAGCGACATCCCGCCGCCGGCCGGCAGCGCGGACTCCACACCACCCCCGGCCGGCCGCCCGAGCGGGGCGCCGCCGGGGACCGGCCGGCCGGTCACGGCCACCGTGCTGCCCCGGCGCAGCCCGCGGCCCGGCAGCAGCCCGGTCAGCTCCGGCAGCACCGGCAACACCCGGTGCCCGCCCGGCGCCGGTTCGCTCGCCGGCCGGACCAACCCGGCCAGTGCGGCGGAACCGACCACCATCCGGCCCGCCATGGCTTCGCTCCCCCCGTTTTGTGTTCCCATCGCGCCCTGGTCGTCCGCCGCCCTGGTCGTCCGGCGTCCTGTCCCGGCGTCCTGTCCCGGCGTCCTGTCCCGGCGTCCTGTCCCGGCGCCGCGACGGCCGCGGCGCCGGCGCCGCGGTGTGGCCCGTGCCGCCGCGGGCGGCTCAGGCCACGGGCCGCCGGGCGGCTCAGGCCACGGCCAACCCGTCGAACGCGGGCTGGTGCGGAACGCCGAGCGCGTCCTCGACGACCGTCACGAACTGCTCCGCCGAACGCAGCAGGTCGTCCGCCTCCCGGGCGGTCACCACCCGAGGGATGCCGGCCTCGGCGGCGGCCCGCTTGCTCGCGCCGGCGGCGAAGTAGGAGGCCCACTCCCCCAGATCGGGGGCCACCACCACGAGCAACGCCCAGGCGCTGGTGACCCGCTGCCGGCGGACCGGCGCCGGCCGGGCACGGGCGGCGAGCACCGCGGCGGCGGCCCGCAGCGCGGCGAGGTGGGCAGCGGCGTACCGCAGGCCGTCGGGTCGGGTCTGGGCGGCCTCGACCAGCCCGCGCCGGGCGATCGCGAGCAACTGGGCCGGGGTGCGATGCGGCAGCATGTGCGCCGGCACGGTCGGCACCGGACTGGTCGGCATGGCCTGGTCTCCTCCGCGTCACCTGATCGTCGCCGCCGGCCGGTCGTCGGTCGGCACGGCGCGCCGCATGGTCGTGAAGCCAGCCGGCGCGCGAGGAAGACGCACCGGTCGATGCTCGCCGGCCGGATGTGGACGCTTCCCCACACCACACCCGGCCGGCCGAGCCGGCGGGCCCGTCGCCCGCCGCCCGGGGGTCGGAGGGCGGCGGACGACGGTCCTGCCTGGTGGGCCGGGCTCGCGACTGCCCGGACCCGTGCGGTCCGCGAAAACCGCACCGGAGAAGACCGTGCCGCGAACACCGCCTCCTCCGTTAGCACGAGCGTACGAGCTGATCGAACACTCGTTCTAACTACTGCTGACAGTACACCGTGCCTCCGACAAAAACGCAACGTCGGCGGAGCGGGTCTGGATGAATCGCTCTCACAGTCGGGTCACAGCTTCGGGCAAGATTCCGCCAACCCCGGCGCAGCACCATCGAGTCATGAGCGATTCGACGACGTACCGGTCGGCCCGATGAGCACCGCCACCCTGGCCCCGCCGCGCGCCGGCCGCCGGCTCCCGGTCACCCCGCGCTGGTGGGCGGACCTGGCCGGCAGCGCCGGGCTGCTGAGCCTGGTCATCGTGACCGCCCTGTGGGTGGCGAACCGAGGACTGCAGGAGCTGACCGGCGGCGCCGGGCCGGGCCTCACCTCGGCGGGCCGGCTCGCCGGACTGCTCGCGGCCGACCTGATGCTGATCCAGGTGGTGCTGATGGCCCGGGTTCCCTGGATCGAGCGCAGCTACGGCCAGGACCGGATCGCCCGCTGGCACCGGCTGGCCGGGTTCACCTCGTTCAACCTGCTGCTCGGGCACGTGCTGCTGATCACCGTGGGGTACGCGACCACCACCCGCACCGGGCTGCTCGCGCAGATCTGGCTGCTGGTCGCGTCGTACCCGGGGATGCTGCTGGCCACGGCGGCGCTGGCGCTGCTGGTCATGGTGGTGGTCACCTCGCTGCGCGCGGCCCGCCGCCGGTTGCGGTACGAGTCCTGGCACCTGCTGCACCTGTACGCGTACCTCGGCACCGCCCTGGCGCTGCCGCACCAGCTCTGGACCGGCGCCGACTTCGTCTCCTCGCCGGCCGCCCGCGCCTACTGGTGGGCCCTCTACATCGGCGCCGCCGGCAGCGTGCTGGTGTTCCGGCTCGGCGTGCCGGCCTGGCGCAGCGCCCGGCACCGGCTGGAGGTCACCGCCGTGGTCGGGGAGGGGCGCGGGGTGACGTCGGTGTACCTGCGCGGCCGGCGCCTGGACCGGCTGCCGGTGCGGGCCGGACAGTTCTTCTGCTGGCGCTTTCTGGACGGCCCCGGCTGGTCCCGGGCGCACCCGTACTCGCTGTCCGCGCCGCCGCACGGCGACCGGCTGCGGATCACGGTCAAGGACCTCGGCGACGGCAGCTCCCGGGTGGCCGGGCTGCGGCCCGGCACGAGGGTGCTGATCGAGGGGCCGTACGGGCGGCTCACCGGCGAGACCTGGCGAGGCGGGCCGGTGACCATGCTGGCCTGCGGGGTGGGGATCACCCCGCTGCTGGCGCTGCTGCACGAGCTGCCGTACGCCCCCGGCGAGGCGGTGCTGGTCTACCGGGCCCGGACCGCGGCCGACCTGGCGTTCCGGGAGGAGATCGAGCGGCTCGCGGCGTACCGCGGGGTGCGGGTGCACTACCTGCTCGGACCCCGCGCCCGCCGGCGGTCCTGGCTGCCCCGCGACGCCGCGCACGTCTCCGACGTCGACGCGCTGCGCTGGATCGCCCCGGACCTCGACCGGCACGACGTCTACGTCTGCGGCCCCGAGGAGTGGACCGCGGCGGCCCGCGACGCGGCGACCGCGGCCGGGGTGCCGGCGCCGCACGTACACCTCGAACGCTTCGCCTGGTAAGACCCGCCGGATCCGACGGACCCGGCGGCACGGTGACACCCGCCGGGCCCGGTGGACCCCGCACGGTAAGACCCGCCGGGTCCGACGGACCCGGCGGCACGACGAACGAGCAGGGAGACTCAGGATGCGACGGATCACCCTCTGGCTGGTCTCGACGGTGGCCGCGCTGGTGCTGCTGTTCAGCTACCGCACCAGCACCATGGGCGTGGGCGGCGGCAGCTCCGCGGTGGCCGCGGCCACCGGCGACACCGCCGGCTCCGCGTCGGGCGACGGATCCGGCGGTACGGGCGACCCGGGCAGCACCGGAAGCGGCACCGGCTCCGGGACCGGTTCCGACGACGGCACGAGCGGATCGTCCGGATCGTCCGGCACGTCTCCGGGCTCGTCCTCGGGCGGCGCCGCGAAGAACGGCAGCTTCGACGGCTCGGTGGCGCAGACCCGGTGGGGGCCGGTGCAGGTGAGCATCACCGTCTCCGGCGGAAAGATCACCGACGTCCGGGCCCTCCAGGTGCCCGACGGCAACTTCCGGGACCAGCAGATCAACGACTACGCCGTGCCGGCGCTGCGCCAGGAGGCGCTGGCCGCGCAGAGCGCGCGGATCCAGGCCATCTCGGGCGCCACGGTCACCAGCGACGGGTACGTCGAGTCGCTGCAGGCCGCCCTCGACGCCGCCCACCGGGGGTAGCCGCCGAAGCAGCCACAGATCTTGGAATTCCGGTGCCCGCGCGAGGCACCGGAATTCCAAGATCTACATCCGTCCGCCCGGCCCGGCGTCCGGGCGGACGGGTGGGACGGGAAAGATGGAGGGATGGAGTCGCATCCGAACGTGCTGGCCGTGCAGGACGCGTTGGCCACGGCGGGCGCCCGGGACGGCGCCGGCCACCCGACCAAGGTCCGTCTGCTGCCCGAGGCGGTGCACACCGCCCAGGCCGCGGCCGATGCGCTGGGCGTCACCGTCGGGCAGATCGCCAACTCGCTGATCTTCGACGCGGACGGGGCGCCGCTGCTGGTGCTCACCAGCGGCGCGCACCGGGTGGACACCGCGGGCCTGGCCGCGCGGATCGGCGTGACCAGCCTCAAGCGGGCCACCCCGGAGTTCGTCCGGGAACACACCGGCCAGCCGATCGGCGGGGTCGCCCCACTCGGCCATCCTGCCCCGGTGCGCACCCTGGTCGACGCCGACCTGGCGCGGTACGACGAGATCTGGGCGGCCGGCGGTGTGCCCCGGGCCGTCTTCCCCACCACGTACGCCGAGCTCGTCCGGATCACCTCGGGCACCCCGGCCGACGTGGCGTGAGCGAGCGCATCGTCCGCCCCGGCGCGGTTGGGCCGCATGGCGGCGCTGCGCGCAGCGAGCAGCCGTCATGACCGGACCGGGCGTACCGGAGCTGGTCACGCTGCACGTGTGGCGGACCCCGCCCGGCGCGCTGCCCCGGGCGCTGCTGCGGATGGCGCTGGACCCGCGCCGGTTGCGGGCCACCCCGGGCGTACGGTTCGGCAAGCTGCTCGGCACCGGGACCGGCACCGGCTTCGGCCCGTCCGACGCCGACCTCACCCGGTGGGCCGCGCTGGCCGTGTGGGACGACCCCGACCGGGCGGCCGGCTTCGACGACACCCCGGTGGGCCGGGCGTGGGCGGCGATCGCCACCGGCGCGGCCCGGCTCGACCTGCGACCGTTGACCAGCCGCGGCCGGTGGTCCGGGGTCGAGCCGTTCGGCGAACCGCCCGGCGGGCGTACCGATGGTCCGGTGCTGGCGTTGACCAGGGCCCGGCTGCGACCGGCCCGCGCCGCCGTCTTCTGGCGGGCCGTGCCGCCGGTGGCGGCGGCGCTGGCCGGCGCGCCCGGCCTGCTGGCCCGGTTCGGCGTCGGCGAGGCGCCGCTCGGCTGGCAGGGCACGGTCAGCGTGTGGCGCAGCTCGGCTGACCTGGTCAACTTCGCGTACCGTCGGCCGGAGCACCGGGCCGCGGTCGATCGTACGCCGGTGGCGCGCTGGTACGCCGAGGAGCTGTTCGCGCGGTTCGCCGTACGGGCGGTCCACGGTGACCGGGCGGTGCTCGGCTGGACGGCGGACGGAGGACAAGGGTGACCCACACCGGGCGGCCAGGGACAAGGAGCGGACGAGGATGAGGCTGGTGCCGTGGCGGCCGGACGATCTGTCCCGGCGGCTGGACGACGTGGTGGCGGTCTACGGCGAGGCGATGGGTTACCGCGCCGAGCTGTTGGAGGCCCGCCGCGGTTACATCGCCACCCACCTGCGGCGCCCCGGATTCCGCGCAGTGGCCACGCTCGGCACGGACGGCCGGCTGGCCGGCTTCGGGTACGGGTACCTCTCCGCGCCCGGCCAGTGGTGGCACGACCAGGTGTTCGGCGCGCTGACCGACGAGCAACGCAAGCTGTGGTTCCCGGACTGCTTCGAGGTGGTGGAGCTGCACGTCCGGCCGGCCGCCCAGGGGCACGGGTTGGGCGCCCGGCAGCTGTCGGGGCTGCTCGGGATGGCCGACGGCGCCACCACCCTGCTGTCCACGCCCGAGGCCGACGAGCGGACCTCCCGGGCCTGGCGGCTGTACCGCCGGTTCGGCTTCGTGGACGTGCTGCGCGACTTCTACTTCCCCGGCGACGACCGCGCCTTCGCGGTGCTCGGCCGGGAGCTCCCGCTGGACCGGCCAGCACGATGACCGGCGGCGCGGTCGACCCGGCGCGGCCGCAAACGCCTCGGCCGGCTGGTTGGTGGCGGGCCGGCAGCCGGCAGCCGGCGGTGGCCCGCCGGTCGGGGGCGGGCCGGCGGCCCGCGGCGGGCCGGCCCGGGCTGCCCTGGTTGCTGCTCGGCGTGCTGATCCTCACCCAGATCTGCTACCCGCTCACCGCCGGCCCGGCCCGGGCCCGGCTGACCGTGGCCACGGTGCTGCTCGGCTACCTGCTGTCCGTGTCGCACGCCCTGCTCAGCCGGGGTCCGCGGGTGGCCGCGGCGCTGGTGCTGGTGACCACCGGAGGCGGGTTCGCCGTCGAGGCGCTCGGCGTGGCCACCGGGGTCCCGTTCGGCCGGTACGACTATCCGGGCGCGCTCGGACCGGAGCTGGCCGGGGTTCCGCTGGTGATCCCACTGGCGTGGACCTGGATGGCCTGGCCCGCCTGGCTGGCCGCCGTCCGGCTGACCCGACCGGCCACGACCACCGCGACAACCACCACCGCCGCGACAACCACCGCCGCGACCGTCGCCGGCAACGCGGACGCCGCCGACCGCCACCGCCACCGCGACCGCGACCGCGACCGCGACCGCGACCGCGACCGCGACCGCGACGAGATCTTGGACCGAAACCGTTCGCAGCCGACGGTTTCGGTCCAAGATTCACGGCAGCGGCCGGCCCGGGCCGCCGCGCGGGTGCTGCTGGCCGGCCTGGGCCTGGCGGCCTGGGACGTCTTCCTCGATCCGCAGATGGTCGCCGAGGGCTACTGGACCTGGTACGACCGCACGCCAGCGCTGCCTGGCGTGCCGGACATCCCGGTCAGCAACTACCTCGGCTGGCTGCTCTTCGCCGTCGCGCTGATGGCCCTGCTCCGCCCCGCCGCCGGCCCGGCGGCGGGCAGCGACCCGGCGGGCAACCACCCGGCCGGCGGCGGTCCGGCGGCCCGGATCGGCCTCGCGGGCGCCGGCGACGCGCCGATGTACGCGCTGTACCTGTGGACCTACTGCTCCAGCGTGCTGGCGCACGCGGTGTTCCTGCGACTGCCCGCCTCGGCGCTGTGGGGAGCGCTGGCCATGGGCGCCGTCGCGGTCCCGCTGGCCGTGCGGCTGCGCCGGGCCCGTCCCGCCGGGGACGCGGCCGCCCGGAACGCGGCCGCCCGGAACGCCGCCGCCGGGAACGCCGCCGCCGGGAACATGGCCGCCCCGAACGCCGCCCCCCGGAACGCGGCCGCCGGGAACGCCGCCGCCGGGGACACGGCCGGGGCCGGACGCGGCGAGGGGCCGGGGTGAGCGGGGGGTTGGCGGTCGCGGTGGCGCTCACGGCCGTGGTGGCCGGGCTCACCGCGCACGCGGCCGTGAACGCGGGCCGCTGGCTGCGCCGCCCGCCGGCCCGGCCGGGCGCGGTGGCCGGGCGGGTCGCCGTGCTGCTGCCGCTGCGCGACGAGGCCGACCGGGTGACGCCGTGCCTGCGCGCCCTGCTGGCCCAGCGGGATGTGCCCGGGCTGGAGATCATCGTGCTCGACGACGGCTCCACCGACGGCACCGCGGACGTCGTTCGCCGGGTGGCCGCCGGCGACCGGCGGCTGCGGCTGGTCACCGGCACGCCACCGCCGGCCGGGTGGCTCGGAAAGCCGTACGCCTGTCATCAGCTGGCCCGGCACGCGGACCCGGCGGCCGGGGTGCTGGTCTTCGTGGACGCGGACGTGGTACTCGCCCCGCACGCGGTGGCCGCCGCGGTGGCCGAGCTGCGCGGCGCGCGGGTGACGCTGCTGTCGCCGTACCCGCGGATCGTGGCGGGCACGGCGGGCGAGCGGCTGGCGCAGCCCTTGCTGCAGTGGTTGTGGCTGACGTTCCTGCCGCTGCGGGCCATGGAACGGTCCCGGCGGCCGTCGCTGGCCGCGGCCGGCGGGCAGTTCCTGGTGCTGGATCGTGCCGGCTATGCCGCGGCCGGCGGGCATGCGGCGGTGCGGGACCGGATCCTGGAGGACGTCGAGCTGGCCCGCGCGGTGAAGCGGTCCGGTGGCCGGATCGCGCTGGCCGACGGGTCCGGACTGGCGTCCTGCCGGATGTACGGCTCGTGGGCGCAGCTGCGGGACGGCTACACCAAGTCGCTGTGGGCGAGCTTCGGCTCGCCGGTGGCCGCCGCGGCGGTGGTGGCGGCGCTGCTGGCGCTGTACACCGTGCCGCCGCTGCTGGCGGTGGCCGCCGCGCTGGCCGGCGCCGGCCGGGTGGCGCTGGTGGCGCTGGCCGGCTACCTGCTCGGGGTGGCCGGCCGGGTGCTGAGCGCCCGGGCCACCGGCGGGCGGTCCTGGCCGGACGCGCTGGCACATCCCGTCTCGGTGGCGCTACTCGGTTGGCTCACGTTCCGGTCGTACCATCTGCGCAGGACCCGCCGGTTGTCCTGGCGCGGCCGACCGGTGCTGTAGGAGCCATAAGGAAGGGCCCCTTCTTATCGTTTTCCGTATAGGAAGGGCCCCCTTTTAACGCACGTGCGGGGGGCGGGAAGCTTGAGCCGGGTGGTGGTGATCGGCGCCGGGGTCGGCGGGCTGGCGACGGCCGCCCGGCTGGCCGCGGCCGGGCACGAGGTGACCGTCTACGAGCGCTCCGACGTGGTCGGCGGCAAGCTCGGCCGGTACGCGCGATCGACGCCGGTCGGCGAGTTCGCCTTCGACACCGGTCCGAGCCTGCTCACCCTGCCGCAGGTGTTCGCCGAGCTGTTCGAGGCCACCGGCGCCAAGCTGGACGAATACCTCGACCTCGTGCCGCTCGACCCGATCGTCCGGCACCGCTTCGCCGACGGCAGCACCCTGGATTCCTGCGCCGACCCGGCGGTGTTCGCCGAGCGGATCGGGACGGCCTTCGGGCCGGCGGCCGCCGACGACTGGCAGCGGCTGTGGCGGCGCGCCGGCCGGGTCTGGGACGCCTCCTGGCGGGACATCCTGCATCGTCGGATCGACTCGCCGCTGTCGCTGGCCCCGCTGGCCTGGCGGCTGGGCGACCTCGCCGCGATCGCCCCCGGCCGGACCCTGCGCGGGCTGGGCCGGCGCTACCTCCGCGACCCGCGGCTGCGTACCCTGCTCGACCGGTACGCCACGTACACCGGCGCCGACCCGCGGCGCGCCCCGGCCGCGCTGGTCGCCATCCCGTACGCCGAGCTAACGTTCGGCGGCTGGTACCTGCGGGGTGGGCTGGGCACCCTCGCCGACGCGCTGCTGTCCCGGTGCCTGGACCTGGGCGTGGTCGTCCAGACCGGCGCCGCGGTGACCGCCATCGACGCCGCGGGCGGCCGGGTTCAGGGGGTACGCCTCGCCGGCGCGGCCGCGCCGGTCCGCGCCGACGTGGTGGTGGCCAACGTGGACGCGCTCACCGTCTACCGCGACCTGCTGCCCAGCCCGGCCCGGCTGGCCCGGCTCGCCGACCGCAGCCTGGGCGGCTTCGTGCTGCTGCTCGGGGTGCGCGGCCCGTCCGGACTGGCGCATCACAACGTGTTCTTCCCGCAGGATTACGACGCCGAATTCGACGCGGTGTTCGGAGCGCCGGGGCGCGGGCGGCCGGCCCGGCCGGCGGCGGACCCGACCGTGTTCGTCACGGTGGCCGACGACCCGCTGGTCCGGCCGGCCGGGCACGAGTCCTGGTTCGTGCTGGTCAACGCGGCCCGGCAGGGCACCTCGACCGGAGCCGTGGACTGGCGCCGGCCGGGGGTGGCGCAGGCGTACGCGGACCGGATCCTGGCGGTGCTCGCCGAGCGCGGGGTGGACGTACGGGACCGGCTGGTCTTTTCCGAGGTCCGCACCCCGGCCGACCTCGCCGGGGCGACCGGCGCGCCGGGCGGCACGATCTACGGTACGGCCGGCGGGCTGCTCCGGCCGCCCAACCGCGGGCCGGCACAGGGGTTGTTCCTGGTCGGCGGCTCGACCCACCCGGGCGGTGGCCTCCCCATGGTCACCCTGTCGGCCCAGATCGTCGCCAACACCATCGGCCCCGCCTGACCCCCCTCCCGCCCTCCCGCGCTCCCGCGCTCCCGCGCTCCCGCGCTCCCGCGTCGATCTTGCACTTTGGGCCTCCCCTTCGCGGTACATGCGCCTTTTGTCGGGGCCAAAAGTGCAAGATCGCGGAGGGGGCGGGGGCCCGGGGTGGGACGGGGTGCGGGAGGGGGCGGTGCTAGAGGAGGGCGCGGCGGACGGCGGCGAGGAGTTGGCTGAGGCCGAACCCGGCCAGCAGGGCCCAGATCGTCGTGGCCACGGTCATCGTGCCGGCCGCCAGGTCGGGCTCGATCAGCCCCGCGGCGCCCGCCGCCAGCAGCCCGACCGCGGCCACCGCCACCCGGCTGGGCCGCTCCCCCACGGTTACCGTGCCGATCTCCCGCATCCCGGCCGAGACCGCCCGGGCCCGGACGTACTCGTGCAGCCAGGAGAGCGCGCCGGCCAGCGCCACCAGCGGACCGGGGGCGCCGACCAGCCAGAACGCCGCCAGCCAGCAGGCCTCACCGAACCGGTCGGCCACCGAGTCGTAGACGTACCCGAGCCGGCTGGCGCGGCCGGTCACCACCGCGACCGCGCCGTCGGCGCTGTCGGCGACCCCGGCGAGCAGCACGAGCACGGCCGCCACCAGCGCACCCGCGGCCGAGCCGGCGGCCGTGACGGGCACCGCCAGGCAGATCACCATCCCGGCCACCGTGACGGCCCCGGGCGACACGCGGAGCCTGCCGAGGACGTACCCCAGCAGGTAGGCCGAGCGGATCCAGCCGCGCACCACCGGCGTCGCGGCCCGCGGGTCGAAGCCGCCGTGCAGCCTCGACCAGGCCGCCGCGTACTCGTCCCAGCTCATCGGTGTGCCCACCACGCCCTAACGGTGCACGGTGGCGAACAGTGGCGGGCAACCGGGGTCAGCCGCGCAGCTGGCGCCAGACCTCGCGGGTGGCCGTGGAACGGTTGAGGGTGATGAAGTGGATGCCGGGAACGCCCTCGTCAAGCAGCCGCCGGCACATCTCGTCGGCCACCTCGATGCCCAGCTGGCGCACCGCGGCGGGGTCGTCGGAGATCCGTTCGAACCGCTCGGCGAGGTGGCGCGGGAACGGCGCCCCGGACAGCTGCTCCGACCGCTCGATCGTGCCCAGCTGGGTCACCGGCATCACCCCGGCCAGGATCGGGGTGTCACAGCCGCCCGTGGCGACCCGGTCGCGCAGCCGCAGGTAGTCGTCGGCGTCGAAGAACATCTGGGTGATCGCGAAGTCCGCGCCGGCCCGGCACTTGCGGATGAAGTTGCGGGTGTCGGTCTCCACGTCGGCCGAGCGGGGATGCTTGTACGGGAAGGCGGCCACGCCGACGCTGAAGTCGCCCGCCTCGCGCACCAGCCGGACCAGGTCCTCGGCGTACAGAACGCCCTCGGGATGTTGCACCCACTCGCCGTTCGGGTTGCCCGGCGGGTCGCCACGGACGGCCAGGATGTTGCGGACCCCGACGGCGGCCAGCCGGCCGATCACGTTGCGCAGCTCGGCGGTCGAGTGGTTGACGGCCGTGAGGTGGGCCATCGGCAGCAGGGTGGTCTCGGTGGCGATCCGCTCGGTGACCGCCACGGTGGTGTCCCGGCTCGAACCGCCGGCGCCGTAGGTCACCGAGACGAAGGACGGGAGCAGCGGCTCGAGCTCGCGGATCGTCTGCCAGAGCGTGCGCTCGCCGTCCGCCGTTTTGGGCGGGAAGAACTCGAACGAGAAGGTCGTCCCACCACTGATCAGCTCGCCGATCGACGGCTGCGACCGGGGGAGGACCGAAGGGAGACCAAGCGCCACGAGCCGACACTACCGCCCGGAGGCCGCCACGCCACCCGCGTCCCACCCTGTGTCGCGGCCCGCTGACGCCGCTCGACCGGTATCCGAGGCCCGCTCGCGGGGGATTCGGAGCGGGCTGGACGGGGCCTCGAGGACGGGCCGACCGGCGCCCCGCCGGCGGCCCGACCGGCGCCTGGCTGGCGGTCCGACCGGCGCCCTGCTGGCGGCCCGACCAGCGCCTCGCTGGCGGCCCAGCGCCCCGCCGGCGGGCCGGCCGGACCTCCCAGGCCGGCTCGGCCAGCCAACGGCTCGCCGGACCGGTCAGCCGCCGGCCAGCTCCGGCCGGTGCTCGCGGATCCACGCTTCGACGTCGGACCGCCGCCACACCTTGCCCATGGCCAGCACCGCGATGGGCTCCGGAAAGTTCCGGTGCGAGGTGATCACGTGGACGCGCTGCTTGGAGATGCCGCCCAGCATCTCCCGGATCTCGTGCGCGCCCACAAGCTCCATGTCAGAAAACGCTAGAGCGTTGACCTGACACCTTGGCCTAGGTCAAGGCTTTGTGGACAGTAACAGGAACAGGTACGCCGAGGGGCTGGCCCCGCCAACGGCGCGGCGGCGAAATGTCGTACCGGGCCGGTAGAAAGAGGGTCCGACGGCGCCGCCACCCCACGCGGTGCCGCCGGACCGGGGTCGGCATCGATCAGCCCAGCCAAGGACCGCCGATGACCGTGCCAGACATGTCCGAACCGACCAACGTCCACCTCGGGCGGCACCCGACGATGACGGAACCCACCGCCGGTCCACCGACCCTGGGTCCGCTGCTGGTCGCCCGGCGCACCGCCCTGGGCTGGAGCCAGCTCGGGCTCGCCGAGCGGCTCTGCGCGGCCGCGGGGCTGCCGACCATCACCCGGCACGAGGTCTCCCGATGGGAACGGGAGCGGCGCGTCCCGGGCGACTTCTGGCTCGGCTGGCTCGCCGCCGTGCTGGACATCCCCGCCGGGGAGCTGGCCGCCGCGGCGGCCGCCAGCCGGGCGACCGGGCACGGCCCGGGGCTCGATCGGGAGCTGGCCGACCTGCGCCGCGCGGTACGCCGGTTCCGCCAGGCCGCGCTCCGGTGGCTCGCCGACCCGCGGGTCGCCCCCGCTCCGACTTCCGCCGCCCCACCCGCGGGGCCGACCGCCGTCGGACCGCCGCGGGCCGGAGCGGCGTACGACTCGGCGGCCGACGCCGGAGTGGCACGGCCCCCATCGGCCGACGCCGGGCTGGCAGCGCTGCGCAGGCTCGATGACCTGGTCGGCGGCGTGGACCTGTTCCGGCTGGGTCAGGAGCGTCTCGGCCCGCTGATCGGGCCGCCGTCGCGGCGCGGCCCGGAGCCCGAGCGGCCGGCCGGTTCCGGCGTCACCCGGCCCGTCGAGCCGACGGAGGCGGCCGCCGCGCCCGGGCCCGAGCTGCGGATCGCGGCCGAGGCGGTCCAGCTCACCGGATGGCTGGCCGCCGACGCCGGGGACCCGGTCGCCGCGCTCGAGGCGTACCGGCGGGCGCTGGGGATGGCGACCGCCGCTCGCGACCGGGCGCTCGCGGCGTACGTCATCAGCTGCGCGAGCCACCTGCTGGCCGGCCTCGGCGACGCGGAGTCGGCGCTGGGGCTGGCCCGGATCGGCCGGGCCGGCCTCGACCCGGCCGCGCCGGCCGGCCTGCGGGCCCTGCTGCTGCACCGCCTCGCGTTCGCGGCCGCGCTGGGCAACCGGCGCGAGCTGGCCGGGGCGGCGCTCGCGGCGGCCGTTCGGGCGGGCGCCGAGCGCGCTCCGGACCGCGAACCGGGCTGGCTCTACTGGCTCGACACCGCGGAGCTGGCCGCCATGACCGGCCGTTGCCTGGCCGCGGCGGGCCGGCCCCGACGGGCCGAGCCGCTGCTCGCGGCGGCGGTTCGGCACAGCACCGGCCCGCGCGGCAGGGCCGTCTACGGCGTCTGGTGGGCCCGGGCCTGGCTGCAACTGGGCGACCTCGAGCGGGCCTGTGCGGCCGCCGACGCCGCGCTGCTGGCCACGATCCGGGCCGGCTCGGCCCGCGCCGTGACCGAGCTGGCCCAGCTGCGGGCGCGGCTGGCGGTCCACCGCGCCGAGCCGCGGGTGCGCCGGCATCTCGACGCCACCCGGACGGTCGGCGCGTGGCTACCCCGGCCGGCACGACCGGCCGCTGCCGGGCCACGACCGCGCGGCGGAAGGGGAACCGATAGCGTCATGGGGTGACATCCGCAGCCTCCGTCCCGCCGGTCGACCGCGCCGGCCTTCGCCAACGGATCGACAAGGCGCTGGCCGCGTTCCTGTCCGACCGGCGCCGGTGGATGGCCGCGGTCGACGACGTGCTGCTGCCGGTGGCCGAGGCGCTCGAGGCGTTCGTGCTGGGCGGCGGCAAGCGGCTGCGGCCGGCCTTCGCCTACTGGGGTTACCGCGGCGCCGGGGGCATCGACTCCGACCAGGTGGTGACCAGCCTCGCGGCGCTGGAGTTCGTCCAGGCCAGCGCGCTGATCCACGACGACCTGATCGACAGTTCGGACACGCGGCGGGGCGAACCGGCCGTGCACCGGCGGTTTGCCGAGCGGCACCGCGCGGCCGCCTGGGCCGGTGACCCGGACGCCTTCGGGGAGGCCGCGGCGATCCTGCTGGGCGACCTGAGCCTGGTCTGGTCGGACGAGCTGCTGCACTCCGGGGGCCTGGACCCGGCCACCGTGGCCCGGGCCCGGCCGGTCTTCGACGAGATGCGCACCGAGGTCACCGTCGGGCAGTACCTCGACATCGTCGCCCAGGTCAGCGGCGACGACTCGGTCGAGCGGGCCAGCAAGGTCGCCCGGTACAAGTCGGCGAAATACACGGTGGAGCGGCCGCTGCTGCTGGGCGCCGCGCTGGCGGGCGCGGCCGAACCGGTCCGGCGGGCCTACTCGGCGTACGGGCTACCGCTGGGTGAGGCGTTCCAACTCCGGGACGACATCCTGGGCGTGTACGGCGACCCCGGCCAGACCGGCAAGCCCGCCGGCGACGACCTGCGGGAGGGCAAGCGCACCTGGCTGGTGGCGACGGCCCTGCGGGCGGCGGATCCGGCCGGCCGCGCGCTGCTGGCGGGCCGGCTGGGTGATCCGAACCTCGACCCGGAGCTCGTGGACCGGCTCCGGGGGGTGATCCGGGACAGCGGTGCGCTGGCCCGCACCGAGGAGCGGATCGCGGACCTGACCGAGACGGCGGTGGCCGCCCTGGCCGGGGCGGAGCTGGACGCGGAGGCCGAGCAGGTCCTGATCGACCTGGCCTACGTGGCCACCCGCCGGACCGACTGAGCCGTCCGGTGGCCGCGGCGGCTGACGTCCCACCCGGTTCCGGCGGAACGGATAATCGGGTGGCCGGCACCGCGCCACGCGAGGCGCTACTGCCCCTCGGCACGGCGCTGCTCGGGTTCCTCGGCGCCGCGCTGCTCGCGGCCGGTGGCTGGGCGGCGGGGGCGCTGCCCGACGCCGCCGACGGCAGCGCCGCGCGCGGCGCCTCGGGCGGCGCCGGGTACTGGCTCGGGCTGAGCGCCTGCGCGATCGGCCTGGTCACGCTGGTGGCGGCCTGGTGGCGGCTGGGCGTGCCAGCGTCCCGGTCCGGCACGCCAGGGCCGCGATCGGGCACGCCAGCGTCCCGGTCCGGCAGGCCAGGGCCGCGACCGGGCGCGCCAAAGCGGCGATCGGGCGCGCCAAAGCCGCGGTCGGGGGCGCCCGGACGACCACCGGTGTCCGTGCGCGGGATGCTGCTCACCGGGGCGCTGTGGGCGCTGCCGCTGCTCGCGGCGCCGCCGCTGGCCAGTCGGGACGTCTACGCGTACGCCTGCCAGGGCTCGCTCTGGCTGGACGGCGCCGACCCGTACACGACCGGGGCGGCCGGCGGGGGGTGCCCGTGGGCCGACGCCGTACCGGCGCTGTGGCGGGACACCCCCACCCCGTACGGACCCCTGGCGGTGGCCCTCGCCGGCCTTGTGGTCGCGGTGGCCCGCGCGGTGGCCGGCACCCCCGATTCCCAGCTGGCGGTGGCGATCGGCCTGTTCCGGTTGCTTGCCCTGGCCGGTGGCCTGCTGCTGGCGTGGGCGTTGCCCCGACTGGCCCGATCCTGCGGCTTCGACGGCCGGGCCGCAGTCTGGCTCGGCCTGCTGTCTCCGGTGCTGGCCGTACACCTGGTCGCCGGCGCGCACAACGACGGGCTGATGGTCGGCCTGCTGGTGGCCGGGCTGGCCCTGGCTGCCGCGACCCCGCCTCTCGGCCTCGGCCCCAGCCCCGACCCCGGTCCCGGTCCCAGCCCCGACCCCGGTCTCATCCCCGTTCCCGGCCCCAGCCCCAGTCCCAACCCCGACCCCGGCCCCGGTACCGGCCCCAGCCCCGATCTCGGTCCCAGCCCTGGCCCCGGTCCCGCTCCAGGTCCCAGCCCCGGTGCCGATCCCGGTCCCAGCCCCAGCCCCGACCCCGGCCCCGGCCCCGGCCCCGGCCCCGGCCCTCGATGCTGGCGGCCGCGGGCCGCCCCGGGCGAACCGCACCGGCGGCCCCAGTCCGCTCCCGAGCGCCGCCACTGGCTGCTGCTGTTCGCCGCGGGTGCGGCCCTGGGCCTCGGCGTGGCGGTCAAGGTCACCGCGATCGTGGGCATCCCGTTCGCGATCCTGCTCGGCGCGGCCCGGCCGACCTCATCGATCATGGGATTCACCGCGCCTTCGGCGCCAGATCCCGCAGCAACGCCCATGATCCACGCGGGCCGAGCGCGCGGAGCGGGCCGGGCGGGCCGAGCGCGCGGAGCGGCCCGGGCGGGCCGAGCGCGCGGAGCGGCCCGGGCGGGCCGAGCGCGCGGAGCGGGCCGGGCGGGCCGGGCGAGCGGAGCGGCCCGGCCGGGCGGAGCGGGCTGGACAGGGCGGCGGGGCGACGGGGCGACGGGACAGATCTTGCGGTCGGCGGTGGCCGTGTTGGGCGGGGCGGTCGTCGCGTTCCTGGGCCTGAGCCTGGCCACCGGGCTCGGCCTGGGCTGGATCGGCGCGTTGTCCGACACCGGGCGGCTGGTGCAGTGGACCTCGCTGCCCACCGGGGTCGGCATGACGGCCGGCTACCTGTTCCGGTTGGCCGGCCGGCCCGGCGCGGTGGACGCCGCCGTCGCGGTGGCGCGCGGGCTCGGGTTGCTCGCGCTGCTCGCGATCGGCGCGGGCGCGCTGCTCCGGGCCACGCGTGCGGTGGCCCGGGGCCCCCGGCCGAAGCCGGTCGCCGGACAGGCCGGCGCCGCCGCGATCCACGGCCCGGATGACAGCACGGCCGCCCGACACGCCCAGGCCGGGGCGGTCCGCCGGACCGTCGTGCTGGCCTGCGGGATGAGCCTCGCCGCGCTGGCCGTGCTGTCCCCGGTGTTCTACCCCTGGTACGCCCTCGCGCCGCTCGCCGTGCTGGCCGCCGGACTGGGCGGACCCACCGGCATCGACCGACCGGACGCCGAGCCGCGCTGGACGCGCCGGCTGGGGATCGCGGCGGCATTGCTGGCCTTCCTGGTGCTGCCGGACGGGCTGGGCCTGGCGGTGCTCACCAAGCTGCCGGGCGCCCTGTTCGACACGCTGGTCGTGCTGGCACTCGGCGCTTGGACGATCCGCCGCGCCCGACACGCCAGGGGGTGACCCCCCGACCTGCCACCCACGACTCCAAACGGAAGCCACTCCGGTCCGGAACCCGGCCCACTCCGCCGGGAAGTCGCTCCGGTCCGGCCCGGAAGCCGGCACACCCTGCCTGGATGCGAGCGCACCCGGGAAGCGAGCGCACCTCGCCGGAAACCGCTCCCGCCGGGAACCCGCACGCTCCGCTGGGAGGCCCCCGCGCTCCGGTCGCTTCGGCGCTCCGCCGGGAAGCCGGACCGCTCCGGCCGGCAAGCTGGCGCTCCGCCGGGAATCCGGACCGCTCCGGCCGGCAAGCTGCTGCCGGACGGGAATCCGGACCGCTCCGGGCGGCAAGCTGCTGCCGGGCGGGAACCGTGGGCTCCGCCGCAACGATCAACGGACTGGGGAGGATTGTTGCCGCCCCAGCGACAACAATCCTCCCCAGTCCGGCAGGCCGAGCGACCGCCGGACCCAAGGACCAACCCACCGGGCCCCAGCCACCAAGCCCATCGACCACCAGGCCGCCGGCCACCAGGCCGCCGGCCACCAGGCCCAGCGACCGCCGGAGCCAGCTACGACCAGGCCGGGTGACGAGCTAGAAGACCTCGATGGAGATCGGCGGTACGGGCCAGCCGAACGCGGTGGCCACGGCCGCGAGACCACCCGGGCGGTGCTCAACCACCCGGCCGGCCGCGGCGAGCGTCCCGAGCGAGGTTCCGCCGAGGTACGCGGCGCCCAATTCGCGTACGTCCATCGTCAGATCGGCGGGCGCGTCGGTGGCCGCGCAGCGGGCCGGCGCGTCCGGACCGGCGGCGGTGAGGCGCCAGCGGCCGGCGTTGGCCGGGATCCGCTGGTCGGTCACCTCCAGCACCGCGTCGACCGGTGCGGCGTACCGGCGGGCAGCCAGCGCGGCCGGCAGGTCGATGAGCCGGATCCACAGCCCGTCCCCGAGCCGGGCGGCGAGCCGGCGAGGGTCGGCGACCAGGTGCGGCAGCGGTTCACCCGGACCTGCCACGCCGTACCGGACCTGCCGGGTGAGGTCCATGGTGAGCAGGAACCGCCACAGTGCGGCGTACCCGTCGAGGGTGGTGGCCAGCAGCTCGATCACGTCCACGATGCCCTCGGCGCCGGCCGGGCCCCAGTTGCCGAACGGCCGCCAGAGCGCGTACCCGACCGGATCGCCGGGCGGGCCGGCCAGCACGGCCTGCAGCTCGGCGGCGGCCTGCCGGTCCGCCGGGTCGTTGACCAGGCGCCGCTCCCACAGCGCCCGGGGCCGGCCGGACAGCCCGGGCTGGCCCTGCCGGGCCCGGTCCAGCACGGCCGCGAACGCCTCTCTGCCCTCCAGCGGCTCGACCTCCCGGATCGGCACCCCGACGCCGGCCGGGCCGGCGAGGGAGACTTCCCGGTTGTCCGCCTCGTAGCGCACCGACCAGGTCGCCGGGCCGTACCCGTACCGGCCGTAGATGGCGCCCTCCGAGGCCCACAGCGCCGCGACCGGCTCGCCCGCCGCGGCCGCCGCGGCGAACTGGGCCTGCATGATCTTGCCGAGCAGGCCGCGCCGCCGGTACGTGGGTGCCACCGCCACCCCGGTCACGTGGGCGGCCTGGACCGTGCCGCCGGGGATGCTCAGCTCCCGGGTCTGGATGGTCCCGGTCGCCACCGGCGCCCCGTCGGCGAAGACGGCGTGGGTGCGGTCCAGTTCGAGCACGGGACGGTCGAGGGCCGCCAGTTCGTCTGTCGGCGTCGTGAAGAAGGCCCGGAACACGAGCCGGTGCACGGCCCGGTACTCGTCCTCGGTGATGGTCCGCGGGCTCAGGTCGTCCGTCATGGATCGTCCCTACCGCACCCACCGGCCCCGGCGCGACCGGAAATTGCTGGAGCAGGGCGCACGGGCGTTAACAAGGGGCCCTTCCTATACCGAAAGCGATAAGAAGGGGCCCTTCCTTACCGCTGGCGGCGGCGCTCGATCAGGCGGAGCAGCGGGCTGCCCTCTCCGGCGGCCGGGCCGCGCTGGACGCCGCGCCGGCCCAGCCAGACCCACACCGACAGGGTGAGCAGCACCAGCGCGAAGCCGAACAGCAGATCCTCCACCGGCGCGTACACCAGCCGCACCCCGATGATCGCGGCCGGGTCGTACCGGACGATGTTCCGGCCGGTGAGGATGCCGTTCGAGAGCAGCTGGAAGAAGAAGACGATCGGGTAGGTGGCCCAGAAGACCCGCCGCCGGACCAGCCGGGTCCGCAGCACGAACAGGTCGATCAGGACGGCGCCGACCACGCCGAGGACGGCCGCCATGGTGTACGTCATGCCGCCCTCACCGCTCCGCGCCCGGCGACCCGGTCCGCGCCGGCCCACCCGCCGCGCCGGTCGACGCCGACCCACCCGCCGCGCCGGTCGATGGCGGCCCACCCGGCGAGCCGGTCGACGCCGGCCGGGCCGGCGAGCCGGGCCGGGCCGGGCCGGCCGGGGGCGCCGGCGGCTCGTCTCCGGCCGGCCAGCGGCGGGCGGCCCGGACCGCCTCGAAGCCGAGGATGGCGCAGACCGGCACCACCACGAAGAAGAGCACCTCGTCCAGCGGCAGGCCGCCGGGCAGGCGTACCCCGGTGATCTGCCCGGGGTCGAAGGTCCAGTGCCCGGCGGCGATGGCTCCCAGGTCCCACAGCGAGAAGACCAGCACCACGGGCAGCACGGTCAGCAGCAGGCGGCGCCAGCGGCGCAGCACGTTCACCCGGAGCACCGGCTCCAGCCAGAACGCGCAGACGGCGCAGCCGGCCAGCACGGCGAGATACCCGAAATGTCCCACGGGCAGCCGGCCGTCAGAAGCCCAGTGCCTGGGCCCGCCGCTTCACCTCGCGGGCCCGGTCCCCGCCCAGGGCGGCCGCCGGCGTGCCGGGCAGCGTCTCGTCGGGCTGGTAGAGCCAGCCGACGATCTCCTCGTCGTCGTACCCGGCGTCGCGCAGCAGGGTGAGGATGCCCGGCAGGTGCTTGAGCACCGTGTGGTTGGCCACCAGTTCGGTCGGCACCCGCCGCACCCCGTCCCGGGGTACGGCGATCAACTGGCCCTCCCGGATCATCCGGTGCACCCGGGTGACGTTCACCTCGAGGCGCTCGGCGACATCCGGCAGGGTCAGCCAGCCCGCCGGTCCGGCCGGGCCGGACCGGTCCGTTGGGGCGGAGATCGGTTCGCTCACCCCTCCACCCTCGCACGCGGCCGGGCGGTGGCGCCAACGGCATCACCCAGGTCGGGGGCCGGCGCCGCCGGCACCCGAGCCGCCCTGGTCACGACGGGGATGCCAATCCGGTACCGACGCCTACGGCATCCTGTTCTGCCCCCGGGCCGGTAAGACATAGACTGCCTGCCGATGGACATTCAGGTCGCCGACACGTTACTGGGCTCGCTGGTCGACGGGCGCTACCGCATCCGCTCCCGGGTGGCCCGCGGGGGCATGGCGACGGTCTACACGGCCACCGACGAGCGGCTCGAGCGCACCGTCGCGCTGAAGATCATTCATTCCGCCGCCGGCACGGGCGCCCACGCGCAGCTCGCGGGGTTCGTCGAGCGGTTCACCGACGAGGCCAAGACCATCGCCCGGCTCACCCACCCGAACGTGGTGGCGGTGTACGACCAGGGCCTGCACCACCGCCTGCCCTACCTGGTCATGGAGTACGTGCGCGGCCGGACGCTGCGCGAGATCCTCGCCGAGCGGCACCGGCTCAACCCGGCCGAGGCGCTGGCGATCTTCGAGCAGATGCTCTCGGCCATCGCCGCGGCGCACCGGGCCGGCCTGGTGCACCGGGACGTGAAGCCGGAGAACGTGCTGGTGGCCGAGGCGCCGAGCGGTGGCACGGCCGACCTGGTCGACAGCGTGGTCAAGGTGGCCGACTTCGGGCTGGCCCGGGCCGTCGAGGCGTCCACCGAGGAGGAGGCCGGCGGCAAGCTGATGGCCACCGTCGCGTACGTGGCCCCCGAGCTGGTCACCGACGGCCGGGCCGACCCGCGCACCGACGTCTACTCGGCGGGCATCGTGCTGTTCGAGATGCTCACCGGACGCGTCCCGTACGAGGGTGACCGGGCCGTGGACATCGCCTGGCAGCACGTCGACCGGGACGTGCCGCCGCCGTCCACCCTGGTGCCCGGCCTGCCGCCGGCGCTGGACGAGCTGGTCCGGCGGGCCACCCGGCGCGACCCCGGCGCCCGGCCGACCGACGCCGGCGCGCTGCTGGCCGAGGTGCAGCAGGTCCGCGAGGATCTGGGCAGCGTCGGCGCGGCCGAGACCGCGGTGCTGCGCCGGATCGACCAGCCGACCATGGCGATGAACGCGGTACGCGACACCGGCCCGGGCTGGTCCCGGTCGCCGGCGCAGCGCTCCGACTGGGCCGCCGGCGGGCGCCGGTCGTTCGGCGAGCCGGCCGGCGGCGTGGCCGGGCTCCGGGCCCGACTGACCGCCCTGGTCACCGACCCGCGGAACCGGACCAGCGTGATCGCCGTGGCCAGCGTCGTGGTGCTGCTGCTGGCCCTCGGCGGCTGGTGGTTCGGCTTCGGCCGGTACACGGTCGCGCCGAAGCTCACCGCGATGTCCAAGACGCAGGCCGAGGACCAGGCCGCCCGGGCCGGCCTCACCGTCCGCTTCGGCACCCCGCGGTACGACGAGAAAGTGCCCCGGGACGTGGTGCTCAGCCAGAGCCCGGACATGAGTTCCCGAATCGTCAAGGGCGGCACGATCACGCTGGTGCTGTCCCGCGGCCCCGAGCGGTACGCCGTACCCGACGTCACCGGGCAGGCGTTCGACGTGGCCCAGGCCGCCCTGGAGGGGCTCAACCTGGTGGTCAAGCGCGGCCCGGACAAGTACAGCGACGACCTGCCGGCGGGGATGGTGAGCGCCCAGGATCCGCCGGTGGACACCCAGGTCAAGCCGGGCGTCACGGTCACCCTGACGGTCAGCAAGGGCAAGGCGCCGCTGTCCGTGCCAGCCCTGGTCGGCAAGAGCATCGGCGACGCCCGGGCCGCGCTCGGGCAGCTCGGCCTGGTGCCGGTGGAGCAGTACGTCGACTCCGACCAGCCCAAGGACCAGGTGCTCGAGCAGAGCCCGAGCGACGGCACCGGGGCGGAGAAGGGCACCGAGGTCAAGCTCAAGGTCAGCAAGGGCCCGGCCGCCGTGGTCGTGCCCCGGGTGATCGACATGCCGTGCCCGCAGGCCCAGCAGACCCTGCAGCAGGCGCAGCTCACCCCGCAGGTGCAGCTGAACCCGAACGGCACCGTACGCAACCAGAACCCGCCGGAGAACTCCCAGGTGCCGCCCGGCACCGCGGTGACGATCCTGTGCCTGTGATCGACGGCGCGGCGCCGGCGACCGGCGGCGCCGCCGGCGAGGCGAGCGGCACGGCAGGCCCCGCGAGCCGCGCGGCCGGCGCCGGCGCCGCAGGCGCGGGCGGCGCGGTTGCGGGCCGGCCGATCGGCTCGCACACCCCGACCGCGGGCGGCCTGGCCCGGGCCGTGCTGCCGTACGTGGACGCGGCCGGCTCGGAGGCCGTGCAGGTGTACGTCGGCAATTCCCGCGGCTGGGCGCTGCCCGACGGGGACCGCGAGCAGGACACGCTGTTCCGGGACGGCTGCGGCGAGCGCAACGTGCCGGTGTACATCCACGCCTCGCTGCTGACGAACCTCGGCTCCCCCACCCCGGCCACCGTGGAACGGTCGGTGGCCACCCTGGCGCACGGGCTGCGCCGCGGCGCGGCCATCGGCGCGACCGGGGTGGTCTTCCACGCGGGCAGCGCTGTCGACGCCGCGCACGCCGACCGGGCCATGGCCCAGCTCCGGGAGGCGCTGCTGCCGCTGCTGGACGCCGCGGCGGCGGCCGGCGGCCCGATGCTGCTGGTGGAGCCGAGCGCGGGCGGCGGCCGGTCGCTGGCCGCCCGGGTCGAGCAGCTCGGTCCGTACCTGGACGCGGTGGACCGGCACCCGTGGCTGGGGGTCTGCTTCGACACCTGCCACGCCTGGGCCGCCGGGCACGACTTGGCCGCCGAGGGCGGGATGACGCGTACCCTCGACGCCCTGGTGGCCGCGGTGGGCCCGGGCCGGCTGCGGCTGGTGCACGCCAACGACTCGAAGGACCTGTGCGGCTCCACCCGGGACCGGCACGAGTCGATCGGCAAGGGCAGCATCGGCGAGCCGGCGTTCGCCGAGCTGATGGCCCACCCGGCCACGGCCGGCCTCCCGGTGCTGGTCGAGACGCCGACCGAGAAGCACCACGGGCACGCGGCCGACATCGCCGCCCTCAAGCGGCTGCGCGGCTGAGCAGCTGAGGAGCGCCATGCGGGCGCCAATCGGTATAGCCGGGTACGTGGTCCCGGTGCCGCGTGACACGGTCGGCCAGCTCCGCAACACGGGGGCGCATCGTCACCGGCATCGAACCCATGCCGCCTGAACGGCGGCACCCGGGCGCCGGCGGCTGAACTCCGCCCCCCGTCCGCTCCAGTCGGAAAAGGAGAGGTGATCGTCGGCCGCCCGTCGTACTCTGCGGCCATGATGCTGGCCATGTACGGCCAGGGCACCCGGTAGACCGCGCGCACACCGGGAGCGCCACTTCGGCGCACACATGCCCTGCGGTAGGTCCGTCCACAGACGACGCGCCTGCCTTCGCCGTACCCTCCAGCCGGAGATCGTCATGGCCGTCGCGTTCGTCAGCGCCCGCGATCCACGCATCAGCCCGTTCCTGGCCCCGCGTACCCCGCCCGGCACCGTTCTCGCCGAGGGCGCGTGGGCCCACCGTCATCTGCTCGATGTCGGCGCCAACATCGAGACGTTCCTGTTCTGTCCCGAACTGCTCGGCGGGCCGGGCAGCCAGCTCGCGCAGGCCGCGAGCCGGCACGCCCGCTCGGCGTACCCGGTGTCGGCCAGGACCTTCGCCCGGGTCAGCCGGCGCACCCGCGGGTCCGGCCTGGCGAGTCTGGTACGCCTGCCGGTCTGGCGGGCCGGCCACGGCGTCATCGGCGGCCGGGCCGTCCACGACGGAACCGTGGTCCTGATCGCCGACGGCATCGAGTACGCCACCAATTTGGGTGCGCTGATCCGCGTCGTCGACGCCAGCGGCGCGCAGGCGCTGCTGTTGACCAACCGCCAGGCCCGGATCGAGCATCCCGACGTGTTCACGGCCAGCCGCGGGACGGTGTTGACCACGCCGCTGATCGACTTCGGAGAGCCGCGGACGGCGGCAGCCTGGCTGGTCCGCGAGGGGTTCGTGGTGCGGCTGGCGCTGCCGGGCGCCTCCCGCGACTTCCGCGACCGACCCCGGGGTGACCGGCCCACCGCCTTCGTCGTGGGCTCGGAGGGCCGCGGCGTGTCGGCGCAGTGGCGGTCGGTGCCGCACGAGGCGGTGTCCATTCCCATGTACGGCCGGGCGGACTCCCTCAACGTGGCCGTCGCCGCGGGGGTGTTGCTGTTCGGGTGACCACGACGAAGCCGGGAAACCGGCGGTCCGCCGCCGCACCTCACGGGCGGGATGCGCGCAGGCCGTCGATGAGGATCGACAGCAGTCGCGGTCCTCGGGCATCGAGTTCGGCGTCGTTGAGCCGAGTCAGCCAGCCGATCAGCACGATGACGTCGCCGGCCTCGGCGTCCGCGCGGATGGTGCCGGCGGAGCGACCGGCGGCCAGCAGCAGCTCCACGGCCTCACCGATCGGCCCGAGGCTGTGGGCGGCGAGGTCACGCCAGGTGGCCGCCTCGACGGCGGCGAACACGTCGCGCTTCACCCGAGCATAGGCGGCCACCCGGTCGAACCAGGCCGCCAGCGCGGTCAGCGGCGGGTGCGCGGCGAGCAGGCTCGGGGCCGCGGTCACCAGGTCGTCCACCTCCCGGCGGTACACCTCGGCGAGCAGCCCTTCTCGGGTGGGGAAATGCCGGTACAGGGTGCCCTGCCCGATCCCGCAGGCCTTCGCCACGGCGTTGAGTTTGAGCTCGCCCGGCTCGCGTACCAGCTCGCGGGCCGCGTGCAGGATCCGCTCGCGGTTGCGCCGGGCGTCGGCCCGCGCCGGCCCGCCGGCCTGGGCGGGCCCGCCGCCGTCCACCGATCCGTTGGCCGACCCTCCAATGGCAGAAGCGGACATGTGTCCGCTAGGCTGGTCAACAGAACCGGACATGTGTCCAGTCTAGCCCGAGGAGCCTTATGACCATCAACGGCAAGGTCGTCGCGATCACCGGCGCCAGCAGCGGGATCGGCGCAGCCACGGCTCGCCACCTCGGCTCGCTCGGCGCGGCTGTCGTCGTCGGCGCGCGTCGCACCGACCGGCTCGACCACCTGGTCACCGAGATCGGGCAGGCCGGTGGCTCGGCGGTCGCCACCCGGGTGGACGTCACGAGTCCCGATGACCTGAAGTCATTGGTCGCCCTCGCCGTCGAGCGCTTCGGCCGGCTGGACGTCCTGGTCGGCAACGCCGGCATCAGCCGGATCGGCCCCATGGCCGACCTGGACATCGAGGGCTGGTCGGCCATGGTCGACGTGAACGTCAAGGGCATCCTGCACGGCATCGCCGCGGCCCTGCCCGTATTCGCCCGGCAGGGCGGCGGCCACCTCGTCACGGTCGTCTCGACCTCCGGGCTGAAGATCGTCCCCACCCAGGCCGTCTACGCCGGGACCAAGAACGCGGTCCGGACCCTGCTGGAGGGCCTTCGCCAGGAGAGCACGGCCGGGGCGCTGCGAACCACGTCGATCTCCCCCGGCTATATCCGCACCGAACTCATCGACAACGCCGCCGACGATCCCGCCGTACGCGAGCAGGCCCAGCGGAACATGGCCGACCTTGGCATCGACGCCACCGCGGTCGCCCGGGCGATCGCCTTCGCGATCGACCAACCCGAAGACGTGGAAATCGGCGACCTGACCATCCGGCCGACCCGCCAGGGGTGAGCAGCGGCGTCACCGCGGCACCCGGGTTGCTCGCATCGGTCCAGGCACTGTGCCGGCAAGCCTGTCAGGCGTACCCTGACATACGTCAGGATGCGCCTGACAGTCCCTGCCGATAGGAGACGACCCGTGACCAGCGAAGCAGCCGCCGGGCCGACGAGCCAGTTGTCCTGTTCCTTCTGCGCCAAGCCCAGCTCGGATGTCGAGAAGGTGATCGCCGGACCCGGCGTCTACATCTGCAACCAGTGCGTCGACCTGTGCAACGACATCATCCGATCCGAGCGGGAGAAGCAGCAGAGCTCGGACCGGCAACTGTCGGCCTGGGAGGAGGGGATGACCGACGAGCAGATCCTCGACCAGCTCCCCCGGGTCGCGGCCACCGGCGCCCAGACCGAGGCGAGCCTCCAGCGGCTGGTCACCATCCTGCGGGCGCGGAAGGTGACCTGGGCGCGCATCGGCACCGCGCTCGGGATCACCCGGCAGTCCGCCTGGGAGCGGTTCTCCGGCGAGGAGTAGGCCGTCCACCGCGCAGGCCGGAGAGCGGCCGGCGTTCGCGGCGCCGGCTGGCGGGGGCCGGCGTTCGCGGCGCCGGCCGGCGCTCGGGCAGACCGACCGGCATGATGTCTCGAATGGACGTCGCCAGCGACCTCGCGCCCACCGGTACGCTCCGCGCCTCGATCAACCTCGGCAATCCCGTCCTCGCGCAGGGCACGCCCGACTCGCCCAGCGGCGTCACCGTGGACATCGCTCGCGAGCTCGCCGCGCGACTGAACCTTCCGGTCGAGCTGCGCTGCTTCCAGGCGGCCCGGGATTCGTTCGCGGCAATGGAGCGGGGCGAGGCCGACATCTGCTTCCTGGCCATCGACCCGGCCCGGGCGGAGAGCGTCGCGTTCACGGCTCCGTACGCCGTCATCGAGGGCGCCTTCGCCGTACCGGAGACGTCACCGCTCCGCGCGGCCGCCGACGTCGATCGACCCGGCGTCCGCATCGGGGTCAAGGCGGGATCGGCCTACGATCTGCACCTGTCCCGCACCCTGGAGCACGCGGAGGTGGTACGCGGCGTCGAGGGGACCACGGTGTTCACCGAGCAGCGGCTCGACGTGGCCGCCGGCATCCGCCAGCCCCTGGCCGACTTCGCCGCCGCCCGGGGCGACCTGCGGCTGCTCGAACCGGCCTTCATGGAAATCCGTCAGGCGGTGGGCACCACCCGATCGCGGCACGGGCGCACCGTCGCCTGGCTGCGCGACGCCGTGGAACAGCTCAAGGCGAGCGGGTTCATCGCCGCTTCCCTGGACCGCGCCGGCCGCCGCGACGTCACCGTCGCGCCGCCGGACTGACGCGAGCGGCGCCCGAGGAGTCGCCGACGCCGGTGGGTCCAGGGTGAGACCCCTGCGCCCCGCCGGTTGATGACCAGGTCACTGCCGTCGATCTGGCCGGCCCAGTCCCCGAGCGTGACGCCGTCCCAGTGCACCTGCCGCTCGCCTTCGGCGCGCGCGTCAGCGGCGCCCGCGGTCGCTGCCGGTCAGCCGCGGAGGATGTCCGTCAGCACCTCGATGGCCCGGTCGATGCCGGCGTCGTCCAGGTCCAGGTGGGTGACCAGGCGGAGCAGCCGCGGGCCCATCGCCGAGACCAGCACGCCGCGCTCCCCGGCCGCCGCGCACACGGCCGGCGCGTCCAGGGCCGCCTTGGTGAGATCGAGGGCCACGATGTTGGTCCGCGCCGGCCGGGCCAGCAGCCCGGTCGGGGCCAGCGCGTCGGCCAACCGGGCCGCCCGCTCGTGATCGACGGCCAGCCGGTCGAGGTGCTCCCGCAGCGCGTACCGGCCGGCGGCCGCCAGCACGCCGGCCTGGCGCATGCCGCCGCCCATCCGCTTACGAATCCACCGGGCCCGGCCGATCCGCTCCGCGCTGCCCACCACCAGCGAGCCCACCGGGGCGCCGAGCCCCTTGGACAGGCACACCGACAGCGTGTCGAACAGCCCGCCGTACTCGCGCAGCGGGACGCCGTCGGCCACGTGCGCGTGCCAGATCCGCGCGCCGTCGCAGTGCAGCGCCACCCCGGCCGCGGCGGTGACCCCGCGCAGCTCGCGCAGCGTGGCCAGCGGAAAGACCCCGCCGCCGGCCCGGTTGTGGGTCTGCTCGATCGCCACGGCCCGGGTGGGCACGCCGTAGCCCTCCGGGCGGATCATCCCGGCCACCACGTCCGGGTCCAGATCCGCGCCCACCGCCGGCCAGGTCCGCGTCGAGATGCCGCCGATCGCCGCGGCGGCGCCGATCTCGTACGTCACGACGTGCGCGTCGGCGTCGCAGAGCAGTTCCTCGCCGGGCGGGACGAGCAGTTGCAGCGCGATCTGGTTGGCCATCGATCCGCTCGGCGTGAACAGCGCCGCCTCGTGGCCGAACAGGTCGGCCACGTCCGCCTCCAGCGCCGCGACCGTGGGGTCCTCGCCGTACACGTCGTCGCCGACCTCGGCCTCGGCCATGGCCGCGCGCATCGCCGCGGTCGGCCGGGTGACCGTGTCGGAGCGCAGGTCAACCGTCATTGCGCACCACTTTCCAGGAGGGGTTGGAGGGCCCGGCGGCGGGGGCTCAGCCGCGCAGCATCTCGGCGACCAGGAAGGCCAGCTCCAGGGACTGCTGCGTGTTGAGCCGGGGGTCGCACGCCGTCTCGTACCGGTCGGGCAGGTCCAGGTCCTCGATGCCCTGCGCGCCGCCCAGGCACTCGGTGACGTCCTCGCCGGTCAGCTCCACGTGCAGCCCGCCCGGGTGGGTCTCCAGGCTCCGGTGCACCTCGAAGTAGCCCAGCACCTCGTCCACGATCCGATCGAAATGCCGGGTCTTGTAGCCGTTGGATGATTCGTGGGTGTTGCCGTGCATCGGGTCGCACTGCCAGACGACCTTGGCGCCGGCGGCCGTGACCTTGGCGACGATCGGCGGCAGCGCGTCGCGGACCCGGTGGTTGCCCATCCGGCTGATCAGCGTGAGCCGACCCGGGATGTTCTCCGGGTTGAGCTTCTCGCACAGCTCGATCGCCTCGTCCGGGCTGGTCGTGGGGCCCAGCTTCACCCCGATCGGGTTGGCGATCCTGGAGATGAAGTCGACGTGCGCGCCGTCGAGCTGCCGGGTCCGCTCCCCGACCCACAGGAAGTGCCCGGACAGCCCGTACGCCCGGCCGTCGGCCACCCGGGTCAGCGCCCGGTCGTACTCGATGGCGAGCGCCTCGTGCGAGCAGTAGAGCGTGACGGTCCGCAGCGCCTCGTCGTCGCTCATCCCGCAGGCGCGCATGAAGGCCAGCGCGCGGTCGATCTCCCGGGCGATCGCCTCGTACCGCTCGCCGGCCGGCGAGTTCTTCACGAAGCCCTTGTTCCAGTCGTGCACGGCGTGCAGGTCGGCCAGCCCGCCGACCAGGTAGGCGCGCAGCATGTTCATGGCCGAGGACGAGTTCGCGTACGCCCGGATCATGCGCTGCGGGTCGGCCACCCGGGCCTCCGGGGTGGCCTCCAGCGAGTTGATCATGTCACCGCGGTACGCCGGCAGGCCGCGCGCGTCGGTCGGCAGCGAGCGCGGCTTGGTGTACTGCCCGGCCACCCGGGCCACCTTGACCACCGGCAGCGAGGCGCCGTACGTGAGCACCACGGCCATCTGCAGCAGGGTGCGGGCGTTGGCCAGCAGGTGGCTCTCGGTGTTGTCGGTGAACGTCTCGGCGCAGTCGCCGCCCTGGAGCAGGAAGGCCCGGCCCTCGCACACCTGGGCCAGCCGGTCACGCAGCAGGTCGACCTCGTAGGGCGCCACCACCGACGGCACGTTCTCGAGGATCTTGCACACGTCGGTCACGGCCGCCGGGTCGGGCCAGGGCGGCGTCTGGGCGCGCGGCAGGCTCCGCCAGCGGTCCAGCCCGAGGGCCTCGTCCTCCGCCGAATCGACGGTCGGGCGGGTGGTACGCAGGCCCGGACTGGCCACGTCCGGGTAGCTCAACTGGTGCCACTCATGGCGCATGACAGAAAGCGTACGGCGACCGGCGCGGCGCGGTGGCACCGAGGGTGACCGTTCCGGGGTGTGGGAGTTCGCAGCTGACGCGGCCGCCCGGACGGCCGCCCGGGATCAGGACGACGGCGTGGGCGCCGCGGACGGGGCCTCGGCGGGGGCGTCGGTGGCGGCCGGCGCCTCCTCGGCGATGCACCAGGCGCCGTCCACCGGCTGGACCGCGAAGCTGAGCGAGCGGTTGAGCGACTGCTTGCCCACCCGCACGCTCACGGCGCTGGTCACCCGCTGCCGGCCGCCCTCGGGGGTGACGCCGGTGACCCGGGCCCCGGTGACGGTGAGGTATTTCGCGAACTCGCCGCCCGGCCCGGTGGCCGAGGCGTCGAAGCTGTCTCGCAGCGGGGCGCAGAGCTGCTCGCGCGCGGTGGCCACGTTCCGGACCTTCAGGGCGTCCAGGTACGCCTGGACCCGCTCCCGCGCCTGCTGGCCGGCGTCCTCGGTGGGCTGCTGACCGATGCCGCCACCGCCGCCGGAGTCGCCACCGCCGCCGAGGCTGCAGGCCGTGAGGCCGAGCGGCGCGAGCAGGAGCACGGCGGCGAGCAGGGCGGGCCGCGGCACGGGACCGGCCATCGGGCGCTCCTTGGCGGCGGGGGCGGCGGGGGTTGGTGCGTCCATCGAGCGGCGAGTGTGCCACACCGGTCCCCGGAACGGCCACCCGCCGGCCGGCGCTTGGCCGTTAGGAAGGGCCCCTTCCTATACAAAAAACGATAAGAAGGGGCCCTTCCTTACACCTCAGCGCAGGCCGCCGGACATTGAGCCGATCAGCTCGCCGCCGGTGGTGTCCCCGGACAGCTCCCAGAAGAACGCGCCGCCCAGGCCCTGACCCTTGGCGTACGACATCTTGCCGCCGATGGTGGTCGGCGTGTCATAGCTCCACCAGTTGTTGCCGCACAGCGCGTAGGCCGTGCCGGCGATCACGTTGGTGGCCGGGCAGGTGTTCTTGAGCACCTTGTAGTCCTCGATGCCCGCCTCGTACGTCCCGGGCGCGGCGCCGGTGGCCGAGCCGCCCGGCGCGGACTGGGTTACCCCGGTCCAGCCCCGGCCGTAGAAGCCGATCCCGAGCAGCAGCTTGCCGGCCGGCACGCCCTTGCTCTTCAGCTTCTGGATGGCCGCGTCGGAATAGAAGCCCTGCTGCGGGATGCCCGGGTACGAGTAGAGCGGCGAGTGCGGGGCCGTGGGACCCTGCGCGTTGAACGCGCCGAAGTAGTCGTACGTCATGGGCGCCAGCCAGTCCAGGTAGGGCGCCGCGCCGGCGTAGTCGGCCGCGTCGATCTTGCCGCCGTTGCTGCCGTCCGCGGTGATGGCCGCGGTGACCAGGGAGTTGGCGCCGAACCGCGACCGCAGCGCGGTGACCACGTTCTTGAACGCGGCCGGCCCGCTGGCGTCGCACTGCAGGCCGCAGGCGTTCGGGTACTCCCAGTCGATGTCGATGCCGTCGAAGACGTCGGCCCAGCGCGGGTCCTTCACCAGCGAGTAACACGAGTCGGCGAACGCGGCCGGGTTCTGCGCGGCCTGGGTGAAGCCGGCCGACCAGGTCCAGCCGCCGAAGGACCAGAGCACCTTGATGTTCGGGTACATCCGCTTCAGCTTGCGCAACTGGTTGAAGTTGCCGCGCAGCGGCTGGTCCCAGGTGTCCGCCACGCCGTCCACGCTGTCGGCCGCGGTGAACGCCTTGTCGTAGTCGGCGTAGCTGTCCCCGATCGCGCACTGGCCGCCGGCGGTGTTGCCGAAGGCGTACAGGATGTGGCTGAGCTTGCTCGCGGAGCCGCTGGTCGCGATGTTCTTGACCTGGTAGTTCCGGGCGTAGACGCCCCAGTCGGTGAAGTAGCCGACCAGCTTGCGGCCGCCCGGCGGCGGCGTGGTGGGCGGCGGACTGGTGGGCGGCTGGGTGGTCGGCGGCGCCGTCGTGGGCGGGGTCGTGCTGGGGGGCGCGCTGGTCGGCGGGTTGGTGGTCGGGGGCGTGCCACCACCGCCGCAGGGCGCGCCGTTGATCGTGCAGTTCAGCGGCGCCCGGTACGGGCCGGTGCCGTTGTATCCCCAACTGAACGTGCCGCCGGGGGCGAGCGGGCCGGCCCAGCTCTTCTTGACGGCCACGTAGTGGCTGCCGCTGCTGGTCACGTCGGCGTCCCAGAAGCTCGAGATGGTGGTGCCGGCGGGCAGGTCGAACTCGATCCGCCAGGTGTCCACGGTCGTCGACGAGCCGTTGCTGACCGTGACCTTGCCCTCGTGCCCGGTGCCCCAGTCGGAGACGCCGGTGAACGTGGCGGTCAGGCTGCCGGCGCCCAGAGCCGCGGTCACCGGCGCGACGGCGAGCAGGACCGCCGCCATGGCTCCGGCCCAGACGGCCCGGCGCGGGGGTCGAAACATCTGCGCCTCCCAATAGTAAGGAAACCTTCCAGTAAGTACGCAGACGCTACGACCGCCGTCACCGGTTCGTCAAGATGTCAAATGTGTCTATGCCGTGGGCGGCGGGCCGAGCGCCGCCACCGCCCGATCCAGCGGGTAGTCCGCCTCGCCCTCGCCCGGCCGGTTGGGCAGGTAGACGTCCGGTCCGTACAGGACGGTGACGCCGGCGGCCCGCAGCTCGGCAACGCTGCGCCGGAACGCCGGATGGGCGGCCAGCGCGGTGTTCAGCGCCGGCGCCACCACGACCGGCACCCCCGCGCCGACCGCCTCGGCCACCAGCGCGAGGGCGAGGTTGTCGGCCGACCCGGCCGCGATCTTGTTCAGCGTGTTGAACGTGGCCGGGCAGACCAGCACGCTATCCGGGTCGGGGATCGCCTTCGGCTGATCCGGCGTCCGGAACTCCGACCGCACCGGCTGACCGGTCAGCGTGGCCACCGCGGCCACGTCCAGGAACCGCAGCCCGTACGGCGTGGCCACCGGCACCACGGCCCAGCCGGCGGCCTGGGCCAGGCCGACCAGTTCGGTGGCGCGGGCGGCGCGCGGGCTGCCGCAGGACACCAGGTGCAGCACCGGGCATCGATCGACGTCAGTCATAACCGGGCACGTTACCGGCCGACCGGACCCCCCAGCGATCGCGGGTCGCCGCCCGGATGTCGAGTCGGAAATCAGTCACCGCCGCGGTGTCGACTTGCGGCGCAGTCCCGCAGACGGGACTGTGGTCCGGGACCCACCAGCACTGGAGGCAGGGCATGACTTCCCCCGCAACCGGAACCCGTCCGCCGCGACGCGCGCTGGCGATGGCCGGCGCCGTCCTGCTCGGCGTCATCCTGTCCGGCGCCGGGCTCGCCCCGGTCGGCGCCGGGCCCGCCCGGGCGGCCGCGCCGATCGGGTACGTGCGCCTGGCGCACCTCTCCCCCGACACCCCCGCCGTGGACGTCTACCTCAGCAAGGCGGCAGAGGGCGCCAAGCCGCAGGTGTTCCGGGCCGTCAGCTACGGGCAGCTGTCGCCGTACCTGCCCACCCCGGCCGGCCGGTACGCGGTGGCCATGCGCAAGGCCGGCGCCCCGGCCAGCCAACCGCCGGTGCTCACCACCGAGGTGGCCGTGACGGCCGGCCAGGCGTACACGGTGGCCGGCGTTGGCCGGTACGCCGACCTGGGCCTGCGGGTCCTCGACGACGACCTGACCGCGCCGCCGGCGGGCCGGGCCAAGGTACGGGTGGTGCAGGCCTCGGTCCGGGCGCCCGTGCTGGACGTCACGGCGCAGCGCGGACCCACCATCGCCACGGGCGTGCGCTTCGCCACCACCACCGACTACGCGGACGTCCGGCCGGGATCCTGGCAACTCCGGCTCGCCCCGCCCGGCGGGCAGCCCACCTCGGCCGACTGCACGCTGGCCAGCGGTGGGGTGTACTCGCTGCTGGTGCTCGATGCCCACGCCGGCGGGCTGCGTACCGAACTGCGGGTGGACGCCCGGGGCGGCGCCGTCGTGCCGACCGGCGGGGTGGCGGCCGGCGCCGGTGGCACGGCGCAGCGCGACCCGTCCCGGCTGCCGCTCGTGCTCGGGGCGGTGGCCCTGGTGACGGCCGTACTGGTGGCGGGCGCTTGGCTGGTGGTCCGGCGGCGGTCCCGCGCCACCTGGTGACCACCGCCGTGCCCGGGAATCCCCGGCCGCCCGCCGCCGACGCAGCCCCCGGCCCGGGCGGCCGGGCCGTCGGCCGGGTCGCCGTGGCCGCCATCCCCGGCCCGGCCGGCGGCTCGGCGGTGGCCCGCGTGGCCGCCACGGCCACGCGGGTCGCCCCCGCCGCAGCGGGCGACCCGGCCGTTCCGGCCCGCGCGACCGAACCCGCCCGCGCCACCGATCCCGTTCGCGGTGCGGTCGATGCCGTTCGCGGTGCGGCCGATCCCGTTCGCGGTGCGGCCGATCCCGTTCGCGGTGCGGCCGATCCCGTTCGCGGTGCGGCCGATCCTGTCGGCGGTGCGGCCGGCGCCGTTCGCGGCTCGCCGGCCGGTGCCGCCGGCCGGGGGCCCGGCATCACCCGTCACCGGCTCCGGTGGCCGAACCCGGGCCGGCTCGCGCCGGCCGCGGCCGTTGGTGTGCTGCTGTCCGCCACCACCGGCGCCGCGCTCGCGTTGACGGCCGGCGCGTCCGGCGGCGGACCCGTCTGGTATCCGGCCTGTGTCCGGGAATGCGGCCCGACCACCGGCGTGGCGGCCGGGCCGGACGCCCCCGCGGCGGTCCCGGGCGTCCCCGCCGGTACGCCGCGGCGGGTCCGGGTCCCCCGGCTGGGCATCGACTCGCCGCTTGCGGTGCTCGGCCTGGACGGGACCGGCGAGCTGATCCCGCCCGACCGGTACGACCAGGCCGGCTGGTACGGCGGCGGCCCGGCACCCGGTGACGTGGGACCGGCCGTCATCGCCGGCCACGTGGATTCGACCGACGGACCCGCGGTGTTCGCCCGGCTCGGCGAGTTGCGCCCGGGCGACCGGATCGAGGTGCAGCGCGGCACCGGAACCGTCGTCTTCCTGGTCAGGTCGGTGGCGCGCTATGCCAAGGACCGTTTCCCCACGGCCGAGGTCTACGGCCCCACCCCGCAGGCCGAACTGCGCCTGATCACCTGCGGCGGCACCTTCGACCGGCGGTCCCGGCACTACCGCGACAACGTCGTGGCGTTCGCCACCGCCGCTCCGCAGCCCGCCTTCCCCGGCGCCGCCGGCCCCGGCTGACACGGCGGGCGCCGGCCGCCCGGACCATGGAATCGCGGCGCTGCCGGTTGGCGGCGTGCGGGACGGCGGCGGCAACTCCTCACGCCGGGACCCGCACGGTTGGGTCGGCGTCGTCTGCCGCTGATCGCGCCCGTCCGCCGGACCGGGCCCCGCCCGGGCGACCAGGCCGGCTGCTACACCCGCACCGACCGGGCGCTGGCCCCGCCGCCCGCCGGGGCTGACCCGGACCGCCGCCGGTCAGTCCGCCCGGGCGGCGAGCTCCCCGGCCCGGCCACCCGTCCGCCGGTCAGTCCGCCTGGGCGGCGAGCTCCCGGGCGCGGTCGCGAGCGGCCTCGAGGGCGGCCAGCAGGGCCGCCCGAACGGCGTGGTTCTCCAGCTCGCGTACGGCCGAAATGGTCGTGCCGGCCGGTGAGGTGACCGCCTCGCGCAGCTTGACCGGGTGTTCGCCGGAATCCCGGAGCATGATCGCCGAGCCGATCGCCGTCTGCACGATGAGGTCGTGCGCGACCTGGCGGGGCAGCCCGAGCAGGATGCCGGCGTCGGTCATGGCCTCGACCAGATAGTAGAAGTAGGCCGGGCCGGAGCCGGACAGCGCGGTGACCGCGTCCTGCTGGGCCTCCGGCACCCGGATGGTCCGGCCGAGCGGGGTGAACATCTCCTCGGTCACGGCGAGGTGCTCGTCCGTGGCGTGCGGTCCGGCCGAGATGGCCGTCATGGCCTCGTCGACCAGCGCCGGCGTGTTGGTCATCACCCGCACCACCGGCGTGCCCTCGGCGAGGCGGCGGGCGAAGAACGCGGTCGGCAGGCCCGCGCAGAGCGACACCACCAGCTTGTCGGCCGGAATCTTGGGCCCGATCTCGGCCAGCAGGCTCGCGGCGTCCTGCGGCTTGACCGCCACGGCCAGCACGTCGGCCTCGGCCACCGCCGTGAGGTTGTCCACCGTCCGTACGCCGTACCGGTCGGCCAGCTCCTGCGCCCGCGCCGGCCGGCGGGCGCTGGCCAGCAGCTTCCCGGCCGGCCAACCCGCCCGCAGCAGCCCGGACAGCACCAGCTCCCCGATCTTGCCGGCCCCGATCACCGCCACCGTGCGCCTACCAGCAGCCACTGCCATCACCCTCCAGTCCCCGCGAAGCTCCGACAAGCCCGCCCGGGGCCCGCCACGCCCCGTCGATAGCTCGACCCGGATCCTTCAGCCCACTGAGGCAGCGACTCCCGGTCGCCGGCCGACCCGGGGTGGCCCCGCCGTGCCCGGCGCAGAGATCAAGTCCGACCTCCCACGCCCGGAGGCAGTGACTTCGGTCGCCCCCGGACGCCCGGGGTGGCCCACCCGTGCCCCGGCGCAGAGATCAAGCCTGACCGCTCGGAGCCGGGGCACGGCGGGCCACCCCAAGCCCAACCTCCGACCGAGACGTCAGCTGCCGAAGAAGACCTCGGCCTCGGTGTACCGCTCCAACGGGACGGTCTTCAGCTCGGCGGTGGCGTCGACCAGCGGCACCCGCACGATCTCGGTGCCCTGCATAGCCACCATCTTGCCCCAGTCGCCGTCGTTCGCGGCGTCGATGGCGTGCAGCCCGAGCCGGGTGGCGAGGACCCGGTCGAAGGCCGTCGGCGTGCCGCCGCGCTGGATGTGCCCCAGCACCACGGTCCGGGCCTCCTTGCCGGTCTTCGCCTCCAGCTGCTCGGCCAGCCACTGGCCGATGCCGCCGAGCCGGACGTGACCGAACGAGTCGAGTTCCTGGTTGTGCAGCACCATCTGCCCGTCCAGCGGCTGGGCGCCCTCGGCCACCACCACGATGGGGGCGTACTGGTGCTGGAACCGCTTCTCGACGTACCCGGCCACCTGGTCGACGTCGAACCGGCGCTCCGGCAGCAGGATGACGTTGGCCCCGCCGGCGAGCCCGGCGTGCAGCGCGATCCACCCGGCGTGCCGGCCCATCACCTCGACCACCAGCGTGCGGTGGTGGCTCTCGGCCGTGGTGTGCAGCCGGTCGATCGCCTCCATCGCGATGTTCACCGCGGTGTCGAAGCCGAAGGTGTAGTCGGTGGCGTTGAGGTCGTTGTCGATCGTCTTGGGCACACCGACCACCCGTACGCCGAGCTCGTGCAGCTTGGTGGCCACCCCCAGGGTGTCCTCGCCGCCGATCGCCACCAGGGCGTCCACGCCCTGCGCGGCGAGGTTCTCCTGGATCCGCTCGACGCCATTCTCGATCTTGAACGGGTTGGTCCGGGAGGAACCGAGGATGGTCCCGCCGCGCGGCAGGATCCCGCGGACCTCGGCGATGCCGAGCGGGCGGCTCAGCCCCTCCAGCGGGCCGCGCCAACCGTCCTGGAAGCCCACGAACTCGTGGCCGTAGTTGGCCACGCCCTTGCGGACCACCGCCCGGATGACCGCGTTCAGGCCGGGACAGTCTCCGCCGCCGGTCAGCACCCCGATGCGCATGAGCTGATTCTCCTTCTGTGGCGAGCTCGATCAGCCCGTCGAGGCCCCAGGGTCGAAGTCGAATCAGACCGCGGCGTCGTTGCCGGCCCGGGGCGGGCCGTCAGTGCGCACTCTATCGGCCGGGCCGGCAGCCGGGCCACCGCACCACCGGCGGGCCGTCAGTGCGCACTCCATCGGCCGGGCCGGCAGCCGGGCCACCGCACCACCGGCGGGCCGTCAGTGCGCACTCCATCGGCCGGGCCGGCAGCCGGGCCACCGCACCACCGGCGGGCCGTCAGCACGCACTCCATCGGCCGGGCCGGCGGGCCACCGGCTACCGGGCGTCGGTGGGGAAGGTGACCTCCTGGTTGTCGCCGGCGGACGGCCGATCACCGGTCAGCGCCGCCTTGGCGAACCCGAGCAGCGTGACGACCTTGCCGTTGGGCGAGTCCCAGTACTCCGCCGAGGTGGCGTGCACGCGCAGCAGGGTCAGGCTCGGCGTCTCCAGCCCGTCCGGGAACCAGGCCTTCATCAGCGGGTTCCAGAGCTGCTCGGCCTTGGCCCGCTCGTACGCCTGCTCGGCGGTCCCGGAGATCGACACCCAGGCGTTGTTCTTCTGGTTGGCGAACGCCACGTTCACCTGCGGGTTGGCCTCGATCTGCCGGACCTTGTCCGAGTCGGCGTCGGCGAAGAACCACAGGTCGCCGTCGAACTCGGCCTCCTGCAGCCCCATCGGCCGGCTCACGTGCCGGCCGTCCGTCGTCATGGTGGTGAGCATGCAGATGCGCGCGTCGCGGATCAGTTCGGTCACCTTGGACCGGGCGTCGGCGTCGGTCTTCTGATCGCTCATCTTTCGCATCCCCTCACGGCTGGCCTCCGCTGCTTCCTGCCCCGGGGAACGGCGGCCAAACCGTCAGCCGCCCATGGCTCGCCAGCGGGCCAGGTTGTGCCGCGCGTCGACCAGGGCGTCGTGCCGCTCGGCGGCGGCGTCCGGCAGCGGCGGCCGGCCCCGGTCGTCCCACCGCTGGCGCAGATCCTTGGTGAGCCGCGGCAGCTCCCGGGGCAGCGCCGGCATCGGGCCCCAGAGCTGCGCGAGCACCACGTGGTCGTACGCCGCGAACCAGGCCCACAACTCGATCCGCTCGGCCGGCCGGTCCCGGACCGGGGCGGTGAGGAAGTCGTACAGGTCGTCCCGGATCCGCTCCCGGGACCGCCAGGCGGGATCCGCCGGCGAGGGCAGCTTGTCCAGCACGTTGCGGCGTACCCAGGGAATGGCCTTGCGGTCGTCGAACTCGGTCGAGACGGCGTAGAACTCGCGACCGTGCTCATCGACGACGCCGATCGACACGAGGTCGATGGTCCGGCCGTCCTCGATGAACTCGCAGTCGTAGAAGTAGCGGTACACCATCGGCATCATCCTGGCGTACCGGGCGGGCGTGCCGGCGGCCGGGGCCGGCGCGGCGGGCACGGGGTGATCTCCCGGCCGTGCCGCGGACCGCGGGCTCGACCCGCGGAGATCGGCGGGACGGCCGAGCCGGTCGGTCGGACGGACCGGGTGCCGGTCCGCCGCGGCCGGCCGGAGGGAGCACCCCCGCCCCCGCTCCGGCCGGCCGCGCCGCCCCGCGACCGATCCGCCCCGCCCCCGTGTGGCCCCCACCCGGTAGCGGATCTGCAGATCATCCTGCCCCTCGACCAGCGGCGGAACTGTCACGGAAACGATTTGAGGGGTGTACAGCACGCGACAGGGCAGTCATGATCTGATGTGTGCCGTTGCCGGGCGGAGACCCGTGTGCCAGCGGCGCGCGTCCGGCTGCCGGAGGTCCGGACGCGGGAGGTGGTCCGCACCAGGGAGGGGTTGGCCGTGGAGGGACGCCTACCGGAGCCGGGTGACGCGCTCGCCGGAGTCGACATGTTCGCCGGCCTGGAGCCGGAGGTACGGCAGCGCGTGATCGCCGCGGCCGTGCCGCGGACGTACCGCAAGGGCCAGCTGCTGTTCGTGGAGAACGACCCGGGCGAGTCGCTGATCGTGCTGCGCCGCGGCGCCGTGGCGGTGTTTCGCACCGCGCCCACCGGCGAACGGGCCATCATGACCGTCATGCGCCCGCCGGACGTGCTCGGTGAGGTCTCCCTGCTGGACGCCTCGACCCGGTCCACCTCGGCCGAGGCGATCGAGGACACCGCGGCGCTGGCGCTGAGCCGGGGCGCGTTCATGGAGCTGGTGCACTCCAACCCGCGGATCCTGGACGCCGTCATGCGGTCGCTCGGCGGCCTGATCCGGCGGCTCACCGAGCAGAACGCGGATCACGTCTTCCTCGACCTGCCCGGCCGGGTGGCCAAGACGCTGGTCCGGCTGGCCGGCGAGAGCCAGGCGCCAATGATCACCATCGAGCTCAACCAGAGCCAGCTCGCGGAGATGGCCGGCGGCTCGCGGCAGAGCGTCAACCAGGCCATCGGCTCGTTCGCCAGCCGTGGCTGGCTGCGCACCGAGGGCCGCCGGATCGTGGTGACGGACGTCGGTGCGCTGCGCCGGCGGGCCGGCATGATCGAGCGCTGACAGCCCGCGGACCCCGCCTCGCTCCGACGCGCGACGCCGGCCAACCATTCCGGTTGACCGGCGTCGTGGCGCGCGTGTCTGGTTGCTCAGTCCCGTGGTGGCGCGGTGGGACCGGGCCCGATCAGGCCTTCCGGCTGACTGCCGTCCTCGGGCGGCACGGTGGGGCCGGGGCCGATGCGGCTCTGGCTCTCGGCGCCGTCCTCGGGCGGCACGGTGGGGCCGGGACCGATCAGGCCCTCGATCTTGCTCTTCGGCGGTGCGGTAGGTCCGGGACCGATCCGCGTCGCGTGGGCGTGCCCGTCCACGGCATCGGCGTCGCCGTCGCGACCGCTGTAGTCCTCAACCACTCCCTGCTCCTCCAGTTCAGCGAGGGTGACCACGTCGATGTCGACGACGTCGCCTGCTTGGTGCACAGCTCCGCTGATGTCGGTCCAGGCCGACGCCAGCCGAACATACATTGTGGCCTCCTCGGGATGAATGAACTTCAACCGAAAGGCTAGCGATCAGCGCAGCGGTACCAAGAGATCGTCAGATTGGCTACACGTCCATTACCGGACCGGACGGCGGGCGGACATACTGGAGCCTCCCTGCGAGTGACGGAGTCTCGAGACAGCGTGACCTGCCCTGACTGTTCACGCGATGCCGGGCCGGACGACCGATTCTGCGCCGGCTGCGGCCGCAACCTAGCTCCGCAGTGCGTCCATTGTGGACGCCAGAGCACCTTCGACGCCCGGTTCTGCACGAACTGCGGCCAGCCGCTGGTCGAGACCGGCACCGCGACCCAGGAGGACCGCCGGCAGGTCAGCGTGCTGTTCATCGACATCGCCGACTTCACCGCGTACGCCGAACGCGCCGACCCCGAGCAGGCCCGCACCCTGCAGCAGGGTTACTTCGCCGCCGTTCGCCGACTGGTCCGTCAGTACGGCGGCGTGGTGGAGAAGTACATCGGCGACGCCGTGATGGCGCTCTTCGGCGCGCCGGTGGCCACCGACAACGACGCGTTGCGCTGCGTACGCGCGGGGTTGGAACTGCAGCGGGCGCTGGCCCGGCAGCCGGCGGCCAACCACCCGCCGCTCGGCTTCCGGGTCGGCATCGCCACAGGTGAGGCGCTGGTGAACCACGCGGCCGCCCGGGACGGCGGCCAGGCCTTCGTCACGGGAGACGTGGTCAACAGCGCTTCCCGCCTGCAATCCCTGGCCCCCACCGGTGGTGTGGTGGTGGACGAGGCCACCTACGCGGCCACGCAGCGGGAGATGGAGTACGCCGAGCAGCCGCCGGTCACCCTGCGCGGCCGATCGGCGGTGACCCGGGTCTGGCTGGCGACCCGGGCCCGTCCCCGCAGCGAGTTGTACACCGCCGAACTGGCCCCCATGGTCGACCGCGACCACGAGCGCGGCCTCCTGGTCAACGCCCTGCACCGCATGGTGCACGAGGGCGTGCCGCAACTGGTGACGGTCTTCGGTCCGGCCGGGGTCGGCAAGAGCCGCCTGCTGCGCGAGCTGGCCCGGCACGCCGCCAGCCTGCCCGGCCGGCGGGTCGGCTGGTGGGTGGGACACTGCCCGCCGTTCGGTGAGAACGTGACGTACGCGGCGCTCGCCGACATCGTCAAGGCCTGGGCCGGGATCCTGGACAGCGACGACGAGGCGACCCGGTCGGCCCGGTTGCGCACCCGGCTGGCGGAGCTTCCCGACGGGCACCGCGGCTCGCTGCCGGACGCCCTGGCCCCGCTGGTGGGAGTCCGGGGCGAACGGCTCGGCCCGGGCGAGACCGAGTCGGCCTGGCGGCGCTTCCTGCTGGCGCTGACCTCGGCCGGGCCCACCGTGCTGGTCTTCGAGGACATGCACTGGGCCGACCAGCCGATGCTGCACTTCGTCGAGCAGTTGGGCGCCGCGGCCCGCGGCCTGCCCCTGCTGATCATCGCCACCGCCCGACCGGAGCTGCGGGAGCGCCAGCCGGCCTGGACCAGCGCGATCAGCGGGGCCATCTCGATCTCGGTGCCGCCGATGCTCGACGCGGACATCGCGGTCCTGTACTCGTTGCTGCTCGGCCAGGCGACCCTGCCGGAGGACGTGCTCGAGCCGCTGGTCGAGTTCGCCGACGGCAACCCGCTCTACGCCCAGGAGTACACCCGGATGCTGGTCGACGGCGGGCTCCTCCGGTCGTCCGGGCCGCTGCTGGACGGCGTGGATCCGCCCCGGATGCCCCGGACGGTGCAGGCCGTGATCGCGAACCGGCTGGACCTGCTCGACGGGGCGGACCGGGCCGTGTTGCAGGCGGCCGCCGTCGTGGGCACCCAGTTCTGGGCCGGCGCGGTGGCCGCGGCCGTCGGCCGGGCCACCGACTGGGTGGAACGCTGCCTCGACCGTCTCCAGCAGCGCGATCTGGTGTACGAGCAGGCCACCTCGGCCATGGCCGATCAGCCCGAGTACCGGTTCCGGCACGTCCTCGTCCGGGACATCTGCTACCAGCGCCTGCCTCGTTCCGAGCGGGTGGCGCGGCACCAGCGCACGGCGGACTGGTTGGAGCGGGTCTCCGACGGGCAGCAGAACGACCTCGCCGAGGTGCTGGCCAACCACCGGTGGGCGGCGCACGAGATCGCCCGGACCGTCGGCATCGACCCGACGCCGTACGCGGCCCCGGCCCGGCAGGCGCTGTTGCGGGCGGCCCGCCGGGCGTACGCGCTGCACGCGCTGGAGGCCGCGGAGACGCTGGTCAAGCGGGCGTCCCGGCTGGACCTGCCCACGGATCTGGGTCTGGAGCTGTTCGCCGCCGAGGTGGCGCTCTACCGCGACAGCGACGCGTTTCTCAGCGGGGACGGGCCCAAGCGACTTGGCGAGCTGGCCGAACGCCTGGCCGGGGCGGGTGACCAGGTCGGGGCGGCCCGGGCCTGGACGCTGCTCGGCACCGCGGCCTGGCGGCGGGCGGATCGCTCGGAGACCCTGGCCTGCCTGCACCGGGCCAACACCCTGTACGCGGACCTGCCGGCCTCCGAGGAGAAGGCGGCGGCGCTGCTCGAGCTGGCCCGGGTGCACATGATCAACGCGGAGACCGAGCCGGCCTGCCGGGCCGCCCAGACGGCGGTGGACCTCGCCAGCCGGCTGGAGCTGTCGGAGGTCGAGGCCAACGCCCGGATCACCCTGGCCACCGCGCGCTACATGGCGGGCGTGCCGGAGGCGTTCGCCGAGCTGGTCGAGATCACCGAACGCTGCCGGGCGCAGGGCCTCACCGGTCGCCGGCGCGCGGTGCAGAACCTCGCCTGGGCGCTGCAGGAGGAGGGCGACCTGGCCGGCTCGAGCCTGCTGGTCAAGGAGCAGGCGTCCATCGACGTCGGCGGCGGGCACAGCCTGGCGATCGGCTTCGCCGAGCGGTTCACCGACGCGTACCACGCCGGCGACTGGGCCACCGCCGTCCGAGCCGCGGCCGAGTTCACCCAGCGGCCGACCGCGGAGTGGGACCTGCACATCGTGGCCGTGTCCGGTTGGATGCGCGCGCTGCGCGCCGAGGCGCCGTCCGGGACGGACGCGCCGTCCGGGGCGGACGCGCCGTCCGGGGCGGACGCGCCGTCCGGTCGACCGGCCGCGGCGAGCGTGGTGACCGGCGCGGCGGCCACGGACCCCGCCGCGGAAGCCCCCCCGACCGCGGCGGGCGCCGGCCGGCGGGCCGAGGACGAGGTCGACCAGGCGGTGGCGGCGGCCCGGCGCAGCGGCTTCCACCGGGTGCTCTGCTCGGCGCTCGCCCAGGCGGCGCTCTGCCGGGCCGTCCAGGGTCGCTCCGAGCAGGCCGCTGCGCTGCTGGCCGAGCTCGAGGCCGACTACCGGCAGACCCGGATGATCCCGTTCATGGAGTGGGTGGCCGCGGCCGGCCACACCGCGGCCGTGGCCGGCCGGGAGGCGGCCGAGCTCGTGCTGCGGATGCTGGACCGTGCCGCGCGGGAGACCCCGTGGGTCCGGGCCGCCCGGCACACCGCCGAGGCCGCGCTGGCCGCCGCCGCGGGTGACCGGGACCGCGCGGCCCGCGGATACGCGGCCGCCGCCCGGCTGTACGCGGACATGCCCGACCGCACCGACCAGGCGCTCGCCACGGCGTTCCTGGTGGCGGCCGGCGGCGACCCGGCCGACGCGACCGCGGTACGCGAGTTCGCGACCCGGAACCAGGCGCCCGGCCTGCTCCGCCTGGCCGCCCTCGACGACCGGGCCTGACCGGCCCCGACCAGCTCGCCCGGCCGCTTCAGCCGGCAACCGGGTGACGGGCCCGACCGGCGCAGCCGGAAACCTGGGTCGCGACCCCACCGGCTCAGTCGGGAACGCCGGTCCGCGGTCCGACCGCCCCCACCGGCTCGCCGACACAGCCGGAACCGGAGGGCCCCGGCCGGCCGGCTCAGACCGGGACCGGGCTCCGCGGGCCGCCCGGGTCGGCCGGCGCGCCGGGGCCGCCCGGTCCGCCGGTCGCGGCCACGGCCGGCCGGTCCTTGACCCGCTGCGCGTAGACGTCCACGTACTCCCGGCCGGAGAGCTCCATCAGCTCGTACATGATCTCGTCGGTGATGGCCCGCTCGACGAACCGGTCGCCCACCATGCCGGCGTACCGGGAGAGGTCGAGCGGGGCGCCGAAGCGGATCCGGACCCGCCCGAGGCGCGGGATGAGCTGACCGGGCGGCTGGATCTCGTCGGAGTTCAGCATGGCCACGGGGATCACCGGCGCCCCGCTTTCCAGCGCGAGGCGGGCCACGCCGGTCTTGCCGCGATAGAGCCGCCCGTCGGGCGAGCGGGTGCCCTCCGGGTAGATCCCGGCCAGCCCGCCCGCACGCAGCACGGCAAGCTGCGTGTCCAGGGCGGCCCGGGCGGCCTTGCCGCCGGACCGGTCCACCGGGATGGTGCCGACCCCGACGAAGAACATCTTGGTGAGCCACCCCTTGAGGCCCCTGCCGAGGAAGTATTCGGCCTTTGCCACGAAGGTGACTTTGCGCTTCACCATCAGCGGCATGAAGATCGAATCCGAGAACGAGAGGTGGTTGCCGGCCAGGATCGCCGGGCCGTCGACGGGGACGTTCTCCCGCCCCTCGACCTGCGGCCGGAAGATCAGCCGGAGCAGCGGGCCGAGGACGACGTACTTCATGAGCCAGTAGAACACCGCTGTCTCCTCGTCAGCCGTACCGTGTCACCGACGTCACCGACAGGCGCGAACCGGACACGGCGCCCGGGTCGAGCCTACGAACCGGGTACGCCGCACCACAACGCACTCCCGCAACAGGCGGGTGCCGTGTCAGGATTCAAGACACGGGGTGCGTGTGCCGCGAAGATCCGTACGTCGGGCACGCACACCGGGCGAGGGAGGGATGTCCGGTGTCAGGGGGTGGGGCCCGGCGGGGCCGACGGGACAACGGGATCGACGCGACCGATTTCGCGGTGGCCGGCGACGTGGACCCACGGGTCGGCGAACACCTGCTGGACGTGCTCGCGGCGGGCGGCATCGCCGCGTACCTCCAGCCCTCGGCCGACCTGAACCCGGTCACCCGGACCACGACCGTGCCCTCCCGGCCGGTGGACCGGCTGTACGTCGATCGCACCCACCTGGCCACCGCCCGGGACTACCTGACCCGGCTGGCCGACGACGGCGGGCCGGTGAGCACCGAGCCCCCCGCCCGGGACCCCGACCCGGACGTGGACGCCGAGTGGACGAGGATCATCGCCGGCTATCACCTCGAGGTGGAGGCCGGCACCCGGCCCTGGCCCGCCGCCGAGGACGTGGCCGCCGACCCGACCGCCCCGCCGGTCGGCGCGGCCGGTCGGCCGCCGGGCGCCGCCCCCCGGCCGTTGACCTCGGCCACCGACATCTCCGGGATCTCGCTGGACGACCGGGACGACGGGTCGCTGCTGGACAGCCTGGACACCTTCGGCGCCGACCTGCCGGACGATCCGGAGGAGGGATACACCCCGCCGCCGCCACCGCCGCTGCCCCGGCTGTCGAAATACACGGTCGTCGGCGTGCTGGCCGTGGTGCTCGGCTTCGCCCTGTTCCTGTTCCCCACCCTGCTCCCGATCGGCCCGGACGTGGTCCAGGTGATCGGGTTCACCGGCATCCTGGCCGGATTCGTCACCCTGGTCTGGCGGCTGCGGCCCGGCGATGACGACACCGACCCGGACGACGGCGCCGTGGTGTGAGCGCCCGCACCGCGATGATCGACGGTCTGTAATATTCGCGCAACGTGGGGTCAGTAGGAATACTGCGAGAAAGGCCGATCCTTCGCCGCCGGCCGTCCGGATTGGACGACCGTCCCACCCCTCGCGAGGTATTCCGATGCGCCCACGATCGCTCGTGGTGGTTGCCAACCGCCTGCCCGTCGACGACAGCCAACCCGACGGCGCCTGTGAATGGCGGCGCAGCCCGGGCGGACTCGTCGGCGCCCTGCATCCGCTGCTGAGGCGGGAACCGGCCACCTGGGTCGGTTGGGCCGGTGGCACCGGTCCGGCGCCGACGCTGCCGGACGTCGACGGGGTGCGCATGGTCGGCGTACCGCTGTCCGAAGAGGACGTACGGGACCACTACGAGGGGTTCGCCAACGCCACGCTGTGGCCCCTCTACCACGACGCCGTCGAGCAGCCGGTGCACCACCGCCGCTGGTGGGAGGCTTACCGGCGGGTCAACCAGCGGTTCGCCGACGTCGTGGCCGAGACCGCCGACCCGGACGCGGTGGTCTGGGTGCAGGACTACCACCTGCAACTCGTGCCGGCGCTGCTCCGGGAACGCCGCCCCGACGTACGCATCGGGTTCTTCCTGCACGTCCCGTTCCCGCCGCCCGAGCTGTTCATGCAGCTGCCGCGGCGCTCCGAGCTGCTGGCCGGCATGCTCGGGGCGGACCTGGTCGGGTTCCAGCGGGCGCAGGCTGCGCACAACTTCGCCCAGCTGGCCACCCGGCTGCTCGACCTGACCGCCAGCGATGAGCAGATCCAGGTGGGCGACCGGACGGTACGGGTGGGTGCCTTCCCCGTCTCGATCGACATGGCCGAGATGGCGACCCTGGCCGACCGGCCCGACGTGCTCACCCGGGCCCGGCGCTGGCGCGGCGACCTCGGCGACCCGCGGCACGTGGTGCTCAGCGTCGACCGGATGGACTACATCAAGGGCATCGAGCAGCGCCTCAAGGCGTACAGCGAACTGCTGGCCGACGGGCGGCTGAAGGTGCACGACACCGCGCTGGTCCAGGTGGCGGTGCCCAGCCGGGAGCGGGTGGCGCAGTACCAGGTGCTGCGCGACCGGGTGGAACGCGAGGTCGGCCGGATCAACGGCGAGTTCGGCCGGGTCGGCGAGCCGGCCGTGCACTACCTGACCCAGCCGTTCGACCGTGCCGGGCTGGCCGCCCTCTACCGGGTGGCCGACGTGCTGGCCGTGACGCCGCTGCGGGACGGCATGAACCTGGTGGCCAAGGAGTACGTGGCGGCCCGGGTGGACGACGGCGGGGCGCTGCTGCTCAGCGAGTTCGCCGGCGCGGCCGCGGAGTTCACCGACGCGTTCCAGGTGAACCCGCACGACCTCGACGGGCTCAAGCGCACGCTGCTGGCCGCGCTCCAGGCCTCCCCCACCGAGCTGCGCCGCCGGATGCGGTCGATGCGCGACCACCTGCGCGAGCACGACATCCGGGCGTGGGCCCGGTCCTACCTCACCGCGCTCGACGAGACCGGCGGGCTGGCCGACCGCCTCACGTCGAGCTGATCCCCAGGCCTGCCGTCAGGGTTTCCGCCGGGGGCCGCCCACGTCGGGATCAAGCCTGACCGCCCGGAGTGGGCGGGCCCGGCGGAAACCCGCCAGGATCAGGCCGTCCCCTCCTTGTCGAGCCAGTCGAGGACGGCCTCAATCGGCTCGTACCAGCCGGCGTCGAGCATCAGGTCGTGACCCATGCCGGGGAACAGCAGCGGAGCCGAGGCGTGCCGGCGGGCCGCCCGGGCCAGCGCGGCCGGCGGGACGATCCGGTCGTCGGGGCTGCCCACCACCAGCACCGGCGGCTCGCCGACCGGCGGCTGCGCGGCCGGTCGGTCGAGCAGCTGCCACTGCGCCCGCCGGCTCGCCCGGCCCATCCGAGCCAGGTACGCGTCGGCCGCCTCGGCCGGCAGCTCCCGGCTGAACCGCTGCCGCCGGTCGAACCGCAGGGCGCCGCCGAACACCGCCGGCAGGGTGCCGCCCGGGTTGCGCCGCAGCGCCGTACCCAGGGTGTCCCAGCCGCCGAGCACCGGCGCGACCAGCACGGCCGCCCGGGCCGGGTAGCGCGCCAGGGCGTGCTCGACCACCAGCGCCCCGGCGCCGTGCCCGACCAGCACGGCCCGGCGCGGCAGGCCGGCCGCCGCCTGGACCACGTCGTGCGCGTACGCCCGCAGGTCCGCGCCGGGCGCCGACCCGCTGCCGCCGTGCCCGCGCAGGCTGACCGCGTACGCGGGGAAACCGCGACCGGCGGCGTGCCCCAGCCAGTTCTCGGCGAAGACCCAGGCCCCGTGCCCGAAGCCCGGCACGAACAGCAGCGGCGGGCGGCCGTCGTCGGTCTGCGGCAGGGCGCTGAGGATCTCGCGCCGCACCGGCGGCACCGGCCGGGCCCAGTCCCGGAACCGCATGATGTCCAGCCGGCCACTCATGCTGACATTCCTTTCGTTCGCGACTGCGGGGCGCGCAAAACCGGCGCACTCCTCGCGCTCACGCTGAGACCTCCAGTTCGTCGAGGGCGCGCTGCAGGGCCCGCATGAGCTCCACGTGGCCGACCTCGAACCAGTGCCGGGTGCTGTCCTTCACCTTCGCCTCGTGCCAGCGGCGGGACGCCTCCGACTCCACCCGGTTGGCAAAGGCCGCGGCCCGCTCCGGCGCCCGCTCGCGCAGCCGGAGGTAGCGGGCGATCACCACGCTCTGCCAGTGGGACAGCGGGAAGATGCCGGAGTCGGGCTGGACCAGGCCGACCACGGCCAGCGTCGGATGCTGGCGCGGGAAGGCGTTCAGGAACAGGGTCGGCCGGCCCGAGCCGTCGTCGCCGAGCACGGCCGGATCGAGGAACTCGAACCGGGGCAGGTACCCGGTGGCCAGCACCACCAGCTCCGGCTCGATCTGCCGGCCGTCGGTCAGCACCACCCGGGCGCCGTCGAAGCGGGCCACCTCGGGCACCGGCTCGATCCCGCCGTGCCCCACGTAGTAGACGAGTTGGCTGTTGGCGATCGGGTGCGTCTCGTACACCTTGTGGTCGGGCTTCGGCAGGCCGAACCGGCTCAGGTCGCCCACCGTGAGCCGGAGCACCTGGTGGAACAGCCACTGGCGCAGCCACAGCGGCAGCCGGAGCCAGTGCGTGGTGTCGTTGACCTGGTCGGCCGGGCGGCCGAGGACGTACTTCGGGGCGTACCAGTAGCCGCGCCGGGTGGAGTGCCAGCACCGGGCCGCCTGCTGGGCCGCCTCGACCGCGATGTCGCAGCCGGTGTTGCCGGCGCCCACCACCAGCACCCGCTTGCCGCGCAGCTGGGCCGGGTCCTTGTACGCGCTGGAGTGGATCACCTTGCCGCGGAAGTCGGCCAGCCCCTCGTACGCCGGCAGCTTGGGCGACCAGTTGTGGCCGTTCGCCACCACCACGGCCGCGTACCGGCTGGTCCGCTCGGCGCCGAAGCCCCCGGTGCTGCGGGTGGTGACGTACCAGCGGTCGCCCTCGGCCGGCTCCACCCGGACCACCTCGGTGCCGAACCAGATGTGCCGGCGCAGGTCGAAGTGGTCGGCGTAGCGCTCGAAGTACGACAGCAGCTGCGCGTGGTGCGGGTAGTCCGGCCAGTCGTCCGGCATCGGGAAGTCCGGGTACTGGGTGAACGGCTTCGAGGAGATGAGGTGGGTGCTCGAGTACACCGGGCTGCGGTCGTGCCGCCAGTTCCAGATGCCGCCGACGCCGGTCTCCCGCTCGTAGCAGTCGACCCCGAAGCCGTACTCGGTGAGGTTCTTGACCGCGGCCAGTCCGCTGGCGCCGGCGCCGATCACGCAGACGGTCTCGCCGCGGTCGTACACCTGGCGGCCGTCCCGCCACGCGGGGCCGGACTGGTCGGTGGAGGAGGACACCGAAATCTCCTTCGCGCTCCGGCGAGAGTGCCGACGTGCCGGAGAATCGTCGTACCTGGCCGCCCCCGTTGTCCAGTCGGCACACGGGAAACGGTTAGCAGGGGACCCTTCCTATACAAAAAGCGATAACAGGGGGCCCTTCCTTTCAGCCGGGCAGCACCAGGTCGGCCAGCACCGGCAGGTGGTCGCTGGCCAGCCGGGTCCGCTCGGTGTCCGGCACCTCGTAGCCGACCACCTCGATCCGCGGATCGACCAGGACCGCGTCCAGCCGGTGCCGGGGACCGGAGCTGGGAAAGGTGAGCCGATCGGCCCGGCCGGTCGCCACGGCCGAGTCGGTCAGACCCTCGGCCACCGTCCGCCACGCCGGGCCGTCCGGGTCCTCGTTGAGGTCCGCGCCGAGGATCAGCGGCAACCGGACGCCGGCCAGCTCGGCCTTGAGCAGCGCGGCCTGCCGGGGCCGCTCGTCCGGGTCGGTGGACAGGTGCGAGCCGGCCACCACGAACCGGGCCGTCCCGGCGCCGTCCGGGCCCGGCCCGACCGAGCATTCCGCGTACGCCGCGCCGCGCAGGTGCCGTCCGGGCGTCAACGGATAGCGCCGGGTCCAGGTGGCGTGCACCCGGACCCGCAGCGAGGTGAGCACCAGGTTGCCCAGCGAGGGCTGGCCGCCCACCGCCACCACCATGCCGAACGCCTCGGCCAGGGCCGCGCAGCCGTGCCGCCAGCGGAACCGGCGGGGCGCCTCCTGCACGATCACCACGTCCGGCGCGGCCTCCCGGACGGTCGCCGCAAGCGCGGCCGCGTCGTCCCGCCGGCCATGCACGTTGTACGACAGCACCCGCAGCCGCGGCGCGGCCGCCGGGCCGCGCGCCGGATCCGGGGTCGCCGTCGACTCCGCCGTAGGGCCGGTCGAGGCCGGACCGGTGACGGCCGGGCCGGTGACAGCCGGGCCGGTGACAGCCGGGCCGGTGACAGCCGGGCCGGTGACGGCCGGGCCGGTCGAGGCCGGGCCGGTCGAGGCCGGGCTCACCGGCGCCGGGCCAGGTCGGCGGCGCCCACCACGCCCGCGTTGTTGCCCAGCTCGGCCGGGTGGATCTCGGCCACCGCGATCCGGCCGCGCTGGGCGAGCGACTCCCGGTAGGACCGGTCGGTGGGGCCGAGCAGCAGCTCGCCCGCGTCCACGACGCCGCCCCCGACGACCAGGATCTGCGGGTCGAGGATCTGCACGAGATCGGCCATCGTCATGCCCAGCCAGCGGCCGAGCTGGGCGAAGGCCTCGGCCGAGACCGGGTCCCCGGCCTGGGCCGCCGAGGTCACCATCCGGCCCGTGATGCCCTCCGGGTCGCCGCCGGCCAGCTCCAGCAGCGCCGTGGCGCGGGCCGGCTCCTGCCGGGCGCCCGCGCGGGCGAACCGGACCAGCGCGCTGCCGCTGGCGTACTGCTCGATGCAGCCCAGCCGGCCACAGCCGCACAGGTGCCCGTCCGGCACCGCGAGGGTGTGCCCCAGCTCGCCGGCGATCCCGTGCGCGCCGCGCAGCAGCTCGCCGCCGAGGACGATCCCGCCGCCCACCCCGGTGCCGATGGTGAACATCACCATCGAGTCGTCGGCCGCCCGGGCCGCGCCATACCGGAACTCCGCCCAGGCGGCCACGTTGGCATCGTTCTCCACGATCACCGGCAGCCCCACGGCCGAGCTCACGTAGTCGCGCAGCGGCTCGTCCCGCCAGGCGATGTTCGGCGCGAACAGCACGGTGGACCGGTCCGCGTCGATCCAGCCGGCCGCGCCGATCCCGACCGCCTCGATCCGGCGACCCGTGACCAGCTCGGTGGCCACCTCCACGATGATGTCCCGGGTCTTGGCCACGTCGTCGGCGGGAGTGTCCCGGCGGACCTCGGCCAGCACCGTGCCGGAGTCGTCGACGACGCCCCCGGCCACCTTCGTGCCACCCACATCGATCCCGATGGTCAGCGTCACCGCCGCCACTCCCCTCTGCCGTGCCGGTACCCGGCGCCGCCACCCGGCCCGCCGGCCCCGGCGGGCGTCCTCACTGCGCCGGTCGGACGTCGTCGTCCGCCGGGTCCGGTTCGGCGGTCGTGGCCGCCGCCCAGACATCCCGCTCCGCCACCGGCTGTGCATCATGCCTGGTCCGCGTCGCCGCCCGCCACACCAGGTCCGGATCTTCGACCGAGCGGGCGCCACCGGCGGCCGGTCCGCTGCCGCGCTGGCCGGGCGCGGCGCCGCCGGGTCGGCCGGATCCGGCCGCCGGGGCAACGCGGGACGGCCCGGCCGGCTGCTCGACCGGCCCGCCCGGCTCGCCGACGGGATCCGCCGGCCGGTCGACGGGGCCGTCCGTCCGGTCGGACCGATCGGTTGCGGGCGGGACGAGGGCCCGTAGCAGGCTCGTCACTCCGGCCGCCAGATCTCCGGCGCCGGTGCTGAGCCGCTCCGCGAACTCGGGGCTCGGGTCGCGGAGCGCCGCTATGGCCCGGCAGAGCGGGCAGACGCAGCACTCGGCGCTCCCGGTGGCAAACCCGCCGCCGCCGGCCGCCGCGCCCGAGCCGGTAGACGTACCGGGGCCGGTAGACGTACCGGAGCCGGCCGCCGCGCCGGAGCCGGCGGACGCGCCGCCGGATCCGCCGGTCGAACCGCCCGGCGCGGGCGCGGAGAACCGGCCCAGCGCACCGATCAGCTGGCCCACCGGGCCCGCCGCCCGCTGGCCGGCGGCGGCCAGCCGGGCCGCGGCCAGGGCCGTGGCCACCAGCCGCTCCGCCTCCTCCCGGGCGCTACCCGGATCCATCTGCGCCATGTCCGATTCTCCTCACCACGACGGGTCCGCGCGGCGAGCCGTCATCGCGCGTCCTCGTCGGCTTCCACCCGCCGCTTGAGCTGCTTCAGCGCGGTATCCATGATCATTTTCTCGGCCTTGCGACGGAACATCCCCAGCGTGGCCACCGCCAGCTCGACGGCCAGCGTGTACGTCACCGTGCACCCGCCGTCGCCGTTGTCCACCAGGTCGTACGACCCGTTCTGCCGACGCTGCATCCGGCTGGGCGCGGCCAGCTGCCACTCGATCCGGGTCAGGTCCTCCGCGTACGAGTAGACCAGTGTGTAGTCGTCGGCCAGCACCCCGGCATCGATCACGAACCGCACCGTGTGGGCGTACCCGTCCTCGTACTCCGTCAGCACCTCGGCCTCGCGGACCGCCTCGGTCCACTCCGGGTACCGCGCGAAGTCGCAGATCACCTCCGCCACCCGGGAACACGGCGCCGAGATCACGATCGACTGGGTGGAGGACTCCGCCATGGCAGGCAGGCTACCCTCTGGGCCGCCTCGGATGTCCGGCCGGCTCGCGGGCCTGCCGCCGGCCGCGCACCGCCCGCGCACCCGTCCCGACGGCCGCGTAACGCCCGCGGCCGGCCGGCTCGGCCGCCGGTCCCCGGGCCCCGTCGGAGGGCTGCGGGCGCGGTACGGGCGCGGACAGGTAGGTTCGACAGGGCCCGGCGGGTCGGCACGACGCCGCCGCGGGCACGAGTACGAGGGAGTTCAGGTGCGTGAGTTCTCGGTCCCCCCGGTCGTCACCATCGGCGACGCGGCCAACCTGACCGACCCGGTCTGGGCCAACGCCTCGGCCGCACCGGACCACGTGCAGTTCGTCCGGCCCGCACCGGACGGTTCGGGCGGCTGGACCGACGTCACCTGCCGGCAGTTCCGGGACGAGGTGGTGGCGGTGGCCCGCGGGCTGGTCGCCGCGGGGATCTCGCCGGGCGACCGGGTCGGGCTGATGAGCCGGACCCGGTACGAGTGGACCCTGCTGGACTACGCGATCTGGGCGGCCGGCGCGGTGACCGTGCCGATCTACGAGACGTCCAGCGCCGAGCAGGTGGCCTGGATCCTGGCCGACTCGGGCGCGGCGGCCTGCTTCGTGGAGACCAACGCGCACGCCCTGCTGCTCGCCGGGATCCGGGACCGGCTGCCCGGGCTGGAGCACCTGTGGCAGATCGACACGGGTGACCTGGACGGGCTGCTGGCCCGCGGCGCCACGGTCGAGGAGGCCGAGATCGACGCGCGGCGCGCCGCCCTCCGCTCGGGCGACCTCGCCACGATCATCTACACCAGCGGCACCACCGGACGGCCCAAGGGCTGCGCCCTGACCCACCGCAACATGTACGCGGACATCGCCAACGCCATCCCGGTGCTGCCCAACCTGTTCCACGAGGGCGCCTCGACGCTGCTGTTCCTGCCGTTGGCGCACGCCTTCGCGCGGCTGATCCAGATCGGCGTGGTGGCCGCCCGGGCCACCATGGCGCACGCGCCGGACACCAGGAGCCTGGCCGAGGACCTGCGCACCTTCGAGCCCACCTTCGTGCTGTCGGTGCCCCGGGTCTTCGAGAAGATCTACAACGCGGCCGCCCAGCGGGCCCAGGCCGAGGGCAAGGGCGGCATCTTCGCCCGCGCCGAGCAGGTGGCCGTGGCCTACAGCCAGGCCCTGGACACGCCCTCGGGGCCGGGCCTGCGGCTGCGGGCGCAGCACCGGGTCTTCGACCGGCTGGTCTACCGCAAGCTGCGGACCGCCCTCGGCGGCCGGTGCCGGGCGGCCATCTCCGGCGGCGCGCCGCTGGGCGCCCGGCTCGGGCACTTCTTCCGCGGGGTGGGCGTGGCCATCCAGGAGGGCTACGGCCTCACCGAGACCTCCCCGGCGGCCGCCGCCAACCTGCCCTCGGCCACCCGGGTCGGCACCGTCGGCCGGCCGCTGCCGGGGGTGACCATCCGGACCGCCGACGACGGCGAGGTGCTGATCAAGGGCGACATCGTCTTCTCCGGCTACTGGAACAACCCGGACGCCACCGCCGAGGCGCTCCGGGACGGCTGGTTCTGCACCGGCGACCTGGGTCAACTGGACGACGACGGCTACCTGACGATCACCGGCCGCAAGAAGGAGATCATCGTCACCGCCGGCGGCAAGAACGTGGCGCCCGCGGTGCTCGAGGACCGGATCCGGGCGCACCCGTTGATCAGCCAGTGCGTCGTGGTCGGCGACCGGCAGCCGTTCATCGCCGCCCTGGTGACCATCGACCCCGACGCCTGGCCGGGCTGGCTGGCCGAGCACGGCCACCCCGCCGGCACCGCCGTTGCCGACCTGCGCGAGGACCCGCAGCTGCGGGCGGAGATCCAGGGCTGCGTGGATGACGCCAACCGGGCCGTCTCCAAGCCGGAGGCCATCAAGCAGTTCCGCATCCTGCCGGCCGACTTCACCGAGGCCAGCGGGGAGCTGACGCCCTCGCTCAAGGTCAAGCGCAACGTGGTGCACAAGACATACGCCGCGGAGATCGCGGCCATCTACGGAAGCTGACTACGATCCGTCAGGTGTCCGCGCCGACAGCCGCCCGCCTCCGCCCGCGCCCCCTCGCGGCGACCGCCCGCATCGTCATGCTCGGTCTGGTCGCGATCCTCACCCTGGTGGCGACGCGCGAGATGGGCCAGCTGGTCTGGGTGGTGCTGCTCGCGGTCGCCGGCATCCCGGCGGTGCTGGCCCCCCGGCACGCGCTGCTCGGACCGCTCGGCCGGTTCGCCGAAGCGGTGATCATCGGGCTGGCCGCCAGCCAGGTGGCGGCCGTGGCCGTCACCGGCGGCGGCTGGGGAGCGTCGGCGATCCTGCCGTACCTCGCGGTGCCGCTCACCGTGACCGCGCTGAGCCGGCGCACCCGCGAGGGCGCCGCCCTGCTCGGGGTCACCGCGGCCGTCCTGCTGGTGGGCGGGGCGCTCACCACGTCCGGCGGGCAGCGGCAGCTGGCCCAGCCCTGGTATCTCGCGGTCTGCGCGCAGTGGCTGATCCTGGCCGCGCTCGGCCTGTACGCGGCCGCCACCTTCCAGCGGGTGGTGCGGGCACGCGGGGCCGCCGAGCCCCAGCCGTACGCCGAGGCCACCCGGCTGCTCACCCAGCTGCGCAGCGTGGCCCGACAGCTTCCGGGCGCCACCCTCGATCCGGGCGGGATCTCCGAGCACCTGGTGGAGGAGTTGCTCACGGTGACCCGGGCCGACCGGGCCGCGGTGCTGTCGGCCAGCGGCGGTGGCCGCCTGGTGGTGCTGGCCCAGCGCGGCGCCGACCGGGTGGACTGGGAGACGACGCTGGACGCCGACTCGGCCATCGCCGACGCCTGGGCCAGCCAGCAGCCGCAGACGGCGCACCGCTCGCAGGCCCGCTCGCATCCCGGCGGGGAGGTGTCGGCGCTGGTCGTACCGCTGGTGGCCGGCGTGCGGACCGTCGGGCTGGTGACGTTGGAGGCCGACGTGGCCAACGCCTACCCGTCGCCGGTGGTGGCCCGGGTACGGGCGCTGACCGACCCGGCCGCGCTGCGGCTGGAGGCCGCCCTGCTGTTCGACGAGGTGCGGTCGCTGGCCACCAACGAGGAACGGCAGCGGCTGGCCCGGGAGATCCACGACGGGGTGGCGCAGGAGCTGGTGATGGTCGGCTACGGCATCGACAACGCGCTGGCCACGGTGCACTCCGACGCCAAGGAGACCGAGGAGTCGCTGCGTACGCTGCGCGGCGAGGTCACCCGGGTGATCACGGAGCTGCGGCTGAGCCTGTTCGAGCTGCGCAGCGAGGTCGACCGGCACGGCGGGCTGGCCGCCGCGATCGCCGAGTACGCCCGGACGGTGGGCGCGTCGGCCGGGCTGCGGGTGCATCTCTCGCTCGACGAGTCGACCGCGCGGCTGCCGGCCGCCACCGAGGCGGAGCTGCTGCGGATCGCACAGGAAGCGGTCACGAACGCCCGAAAGCACGCGAGTGCCGCAAACCTCTGGGTCACCTGCGAGGTGGACCCCCCGTACGCCCGAATTGAAGTGTCGGATGATGGTCAGGGCATCGCTGACCAGCGGCCCGACGGACGGTACGGTCTTGCGATCATGGCAGAGAGGGCGGAACGTATCCGGGGCCGGCTGGAGATCAGTCCGCGCCACCCGAGCGGCACCACCGTCGCAGTGGTGGTCGGAACGTCCCCTCGGCGAGATAACGTGCGCGGTAGCACCGCACCAGAAGGGGAGTAACCCGGAACATGACCACCAGCCCCATGCCGACGACCCGCACCAAGGTCCTGCTCGTCGACGATCACGATCTGATCCGCAAGGGACTGCGGCACGCCTTCGAGCGGGACCGGCAGTTCGAGGTGGTCGGCGAGGCCGCCACCGCCGCGGAGGGGGTTCGGCAGGCGGGGGCGCTGCAACCCGACGTGGTGATCATGGATCTCCGGCTGCCCGACGGCAGCGGGCTGGAGGCCACCCGGGCGCTGCGCAAGTCCAGCGCCACCATGGGAATCGTGGTGCTGACCATGTACGCCGGCGACGACCAGCTGTTCGGCGCCCTGGAGGCCGGCGCCAGCGCGTTCGTGCCCAAGACCGCCCCGGCCGACGAGGTGGTGGCCGCCGCCCGGCACGCGGCCTCGTCGCCCAGCGCGTTCACCGCCGCGGACCTGGCCGAGGCCATGAAGCGCCGGCTCGCCCCGTCCGGGCCGCAGCTGAGCCCGCGCGAGGGCCAGGTGCTCCGGCTGCTGGCCGACGGCATGAGCGTGGCCGGCATCGCCAAGCAGCTGTTCGTGAGCGAGTCGACCGCCAAGACGCACATCTCGAAGCTCTACGAGAAGCTGGGCGCGGCCAACCGGGCGCAGGCGCTCATGACGGCGCTGCGGCTCGGGCTGCTCGAGGCGCCCGACGCCCCCAAGTTCTGACACCCGCCGCGACCCGCGCTTCCGGTCGCCCGCGCCGGCTTCGGCATCAGGTCCGTACCGGGAGCGCGGGATCGCGGTGACCCAGCTGCCCCGGCGGTCAGCCGGGGCGGTGGTCAGCCGGCGAGCAGCTCGGTGAGCCGGGCGGACTGCCGGTCCCAGCGCCACTCCCGGTCCACCCAGGACCGTCCGGCCGCGCCCATCCGGGCCGCCAGCTGCCGGTCAGTGAGCAGACTGACCAGTCGATCAACCAGGGCCGCGCCGTCCCGCCCACCGACCACGTAACCGGTCTCGCCGTCGCGTACCGCGTCCGGCGCGCCGCCGGAGTCACCCGCCACCACCGGCAGCCCGGTGGCGGACGCCTCCAGGTAGACGATGCCGAGTCCCTCCACGTCCAGGCCCCGGTTGCGGGTGCGGCACGGCATCGCGTACACATCGCCGGCCGCGTAGTGCTCGGGCAACTCCGCCCACGGCACCGAACCGGTGAACACCACGTCGCGCTCCACCCCGGTCTCCCGGGCCAGCCGTTCCAGGGTGGACCGGTACGGGCCGCCGCTCACCAGCAGCAGGGCCGCGTCCGGCACCCGACGCCGGACCGCCGGCAGCGCCCGGATCAGCGAGTCCTGACCCTTGCGCGGCACCAGCCGGGAGACGCACACCACCACGGGCCGGCCGGCCAGGCCGTACCGGGCCCGCACCGCGGCGCCGTCGACCCCGGGATGGTAGGCATCGACATCGACCCCCGGCGCGAGCCGGCGCAGTTCGGTCAGCCCGCCCATCACCGGCTCGAGCCGGCGTCGCTGGTAGTCGCCGAGGTATGTCACCACGTCGGCGCCGCGCGCGATCCGGCGCAGCAGGGGCCCGGTGCCGGGCACGGTGGTCCAGCCGGCCTCGTGTCCGTGGGTCAGCGCCACCACCCGGTCCACGCCGGCCCGCCGGCGCAGGCCGGTGGCCAGCAGCCCGAGCGGGGCCGCGGCGCCGAACCAGACGGTGTCGCAGCCGCGGTCCCGGGCCAGTTCGGCGGCCCGCCGGGCCACCCCGGGGGTGGGCAACAGCACCGAGGTCGGTTCGCGGACCACCTCGAACGGCTGCTCCGCGTCGAACGCCTCGGCGCCGCGCCAGGTGGAGGCGTACACCACGACGGAGTCGGCCGGCTGGCCGAGCGCGAGCCGGTGGACGAAGAGCTGGATGCCGCCGTGCCGGGGCGGGAAGTCGTTGGTGACGAGCAGCGTACGGTTCACCGGCCGGACCGCCGCGCGTACGCCCGGGCCGCCGCCATCCGCTCCACCGTGGACGGATGGCTCGCCGAGTAGAGGTACGCCCACCGGGGCGGGTCGGGATCGCTCAGGTTGACCATCGACAGCCGCTGCTGCATGGCCGCGAAGGTGTCCGGGTCGTCGGTCAGGGCCAGCGCGTGCGCGTCCGCCCGGGCCTCCAGCCGCCGGGAGACCAGCGCCTGCACGGGCGCGGCCACCACCCCCGCCACCGCGAGCACGGCGAGCAGCAGCGGCAGGGCCCGCGGCAGCGCGATGCCGGTCACCCCGGCCGCGCGGAGCAGCCCGGCCCACTCCCCCAGCAGATAGATCGCGACCACGGCGAGGGCCGCGGCCAGCGCGCCGAGCAGCGTCCCGGTGAACACGTCCCGGTCCCGGGCGTGCCCGAGTTCGTGGGCCACCACGCTGGTGACCTCCGCCGGCGTCGCCTCCCGGAGCAGGGTGTCGTAGACGACGATCCGCCGCGTCGGCCCGAGGCCCGACACGTAGGCGTTGACCGCCCGGGTGCGCCGGGAGGCGTCGGCCACCAGGACATCCCGCACCGGCACCCCGTCCCGGTCGGCCAGCGCCAGCAGCTCGGTGCGCAGCGGGCTTGCCGGCATCGGGGTGAAGCGGTTGAAGACCGGCTCCACCAGCACCGGCAGGATGAACGACAGCAGCGTCACGAGCAGCGCCGCGCCGGCCGCGCCGAAGGCCCACCACCAGCGCGGGGACAGCCTGGTCACCGCGTAGAAGGCGAACAGGGCCACCGCGCCGATCACGGCCGTCACCGCGTACGACCGCAGCAGGTCGCCGACCCAGCCGCCCCAGCCCTGGGTGGAGATGCCGTACCGGACCACGACCGTGTGCCGCCAGGCCGCGACCGGAAGCGTCACCAGATCGGCCAGAAAGATCACGGCGAGGCCGCCGAGGACCGCCTCGGCGATCCAGTGCTGCCCGAACGGCCGGCCGACCAGGCGCACCAGTCCGGCGCCCAGCGGGGTGAGCCCGAGCAGGAGCGCGACGACGAGGCCGATCGCGGTCGAGGCGTACCCGGCGGGGCGCAGCGCCCCGGCGAAGGCCCGCGCCCGGGCGACCTGGGCGGCCGGCAGCTCGCGCAGCGCGGCCAGCTGGTCGGCGCGCGGCGCCGGCGGCCGGCTCCACGGAACCAGCAGGACCGCCGCGAGCAGGAGGGCCACCGCGAGCCCGATGAGGGTCGCCACCGCCCACGCCCGTGGACTCATCAGCGCAGCTCCTCCCGCCGCCGGTGCGCGTCGGCCCATCCTATGGGCGGCCTCGCCCACCGCGGATCCGGGCGGCGGCTCACGCCACGTGCCGCCGCCTCACGCCACGTGCCGGGGGCGGCTCAGGCCCCGCCCCGGCGGCTCAGGCCACGTGCCGCCGCCTCACGCCACCCCCGGCGGCTCACGCCACGTGCCGCCGCCTCACGCCACGTGCCGGCGGCTCACGCCACGTGCCGGCGGCTCAGGCCACGTGCCGGCGGCGCCCGGACCGCCGGGTCAGCCTGGTCGCGGCGGGTGGCGGGGCGCTCAGCACCTCGACATCAAACCCGGCCCGGGCGAACACCTCGATGGCGCGTTCCTCGGCGGGGGTGAGCTCGGCGTCCGGCACCTCATCCAGGGCGCGCACCAGGCAGCCGGGGCAGCCCCGCTCGCGGGCGACGCAGGTGTCGCAGTCGATGAGCATCGTTTCGCCTCTCCTCGCGTGCGTCGGCAGCCCCGACTGACGACCTGGCCACCGTCCGTGACATAGACGGTATTCCGGGGGTACGACAAACCCGCCACCGCGCTCCACCAGGGACGAACCCCCCACCCCGTCCCCTTTGTCGATCTTGCACTTCGGGCCCGTACGAAACGCCACAGAAGCCGCAAATGCACGGCCACAACTGCAAGATCGACGGAGGCGAGGAGGCGGGCGGGGCGGGCGCGGAAGGGCAGGGCGCGGGAGGGGCAGGGCGGGAGGGGGGCAGGCGAGTGGAGGGGTGGTCAGGAGCGGGCGAGGCGGCGGAGCAGGGTGTCGGCGCTGAGCGGGTACGCGCCGTGCCGGCGTACTCCGTCGGCCACCTCCCGGTCGGAGGAGATCACGACCAGCGGGCGCCCGGCCGGCTCGGCGCGGACCAGCCGGCGAATCAGCTCGTCGGCCGTCTCTCCCTTGCGGGAGAACAGCACCCGGACCCCGCGCGGGGCGGGCGGCAGCCCGTGCACCCGCTCCGCCCCGTCGAACACCACGGTCACCTCGTCCCCGGTCCGGGCGGCCAGCCCACCCAGCCCGGTGATGAGCCGCTTGCGCTGCTGTTCCAGCGACATCTCCCCGAAACCCCGCTTGGTGACGTTGTAACCGTCCACCACCAGGTGCGCCCGGGGCAGCGCCAGCAGCTCGTCCAGCCGGGCCGGGTCGTCGGCGTCCAGCGCCCGCGCCCCGGCCCGGGTCGGCGCCCGGTCGCCGGGCCGGTCCGCGAACTCGTCCGCGACGAAGTCGGCCGGCAGCCGGTCCGCGGGGTCGAGGGCCAGCTCCCGGCGCAGCCCCATGGCCGCCTGGCCGATGGTCTCCAGCAGCAGCCACAGCCGGGCGTCGGCGACCGACCGGGCATCCTTCGCGCTCTGCCGGGCCGCCCCGGCCACGCTCTCGGCCTCGGCCAGCTTCGCCCGCAGCCGGCGCAGCTCGGCGTCGTGATCGGCCGTGGCCCGGTTGGCACGACCCTTCTCGGTGGCCAGCAACTCGCTGAGCCGGCGCTGCTGGGCCTGGGCCTCGCGCAGCGCGCGGGACTGCACCCGGGTCTCCTCGCGCAGCTGGCCCAGCTCCTCGCGGCCCCGGGCCAGCTCGTCACGCAGCTTGTCGGCCTCGACCCGGGCCACCGCGCGGTCGTGCTCGGCCCGTGCGGCGCGCTGTTCGGCCTCCCGCACCTGGGCCGCGATCTGGGCGCTGTCGGCCTCGGCCCGCACCGCCGCGCCGCTGGCTTCGACGAGATCACGCCAGCCCACCGGGCGGATCAGGTAGGCCAGGGCGGCCACCTGCACCGGATCGGCGGCCGCGGGAACCGTGCCGGCCCGCACGGCCGCGCCGAGCTCGCCGGCCTCGCCGAGCACCCGCGACCCGACCCGCTGCCGGAACAGCGGATCGGCCGCGAGCTGGGTGGCGATCGCCGCCCCGCCGAGCCGGGCGCGCCGGTTCGGGGCGAACTTGGCCACCCGCCGCAGCGGCACCGGCATCTCCTCGACCGGCAGGGCGGGCAGGGCCGCGGCGGCCAGGGCGATGACCCGCTGCCGGGCCGATTCGGGCAGCGCCGGCTCCGCTCCCTCCGGGTCGGCGTCGAGGGCGTCCACCGGATCACCCGCCGGGCCGCCGGCGAGGACGCCCGCCGGCTCACCGTCGAGGGCGTCCTCCGGGGCGGCCGTCTCGCCCTGGGGATAGCCGTCCGGCCCCGGTACGAGGGCGTCGGCCGGCTCGGACGCCGCGTCCGCGCCTCCCGCCCACGGGCCCGAACCGCCGGTCGCCCCGGTGGCCGCCGGATCGGCGGGACCGTGCGGGCGGGGCTCGGGGTGCGACATCTGTCAAGTCTCCCACCGCCGTCCAGCTGACCGCCCGCTGAGTCCACCGATGCGGTGAGCTGCGTGGTTCCGGCCCGATCCGACCCCCGCGCGCCGGAAGTGTCGTACGGGGCTTCTAACCTGCCCGCCGTGGCGCAACCGCAATACCTGCAGGGCACCCTCGACGGCCTGCTCGACCCCTCGGCCGGCATCCCCGACGAGCTGCCGCTGCATCAGACCACCTTCGTGGTGCTGGACCTGGAGACCACCGGTGGCGCGCCGGACGGCGGCGGCATCACCGAGGTGGGCGCCGTCAAGGTGCGCGGCGGCGAGGAGCTGGGCGTGCTGGCCACGCTCGTCAACCCGGGCGAGCCCATCCCGCCGTTCATCACCGTGCTGACCGGGATCACCCAGGCCATGCTGCTGCCCGCCCCGCCCATCGAGGAGGTGCTGCCGAGCCTGCTGGAGTTCCTCCGCGACGCGGTGCTGGTGGCGCACAACGCCCCGTACGACGTGGGGTTTCTCAAGGCCGCCTGCGCCCGGCACGGATACGCCTGGCCCAACCCGCGGGTGTTGGACACCGCGGCCCTGGCTCGCCGGGTGCTCACCGCCGACGAGGTGCCCAACCGCAAGCTGGGCACGCTCGCCGCCTACTTCCGGACCCCCCGGCAGCCCAGCCACCGCGCGCTGGCCGACGCCGAGGCCACCGTCGACGTGCTGCACGGGCTGATCGGCCGGCTGGGCGGGCACCGGGTGCACACGATCGGCGAGGCCATCGAGTTCTGCCGGGCGGTGAGCCCGGTGCAGCGCCGCAAGCGGCACCTGGCCGAGGGGCTGCCCCGGGTTCCGGGCGTCTACATCTTCCGGGCCGGTGACGGCCGCCCGCTGTACGTCGGCACCTCCGGCGACATCGCCACCCGGGTGCGCAGCTACTTCACCGCGGCCGAGAAGCGGGCTCGGATGTCCGAGATGCTGGCCGCGGCCGAGCGGGTCGACACGGTCGAGTGCGCGCACGCGCTGGAGGCCGAGGTACGCGAGCTGCGGCTGATCGCCGCGCACGCCCCGCCGTACAACCGGCGGTCGAAGTATCCCCAGCGGGTGGTGTGGCTGAAGCTGACCACCGAGGCCTATCCGCGGCTGTCGATGGTGGCCAAGCTGCCGGCCGGCGACGAGGCTTACCTGGGCCCGTTCACCTCCCGGCGCGCCGCGGAGCTGGCGGCGGCCGCGATGCACGACGCGCTGCCGCTGCGCCAGTGCACCCACCGGCTGTCCACCCGCAGCACGCTGCCGGCCTGCGCGCTGGCCGAGCTGGGCCGGTGCGCGGCGCCGTGCGAGCACCGGATCTCGGTGGCCGACTACGAGCAGCGCGCGGCCGGGGCGTTCCGGCGGGCCACCACCGGCGACCCGGGCGCGGTGGTGGCCGCGCTGCTGGCCCGGATCGAGACGCTCTCGGCCGCCCAGCGGTACGAGGAGGCCGCCGTGGTCCGTGGCCGGCTCGCGGCGGTGCTGCGGGCCACTGTACGGATGCAGCGCCTGCTCGGGCTGGCCCGGATCGCCGAGTTGTCCGCCGCCCGGCGCACCGCGGACGGCGGTTGGGAGCTGGTGGTGGTCCGGCACGGCCGGCTCGCCGGGGCCGCCCTGGCCAGGCCGGGCATGCCGCCCCGGGCCACCCTGAAGCAGGTGTTGGCCACCGCCGAGACGGTCATGCCGGGGTCCGGCCCGATCCCCAACGCCACGGCCGAGGAGTCCGAGCGGATCCTGTCCTGGTTGGAACGACCGGAAACCCGGCTGGTGGAAGCGTCCGACCCGTGGTCCTCCCCGGTCAACGGCGCGGCCCGGTTCCGCGAGCTGTTGACCAGGGCCGAATCGGCCGCCGGCCAACTGTTGTCCGAACGACGATGAGTAACGACCCGATCGGCCGACCCTTGCTCGCTTACTCTGGTAGAGAAGTGCATTCGTGCCCGATTCGTGGCCCGCTGTCGCACCTTCGCGCGAGCGGTGGCGGCATGGCCCGGTGAGGAGGTGTCCCGGGTGGACGTCGACGCCGGTCGCGGCGCCGCTCTCGGCGGTTCCCTCCCCGTGGACTTCCCGCTGGCCCGGCGGCTGCGCACGCTGCTGTCCTGGCCGCCGGCCGACGGCGACCCGGTCACCACCATGGTCCGTACGCACCGGGCCGTGCACTCCGGCGCGGACGCCGCGGCCCTGCGCCGGGCGTACGCGATCGCCGAGAGCATGCACCGGGGGCAGTTCCGCAAGAGCGGGGAGCCGTACATCACCCACCCGCTGGCGGTCGCGCAGATCTGCGCCGAGCTGGGGATGGACACCACCACGCTGGTGGCGGCCCTGCTGCACGACACCGTGGAGGACACCCGCTACACGCTGGACGCGCTGGACGGCGACTTCGGGTCCGAGGTGGCGCTGCTGGTCGACGGGGTGACGAAGTTCGACAAGGAGTTCTACGGCAAGGCCGCCGAGGCCGAGACGATCCGAAAGATGATCATCGCGGCCGGCAAGGACGTCCGGGTTCTGATCATCAAGCTCGCCGACCGGCTGCACAACATGCGGACCCTCGACGCCCGCTCCCCCGCCTCCCGCGCCCGGATCGCCCGGGCCACCGCCGAGGTGCTGGTCCCGCTCTGCGACCGGCTGGGCATCCAGATGCTCAAGCGGGAACTCGACGACGCGGTGCTGATGCACCTGGAGCCCGAGGAGTTCGCCCGGATCCAGGCGCACGTGGCGGCCGGCCAGCCCGCCCGGGAGTCGTACCTGACCCGGGTGGTCCGCGAGGCCCGGGTGGTGCTGCGCCGGGACCGGATCGACGCCGACGTGCAGGCCAGGCCCCGGCACGTCTACTCGATCTGGAAGGACACGGTGGCGGCCGGCCAGCCGACCCCGGTGGACCTGCCCCGCATCTCAATCGTGGTGGACGGGCCGGACAACGAGTGCTACGCGGCGCTGGGCGCGATCCACGGACTGTGGCGGCCGGTCCCGGGCCGGTTCAAGGACTACATCGCCTCGCCCAAGAACAACCTCTACCGCTCCCTGCACACCACGGTCTGCGGCCCGGACGACAGCTCGGTGGAGGTGCTGATCCGCACCCGCGCCATGCACCGGTCCGCGGAGTACGGCGTCGCGGCCGACTTCCGCTACCCGCAACCGGACGCCGGTTCCACACCGAGCGCCGAACAGCTCGACTGGCTGCGCCGGGTGCTCGACTGGGAGCAGGAGACGGCGGACCCCACCCTGTTCCTCCAGTCGCTGCGCTGCGACCTGGCCGAGTCGCAGGTACAGGTCTTCGCCGAGGGCCGGCAGGTGGTGCTGCCGGCCGGCTCGACCCCGGTCGACCTGGCGTACGAGCTGGGCCCGCATCGCGGCGACCACTGCCTGGCCGCCAAGATCAACGGCAGGCTGGCCCCGCTGGGCTCCGAGCTGGGCGAGGGCGACGTGGTGGAGATCTTCACCGAGGGCGACGCGCACGCCGAGCTGGACCTGGCGGTGGCGCCGCCGGGCCCCCGCAAGGAGTGGCTGGGGTTCGTCAAGTCGCCCCAGGCCCAGCTCCAGATCAACCGCTGGTTCGCCCAGCACGAGGAGCCGGGCATCTCCATCGCCGACAAGGTACGCCTGGGCCGGGCGGCGGTCGGGCTGGCGCTGCGCCGGCACAACCGCGGTCTCGCCAGCGACCTGCCGCTGCGCCGGCTGGCCGAGGAACGCGGCTACCCCGACGTGGACACCATGCTCGTCGCGGTCTTCGACCGGACACTCGAGCCGGAGGCCGTGGTGGAGCAGCTCATCGCCCTGGTCGACCACCCGGAATGACCTGGGCGTCCGGACGCCAACCGGCAACCTCTAGCCTGGTACGGTGACCGCCGCTCTCCGCCGCCTCCCCCGGGCCGCGCTCTACCGTGTCTTCTACCGGCTGCCGCTCAAGTTCCGGCACCGGCTGGTGCGGTTGGCCGTGCCCAAGTACATCGTCGGCGCGGTCACCGTGGTGTGGGACGCCGACGCCGCCGAGCCGGGCCGCCTGCTGCTGCTGCGGCAACCGCCCGGGCGGAAGTGGGGGCTGCCGGCCGGCCTGCTGCGCCGGGCCGAGCCGCCGATCGTCGGCGCCGCCCGCGAGCTGGCCGAGGAGAGCGGCGTACACCTGCGGACGGACCAGCTCACACCGGCCGTCCCGAACGCCGTGGTGCACGCCAGGGGCTGGGTCGACATGGTCTTCACGGCGCGCGTCCCGGCGTCCGGCGTCCAGCTGGCCGTGGACGGCGCGGAGGTGTACGAGGCGGCCTGGCATCCGGTGGACGACCTGCCCGTGCTCACCACGAACACCGCCCGGCTGCTCGGCATGTACGGGGTGGGCCCGGAGGCGCCGGCCAACCGCCGGTCCGGCGCGTGACCGGCGCCCCCTCCGGACCCGGCGGGGACCGCGCGGCCGGGGTCTGCGCGGTCGTGCTGGCCGCGGGCGAGGGGCGGCGACTGCGTCCGCTCACCGAGCAGGTGCCAAAGGCGCTCTGCCCGGTCGGCAACGTTCCGCTGCTGGACCGGGCGCTGGCCCGGGTGGCCGGGCTCGGCCTCGCCGGCCCGGCCACGGTGGCCGTCAACGCCTGCTACCTGGGCGAGCGGGTGGTGCGGCACGTCGGCGACCGGGCCACGCTGTCGGTGGAGCCGGACGGCCCGCTGGGCACCGCCGGCGGGCTGGCGCGGCTGCGGGACTGGATCGCCGGCCGGGGCGTGCTGGTGGGCAACGCCGACGGGTACCTCGCCGACCCGGACCGGCCGCCCGGGCCGGACATCGCCGCCCTGCTGACCGGCTGGGACGGCCACACCGTACGGCTGCTGGGGGTGCCCGCCTCGGGCCCGGAACCCGCGGAGTTCAGCGGCCACCGGTTCGCCGGCTTCTCACTGATCCCCGCCCGGTATCTGGACCGGCTGTCGGGCGCGGAACCGAATCTGGTCCGGGCCGTCTGGCGGCCCGCCGAGGCGGCCGGCGACCTCGAGATCGTGCCGTTCGCCGGCACGTACCTGGACACCGGCACGCCCGCCGACTACCTGGCGGCCAACCTGCACGCCGCGGGCGGCCGCAACCTGATCGATCCCACCGCGACGGTGACCGGCAGCTGCGACCGGACGGTGGTGGGCGCCGGCGCGACCGTCCGCGGCACGACCGTGCGGGCGGTGGTCTGGCCGGGCGAGGTGGTCGGGCCGGACGAGCGACTCACCGACGCCGTCCGGTTCGGCCGCGGCCGGACGCTGCCCGCCGGCACGATCTAGGGTCTGTGGCAAAGTCGACGGTACGGGTCTTCGACGCGGTCCCAGGAAAGGAGCCCACCGGTGATCACTGCGATCGTTCTGATCGACTGCGCCACCGACTCGATCCCCGAGGTGGCGGAGGCGCTGGCCGAGCTGCCGGGGGTGAGCGAGGTCTACTCGGTCGCCGGCAACACCGATCTGATCGCCATCGTGCGGGTTCGGGAGTTCGACCAGGTGGCCGAGGTGATCGCCGGGCGGATCTCCAAGGTGCCGGGCGTGACGAACACCGAGTCGCACATCGCGTTCCGGGCGTACTCGCAGCATGATCTGGAGGAGGCGTTCGCGATCGGCCTCGCCGGCACGGACTGATCCCCCGTGCGACACCGCACCCGCGCCGCCCGGGCCCGCCGGCTGGGCGCGCACCCTGGCCCGCCGGCTCGGCGCGCTCCCGGGCCCGCCGGCTCGGCGCGCCGCCGGGCCCGCCGGCTCTGCGCCGGCGGGCCCGTTGGGTTGTTGCGGTCGTGCCCCGGTCAGGTGGTGGCCGGGGTCGGCTCCTCGGTCGGGGCCTCGGTCGTGCCGCCGTTGCCCGGCGACTCGGTGGTGCCGCCGGTCCCCGGCGAGGCGCTGCCGCTCGGGCTCGCGCTACCGGAGCTGGTGCCCGGGCTCGGCGTGCCGGACGCGCCCGGCACCGCGATGCCGAGGCTCTGAGCCAGCGCCTGGAGCGACTCCAGGTGTGCCTGGAGCACCGGCAGCGCCTGCTGGGCGAGCTGCTTCACCGCCGCGTCGGAACCCTGGTTGATCTCGGTCTCGGTGGCCTGGATGGCCTTCTGATGGCCGGCCAGCTCGGCCGTCACCCAGGCGTTGTCGAAGGCCGAGCCGTTCAGCCCCTGCAGCTGGTTGAGCACGGCCTGCTGGTCGTTGCTCGGCGCGTTCGGCAGCGTCACCCCGGCCTGCGAGGCGGTGCTCTGCACGGCTTGGTCGAGCTGGGTGTGGTCGGTGACGAACTGCGTCGCCAGATCCTTGACCTGCTGGTTCGACGCCTTCTGCTGCGCCACGTTGCCGCCCGAGATCTCCGCCAGGTTGACCTGGTGGATGGTCTGCAGGTACTGCGTGTCCTGCTGCGCCGGCGATGCGCTCCCGGACGGCGCCGCCGTGCCCTGCGCCGCGGTGGCCTCGGCCGCGGCGGCCGGCACGAGGCCGATGACCGCCAGACCGGCGATCACGGCCAGCCGTTTCACCCCCAACATGGTGTTCCCCCCTTGGTCGTTGGACCGCACGGGTACCCCCTTGCGGCGACCGCACGCCGGGGATCCCGGGGCGAATGTTTGTGCCGCTCAGGGGGCATGAGGGTGATCCGGGCGGGTAGCCAACGCGTCCGGGGCGGCGGCCGACGTCCGGCATCGCAGCGCTCGCGATCGCAGCGCTCCCGGGCCGCGGGCGTTAACAGGGGGCCCTTCCTCTACCAAAAGCGATAATAAGGGGCCCTTCCTTTCAGGCCCGGAAATGCGGCGCGGCGCCCGCCGGGGTCCGGCGGGCGCCGCGGTACGGCGGTGCGGGTTTAGTTGTTGCCGCGCTGGCGGCTTCCCAGCTCGGCCCGTTCCGGCCGGTCCGCCACGGGCGGGTGGCCCGGCGAGACGGGCGCCTCGGCCGGCTCCTCGACCGGCTTGAAGAAGCCGCGGATGGCCGGACCCAGCGCGCCGAGCCGGTTCATCTTCTTCGGCACCACCCAGCCGGCGTACGGCAGCTCGTGGTGGCCGTCGTGGCCGTCTCCGTGGGCCGCCTCGGCCAGCGGCTGGTGGACCTCGTAGAACCGGCCGTCCGGCTGCCGCCGGATGATGCCGGTCTCCACGCCGTGCGACAGCACCTCCCGGTCGTGCTGCTGGAGGCCCAGGCAGAGCCGGTAGACCACGTAGTACGCCAGCGGCGGCACGATGAGCAGGCCGATCCGGCCCGCCCAGGTCATCGCGTTCAGGCTGATCTGGAACTTGTCCGCGATCACGTCGTTGCCGCCGGAAATCGTCAGCACGATGTAGAACGCCACGGCCATGGCGCCCAGCGCGGTCCGGCCCGGATTGTCCCGGGGGCGTTCGAGCAGGTTGTGGATCCGGTAGTCCTTGGTCCGCCGTGCCTCGATGAACGGGTAGAACAGCGGCAACATGGTCAGGATGCCCGGCAGCACCACGGTCGGCCAGAAGATCGGCGGAATGACGTAGTGGTGCCCGAGTGGGATGTTGATCTCCCAGGCCGGCATGAGCCGCGTCGAACCGTCGAGGAACATGACGTACCAGTCGGGCTGGCTGGCCGCCGAGACGACCGCCGGCTCGTACGGCCCGAACAGCCAGATCGGGTTGATCTGGAACAGACCGCCCATCAGGGCGATGACCCCGAAGACGATCATGAAGAACCCGCCCTGCTTGATCGCGTAGCGCGGGAACATCCGCTCACCCACGACGTTGTCGTTGGTCCGGCCGGGGCCGGGCCACTGGGTGTGCTTCTGCTTGAAGATCAGGCCGAGGTGCACGCTGATGAGCGCCACCAGCAGGCCCGGGATCAGCAGCACGTGCGCGATGAAGAAGCGGCTGATGATGATCGTGCCCGGGAACTCGCCACCGAAGATCGACGAGCTGACCCAGGTGCCGATCACCGGGATGGACAGGATGATCGCCGAGGCGATCCGCAGGCCGGTGCCGGACAGCGCGTCGTCCGGCAGCGAGTAGCCGGTGAAGCCGGCCAGGAAGCCGATCCAGAACAGCAGGACGCCGATCACCCAGTTGGCCTCGCGCGGCTTGCGGAAGGCGCCGGTGAAGAAGACCCGCAGCATGTGCACGACGATCGAGGCCATGAACAGCAGCGCGGCCCAGTGGTGCATCTGCCGCATGATCAGGCCGCCGCGGACGTCGAACGAGAGGTTCAGGCTCGACGCGTACGCGGACGACATGGTCGTGCCCTGCAGCGGCCGGTAGCTGCCGTTGTAGACCACCTCGGTCATCGCCGGCTCGAAGAAGAACGTCAGGTAGACGCCCGTGAGCAGCAGCACGATGAACGAGAAGAGCGCGATCTCACCCAGCAGGAACGACCAGTGATCCGGGAAGACCTTGTTGAGCAGCGCGCGCAGTGGGGTGGCGACCTGGAAACGGTCGTCGAGGCCCTCGGCGGTCTTGGCCGGGACCGCCCTTACGTCCATCTTCCGGCGTTTCATGGCCGCTCCCAGAAGTCCGGTCCGACCGTCTCGGTGTAGTCCGACTTTGCCACGAAGAAGCCTTCAGCGTCCACGTCGAGCGGCAGCTGGGGCAGCGGGCGGTTGGCCGGCCCGAAGACGGGTGTGGCGTTGTCGATGATCAGGAACTGCGATTGGTGGCACGGGCAGAGCAGGCGGTTGGTCTGCTGCTCGTACAGGCTGGCGGGGCAGCCGGCGTGGGTGCAGATCTTCGAGTACGCGATGTAGTTGCCGTACATGTAGTCCTGCTTGCCCTTGCGCTGGTTCGCGGTCCGGGCCGTCTGCGCGGCGTCCTCGCGCAGGTGGATCAGCAGCGTCGGCGAGTCGCCGTACTCGTTGCTGTGCCCGCCCGGAATGCCGGGGAACACCGTCATCTGGCCGCCGGCGCTGACGTCCTCGGGCCGGATCGGCGTGCCGTCCTCGCGGGTCAGCCGGATCAGGTTGCCGTCCCGGGGCGCCCACCCGGTGGTGAACATCTGGTTGTTCTTGTGCGGGTTCTGGATGAGCCCACCGATCAGCGGGGCCGCGGCCACCGCGCCGACCGGGGCCAGCCCGGCCAGCGCCGCCAGGCCGAGCAGCGGCCGCCGGCGTACGCCGATCTCGTCGGCCATGTACAGCATGGTCTGCCCGGCGATCCGGCGGTCGTCGTCGCTCGACGGCCCGGTGTGCCGGTCCTGGATCGAGATTTCCTTGGGCAGCAGCTTCTTGCCCCAGGCCAGCACGCCGAACCCGATCAGCAGCAGGGCCAGCCCGAGGGTGAGGCCGAGCAGCGGGGTGTAGAGCCGCGAGGCGTCCTTGTCGAACCGCCAGGGCCACCAGATGTAGACCACCAGGAAGGCCGTCGCCAGCAGCCCCACCAGCAGGAACATCCCGGCCAGCGTGCGGGTCAGCCGGCGCTCCTGCTTGGTGCCGGGCACCGGGAACGGCGGCTCGTAGTGGACGATCTCGATGTCGTCCCGCCGGGCGCCCTCCTGGACGACCTGGAACCGGGACACCGCCGGGTCCTGGACGTCGATTCCGTCCCGGCCCTCGTGCTGCTGCTTCACCTCGTTGCTCACGACTTCCCCGCAATCCACAGCGCGGCGAACACCAGGGCCACGATCCCGACCAGGAAGATGGCCAGGCCCTCGGTCACCGGTCCGTACCGGCCGAGGTTGAAGCCGCCCTGGTCGGTGTGCTGGTTCTTCAGCGTCTCCTGGACGTACGCGATCAGGTCGGCCTTCTGGTCCGGCCGCAACTGGTTGTCGCCGAAGACCGGCATGTTCTGCGGGCCGGTCAGCATGGCCGCGTAGATCTGCCGGTCGGTGGCCGGGTGCAGGCTCGGGGCGAACTTGCCCGACGAGAGCGCCCCGCCGCCGCCGCCGAACGCGTGGCAGGAGGAGCAGTTGATCCGGAACAGCCGGCCGCCCTCGGCCACGTCGGCGTTCGCCGTGACGTTCCCGCCCGGCACCTGCGGCCCGCCGCCGAGCTCCTGGATGTACTGGCCGAGCTGCCGGACCTGATCGTCGTTGTAGATCGGGGGCTTGCGCTGCGCCTGGGCCTCCTGGCGACCCATCGGCATCCGGCCGGTGCCCACCTGGAACTCCACCGCCGCGGAGCCCACGCCCACCAGGCTCGGACCGCGGCCCTCGACGCCCTGCGCGTTCGAGCCGTGACAGGAAACGCAGCTCACGTCGTACAGCGCCTTGCCGTCGGCCGCGGCGCCGCTGAGCTGGCTGGCGTCCTCGGCGCTGGCCTGCAGGCCGGGGGCGAACACGGAGTACGCCCCGCCGGCCAGGGTGAGGGCGGCGAGCAGCCGTACGGCGGCGCCCAGCCGCCGCCGGCCCTTGCCGGGGCGCAGCCGGCGCCGGGGTGTGGCGGAGGCGAGCACCGGCTCAGCTTCCCCGCCGGGCCGCAGCCGGCGCCGGGGTGTGGCGGAGGCGAGCACCGGCTCAGCTTCCCGGCCCCGGGGCACGGACGGCCCGCGACGCAACCGCGCGAGCGGGCCGCGCGACCCGCCGCGGCCCGAGCGGCCGACGCCGGCTCGCGCGTCGGGGGTGTCAGAAGTCATGGCCTGAGTCCTTAACGGTTTTTTCGACCTGTTGGTCAGACGGGGCGTGGGCGCGAAACGTGACACGCCAAGATCACTGAAGCCAGTAGATCATGCCGTACAGCGCGATCCACACCACGTCGACGAAGTGCCAGTAGTACGAGACGACGATCGCCGAGGTGGCCTGGGCGGGGGTGAACCGGCCCATGGTGGTGCGGATCATGAAGATGATGAAGGCGATGAGGCCGCCGGTGACGTGCAGGCCGTGGAACCCGGTGGTCAGGTAGAACATCGAGCCGTAGCCGTCGCCGTTGATCTTGATGCCCTCGTGGACCAGGTTGCGGTACTCGTTGGCCTGGCCGAGCACGAAGATCAGGCCCATCACGAAGGTCACCGCGAACCAGCGTCGCAGCGCGAAGACGTCACCCTTCTCCGCCGCGAACACGCCGAGCTGGCAGGTCACCGAGGACGCCACCAGGATCACCGTGAAGACGGTGGCGTACGGGACCTTGAGTACCTCGGTGTGGGTGGCCCACTGGTCCGGCGCCGCCGCCCGGATGGAGAAGTACATCGCGAACAGCGCCGCGAAGAACATCAACTCGCTGGAGAGCCAGACGATCGTCCCGACGCTCACCATGTTGGGACGCGTCAGTGAGTGGATCCGGCTCTTGTCAATCGCTGGGGCCGCAGTCACGCGGTCATTATTGCCCCTGATCCACGCCGCCCACCGTCGGGGTGCCCAACTTCGTGCCGAACACCCTCCCCCCGGGGGCACGGGAACGCCGGGGGGCCGACCGGTACGATCAATCGGCAGCTACGACGTGGGAGCCAGCGACCGATGAGCGATCGTCTTTACACCGTCCTGCTCTACAGCGACGACCAGGCCGTCCGGGACCGGATGCGGCTCGCCGTGGGCACCCGGCCCGCCCCCGACCTCGCCGTCGAGTTCGTCGAGGCGAGCGACTACGACGAGTGCGTGCGGCTGGTCGACGAGTACGAGATCGACCTGATGCTGCTCGACGGCGAGGCCAACCCCGGCGGCGGGCTCGGCATCGCCCGGCAGATCAAGGACGACCGCGCCGACGCCCCGCCGACCTGCGTGGTCATCGCCCGCGCGGCCGACCGCTGGCTCGCCGCATACGCCCGGGTCGACGCCACCCTCGTACACCCGCTGGACCCGGTGGCCACCGGGCAGACCGTCGCCGGCCTGCTGCGCGAGCGCGCGGCGGGCGCCGCGCCGGTCCGCTAGCGGGGACAGTCCGGCCCGGGCCGGCGCGCCGGCCCGGCAATCCCTTCGTCGGATCGGGAGGCCCGTCGTGGGCGATCGGACCTGGCCCAACCTGCTGGCGGCGCTGCTGGCCGGGGAGAACCTCTGCACCGCCGACACGGCCTGGGCGATGAACGAGATCATGACCGGGTCGGCCACCCCCGTGCAGATGGCCGGCTTCGCCGTGGCCCTGCGGGCCAAGGGCGAAACCCCGGCCGAGGTGCTGGGCCTGGCCCAGGCGCAGCTCGGCCAGGCGCTGCTGGTGGACCTCCCCGATCCGGTACGCGCCGAAGCGGTGGACGTGGTCGGCACCGGCGGTGACCGTCAGCACACCGTGAACATCTCCACGATGACCGCCATCGTGCTGGCCGGCGCCGGGATACCGGTGGTGAAGCACGGCAACCGCGCGGCCTCCTCGCTCTGCGGCACCGCCGACCTGCTCGAACACCTGGGCATCCCGCTGGACCTCGGTCCGGAGGGGGTGCGGCGGTGCGTCGCGGAGGCCGGCATCGGGTTCTGCTTCGCCGCCCGGTTCCACCCGGGGATGCGGCACGCCTCGGTCACCCGGCGCGAGCTGGGGGTGCCGAGCTTCTTCAACTTCCTCGGGCCGCTGACCAACCCGGGCCGACCCCGATCGGGCGCGGTCGGCTGCTTCGACGCCCGGATGGCCGGCGTGCTGGCCGCGGTGTTCGCCGAGCGCGGCGACTCGGTGCTGGTGATGCGCGGCGAGGACGGACTGGACGAGTTCACCACCACCGGTCCCACCCGACTCTGGCTGGCCCGCGACGGGGCCGTCACGGAGACGCTGCTGGACGCGACCGACCTGGGGGTGCCGCGCAGCTCCCCGGGCGACCTGCGGGGCGGTGACGTCCACTTCAACGCCGAGGCGGCCCGGCGGCTGCTGGCCGGTGAGCCGGGACCGGTCCGGGACGCCGTGCTGGTCAACAGCGCGGCCGCGCTCGCGGCGGTCGGCGGACTGGACGGCGACCTGGCCGAGACCATGCGGGCCGGCCTCGACCGGGCGGCCGCGGCGATCGATTCCGGCGCGGCCGCCGCGGCGCTGGCCCGCTGGATCGAGGTGGCGCACGCCGCCCGCCTGGACGGCTGACCCCCGCCCCAACCCCGCCGGATGGCTCATTCGGGCCCGCGGCCCGGCCGTCGCGGGCTCATGGCGCGGCCGGAACGGGGTCGCGGCCCGGCCACCGAGGGGCTCAGGCCGCGACGCGACCACCGGCCGGTACGGTCCGTCGGATCGGCCGGCGGGCGCCACGGCCGGCGGCCGTGCCGCGCCGTCCGGACCGGTACGCCGAGGACCCGGCCTCCACCAGCACCAGCGGCGTCGGGCCGATCAGCATGACGGTGCCACAGCCCACGCAGGCCAGCTCGGGGCAGTCGCCGCCGTGCCCGTCCTCGCAGGGCGGCGCCTCGAAGAGCATGAGCTCCGCGCAGATGTCGCAGGGCAACTCTCGGGTCGACATGATGGCTCCTCCTGGACTGCCGCGAAAACTACCTCCTTGTAGTTTCCACACCCCACCGACAAAATCGGCCCCGCCCCGGGCCCGGCCCGAAATCGGCTGCTAGATCTTGGAACTTTGGTGCCTCTGCAGGGGCAGCAAAATTCCAGGTCTGCGGGTCTCGCGGAACGCGCCGGCGGGTTGGACAGGGCGAGGGCCGGTGACCCGGGTACGGGTCACCGGCCCTGGGCCGTACGAAGACTCAGTGCTCGGCGGTGCGCCGGGTGCCGGTGTAGTACTCGAAGATGAGGCCGCAGGCCGCGAAGATGACGGCCACCAGCCCGGCGCCGATCAGCCAGGCCTGCCAGAACACCAGGCCGAGGCCGGCCACCGTGGCGGCCAGGGCCAGGCCGAACGGCCAGTAGCTGCCGGGGCTGAAGAAGCCCACCTCGCCCGCGCCGTCCGAGATCTCGGCGTCCGCCCGGTCCTCGGGGCGCGGCTCGATGCGCCGGGCGACGAACCAGAAGAAGCCACCGAGCATCGAGGTCAGCAGGAACGACAGCAGCAGCGCCACCGAGCCCACCCACTCGACGTGACCACCCGACTGACCTGCCGTCCAGGCTGCGTACAGGCCGGTCGCGACCAGCAGGAACGCCGCGACAACGCTGAAGATGCGCCACTCGGTCTTCATCGTCAGTACCTCAGTTTCCCGCGCCCGCGGCGGCGGCCTGGTTGAAGTTGCTGCTGTTCCGCTTGGTGTCGAACGGGTGGGTGGTCTTCGCGTACGGCTGCTCGCCGATCTCGACCAGCGCCTCCTGGGTCGACTTGCCCGCCTTCTTGGCCGCCATGAACCGGTCGTACTTGTCCGGCGTGACGGCCCGCAGCTCGAAGTTCATCATCGAGTGGTACGTGCCGCACAGCTCGGCGCAGCGGCCCACGTACGCGCCCTCGGACTCGATGCCCTCGACCTCGAAGACGTTCCGGATCGGGCCGGGGAAGACGTCCCGCTTGAACAGCAGCTCGGGCACCCAGAACGAGTGGATCACGTCCCGGCTGGTCTCCTCGAACCGGATCGGCTCGCCGGTCGGCAGCACGAGGATCGGGATGACGTCGGAGGTGCCCAGCGTGGAGGCCACGGTCTTGGCCTCGGGGCCCTGGCCGTCGCGGTAGTTGAACTGCCAGTTCCACTTGAACGCCACGACCTCGACCGTGACGGCCGGATTGCGGTTCAGCTTGTCGACGTTCGTCTGCACGATGGCCGTGTAGTAGAACAGCACGCACACGATGAGGATCGGCGCGATCGTGTAGAGGAACTCCATCGGCATGTTGTATCGGGTCTGCGCGGGCAGCTCGTCGCCGCGCTTCCGGTAGCGGATCACGCACCAGAAGATCAGGCCCCAGACGAAGAAGCCGACCACCAGGGCCGCGATGACGGACCCGATCCACAGGTCGTACATGCGGTTTGACTGCGGGGTGAGGCCGTGCTGCGGCCACCCGAAGCCGTCGAACGTCTGGCCGATGTTGCACCCGCTCAGCAGGGTCAGCAGCAGCGCGGACCCGAGACCCAGTCCGGCGAGCCGGCGCGCGCCTCCCGCGCGAGCGCGCCTACCGGCCGAGGGCCGTCCGTTCGAATCCCAAGCGTGCACCTGGTCCTGCCTCCCTAACGCACCGCCCGCACAGCTGGCATACCGGCGGCAAAGGCCTCACCGACGGTCGCAGATTACTCGACCTTCACAGGATGACCGGCTCGGGGGTGCGGTGTCCGGCCGACGGGGAGATCTTGCCATCCCGGGTGGCGATACCGTTTCCGGATGCTCCTGGAACAGACATCGCGATGAGCCGCGAGCCCGTTTATCTGGACGCCGCCACCGCCGTACCGCTGCATCCGGTGGCCCGGCAGGCGCTGCTTGCGGCCCTCGCGGACGGCTGGGCCGACCCCGCGCGGCTGTACGCGGCGGGCCGGCGGGCCGCGCAGCTGCTCGACGCCGCGCGCGCCGCGACGGCCGAGGTGCTGCGGGTACGCCCCGACGAGCTCTCGTTCACCGCCGGCGGCACCCCGGCCGCGCACGCCGCCGTGCTGGGCGGGTTGGCCGGGCGCCGGCGCGCCGGCGCGGTCCTGGTGCACTCGGCGATCGAGCACTCGGCGGTGCTGCACGCCGCGCAACGGCACGAGGCGGCCGGCGGGACGGCGGCGCCCGTGCCGGTGGACCGTCTCGGCCGGCTCGACCTGGCGGCCTGGGCCGCGGCGGTGTCCGGCCCGGGGGTGGCGCTGGCCGCCCTCATCGGGGCCAGCCACGAGGTGGGCACGGTCCAGCCGGTGCCCGAGGCGGCCGCGGCGTGCGCGGCCGCCGGGGTCCCGCTGTACGTGGACGCGGCCCAGCTGATCGGCCGGATGCCCGTTCCGGACGGCTGGTCGGTGCTCACCGGGAGCGCCCGGAAGTGGGGCGGCCCGCCCGGGGTGGGGGTGCTGGTGGTCCGCAAGGGCACCCGGTGGGAGTCGCCGTACCCGGCCGACGAGCGGGAGTTCGGGCGTACCCCCGGAGTGCCGGACCTGCCCGCGGTGGTGGCGGCGGCCGCGGCCCTGCGCGCGGTGGCGGCCGACGCGGTGGCGGCGGCCGCGCGGATGTCCGCCCTGGTGGACCGGATCCGGGCGGCCGTGCCGGCCACCGTCGCGGACGTCGAGGTGGTCGGCGACCCGGTCCGCCGGCTCCCCCACCTGGTGACGTTCTCCTGCCTGTACGTCGACGGCGAGGCGCTGCTGCACGCGCTGGACCGGCGCGGCTTCGCGGTCTCCTCGGGCTCCTCGTGCACCTCCTCGACGCTCACCCCGTCGCACGTGCTGGCCGCGATGGGCGTGCTGACCCAGGGCAACGTCCGGGTCTCGCTGCATCCGGGCAGCACCGAGGCGGAGGTCGAACGGTTCCTGGCCGAGCTGCCGGTCGTGGTGGCCGAGCTGCGCGCCGAGGCGGGGGTCACCGATCTCTGATCCCTTATTGACAGTAGCTATCACTTTGGCATCTACTTTCAAATAAGGAGTCTATGCCAAGGGGGTAGCTGCCGTCATGAATGCTTCCGGATCGCGCCGGTGGTGGGGGCTGGCCGCCCTCGCGCTCAGCGCCCTGGTGGTGGGGCTGGACATCACGGTGCTCAACGTGGCGCTGCCCACCCTCGCCACCGCGCTGCGCGCCGACACCGGCGACCTGCAATGGATCGCCAACTCGTACAACCTGGCCCTGGCCGCGGCGCTGCTGCCCGCCGGCCTGCTGGGCGACCGGTTCGGGCGCCGGCGGTTGCTGCTCGGCGCCCTCGTGGTGTTCGCCGCGGCCTCGGTGGCCTGCGCGTACGCCGGGTCGGTGGGCTGGCTGATCGCCGCCCGCGGCCTGCTCGGGCTGGCCGCCGCGGCCGTGCTCCCGCTGTGCATGTCGCTGCTGCCGACGCTGTTCGGCCCGCAGGAGCGCACCCGCGCGCTGGCCGTCTGGGTCACCGCGAACGGCATCGGCATCCCGCTGGGCCCGATCGTCGGCGGTTGGCTGCTGGACAACTTCTGGTGGGGCTCGGTCTTTCTGATCAACGTGCCGGTGATCGCCGCGGCCCTGGTGGCCGGCGCGCTGCTGCTGCCCGAGTCGCGCGCGGCCGACGCGCCGCGGCTGGACCTGGCCGGCGTCGCGCTCTCCAGCGCCGGCCTGGTGGCCGTCACGTACGGCGCCATCACGGCCGGCGGGCACGGCCTGCGGGACGCCTCGGCGCTGGCCGCCCTGGCCGGCGGCGTCCTGCTGCTCGCCGCCTTCGTGGCCTGGCAGCGCCGGGCCGGCCGCGCCGGCCGGACCCCGCTGGTCGACCTCGCGCTGTTCCGGTCCCGCGCCTTCACCTGGTCGGTGCTGCTGGTCACGGTGGTCACCTTCGCGATGTTCGGCGCGCTCTTCACGCTTCCGCAGTACTTCCAGGCGGTCCGGCACGCCGACGCGCTGGGCGCCGGGCTGCGCCTGCTCCCGGTGGTCGGCGGTCTCATCGTCGGGGCGAGGCTGGCCGGTCGGCTGGCGCCCCGGACGGGGCCGCGGGCCCCGGTCTGCGCCGGCCTCGCGGTGCTGGCCGTCGGGATGGCCGCCGGCACCACCACCGGGCTCGCGACCGGGTACGCGATGGTGGCCGGCTGGCTCGCGGTCACCGGCGTCGGCATGGGCCTGGTGCTCTCCGGCGGCATGGACGCCGCGCTCGGCTCGCTGCCGCCGGAGCGTAGCGGCGCCGGCTCGGCCCTCATCCAGGCGCTGCGCCAGGTCGGCGGCACGCTCGGGGTGGCCCTGCTGGGCAGCGTGCTGAACACCGCCTACCGGGATCACCTCGCGCTGCCCGGGGCGCCCGGACCGGTCGTCGCGGCGGTCCGGGAGAGCGCGCCGGCCGGCGTCCTGGTCGCCAGCCGGCTCGGCGACCCGGCGCTGCTGATCGCCGTACGCTCGGCCTTCGTCTCCGGGATGACGGCCACGCTGTGGGTGTGCGCGGCGGTGGCGCTGGCCGGCGCCGCCCTCGCGGCGCTGTTCCTGCCCGGCCGCGCCCCGCGCCGGCCGGAACCGGCGCCACCGGCGGTCCGGGTTGGCTCCGGCACGGCACAGGCAGGACAATTGCCCGGCAGCGGGGGGTAACAGCGGACGTGAGGGAGGCTGGGCGCACGGTGCCGGGGCTACGCGAACGGAACAAGGCCAGGACCCGCGCGGAGATCCGCCGCCAGGCGTTCCGCCTCTTCACCGAGCAGGGGTACGCGGCCACCACCGTGGACCAGATCGCGGCCGCGGCCGAGGTGTCGCCGAGCACGTTCTTCCGGTACTTCCCCACCAAGGAGGACGTGGTCCTCTACGACGACCTCGACCCGCTGATCATCGCGTCCTTCCGGGCGCAGCCGGCGGAGCTGACCCCGCTGCAGGCGACCCGCGCCGCGTTCCGGGACAGCCTGACCAGGCTGGCCAGCGACGAGCTGGCGGACGAGGAGGAACGGCAACGCCTGATCCAGGCCGTGCCGGAGCTGCGGGCCCGCAGCGTGGACGCCCTGGTCCAGGCGGTACGGCTGCTCGCCGGCCTGGTCGCCGAGCGGATCGGCCGGCCGGCCGACGACCTGGAGGTGCTGGCGTTCGCCGGCGCCGTGACGGGGCTCGGGATGGCCACCATGTTCGACCCGGAGCGCAACCTCGAACAGCGGTGGCGGCGGATGGACGAGGCGCTCGGCATGCTGGAAGCGGGGCTGCCGCTGTGACCGGCGAGCAATCGGCCCGGGACGGCGCCGCCGGCTCGGCCCGTGCCGGCGGCTCGGCCGACACCGCCGACTCGGCCGACACCGCCGACTCGGCCGGCACCTCCGACACCGGCGGCTCGGCCGGCACCGGCGGCTCGGCCGGCACCGGCGGCTCGGCCGGCACCGAGACCATCGACTGCCTCGGTCAGCGCTGCCCGCTGCCGGTGATCGCCATGGCCCGGCGCATCCCGGCGGTGCCGGTCGGCAGCGTGGTCCGGGTGCTGGCCGACGACCCGGCCGCGGCCATCGACATCCCGGCCTGGTGCCGGATGCGCGGCCAGGAGTACCTGGGCAAGGTGGAAACCGGCGCCGGCACCGGATACGAGGTCCGGCGCCGGCACTGAGCCGGACCACGGGCGGCGGCGCCGGACCACGGGCGGCGCCGGACCACGGGCGGCGGCGCCGGCACTGAGCCGGACCACCGGCGGCGCCGGACCACCGGCGGTGACCTACTGGCCCAGGTGGACCCGCACCTCGTCGCCGGCCGCGTCGCCGTACGACTCGGCCATCCGCTTGGCGAAGACGTCCGGCCGGACCTCGTACTCCTGGCCGCCGAAGGACTCCAGCACGAGGGTGGCCATCAGGCAGCCGACCTGGGCCGACCGCTCCAGCCCGAGCCCCCAGGAGAGGCCGGCCAGGAAGCCGGCCCGGAACCCGTCGCCCACGCCCGTCGGGTCGAACGCCTTCATCTCGCGCGCCACCGGGACCCGGATCGGAGCGAAGTCCCGGCCCTCGATCTCCACGCCGTCCTTGGCCAGCGTGGTGATCCGGATCTTGACCTTTTCCAGCAGCTGGGCGTCGGTCAGGCCGGTCTTGTTCTGCAGCAGCGACTTCTCGTACTCGTTGGTCATCAGGTAGTCCGCGCCGTCGATCAGGGCGGCCAGCTCGGGACCGTCCATCCGGGCCAGCTGCTGGGACGGGTCGGCCGCGAAGGCGTACCCGCGCTGCCGGCACTCCGCCGACTGCCGGAGCATGGCCTCGGGGTCGCTGGCGCTGATCAGCACCAGGTCCAGGCCGCCAACCCGGGCGGCCACCGGCGCCAGTTCGATGTTGCGGGACTCGCTCATGGCGCCCGCGTAGAACGACGCGATCTGGTTCATGTCGGTGTCGGTGGTGCAGACGAACCGGGAGGTGTGGGCGATCTCGCTCACGTGCACCGAGTCGCAGTCGACGCCGTGCCGCTCCAGCCACGAGCGGTAGTCGGCGAAGTCGGCGCCCACCGCCCCGAGCAGCACCGGCCGCAGGCCGAGCTGGGCCAGGCCGAAGCAGATGTTGGCCGCCACTCCGCCACGCCGCAGCACCAGGTCGTCAACGAGGAAGGACAGCGACACCTTGTGCAGCTGGTCCGCGATGAGCTGGTCGGTGAACCGGCCGGGAAAGCTCATCAGATGATCGGTGGCGATCGATCCGGAAACGGCGATCTTCATGGGCAGCCCTCGGTGTCGACAACGGGGAGCGCGCGAGCGCCGGGACAGCCTACCGGTACGGCCCTCGCAGCGCCCTCGAACGGCCAGGTCAGGCCCACCGTGTCGGAAATAACGCAAACGGGGTCAGCCCGGCGTACCGGTGCTGACCCCGCTCGCGGCGTCGGTGTCGGGTCGACTCAGTGGAACGAGTCGCCGCAGGCGCAGGAGTTCTGCGCGTTCGGGTTGTCGATCGTGAAGCCCTGGGCGTCGATCCGGTCGGCGAAGTCGATCGTGGCGCCCGCGAGGTAGGGGGCGCTCATCCGGTCGACGACGACCTCGACGCCGCCGAAGTCGCTCACGACGTCACCGTCGAGCGAGCGCTCGTCGAAGAACAGCTGGTAACGCAGGCCCGAGCAACCGCCCGGCTGCACGGCGACCCGCAGCCGCAGGTCGTCGCGGCCCTCCTGCTCGATCAGGGCCTTGACCTTCTGCGCTGCGATGTCGGTCAGGACGATGCTGGTCGGGGCCTGGGCCTCGGTCGACTCGGTCTGCGCTGGCGTGGTCACGTGGAACTCTCCCCTGCGACGGTGTGGATATCCGTACTGGCCAACGCTATCCGTCCGGCCGGCCATTCCCCAATCTCGTACGTTTCCGATTGTAGGCCCGCGCCGGGCCGCGCACCCCGGTGACGACCGCCACGGCCGACTCGCGGCCGGCTCGCGGGCGCCGCCGGGCCGGCTCGCGGGCGCCGCCGGGCCGGCGCCCAGGCGTTAGGAAGGGCCCCTTCCTATACAAAAAGCGATAACAGGGGGCCCTTCCTTTCAGAGGGTCAGCGGCTCCACTGGGCGGCGAGGCGGGCGGCCAGGGCGCGCAGGCCGGCGGCCGGCTCGGCCATGGCCCGGTCCAGTCCTCCGTGCTCCTCGCCGCCGAAGTGCTCGACCAGGCTGTGCGCCTCGGTGACCCCGGCCGCCGCGGCCTCCCGGCGGCCCGCGCTCACCCGGCCGGCGAGCACCACGCAGGGCACCCCGCGGTCCCGGGCCGCCCCGGCCACCCCGGCCACCACCTTCCCGCGCAGCGACTGGTGGTCGAAGGAGCCCTCCCCGGTGATCACCAGATCGGCCCGGTCCAGGGCCGAGGTCAGGTCCAGCGCCCGGCCGACCAGCTCGATCCCGGACTCGCACCGGCCGCCGAGGGCCAGGACGGCCGCGCCGAGCCCGCCGGCGGCCCCAGCGCCGGGCAGCGCGGCCAGCCCGGACGGGCAGCCGGGCAGGTCCCGCTCGAGCACCCCGGCGAAGCGCTCGAGCGCCGAATCCAGCAGCAGGACGTCGGACCGGGAGGCGCCCTTCTGCGGCCCGAAGACGTTGGACGCGCCGTGCAGGCCGGTCAGCGGGCTGTCCACGTCGGTGGCCGCGACCAGGTCCACGCCGCGCAGCCGGGGCGCGCCGGTGAGTCCGGCCACCGCTGCCAGCGCCGCGCCCCCGTACGGCAGCGGGGCGCCGGTCCCGTCCACGGGCACCACGCCGAGCGCGGTCAGCATCCCGGCGCCGGCGTCGTTGGTGGCCGAGCCGCCCAGCCCGATCACCAGCCGCCGCGCGCCGGCCTCGACCGCCGTGACGATCAACACACCGAGCCCGTACGAGGTGGTGGCCTTCGGGTCCCGCTCGGCCTCGGTGAGCAGGTGCAGCCCGCAGGCCTGGGCGCTCTCCAGGTACGCCGTGGGCGGGCCGCCGTCGGCGTCGGTCAGCAGGATCTCCCCGGGCACCGGCCGGCCGAGCGGGTCGACCGTGGCCACCGGGGCGCGCCGGCCGGCCAGGGCCGTGCCGAGCACCTCGACGAAGCCGGGGCCGCCGTCGGCCAGCGGCCGGGGGTCCAGCCGGTCGGCCGGCGCGGTCTCCCGCCACCCGGCCGCGATCGCGGCGGCCACCTCGGGCGCCGACAGCGTTCCGGCGAACTTGTCCGGACAGATCAGTACCCGCATGGCCGGATAGTGTGGCAGCCCACACCGGCAGGCCGGGCGGCCGGTCCGCGCTATGGGACCATGAATACGTGACGTCGACCTGGGTTGAGCCTGAGAACACGCCCCTCGCCCTGCTGCTGCTCGGCCAGGGCAGCGACCCGGCCGCCGAGCGCGGCGTGGAGTGTCCCGGCGAGCTGCCGCCGCCGAGCGCTCCCGATCTGGTGGCCCGGGCGGCCGCCGCCAAGGCCGCGCTGGGCGACCGGGTGTTCGTGCTGGGCCACCACTACCAGCGCGACGAGGTGATCCAGTTCGCCGACGTGACGGGCGACTCCTTCAAGCTGGCCCGCGAGGCGGCGGCGCGGCCGGGCGCGGAATACATCGTCTTCTGCGGCGTGCACTTCATGGCCGAGAGCGCGGACATCCTCACCAGCGACGCTCAGCGGGTGATCCTGCCCGACCTGGCGGCCGGCTGCTCGATGGCCGACATGGCGGCGCTGTCCCAGGTCGAGGCGGCCTGGGAGGTGCTGGCCGACGCCGGGGTGGCCGGCTCGACCGTCCCGGTGACGTACATGAACTCCTCCGCCGACATCAAGGGGTTCGTCGGCCGCCACGGCGGCGTGGTCTGCACCTCGTCGAACGCCCGCCGCGCCCTGGACTGGGCCTTTGATCGGGGCCAGCGGGTGCTGTTCCTGCCCGACCAGCACCTGGGCCGCAACACCGCGGTGCTGGAGATGGGCCTGGACGCCGACGACTGCGTGCTCTACGACCCGCACAAGCCGGGCGGCGGCCTGACCGAGAAGCAGCTGCGCGAGGCCAAGATGATCCTCTGGCGCGGCCACTGCTCGGTGCACGGCCGGTTCACGCTGGACAGCGTCGAGGAGGTCCGGCGGCGGGTGCCCGGGGTGACCGTGCTGGTCCACCCCGAGTGCCGCTACGAGGTGGTCACGGCCGCCGACCAGGTCGGCTCCACCGAATACATCATCAAGGCCATCGAGGCCGCGCCGGCCGGCTCGGCCTGGGCGATCGGCACCGAGCTCAATCTGGTACGCCGGCTGGCCAAGGCACACCCGGACAAGGAGATCATGTTCCTGGACCGGTCGGTCTGCTACTGCTCCACCATGAACCGGATCGACCTGCCGCACCTGGTCTGGGCGCTGGAGGAGCTGGTGGCCGGCCGGGTGGTGAACCAGATCACCGTCGACCCGGACACCGCCCGGCACGCGCGGGCGGCCCTCGACCAGATGCTCGCGCTGCCCGGCGCCGAGCGGCCGGTGAGCACCGCCCGCAATGACTGGGTGTGACGAAGGCGGAACGGTTCGCGACCGACTCACCCCAATTGATCGCCGAAAGACCGGTGTGACCGAGTCCTTATCGTGACCGAGGGCTATGCTCCCTCAGGCAACAGCGAGCCGGCCGGGTCTACCCTGCCCCTGCGGGGCCCGACCACCGGCCCGAACATCCCGCCCGCTCCCGGCGAACACTCACTCGCTCACCACCCGACGCGCTGGAGGTTGCGTTGACCGACGACGTACTTGTCGTACACGGAGGCACCCCGCTGGAGGGCACGATCCGGGTCCGCGGCGCCAAGAACCTGGTCTCCAAGGCCATGGTGGCCGCCCTGCTCGGTGACCAGCCGAGCCGACTGTACGACGTACCGCGCATCCGGGACGTCGAGGTGGTGCGGGGGCTGCTCGGCCTGCACGGCGTCAAGGTCACCGACGGCGACGAGGACGGCGAGCTGGTCCTCGACCCGGCCAACGTGGAGGGCGCGTCGACCGACGAGATCAACGTGCACGCCGGGTCGAGCCGGATCCCGATCCTGCTCTGCGGGCCGCTGCTGCACCGGCTCGGGCACGCGTTCATCCCCGACCTGGGCGGCTGCCACATCGGGCCGCGGCCGATCGACTTCCACATCGAGGCGCTGCGGCAGTTCGGCGCCGTGGTGGACAAGCAGCCGGAGGGGATGCACCTGACCGCCCCGTCCGGTCTGCACGGGACGAAGTTCGCCCTGCCGTACCCGAGCGTCGGCGCCACCGAGCAGGTGCTGCTCACCGCCGTGCTGGCGGAGGGCGTGACCGAGCTGCGCAACGCGGCGGTCGAGCCGGAGATCATCGACCTGATCTGCGTGCTGCAGAAGATGGGCGCGATCATCAAGGTGCACACCGACCGGGTCATCGAGATCCAGGGCGTGCCCCGGCTGGGCGGCTACTCGCACCGGCCCATCCCGGACCGGATCGAGGCGGCCAGCTGGGCCGCGGCCGCGCTGGCCACCCGGGGGCACGTCGAGGTGCTCGGCGCGCAGCAGGCCGACATGATGACCTTCCTGAACGTCTTCCGCTCGGTGGGCGGCTCGTACGAGGTGACCGACAGCCGGCCGCCGCGCAACGGCTCCGCCGGCCAGGAGGGCGGGATCCGGTTCTGGCACCCGGGCACCGAGCTGAGCGCCACGGCGCTGGAGACCGACGTCCACCCCGGGTTCATGACCGACTGGCAGCAGCCGCTGGTGGTGGCGCTGACACAGGCCCGCGGCCTGTCGATCGTGCACGAGACGGTGTACGAGCAGCGACTCGGCTACACCGACGCGCTGAACAAGATGGGCGCCAACATCCAGGTCTACCGGGACTGCCTGGGCGGCACCCCGTGCCGGTTCGGGCGCCGCAACTTCAAGCACTCGGCGGTGATCGCCGGGCCGAGCAAGCTGCATGCCGCCGATCTGGTCATCCCCGACCTGCGGGCCGGGTTCAGCCACCTGATCGCCGCGCTGGCCGCCGAGGGCACCTCCCGGGTGTACGGCGTCGACCTGATCAACCGCGGCTACGAGGACTTCGAGGCCAAGCTCGCCAACCTTGGCGCGCACGTCGAACGCCCCTAGCGCACCGGAACGGCCCCGGCGCACGGGACGTCCCCGGCGCCGGACCCGGCCCCGGCGATCCGGACGTGGCGACCGCCCGCACCGCGGTGTGCGGGCGGCGCCGCGGGTTGGCTACGCTTTCCGGGTGCCCGCCCTGTTCCGTCGCAAGCCCACCGACCTCGTCGAGGAATCCGTCGCCGAGTCGGACGAGTCCGCGTCCGCGTCCGCCCGCCGGGGCTACACCCCGGCCAAGGGCCGCGAGACCCCCAAGCGGCCGGGCGCCAACCCGCGCCGGCCGGCCAACTCCGCGCCGCTGAGCAAGGAGGAGGCGCGGGAGCGCCGCCGGGCGGCCCGGGCCGAGGCCACGGCCGAGTTCCGCCGCGAGGGCGGCCCCCGGGACCGGAGCCCTGAGCGGGCGCTGGCCCGCGACGTGGTCGACTCCCGGCGCACCGTGGGCACCTGGTTCTTCGGCGGCGCGCTGATCGTGCTGATCGGCTCGGGACCGACCATGCCGCGGATCATCCAGCTCGCCTCGAACGTGGTGTGGGTGCTGCTGGCCCTCGGCGTGGTGGTCGACTCGATCCTGATCACCCGAAAGATCCGCACGCTGGTGCGCGAGCGGTTCCCCAAGAGCCAGGAGCGGATGGGCTCGCTCTACTTCTACGCGATCATGCGGTCCATCGCGTTCCGCCGGATGCGTACCCCCACGCCGCGGGTCAAGGTCGGCGACCCCATCTGACCGGCCGCCGGTCCGGCGCCGGACTCCGGTCCGCCGCCGGGCTCCGGTCAGCCGCCGGACTCCGGTCAGCCGCCGGACTCCGGTCAGCCGCCGGACTCCGGTCAGCCGCCGGGCTCCGGTCAGCCGCCGACCGGGGCGCCGTCCGGCGCCCGGTAGAGCGCCGCCACCACGTCCTCGATGTCCGGTTCCACGATCGCGATGTCGCGCAGCGTGCCCAGGCCGGCCAGCCGGCGCAGCAGGTCACCGGCGGTCGCTGACTCCAGCGAGTACACGATCCGCCGGCCGTCGGCCTCGGTCTGCAGCACCGGCGCGCCGGGCACCTCGGGCGGCTCGGCCAGCGGTTCGTCCAGGTCCACCACCACGGTCCGGCGTGACCCGTACCGGGCGTGCAACTGCTCGATCGTCCCGTCGTGCACCACCCGACCGTGGTCGATGACCACGAGCCGCCGGCAGAGCCGCTGGATGTCGGCCAGGTCGTGGGTGGTGAGCACCAGCGTGGTGTCCCCGACCCTGCCGAGTTCGGAGAGGAACTCCCGGACGGCCTGCTTGCTCACCACGTCGAGGCCGATCGTCGGCTCGTCCAGAAACAGCACCTCGGGCCCGTGCAGCAGCGCGGCCGTCAGCTCGCCACGCATCCGCTGGCCGAGGGAGAGCTGCCGCACCGGGGTGTCCAGGAAGGCGTCGAGGTCGAGCAGGTCGCGGCAGCGCCGCAGCCGGGCCGCGTGCTCGCCCGGCGGCACCCGGTAGACGTGCCGCAGCAGGTCGAACGAGTCCCGCAGTGGCAGGTCCCACCACAGCTGCGAGCGTTGCCCGAAGACCACCCCGATCCGCAGGCTCAACCGGGTGCGCTGGTCCACCGGCACCAACCCGCACACCCGCACGTCGCCCGAGCTGGGCGTGAGCACCCCGGTGAGCATCTTCAGCGTGGTCGACTTGCCGGCGCCGTTCGGTCCGATGTAGCCGATCATCTCGCCGCGCTCCACCGTGAGGTCGACGCCGGCCACCGCGTTCACCGTGCGCCGCTCCCGGCGCAGCCGGCCGGCGCGTACCCGGATGTCGAAGTCCTTGCGCAGCGCACGCGTCCTGATCACCGTCTCGCTCATGACGGCTCCTCGCTGCGCTCGGACCCGCCATGAGGCTCCACCGCACAGAACCTAATGATTCGCTCGCTCCGCTCGCTCATGACCTCACGACCCCGTACTCCGGTAGTGCCTGATGCCGGTCCGCCAGGCGGCGGCCGCGGCCGCGACGGCCGGCGTCGCGACGCCCGGCGCGGCCCAGCCCACCCAGGGCGGCAGGCCGAGCGGATCGGCCCGGCCGAGCAACGCCAGCGCCGGGTAGTAGGCCACGAAGGCAAACCCCAGCCCGTACGCGAAGACGGCCCGGAACCAGCCGCTGTAGACGGTGGCCGGGTAGGCGGTGAAGTCCCGACCACCGTAGGTGAACGCGTTGCCGACCTCGCCGGAGTCGATCCACCAGAACGCCACCGAGGCGGACGCCACGAAGATCGAGCCGAAGAAGCCCGCGGCGCCCAGCGGCGCCAGCACCGCGAGCAGCACCCGGGCCGGCGTCCAGGCGATTCGGGCGGCGCCGAGCGAGACGAGCAGCACCGCGAGGCCGAAGAGCACCCGGGACAGCTTCCGCAGCGGCAGGTCCATCAGCAGCAGCTGCGGCAGCGCCCGGAGCGGCCGCACCAGCACGGCGTCCAGCAGGCCGGAGCGGACGTACCCGCGTACCCGCTCGACGTTGCCGACCGCGAGGTCGGCCGCGGCGAACGCGCACGACGAGATGCCCACCATCACCATGGCCTCGCGCAGCGTGAACCCGCCCAGGCCGCCCGTGACGCCGAACAGCACCAGCACGGTGGCCACGTCGAAGACCGTGGCGCCGACGTTGCCGACCAGGTCGACCACGAAGGAGGTCCGGTACGAGGCCTGCGAGCGGCCCTGCGCGCGCAGCAGGGCCAGGTAGCCGGTCAGCGCCCCGCCGACAATGTCGCGCCCGGCCGGGCTCGTGGACGTCCGCCCCTCAGCCACCCTGCACCACCAGCCGCCGCTCGGCCCGGCGCTGCACGGCCCGGCAGGCCAGCAGGATGAGCACGGCCCAGCCCAGCTGCACGGCGAGCAGACCGGCCTGGGTGGGCAGCGGGTCGCGCTCGACCAGCACGTCCAGCGGCGCCTGGAACAGGCTGGGCAGCGGCGTGAGCAGCCACCAGGCGACCACCACCGGCTCCGGCAGGAACCGCAGCGGGAAATAGAGCCCGGCGCCCACGCCGGACAGCAGCGTCCAGACGATCATCGAGCCGCGGATGTCGTTGAGCCAGTAGGCCGTGGCGTTCACCAGGTAACGGCAGCCGAAGCTGATGACCACGGCCAGCGCGGTCGAGAGCACGAACAGTGGCGGAGTGGTCCAGCGGTGCGGCAGGTACACGTGGAAGAAGATCGGCCCGATCAGCACCGGCGGCAGGAACCGGGTCAACACCGCGTAGCCGGCCCGACCCAGGTCGGTGGCCAGATAGCTGGCCACCGGGGGCACCGGGCGGAGCAGATCACTGACCACGTCGCCGGTGCGGATCCGGTCCGCCAGCTCGGTCCAGCCCCACAACATGACCACCGTGAGCAGGCCCTGACCGGCCCAGACGAAGGTGGCCAACTGGGTCCGGTCGTACCCGCCGGGATGTCCGGTGCGGCTGGCCGCGGCGACGGCCAGGAAGATGTAGCAGTGCAGGAATCCGAACACCGTGTTGGTGAAGGCGCCGGCCACCGAAGCCTGCCGGTAGGTGGCATACCGCCGGAAGCCGGCCCGGACGATGGCGCAGAATGTCCGAAAGCGTGCACTAGGCTGAATCGGAAGTGCGGGCCGCGCGCTGGCGTTCACGGAGGCCACGCCGTTACCCTCCTTCCGCGACCAGGCTGTCGCAAACCGGGTGACTATAGCCCGGTACGGACAGCGACCCAGCTGAATTACCGACGAGGTGGAACCCCGTGAGCGAGCGACGCGAGCCGGCGTACCGGCCGCGCCACACGCCCCACGACGAGCGAACCTTCGGGCGCGACGTCGCCGCCCACCATGCCGGGGTTGGTGGCGTGAGCGCGAGGAGCTGGCCGGGTTTGCCAGCCCCGCAGTCGCGAACAGAGGTGGCGGCATGAGCGGGGGCGACCGGTGGCGCGACGCCCGGGAACCCTGGATGGTCGAGCCCACCTCGGAATGGCAGCCCGAGTTCCCCGGGCAGCGTTATCCCGGCGACGTCGGCCTGCGGTTCCCGGCCGGCGAACCCCGCCGGAGCACCGCGACCGGGCGCGCCGAGGTACGGCCGCCGGGCGGGGCTCCCGAGCCGGAGCGCCGGGCCGGGTCCGGGGCCGCGGACCGCTCCACACAGCGCGGCCGCCCCGGCTCGTGGATCCACGAGATCCGCGCCCAGAGCCTCGACCACGCCGGCGCCGGCGGCCGGGACTCCGACCGGTGGGCCGAGGACCGCCGGCCGGCCAGGCCGGGCGGCGGCGACGGACGGGGCCGCCGGCCGGCCGACCGGGCCGGCCAGCGACCGCCGGGGCGGGAGGTGCGGGCCGCCGCGGACGGCCCGCGGGACCCGTGGCAGTCCGAGCGGCCGAGCCCGTGGCGGACCGGCCGGGACGGTGGCTGGGAGGACGACGGCCGGGTCGGCTGGGCCGGCGCCGAGCCGGGGATCGGCGATCCGGACTACGGACGAACCGATCCGCTCTACCAGGCGGAAGCGGAGAACTACCCCGATCCGGTGACCCCGTACCGCGGCGACCGGCGGCCCGGGCGAGATCCGTGGCACGACCCCATCGACCACCCGCGGTCCCCCGCCCCGACCTCCGGTCACCCGGTCTCGGGCGAGCCGGACGCCTGGCCCGCTCCCCCGGTCAGCGGCGGCGGCCGACCCGCGGACCGGACCGCGCCGCCGGTCAGCGGGGGCGGGCGGCCCGCGGACCGGCCCCGACCGCCGGTCAGCGGCGGGGGTCGCAGGTACGACCCACCGGCGGCGGCCCGCGAGCAGCGCCGGCCGCACGATCCGGTCTCGGGCTCGCCGTACGGGCCCGGGCCGCGACGCGACGCCGACCCGCGCGGCGTGCCGGCCGCCCGCTCCGGCCCGGGACCCCAGCGCCGGGACGATCCGCGACACCGCGACGATCCCCCGTACCGGGACGACCAGCGGCACCGGGACGACCAGCGGCACCGGGACGACCGCCGGCACCGAGACGAGCCCACGCACCGCGGCGACGACCGGTACCGCGACGAGCCCACGCACCGCGATGACGGCCGGTACCGCGACGAGCCCACGCACCGCGGCGACGACCGGTACCGCGACGAGCCCACGCACCGCGATGACGACCGGTACGGCGACGAGCACCGGCACCGCGACGAATTCCGGCGCCGGGACGAATACCGGCGCCGGGACGACGAGCGATACCGGGATGACGAACGGCACCGCGACGACGAACGGTACCGGGACGATCGTCGGTACCGGGAGGATCGCCTCGACCACGCCCGACCGGTCGGGGCCGAAGCCGGGCCGGCGAATGGCCGCGGCCGCTCGGCCGTGCCGGTCAGCCCCGCCACCCCCCGCTCGGCGCCGCCGTACCGACCGGCCGACCAGCCGCCACACCGACCGGCCGACCAGCCGGCGGTCCGGCCGGCCGACCAGCCGCCGGTCCGGCCGGTGGGCCCGGATGATCGGCAACCCGTGCGTCCCGTCGAGCCGGCGGCCGAGGGTCCCGGCCGGCACGGCGGCCGACCACCGCTGCGGGCCGTACCCCCGCTCGAGCCGGACCCCGGCGGTCCCGGCCGGCACGCCGAAGAGCCCGCCCACCGCGGGGATCCGGCGGCGTTCCGGCCGTCGCGGCCCGGGGACCATCCCGATGAGCGCCCCCCGTTACGCCCGGTCGAGCCGGCCGCCGGCCCCGACGAGCGGGACGAGCGACCGGCGCCCCGCTCCGGGGAGCCGGCCGCGCACCGGCCGCCGCTGCGGGTCGTACCGCCGATCGAGCCCACCTCCGGCGGCCCGGCGCGGCCGGACGAACCGGCGGCGCACGACGCGGACCGGGCCGCGCGGCCGCGGCCGGTGCCGCCGCCCGACGGCGTGCTGCCACCGCCGGCCGCCGTACGGGCCGACCGGCTGCCGCCGCCGACGCCGGTGCCGAGCACCCCGCTGCCGCCGCCCACGGTCGTGCCCAGCACCCCGTTGCCGCCGCCGAACCCGGTGTCGACGAACCCGGTGTCGACGAACCCGCCGCCCGCGGCGGCCGGACCGGCACCGACCTCGCCGGCCCCCGCGGCACCGGCGGACGCGCCCGCGGCCCAGCACCGCACCCCGGACCGCCGCACCCCGGACCGCCGCATCGCGGACGAGCCGCCGGTCGATGCGGCACGGTCGCCCGCGCCCGACCTTCGGGCGCCGATCGACGAGCGGCGGACCACTCCACCGCCGGTCCGGCCCGACCGGCCGCTCCGGGCCGTCCCGTCCGCCCGGGACGACCGGCCACCCGCGCCGCCGCCGGACGACCGGCCACCCGCGCCGCCGCGGGACGACCGGCCACCCGCGCCGCCGCGGGACGATCAGCCACCCGCGCCGCCGCGGGACGACCGCCGGCCCGCGTCGGCGGCCCACGCGGCCGAGCCCATACCCGTCCGCGACGGCCAGCGAACCGAGACGCCCCGCGAGGACCACCGACCCGCACCGGCGGCTCGCGCCACCCCGCCCGCGCCGTCCATCCGGGACGCCGTGCACACGGCTTCCGGACGCGACACGGAGCCGGCCGACCCGGTGCCCGGACCGCGGCTGGGCCGGCCGATCCCCTTCACGCCGCCCCCGCCGAGCGACGACATCCGGCCGCCGCGCCCGGCGGAGCCGGCCACGGCCGACGACTGGTTCCGGCCGGCCGGCAAGGCCCAACCGGCCACGGACGGGCGGCCCGACGCCGAGGACCGAACCCCAACGCCCCCGCACGCCGAGGACCCGACCCCGATGGCACCGCGCACCGAGGCCCGGACCGGTACGGCATCCTCGGCGCCGGCGCCCACCGCGCCGTCCGCGCCGTCCGGGCCGGACCGGGCGTCGGCGGACCAGCGGGGAGCGGACCAACCGCCGGCCGCCAGCCCGGCGACGACGACAGCGGCGGCTGGGACGGCACCCGCGGCGGCGAAGCCGGGCCCGGCGGGGGCGGGCTACCGGGTCGCCGGCCCGATGTCCTCGACGTCAGCCGGCAGCTCCGCGTCACCGGCGGCGGACCCCGACGCGGCCGGACCGCCGCCGGCCGGACCGCAAACGGACGGACCAGCGCCGGACCAGCGGCCGGACGCGGACCGGGGGCGCAGCGCCGCCGAGCGGGAAGCGCCCGGAACGGTCGTGGCCGACCCGAGGACGGCCGAGCCAAGGACGGCCGAGCCGAGGACGGCCGACCCGAGGACGGCCAAGCCAAGGACGGCCGACGCGGCCGTACCGGGCACTCCCGCGCCGCCCGTCGAGCCGGGCACGCCCGCAACCACCCCGGCCGGGGCGCCGGAACCCGAGGCCGACCGCAGCGGCGGCACGGCGAGCGGCACCGGCCCGCGGGACCGGTCGGCCCGAAATCCGGCGACCGGGCCGGCGCGCCGGCCGGCCGTACCGGCCTCGTCCGTGGCCGCGCTGCGGCTGGAGTTCGGCGCCGCCATGACCCGACCGGCGCCCGGCCCGCCGCAGGCCGCCACCGGGCCGGACCCGGCGCGGCCGCAGTCCGCCACCGAGCCGGACCCGGAGCGGCCGCCCGCCGAGCCGGCCACGCCGCAGCCGGCGGCGGGGTCGGCAACACCGCAGCCGGCGGCGGGGGCGCCAACGCCGCAACCGGACCCGCCGGCCGCATCGGCGGAGGACGCCGCGGAGGCCGCCGGGCCGGACCGGGCACAGTCGGCCGACCAGCCGGTACGCGCCGAAGCGGCGGACGGGCCGCGCACCGCGCCGGCCGATCCCGAGCAGGCGCTCGCGGCGTACCGGTGGCAGTTCGACCCGGAGACCCTGCGCGAGGTGGTCGATGACCCGGAGGAGCTGGGGGCGATCCGGGAGGGGCTCACCGAGCGGTTGGCGAACGCCGCCGACGATCGTGCCCGGGCCCGGCTGTTGAGCCTGCGGGCCGTGGTGTCGCGGGTCCTCGGCGAGCTGAGTTCGGCCCTGGCCGACGGCCGGCTGGCCGTGACGCACGCCGAGAACACCGGTGAGCTGCGCCGGATCGCGATCGCGCAGGCCCGGCTCGCCAACGTGCTGCACTGGCGGGGCGAGTTCGGCGAGGCCGACCGGCTCTTCACCGACGCCAACTCCACGGAGCTGCCGGACCGGTTGCGGGCCACCATCCACGAGCACGCCGGGCGATGCTGCTACGAGCAGGGGCGATACATGGAGGCCTGCAACCACTTCGAGCGGGCCCTCGACCTGCGCCGGGCGGACGATCCGAAGCTGATCGCCCGCACGGAGGTCGCGCTCGACGCCGTGTTCGCCCGGATGGCGCGGGACGGCGTCGGCCCGTACCCCCGGAGCCTGGACGAGATCCGCCAGTCGCGGCGGCCGCCGACCCCGGTCTTCGACGACGACCTGCACCGGTGGGGCTACGACGGCCCGGACGGCGACCGGGTGGTCGCGGCCCGGTTCACCGAGGCACAGCCGTTCCACGAGGGCCGCGCCTGGGTGCGCCGTCCCGAGGCGCAGACCTGGGAGCTCATCGACGAGTCGGGCGACCGGATCGACGCGGCCGTCGGTTACCGGGGGGTGGGCCCGTTCGCCGACGGGCTCGCCTGGGTCTCCCGGGACGGCCTCGGCTCGTGGCTGGCCATCGACCGGAGCGGCACCGTGGTGATCGGCGGCGGCTTCGACGACGTACGACCATTCCGGCGCGGCGTGGCCGCGGTGCGCCGAGGCGGCTGGGGTGCGGTGGACCGGGACGGCCGGATGGTGCTGCCGCCGCGGTACGCGGGCTTCGCCACCGCGCTCGCCGACGGCCGGCAGCTGGACGGCTTCAGCGACGAGGGTCTCGCGGTGGTCGAGTTGGACGGCCGGCGTGGCGTGGTCGACCGGACCGGGAAGATCATCGTGCCGCCCACGCACCCGACGCTGGTGATCCATCCGGTGGCGTTCCTCTTCACCACCGGCGCCGGCGGTTGGGGCGCGCTGGACCGTCGGGGCCGGTTGCTGGTCGACCCGGTGCATCCGGGGCAGGCCGAGGTGACCGAGGAGCTTGAGCGGCTGCTCGCGGACACCGAGCCGGTGCTCTGACCCCGGGACACCGGGCCGGGCGTCGCTGCCGAGCCGGTCGCCGGGGGCGGCGTTAGGGTCGGAGCATGGAATTCCGACACCTTGGCCGCTCCGGCCTGATGGTCAGTGAGATTTCGTACGGCAACTGGATCACCCACGGCTCCCAGGTGGAGGAGGAGGCCGCCCTGGCGTGTGTCCGGGCCGCCCTGGACAACGGCATCACCACGTTCGACACCGCCGACGTGTACGCCGGCACCCGCGCCGAGTCGGTGCTCGGCCGGGCGCTGGCCGGCGAGCGGCGGGAGGGCCTGGAGATCTTCACGAAGGTCTACTGGCCGACCGGCCCCGGCCCCAACGACCGCGGGCTGTCCCGCAAGCACATCCTGGAGTCGATCAACGGCTCCCTGCGCCGGTTGCAGACCGACCACGTCGATCTCTACCAGGCACACCGGTTCGACTACTCCACGCCGCTGGAGGAGACGATGGAGGCGTTCGCCGACGTCGTCCGGTCCGGCAAGGCGCTCTACATCGGGGTCTCGGAGTGGAACGCCGGGCAGATCCGTGCCGCGTTCGAGCTGGCCCGCGGGCTGAACATCCAGCTCGTCTCCAACCAGCCGCAATACTCGATGCTCTGGCGGGTGATCGAGAGCGAGGTCGTGCCGGCCAGCGAGGAGCTGGGCGTCGGGCAGATCGTCTGGTCCCCCATCGCGCAGGGCGTGCTGACCGGCAAGTACCAGCCGGGCCAGCCCCCGCCGGCCGGCTCCCGGGCCACCGACGAGAAGTCGGGGGCCGACTTCATCGCCCGGTTGATGACCGACGAGGTGCTGGGCGCGGTGCAGCAGCTCAAGCCGCTGGCCGAGCAGGCCGGCCTGTCCATGGCCCAGCTGGCGGTCGCCTGGGTCCTGCAGAACTCGAACGTCTCGTCGGCCATCATCGGGGCGTCCCGCCCGGACCAGGTCGTGGAGAACGTCAAGGCCGCGGGCGTCAAGCTGGAGGCGGACCTGATGAAGGCCATCGACGACGTGCTCAACCCGGTGGTGCAGCGCGATCCGGAGCTCACCCAGAGCCCGGCCGAGCGGCCCTGATGCCGGTTGCCGCCGGCCGCGCCCGGTTCGCCGGCCGCGCCCGGTTCGCCGGCCGCGCCCGGTTCGCCGGCCGCGCCCGGCGGCAGCCGGGGTAGCCGGGGTAGCCGTTAACAAGGGCCCCTTCCTATACCGAAAGCGACAAGAAGGGGCCCTTCCTTTCAGCCCTCCCAGAAGCGCATGAGGCGCAGGCCGTAGGCGGCGAAGTCGGGGGGCAGGCCGATCAGGTCGGCCAGCGCGTCCACGCCGTCGAAGAACCAGCCGCCCAACCGCGGGTTCCACAGCAGCGCCACCAGCAGCAGGAAGCCGTACGGGGCGAACAGGTCGTACATGCGGCGCCACTGCGGCGACAGCCACGGCTCGATGATGTTCCCGCCGTCCAGCCCGGGCACCGGCAGCAGGTTGAGCAGGCTGGCGGTCAGCTGGAGGAAGCCCAGCGCGGCCACGCCGAACCAGAACTCGATGTGCCCGTACGGGTCGACGCCCAGCACGAAGGGCGCCGCCAGGACCAGCGCGAACACCACGTTGGTGGCCGGGCCGGCGAAGCTGACCAGGGTGTGCCGGAGCCGGCCCGGGATCGCGTGCCGGTCGACCCAGACCGCGCCACCGGGCAGGCCGATGCCGCCCAGCAGCACGGCCAGCACCGGGAAGACGATCGACAGCAGCGGGTGGCTGTACTTCAGCGGGTTGAGCGTCAGGTAACCGCGGTGCGCCACCGTCCGGTCGCCGGCCCGGAACGCCACCACCGCGTGCGCGTACTCGTGCAGGCAGAGCGAGACGAGCCAGCCGGAGACCACGAAGAGGAACACGCTGAGCCGGACGTTCCCGGTGCCGCGCCAGCCCAGGATGCCGCTGACGACGAACAGCGCCAGCAGGGCCAGGAAGATGGGGCTCGGCCGGAAGGCCGCCCGGGGCACGCCGAGCACGAGGCGGTCCCGTTCCGGCCGATCGAAGTCCATGGCGCTCATCCGGGTGTCCCGGCGCGCCGCCGCGGGGCTCGCATGATCCGGGTCACTCGGTGGAGGCCGGTTGCAGGCTCATCTTGTACTCGACCCGGTCGTCCTCGACCAGGGTGACCGAGCTGACCCCGGCGGCCGTGAGATCCCGCCAGGTCTGGCCGATCCACGACTCGGCGTCAGCCTGGCTGCCGAACGTTTCGCTCGGCCCGCTCACCGGCTCACCGTTCGTGCCCTCGTACCGCCAGCTCCACGGCATTGTCGCGTCTCCCCTCGCCGTTGTGCGCGCGCAATCCTCGGCAAGCGTAGTCGCCGGCTCGGGCGGATCGGCCGGTGCCGCTGCCCCGGCTCGCGCCGGCGGCCAGCGGTGGGCGCGGATAGGGTCGTCCGGTGGCCGCCGACGACCGGGTGCCGATCGATCTCGACGGGTACGTCCGGCGGTCCCGGACCGGGCCGTGCTTCGTCTGCGCCATGCTGGCCGGCGATCCGGAGTACGCCCACGAGATCGTGTACGACGACGACACGTTCGTGGCGTTCCTGAGCCGCTATCCCACGCTGTACGGGTATGTCCTGGTGGCCCCGCGGGAGCATCTCGAACACGCGATACGGGACTTCGACGAGGCCGGCTACCTGCGGTTGCAGTCGGTGCTCTACCGGGTGGCCCGCGCGGTGGAGTCGGTGGTGGGCGGGGAGCGCACGTACCTGCTGTCGCTCGGCAGCCAGCAGGGCAACGCGCACCTGCACTGGCACGTGGCGCCCCTGCCGCCCGGGGTCCCGTACGAGCGCCAGCAGTTCCACGCGCTGATGATGAGCGACGGCGTCATCCCCTGGTCGCCACGGCAGGCCGCCGAGCTGGCCGGCCGGCTTCGCCGGGCGTTGGCCACACCTGAGGGCGAAAACCCCGGGCCGGCACTCTAAGGTACGCAGCATGTCGGTTGACGGGTGGAACAGCCTCCTCGTGCTCGGCGGGATCCGGTCCGGTAAGTCCGAGTTCGCCGAGTCCCTGCTCGGCGACGCCGATCGGGTCCGCTACCTGGCCACCGCGGCCGACGCCGGCCCCGACGACCCGGAGTGGACCGCCCGGATCGCGGCGCACCGCGGCCGGCGCCCGCAGGCGTGGGAGACCGAGGAGGCGGCGGCCGATCCGGCGCGGCTGATCCAGCTGCTCACCGAGGCCCGGCCCGGCGAGACCCTGCTGGTGGACGACCTGGGCGGCTGGGTGACCGTGCTGCTCGATCCGGCGCACCAGCCCGCCGACGACGTGGCCACGATCGAGGAGCTGGCCCGGGCGGTGCAGGGCTGCGCCGCCCGGCTGGTGCTGGTCAGCCCCGAGGTGGGGCTGTCGCTGGTCCCGACGACCCCGCTGGGTAGGGCCTTCGCGGACGCGCTCGGCGCCGTCAACCAGGCCGTCGCGGCCGCCTGCGACGCCGTGGCGCTGGTGGTGGCCGGGCAGCCCGCGTGGCTGAAGCCGGAGGGCGGCGCCGGCCGGCGTCCCGCAGCGGGCCCGATCGACGCGGCCGGCCGGCCGATCCCGCTGCCGACCCAGACCGGCGTGCCGACCCAGACCGGCACGGCGAGCCAGACCGGCACGGCGACCCGGACCGGCACGGCGAGCCGGACCGGCGCGCCGGGTCCGGCCGCGGCGGGCGTACCGGATGGGGTGGAGCCGGCGGGCGAATCCCCGGACGTGCTCACCCCGGCCGTGGCGCCGCCCGCGACCAGCGCGCCGCCCCCCGGCCCCGGGTGGGCCGCGCCCACCATGACGCTGCCGATGCTCGCCACCGGGCTGGTCATCCAGCCCGGCATGGAGCTGCCGCTGCCCGACGAGTTCGCCGGGCCGCGCGCGGTCGACCGGCTGGCCACCCTCGACCTCCCCGGGGCGGGGCTGGGCAATCTGGACCGGGTGGTCGGCTTCGCGGCCGGCACCCAGGGCGTCCCGGTGCCGGAGCCGTGGCGGAACATCAGGGTCCTGCTGGTGCACGGGGACCACTCCGGCGGCGCCGCGGCCGGCGTCGCGCCGGGCGAATCGGGGCGGCGGGCCGACCAGGCCCGGGCCGGCGAGGGCCCGCTGGCCCGGCTCGCCGCCGAGGTCGACGCGGGGCTGCAGGTGATCGACGCGCCCACGGCCGCCCCCATCGAGGAGGAGGCGGCGCTGACCGACGCGGCGGTCGAGTCGGCGCTCCGGTACGGCTGGCGGCTCGCCGAGGAGGCCGCGGACGCCGGCGTACAGCTGCTGGTCCTCGCGGCCTGCGGAGCCGGCGCCGACGCGGCCGCGGCCGCGGTGCTGGCCGCCACGGCCGGCGCGGAGCCGGCCGCCGTGCTGGGCCGGGTGGTCACCGCGGGCGGCGGGGTGGACGACACCGCCTGGATGCGGCGCTGCTCGGCGGTCCGGGACGCGCTGCACCGCACCCGCCGGTCGAGCCGGGGACCGCGGGAGATCCTGGCCGAGCTGGCCGGCGGGGACATCGCCATCGCCACGGGCGTCCTGCTCGGCGCGACGGCCCGCCGGCTGCCGGTGCTGCTCGACGGCCCGGTGGGGGTGTCGGCCGCGCTGATCACCCGGGACCTGGCCGGTCAGGCCCGGCACTGGTGCCTGCTGCCCGACCACGGCGGTCACCCGGCGGTCCGGCTGGCCACCGACGTCCTCGGCCTCACCCCGCTCTTCGACCTGCGCCTCGACCTCGGCGAGGGCGCCACCGCGCTGGCCGCCCTGCCGCTGCTGCGCTCGGCCCTCACCCTGGCCCGCTCGCTGCCGGCGCACCCCCGGCTCGGCGGCGCAGACCCGGCGGCCGGCGCCGGCGACTGGTCGCCCGCCGAGGAGGATGCCGGCACCGGCGGCTGGTCGCCCGCCCGGGACGAGGCCGGTACGGGCACCGACGCCTGGTCGCCGTCCAAGGAGGGGGCCAGCGCCGACGCCTGGTCCTCGTCGGAGCAGGGGGCCAGCGCCGGCGCCTGGTCCTCGTCGGAGGAGGAGGCCGGCGCCACCGCAAGCCGGTCCCCGACCGGGGAGGACGACGGCGGGCACGGCGCCGGCGCGGCGGGCGAGAACACCACCGAACCGCACCCCACCGACCCGCACCCCACCGAACCGGCTCCCACCGAACCGGCTTCCACCGAGCCGGATTTCGTCGAGCCGGACGACGCGGGTCCCGGCCCGGCGGACCCGGACCGGCCCGAGTCCCCGCCGGGCGCCGGCCACCCGCAAGGGCTGGGCGCGGATCCGGCGGACGCCCGCACCCCGCACGGTGGCTGAGGGCCGCCTCCGCTCCGGCGCCCGGTTGGCGCTCACCACCTTCACCGTGCTGCCGCTGCCGGCCGGCCGGGCCGACCGGGCCGACGCCGGGGCGGCGATGCTGCTCGGTCCGGCCGTCGGCGCGCTGCTCGGCGCCGCCGGGACCGCGGTGCTGCTCTCCTGCACGGCGGCCGGGGCGCCGCCGTTGGTGGCCGGCGGCCTGACCGTGGCCGCGGCGGCGGCGCTGACCCGTGGCCTGCACCTGGACGGGCTCGCCGACACGGTGGACGCCCTCGGCTCCTACCGGTCCGGGCCGGCCGCCCTGGAGATCATGCGGCGGCCCGACGTGGGGCCGTTCGGCGTGGTGGCCCTCGTCCTCGTACTGCTGGTCCAGGCGGCCGCGCTGGCCACGCTCGCGGGCCGGTCCTGGCCGGTGGCGCTGGCCGGCCTGGTGACCGCGGCCGCCACCGGGCGCCTCGCCGCGGCCTGGGGCTGCCGCCGCGGCGTACCGGCGGCCCGTCCCGACGGCCTGGGCGCGCTGGTGGCCGGCGCGGTCGGCCCGGCGCCGCTGGCGGTGGCCACGGTGGCCGTGGCCGCGGTGGCGCTGGCGGCCGTGCCGCACCGGCCCTGGCAGGGACCGGTGGCGGTGCTCGCGGCGCTCGCCTGCGCCGCCGGCCTGCTGCGCCACCTGGTACGCCGTCTGGGCGGTATCACCGGTGACGTCCTCGGTGCGCTGGTCGAGACCGCCGCCACGGTGGTGTACGTCGGGCTGGTGCTGACCGCCTGATCCCTGTCGGTCCGCGGAGGTAGCGTCGCGGGTGAACGGACCACCAACCGGGAGCACGCATGACGATCACGGACGACTTCCTACCGGTCCCGGTTCCCGAGACGCTCACGGCGACGTACCTGATCCCGGTGCTCGGGCAGCCGGCCGACCCGGCGCGGGCGCTGGCGGGGCTCGGGCCCCGGCTGGCCGCGCCGGTCCGCGATCTGGCCGAGCAGATGCTGGCCGGCCCGCTGCTGACCGTGCGGACCGCGCCGGTGAGCGAGCTGCCGCACCTGCCGCCGGACCTGCTGGCGGCGTTCGGCGCCGCCGACGACCAGCTCGCCCGGCTGCGCGGCGCCAGCGAGCTGATGGTGGTGCAGGGCGAGTTCCGCCCAGGCTGGCCGCCGGCGCACGAGTGGGCCGCCCGGGCGGTGGCGGCGGCGCTGGCCGAGGCCATGGGCGGGGACCTCGTCGACGTGTTCGGGTTCCAGTTCCTCGACCCGGACGCGGCCGTCCGGTCGCTCCCCGACGAGCAGGGGCGGATCCGGCTGGTCGACTGGATCCTGGTGCCCTATTCCGACGATCCGGACGGCCTGTGGTTCACCACGAAGGGGCTGCGCCGGTTCGGCCTGCTGGAGCTGCAGGCCCAGGGCGTGCCGCCGTCGTTGACCCGGGCCTGGGGCGCGGTGATGACCGGGGTGGCCCGACGCCTGCTGCGCACCTGGACCGACAAGCTGGGCGAGCAGGACCTGCCGGCCTTCGTCCAGCTGCCGGTGATGGCGTCGGTGACCAGCCATGACATCGCGGTGGCGTACGGCAATCCGGAGCGGCACGACGGCAGCCGGCCGGCCCGGCTCCGGCTGGAGCTCGACCCGGCCACCGATCCGGAGGCCGACTCGTTCCTGTCCCTGCTCCCCCCGGAGGCGCACCGGGGGCCGGCCGGCCGCTACTTCTCGGCCGTCTGCGGCACGCTGTTCGGGGACGAGCGGCCGGAGATCAGGCACACCCGCACCGACGAGGCCATGGTCCGGGCCATCGCCACGGCCCGGGCCGGGCTGCCCGGCGTGCGGGACCGGTTCCGCGCCGGGACGCTGCCGGAGGCCACCCGGTTGCTGGTGAAGTACGGCCTGCCCGGCCCGGACGGCCCGGAGTACGTCTGGGCCGAGGTGACCTCCTGGCTGGAGCCGGAGCGCGTGCTCGGCACCAGCGCGAGCGACGCCGCCAACGACGCGGCCGTGCGCACCGGCCGGCCGGTGGTGGTGGACGCGGCCGAGATCGTCGACTGGGCGCTGCTGAACGGCGCCCGCATGGTCGAGGGCGGCTGGACCCAGGCCGTGCTCGACAACGGCTGATCCGGGCCGGCGGCCCGCGGGTAGGCGCCGGCGGCCCCGCGCGGGTAGGCGCCCGGCGGCCCCGCGCGGGTAGGCGCCCGGCGGCCCCGCGCGGGTAGGCGCCCGCGGCTAGCGCACGGACGGCTGGACGAACGGCGGCTTGACCACCCGCATGGCCGACCGGCGGCCGCGCACGTCCACCTCGACCGTGTCGCCCTCGGCGAGCCCGGCCGCGGTGTCCAGCAGCGCCAGCGCGATGCCCACCTTCTTCGTGGGCGAGAAGGTCCCGCTGGTGATGCGCCCCACCTCCGCGTCGCCGGCGTACACGGTCATGCCCGCGCGCGGGATGCCCCGGTCGACCGCTTCCAGGCCGCGCAGCGTCCGCCGGGGGCCGGCGGCCTTCTCGGCCAGCAGCGCGTCCCGACCCCAGAAGGCCGGCTTGTCCCAACCGACCGCCCAGCCGGCCCGGGCCTGCACCGGCGTGATCTCCGGGGACAGGTCCTGGCCGTGCAGCGGATAGCCCATCTCGGTACGCAGGGTGTCCCGCGCGCCCAGCCCGCAGGGTCGCAGCCCGAACTCGGCCCCGGCCGCGGTCAGCGCGTCCCACACCCCGGTCGCCGCGGCGGCCGGCACGACCAGCTCGTAGCCGTGCTCCCCGGTGTAGCCGGTCCGGCAGACCACCAGCTCCGCGCCGTCCACGGTGCCGGGCGAGAAGCTCATGTAGCCGTGCTCGGTGGGCAGCCCGAGCCGGTCGAGCAGCTCCGCCGAGCGGGGCCCCTGCACCGCCAGCACGGCATGGTCGGTGTGCTCGTCGGCGATGGTCACCCCGTCCGGCGCCGCCGCGCCGAGCCGCTTCGCCACCTCGGCGGTGTTGGCGGCGTTCGGGATCAGGAAGACGTGGTCGTCGCCGTACAGGTAGGCGATGATGTCGTCGAGCACGCCGCCGGTGGTCGCGTCGCAGCAGAGCGTGTACTGCGCCCGGCCGGGACCGATCCGGCCCAGGTCGTTGCTCAGGCAGGCGTTGACGAAGGCGGCCGCGCCGGGCCCGGTGATCCGGATCTTGCCCAGGTGGGAGACGTCGAAGACGCCGACCGCCGTCCGTACCGCCGCGTGCTCCTTGAGCACCCCGCCCCCGGCGTACTCCAGCGGCATGGACCAGCCGCCGAACGGCGCGAACTTGGCGCCGAGGGCGGCATGCCGCTCGTGCAGGGGGGATCGGCGCAGGCCGGCGGGGTCGTCCGTCATGGCGGCCAACTTACCCGGCGCCGACCGCGGCGGCGCCGCGGAGGCGTGCCGGGACGACGGCGGCGATGGCCCGGGCCGCGGGCACGGAGGGGGCGGAGCGGAGGCGGCGGCCGCGGAGGGGCGGGCGGCGGGACATCCGCGCGGCGCGGCAGGTAGGTTCGCCGTGAGACCGTCCACCGCCGGGCCGCCCACGAGGGGACCGGCCCGCCAGTCCCGGAGCCGCCGAGTGACCTCGTCCAGCCCAACCCTCAGCCTGGTCGACACCGACCCAGCCGAGCTCGCCGTCGACGCCGTCGTCATCGGCGTGCACAGCCAGCCGTCCGACGGCGACGCCGGCGGGCTCGCCGCGACGCTGCTGCTGGCCACCGGGGCCGAGGCCCTCGCGGCCGCCTTCGACGGCAAGCTGACCGAGACGCTGGCGTTGCTCGGTGCCACCGGTGCGCCCGGCGAGGTGACCAAGCTGGCCACGCTCGGCACGGTGACCGCGCCGGTGGTGCTGGCCGTGGGGCTCGGCCCCGAGCCGTCCGGCGCCGCCCCCGCTCCGGAGGCGCTGCGCCGGGCCGCCGGCGGGGCGATCCGGGCGCTGGCCGGCGCCGAGCGGGTGGCGCTGGCCCTGCCGGTGCCGGACGACGCCGACGCCGCCGCCGCGCTCCGGGCGCTCGCCGAGGGCGCGCTGCTGGGCGGCTACCGGTTCGCCGGCTACAAGACCAGGCCGCAGCCGGCCCGCCGCTCCCCCGTGGCGGCCGTGTCGATCTGCGTGCCGGACGCCGCCGACGAGCGGGCCGGCGCCGAGGTGCGCCGGGCCCAGGCGGTGGCCCGGGCGGTGCGGCTGACCAGGGACTGGGTCAACACCGCCCCCAACGAGCTGCGCCCGCCGTCGTTCGCGGACGCGGTGGCCGCGGTGGCCGCCGAGGCCGGGCTCACCGTCGAGGTGCTGGACGAGAAGGCGCTCGCCGCCGGCGGGTACGGCGGCATCCTCGCCGTCGGGCAGGGCTCCTCGGCGCCGCCGCGGCTGGTGAAGCTGTCGTACCGGCCGGACGGCGGCGGCCAGGGCAAGCGGGTCGCCCTGGTGGGCAAGGGCATCACCTTCGACTCGGGTGGCGTCTCGATCAAGCCGGCGCAGGGCATGTGGGAGATGAAGTCGGACATGTCTGGCGCCGCCGCGGTGGGCGCCGCGATGCTGGCGATCGCCGACCTGAAGCCCGCGGTGGCGGTGGACGCCTACCTGTCGATGGCCGAGAACATGCCCTCGGGTAGCTCGTACCGGCCCGGCGACGTGATCACCATGTACGGCGGCAAGCGGGTCGAGGTGCTCAACACCGACGCGGAGGGCCGGATGGTGCTGGCCGACGCGATCGTGCGGGCCTGCGAGGACGGCTGCGACTACCTGCTGGAGACCTCGACGCTGACCGGCGGCCAGGTGATCGCGCTGGGCAAGCGGGTGGCCGGCGTGATGGGCACGGCCGAGCTGTGCGAGCGGGTCCGGACCGTCGGGGACACGACCGGCGAGCCGGCGTGGCCGATGCCGCTGCCGGACGACGTACGCACCGGGATGGACTCCGACGTCGCGGACATCTCCCAGGTCAATGCCGGGATGGATCGGGCCGGTCACATGCTGCAGGGCGGGGTGTTCCTGCGCGAGTTCGTGGCCGACGGGGTGTCCTGGGCGCACCTCGACATCGCCGGCCCGGCGTACCACAGCGGCGAGCCGACCGGCTACTGGACCAAGGGCGGCACCGGCGTCCCCGTACGCACCCTGGTAGCCCTGGTCGAAGACATCGCCACCAACGGCTGAGACGTAAGGAAGGGCCCCTTCTTATCGCTTTTTGTATAGGAAGGGGCCCCTGTTAACCCCCGGTGCCCGAGGGTCAGGGTTGGGGGCGGAGGCGGCGGCGGGTGTTGTAGTCGCGGAGGCGCTGGGGGTAGCCGACCAGGCGGACGTCGTACACCGGGATGGCCAGCCGGTGGGCTAGCCGGCGGGCCCCCTCGGGGCCGTCGATGCGCCGCCGGGTCCACTCGCCGTCGGCGGCGATCAGGATGATCGTGGTCCCGGTGACCGTGGTACGCGGTTCGATGAGCGCCTCGACGCCCCGCCGGGTGCGGACGAACCGCTCCAGATGATCGAGATCCTCCTGGCTGGCCGGGCGTTCGCCGGCCACGCCGGTCGCCCGCCCGCGCCGCCGGAACCAGGCCACCGCTAGTCTCCTCCCCGACCCCACCGCGCCAGGTTTCCCGGGCGTTTCCGACAAGCGTACGTGCCGGGAACGTGTCCTTGGGCACCTCGTTCAGCGCGGCGGGGGGACAAGTGACAAGATGACCGAGGCGACTGTGTCCATTTACCTGGCACGACCCTCGTAGCAGCGACGCGACCTGGGAGACAACTGTGACCGAGCCGAATGAGGCAACCTTCGACGTCGTGATCCTCGGAGGTGGCAGCGGCGGCTACGCGGCGACTCTGCGCGCGGCGCAACTGGGCCTGTCCGTCGCGCTGATCGAGAAGGCCGAGCTGGGCGGCACCTGCCTGCACCGCGGCTGCATCCCCACCAAGGCGCTGCTGCACGCGGCCGAGGTGGCCGACCAGACCCGCGAGTCGGAGCAGTTCGGCGTGAAGGCCGAGCTGGTTGGCATCGACATGGCGGGCGTCAACTCCTACAAGGACGGCGTGGTCAGCCGGCTCTACAAGGGCCTGCAGGGCCTGGTCAAGTCCAGCAAGGCCACGTTCGTGGCCGGCGAGGGCCGGCTGGTGGCCAAGAACGCGGTCGAGGTGGACGGCAAGCGATACACCGGCCGCAACATCATCCTGGCCACCGGTTCATACTCGCGCAGCCTGCCGGGCCTGGACATCGACGGCCAGCGGGTGATCACCAGCGAGCAGGCGCTCAAGCTCGACCGGGTCCCCTCCTCGGTGATCGTGCTGGGCGGCGGCGTGATCGGCGTGGAGTTCGCCAGCGTCTGGCGGTCCTTCGGCGTGGACGTGACGATCATCGAGGCGCTCCCCCGGCTGGTGGCGGCCGAGGACGAGGAGTCGTCCAAGGCGCTGGAGCGGGCGTTCCGCAAGCGCGGCATCGCCTTCAAGGTCGGCAAGCGCTTCGAGAAGGCCGAGCACACCGACGCGGGCGTCAAGGTCACGATCGAGGGCGGCGAGACCGTCGAGGCCGAGCTCATGCTGGTCGCGGTCGGCCGCGGCCCGACGACCGCCAACCTCGGGTACGAGGAGCAGGGCGTCAAGATGGACCGCGGCTTCGTGCTCACCGACGAGCGGCTGCGCACCAGCGTCGAGAACGTCTACGCGGTCGGCGACATCGTCCCCGGCCTCCAGCTCGCGCACCGCGGCTTCCAGCAGGGCATCTTCGTGGCCGAGGAAATCGCCGGCCGCAACCCCGCGGTCATCGACGAGAACGGCATCCCCCGGGTCACCTACTCGGACCCGGAGCTGGCCTCCGTCGGGCTGACCGAGGCCAAGGCCAAGGAGCAGTACGGCGCCGACAAGGTCAGCACGTACAACTACAACCTCGGCGGCAACGGCAAGAGCCAGATCCTCAAGACCAACGGCTTCGTCAAGCTGGTCCGGCTCAACGACGGCCCGGTGGTCGGCATCCACATGGTCGGCGCCCGCGTCGGCGAGCTGGTCGGCGAAGCTCAGCTGATCTTCAACTGGGAGGCCTACCCGGCCGAGGTGGCGCAGCTCGTGCACGCCCACCCGACCCAGGGCGAGGCGCTCGGCGAGGCCCACCTCGCGCTGGCCGGCAAGCCGCTGCACGCGCACGCCTGAGAAGTTTCCGCGCCGCCCGCCGGTACGCGGGCATCGCACCACGCGACGAAGGAGTCTTGAGAGATGCCGGTATCGGTCACCATGCCCCGGCTGGGTGAGAGCGTGACGGAGGGGACCGTCACGCGCTGGCTCAAGCAGGAGGGCGACCGGGTCGAGGTCGACGAGCCGCTGCTCGAGGTCTCGACCGACAAGGTCGACACGGAGATCCCCTCCCCGGCGGCCGGCACGCTGAGCCGGATCGTGGTGAGCGAGGACGAGACCGCCGAGGTGGGCAGCGAGCTGGCCGTCATCGCCGGCGACGACGAGTCCGGCGGCGGCGAGTCCGGTGGCGGCGAGTCCGGCGGCGGCGCGGAGTCCGGCGGCGGCGCGGAGCCGGCCGAGGAGCCCGCGGCCGAGCAGCCGCAGGCCGCCGCGGAGCAGCCGGCGCAGGCCGCCCCGGCCCCGCAGGCCGAGGCCGAGCCGAGCAGTTCCACCGGCGGCGACGCCGGCGGGCAGCGCACGTCGGTGACGCTGCCGGCGCTCGGCGAGAGCGTGACCGAGGGTACGGTCACCCGCTGGCTCAAGCAGGTGGGCGACACGGTCGAGGCCGACGAGCCGCTGCTGGAGGTCTCCACCGACAAGGTGGACACCGAGATCCCCGCCCCGGCCGCCGGCACCCTGGTCGAGATCAAGGTCAACGAGGACGAGACCGTCGACGTCGGCACCGAGCTCGCGGTGATCGGCGCGGCCGGCAGCGCCGAGGCGGCCGCCCCGTCGACCGAGCAGCCGACGCCGGAGCAGGGCACCGAGCAGCCCAAGGCCGAGGCCCCGCAGCAGCAGGCCCCGAAGCAGGAGCAGGAGGCGCGGCAGGCCCCAGCCGAGCCCGCCCGCCAGGAGCCGGCCGAGGAGCCCACGCCCGGGATGTCGTACTCCGAGCCGGCGCCCGAGGCCGAGACGGCCCAGCAGCCCGCGCGGGCCGAGCAGCAGTCCCAGCCGCCGGCGCCGTCGGCCAACGCGCGACCGTCCGCACCGGCGCCCGCCCAGGGCGACGACGCGGCCGGGTACGTGACGCCGCTGGTCCGCAAGCTGGCCGGCGAGCACGGGGTGGACCTGGCCCAGCTCTCCGGCACCGGGGTGGGCGGCCGGATCCGCAAGCAGGACGTGCTGGCCGCCGCCGAGCAGGCGAAGGCCGCGGCCGCCAAGCCGGCCGAGCAGCCCGCGGCGGCCCAGGCGGGCGCGGCGCCGACCGGCGGCGCACCGGCCAAGCCGGCCGCGAAGCCGCAGCCCAGCCCCAAGCGCGGCAGCACCGAGAAGATGCCGCGGATCCGGGCCACCATCGCCAAGCGGATGCAGCAGTCGCTGCACGAGATGGCGCAGCTCACCACGGTGATCGAGGTGGACGTCACCAAGATCGCCCGGCTGCGCGCCCAGGCGAAGGAGAGCTTCCAGCAGCGGCACGGGGTGAAGCTGTCGTTCCTGCCGTTCTTCGCGGTGGCCGCGGTCGAGGCGCTGCAGACGTTCCCGGTGGTGAACGCCAGCATGGACCTGGACGCCGGCACGATCACCTACCCCGGCTCGGAGAACCTCGGCATCGCCGTCGACACCGAGCGCGGGCTGATGGTGCCGGTGATCCACGACGCCGGCGACCTCAACCTGGGCGGCGTGGCCAAGCGGATCGCCGACCTGGCCGAGCGCACCCGGACCAACAAGATCAGCCCCGACGAGCTGGCCGGCGCCACCTTCACGCTCACCAACACCGGCAGCCGGGGCGCGCTGTTCGACACCCCGATCGTGCCGTCGCCGCAGTCGGCCATGCTCGGCACGGGCGCCGTGGTGAAGCGGCCGGTCGTGGTCAACGACCCGAACCTCGGCGAGGTGGTCGCGGTCCGTTCGATGGTCTACCTGGCCCTCTCGTACGATCACCGGCTGATCGACGGCGCGGACGCCGCCCGGTTCCTGGTGGCCGTCAAGGAGCGCCTGGAGGCCGGCAACTTCGAGGCGGAGCTGGGCCTGGCCTGATCCGCCAGCACGAACGCACGACGGGGCGCCCCGGCCGGAAAACCGGCCGGGGCGCCCCGCTGTCCCGCCGGCACCAAGCCGGCGACCCGCGAACGATCTGCCGCTGTTCACCACCAACCCCCACGACTTCGTCGGGCTGACGGAGCTGGTCCGGCTCCACCCGGTACGACGGCCCTGACCGGAGGCAAGCCAGGCCACGCCGCGGCGTCGGGCATGCGGCCGGCCCGGCGCGCTGCCGGGCACCGCGCTGGTACGGTCCGGCCATGCCCTCAGCGACGATCATCGGCGGGACCGGGCTGCTCGGCCGCGCCGTGGCGCGCCGGCTGCGTACCGCCGGTTGGAGCGTCACGGTCACCGGCCGCGACCCCGGCCGGATGCCCGCCGACCTCGCCGCCTCGGGCGTCCGGTTCGCCGCGGCCGACCGGGACGACGCGGCCGGCCTGGCGGCGGCCGTGGGCCAGGGCTGTGACCTGCTCGTCGACTGCATCTGCTTCACCGCCGCCCAGGCCCGGCTGGTGCTGCCGGTGGCCCGGAACGCCGGCTCGATCGTGATGATCTCCAGCAAGGCCGTCTACGTCGACGACGCCGGCAACCACAGCAACTCGGCCGACCCGCCCCGGTTCGCCGGCCCGGTGACCGAGGACCAGCCGACGGTGCGGCCGGGCGACATGCCGTACGACTCGCCCGAGGGGTACGGCGCCAACAAGGTCGCGGCCGAGCAGGTCCTGCTGGACAGCGGCCTGCCGGTGACCGTGCTGCGCCCCTCCAAGGTGCACGGCGAGGGCGCCCGGCCGCCCCGGAGCTGGTACTTCGTCAAGCGGGCGCTGGATCGCCGGCCGGCCGTGCTGCTCGCCGGCCAGGGCGGCGGCGCGGACCATCCATCCGCGGCCGTCAACATCGCGGCGCTCGTCGAGGTGGTCGCCGACCGCCCGGGACGGCGAATCCTCAACGCCGCCGACCCGGACGCTCCGGACGGCCTGACGATCTCCCGGATCATCGCCGCGCTGACCGGCCACGACCGGCGAGAGGTGCTGCTCGACGATGACGCTCCGGCCGCGCTCGGTCGGCACCCCTGGCACCGGGTGCCGCCGGTCGCCCTGGACGCGAGCGCCGCTCGGGCGCTCGGCTACCGCCCGGTCGGCGACTTCGCCGCGACGGTCACCGCTGAGATCGGCTGGCTGCTGGCGGAGGCCGGCCGGCGCCCCGGTTGGGCCCCACCGGGCCTCGACGACGACCTCGGCGCCCGCTGGTTCGACTACCCCGCCGAGGACGCCTGGCTGGAGACGCTGGACCCGACCTGGGCGACGTAGGGCGGCCGGTGCGGCCCGGGCGCACCGAACTGCGAGCCCGGCCGTTAACAGGGGGCCCTTCCTATACGAGAAGCGATAAGAAGGGGCCCTTCCTTTCAATCCGTGATCGACTTGTAGTAGTGGATCTTGTCGCGGAGGTGGTCGTACTGGCGCTGGAGCAGGCGCATGCGGTCCTGCACCGCGCCGGCGTGCTCCTCCAGCAGCTTGCGGCGCTCGGCCACGGTGTGGTCGCCCTCCCGGGCCAGCTCGGCGTACCGGCACATCTGCGCGATCGGCATGCCGGTGTCGCGCAGGCAACGGAACAGGTCGAGCCAGCCCAGGTCGTCCTCGGTGAAGACCCGGCGGCCGCCGCTGGTCCGGCCGACGTCGCTGAGCAGGCCGATCTTCTCGTAATAGCGCAGGGTGTCGAGGCTGAAACCGCTCCGGCGGGCGGTCTCGGACGGCGAGTATCCGCTCATGGCCCGATGATACTTGACCTGGAGCGCGCTCCAGGTTGAACAGTGGACGCATGACGACGACACGGACACTTGGCCGCAGCGGCATCGAGGTCAGCGCGATCGGCATGGGGTGCTGGGCGATCGGCGGACCCCTCTGGGGGGCGAACGGCGAACCGTTCGGCTGGGGCGAGGTCGACGACGACGAATCGATCCGGACCATCCACCGCGCGCTCGACCTCGGCGTCACCCTGTTCGACACGTCCAGCAACTACGGCGCCGGGCACAGCGAACGGGTCCTCGGCCGGGCCCTGGCCGGGCGTCGGGACCGGGCGGTCATCGCCACGAAGTTCGGCAACCGCTCCGACGAGGCCACCCGGCGGGCGCTGGGCAGCGACCCCAGCCCGGCGTACGCCGTGGCCAGCCTGGAGGAGTCGCTGCGCCGGCTGGGGACCGACCACGTCGACCTCTACCAGCTGCACCTCGGCGTGCTGCCGGCGTCCGCCGCGCTCGATCTGGTCGACACCCTGGAGGACCTGGTCAGCCAGGGCAAGATCCGGGCGTACGGGTGGAGCACCGACTTCCCGGATGCGGCGCGGGCGTTCGCCACCGCCGGCCCGCACTGTGCCGCCATCCAGCTGGACGAGTCGGTGCTGGCGGACAACGCGCCGCTGCTCGGCCTGTGCGAGGAGCTGGACCTGGCCAGCCTGTGCCGCGGCCCGCTGGCCATGGGGCTGCTGACCGGCAAGTACGGCCCGGGCGGCGTGCGGCCGGGCGCCGACGATGTCCGCGGGGTCACGCCGGAATGGTTGCACTGGTTCGACAACGGGGTGCCGGCGCCGGAGTGGACCGACCGGGTGGAGCGGATCCGGAGGGCGCTGACGGCCGACGGCCGCACCCTCGCCCAGGGCGCGCTCGGCTGGTTGCTGGCCCGCAGCCCGCGGATCGTGCCGATCCCGGGCTGCCGCACGGTGGCGCAGGCGGAGGAGAACTTCGGCACCCTCGCGCTCGGCCCGCTCGACCCCGACGCGTACGCCGAGGTCGAACGCCTGCTCACCGAGCTGCGCGCCGCCCCGGCCGCCTGAAAGGAAGGGCCCCCTGTTATCGCTTTTTGTATAGCAGGGGGCCCCTTTTAACGTACCCATGGCTGCCCGGCCGGATCGGCACGCGGCTCGCGCGGCCGGATCGGCCTCGATCGGCGAAGATGGCGGTATGCGGATCGTTCTTGCCGGCGCGTCCGGCTTCCTGGGCCGGAGCCTGGTCGACCGGCTCGCGGCCGACGGGCACCAGCTCACCTGGCTGGTCCGGCGGCCGCCCGCCGGGGCCGACCAGGTCCAGTGGAACCCGTCGGCCGGCGCGCTCGACCCGGCGGTGCTGGCCGGCGCCGACGCGGTGATCAACCTGGCCGGGGCCGGCGTCGGGGACAAGCGGTGGACCGACGCCTACAAGCGGGTCATCCGGTCCAGCCGGGTGGACAGCACCGGCACGATCGCCCGGACCATCGCCGGGTTGCCCCCGGCGGACCGGCCGGCCGCGCTGCTCAACTCCTCGGCGGTGGGCTGGTACGGCGACACCGGCGACACGGAGGTCACCGAGGAGGCCCCGGCGGGCGACGGTTTCCTCGCTGACGTCTGCCGGGTGTGGGAGGCCGCGACCCGGCCGGCCGAGGACGCCGGGGTACGGGTCGTCCGGCTGCGCACCGGGCTGCCGCTGGATCGCGACGGCGGCCTGCTGAAGCCGCAGCTGCTGCCGTTCCGGTTGGGCGCCGGCGCTCGGCTGGGCAACGGTCGGCAGTGGATGCCGTGGATCTCGCTGCCCGACTGGCTGTCCGCGGTGCTGTTCCTGCTGGACCGCTCCGACCTGGCCGGACCGGTCAACGTGGTCGGCCCGGCCCCGGTGACCAACGCCGAGTTCACCCGGGAACTCGGCGCCGCGCTGCATCGGCCGGCCCTGCTCATGCTGCCCGGCGTCGCGCTCCGGATCGCGCTCGGCGAGTTCGCCGGCGAGGCCCTGCGCAGCCAGCGGGTGCTGCCGGGCGCGCTCCGGCGGGCCGGGTTCGAGTGGGCGCATCCGGACCTGCCGTCCGCGCTACGCGCCGTCCTGCACGCCGAGCCGGCCACCGCCCAAACCTGATCCCGGACCCGGGCCGGTCACGCACCACCAGAATCCGACGTGGTTCCGACGCCGCGTCCCCACAGCCGCGCGCCTCCGCAGGCACGCCCACTGTCCGCGCCGCGCGCCCCGCAGGCACGCCCACAGTTCCGCGCCGCGCAGCCCCGCTCCCACAGCTCCGCGCTCTCGTGCGTTAACAGGGGCCCCCTGCTATACGAAAAGCGATAACAGGGGGCCCTTCCTTCCAGCTCAGCAGCCGATGACCCAGTAGTTGGGGCCGGTCTGCTTGAGGGTGGTCGTGTAGTACGTGTTGTAGAGGCCCATCTGCTGGTTCGAGCCGTTCGCGTAGGCGTACCCGAGCGACTGGTGCGCCCGGCCGGCCGCCACGTGCGCGTAGTTGCTCGCGGTGACGCAGACCGGCGTGCCCGTGGGGGTCGGGCTAGGAGTCGGGCTGCCCGTGGCCGTGGGGCTGGGGGTCGGCGTGGGCGTCGGGTTGCCGCCGGCTCCGTTGAGCCCGAAGAACAGCGCGTCCCGGTAGGCCGAGCAGATGGTGTCCAGGAAGTACGCGGCCGCCGTGCCGCACTGGTCGGCGCCGGAGCCCGGGTCGACCGGGGTGCCGTGTCCCATCCCCGAGACCCGGTAGATCCGCACGGCGTCGTTGCCGTACGTCTCCAGGCTGGTGCCGGCGGGCAGCGACGAGGTGCTGCTCGGGGTCTGTGACAGGCCGAGCACGTTGGTCCACTGGTCGCGCGACTCGGTGGCGTTGGCCACGTTCACCGTGTAGTCGCTGGTGCCGTGCCAGACGGCGACCCGGGGCCGGGGGCCGGAGTAGCCGGGGTAGGCGTTGCGGACCAGGTCGCCCCACTGCTGCGGCGTCTTGTCGACGCCCGGGTTCATGCAGGAGTACGCGGCCGTCATGCTGGTCGCGCAGGCGTACGGGATGCCGGAGAGCACGGAGCCGGCGGCGAAGACGTCCGGGTAGGTGGCCAGCATGACCGAGGTCATGGCGCCACCGGCGGACAGGCCGCTCACGTACACCCGGCTGGCGGCGGTGCCCCAGTTCGCCTTGGCGTAGTCGGTCATCTGCTTGATGGACAGCGCCTCGCCCTGCCCCCGGCTGATGTCCTCGGACTGGAACCAGTTGAAGCAGGAGTTGGCGTTGTTGCTGGAGTTCTGCTGGGGCAGGATGAGCGCGAAGCCCCACTGGTCGGCGTACTTACGCCAGCCCGAGTTCGTGAAGTAGTCGTTCGCGTTCTGGGTGCAGCCGTGCAGCAGCACCACGGCGGGGGCGCCGGCGGCCAGGCCGTCCGGTCGGTAGGCGTACATGGCCAGGTTGCCCGGGTTGGAGCCAAAGCCGGTGACCTGGGTGAGGCTCGCCGCCACGGCGACGGTGGGCGCCGCGACCAGCGCCGCGGCCACCATGAGGGGTACGAGAAGGGCCCGGATCAGCCGGGTCAGGGTGGACGGGGAACGACGCACGGCGACCTCCTGGTGTGAGCTGGGTCACCCCGAATTTGGCCGGAACGTTACGGCGGTATGACGAAGCCCCGACATGGCCGCCGCTCACACATTCACCGTTACCGCTGTGTGCGGATGCCGGGAGGGGTTCGGTCGCCGGTTGGTAACCTGCGGCGTGCCGCTTCCGCCACCGCTGCTCACCGAGCCATCGCCCGACCCGGCCGGGCCCGGCCCGGGCGGCCCGCCGGCCGCCGCTCCCCGGCCGGACCGACGCACCGACCTGATCGCCGTGGTGGCGAGCCTGGCGCTGGCGTTCTGGATCACCAGCGGGCTGTGGCTGGACCCCAACCGGCGGGCCGTGACGGTCAACTCCAGCGACCAGTCGCTGTTCGAGTGGCTGCTGGCGTTCGGCGCGCACGCGCTGACCCACGGCGACAACCCGCTGCTCACCGGCGTGATCAACGTTCCGGACGGCGTCAACCTCGCGGTCAACACCTCGATCACCGTGTACGCCGTGCTGCTGGCGCCGCTGACGTACCTGCTCGGGCCGCCGGTGACGTTCCTGATCGTGCTCACCGCCAACCTGGTGGCCACCGCGCTGGCCTGGTACTGGCTGCTGTCCCGGCACCTGCTCCGGACCGGACCGGCGGCCCTGCTCGGCGCGCTGTTCATCGGCTTCTCCCCCGGCATGGTCTCGCACGCCAACGCGCACCTGAACTGGACCGCCGGCTGGCTGGCCCCGCTGATCGTCTGGTGGGTGCTGCGGCTCGCCGACCCGGGCCGGTGGCTGCGGTACGGCGTCCTGCTCGGCGTCGGCGTGGCCGTGGCGTTCTCCATCGCCGCCGAGGGGCTGTTCTTCATCGCGCTGGCCTGCGTCGTGTTCCTGGCCGCTTGGGCGCTGGCCCCGGTCAACCGGGCGGCCGCCCGGGCCGCCCTGCCGAACTTCGCCCGTGGCCTCGGAGCGGCCGGCGCGGTGGCCGGGGTGCTGCTGGCGTACCCGCTCTGGCTGCACTTCCTCGGCCCGCAGCGGTTCCACGGCACCGGGTTCAACCCGATCATCCACGCCGAGGACATCGCCGCGTACGGCGCCTACCCGGCGCGCTCGCTGGCCGGGCTGCTCGGGCTCGGCACCCGGCTGGCGCCGAACCCGACCGAGGAGAACTCGTTCTTCGGCGTACCGCTGCTGGTGCTGACCGTGGCGTGCGCGGTGCTGCTCTGGCGGCGGGCCGACCCGGACCGCCGGGCGACCCTGCGGGCGCTGCTGATCACCGCGGGCGTCTTCGTGGTGCTGTCCTGGGGCCCGCGGGCCAAGATCCTCGGTACCCACACCCCGGTGCCCATGCCGTTCGCGCTGCTCGGGCACCTTCCGGTGATGAACGCGGCGCTGCCGGCCCGGCTCGCCCTGGTGGTCACGCCGATCGTCGGGCTGCTGCTCGGCCACGCCGTCGACGCGCTGCGCACGACGCCACCGCGGGACCGCCCGCGGCGGCTGGCCTGGGCCGCGGGCTTCGCCGTGGCGCTCGTGCCGCTGTTCCCGATCACGCTGCTCACCAGCGTCCGCGAGCCGGTGCCGGCCTTCATCACCAGCGGGGCCTGGCGGCCGTACGTCTCGACCGGCGGGGTGATCGCGCCGTTGCCGTTCACCCTCGACGTCACGCCCGACGGTCAGCGCTGGCAGGCGTACGCGTGGACGCACCGGCAGGGCGAGTTCGCCATCCCGTCCGGCTTCTTCCTCGGCCCGGGCGGCCCGGACGGGCGGGGCCGGATCGGCCCGGTGCCGAGGCCCACCAATGCCCTGCTCAACGAGGTGGCCGAGACCGGGGTGGTGCCGCCGATCGGCCCGGCCGAGCGGGCCGCCGCCCGGGCCGATCTGCGGTACTGGCGGGTGGACGTGGTGGTGCTGGCCGACCGGATCCACGGGGCCAAGTGGCCGGTCCAGCACGACGCGCTGCTGCGGGCGGCCACCGAACTGCTCGGCCCGCCCCAGCGGGTGGCCGACGTATGGCTCTGGCCGGTCTCGCGGACCTCGGCTGCCCCGGGGCCGCCGGCGGTGTGGGCCCCGCCCTCGCCGCGGGCCGGCGGGTGAGCCGGCTCACCGGGGCCGGCCGGCCGGCGCGGGATTACCCTGGGGTGGTGACCAGGACGATTTCCGGACTCTCCGCGGTCCGCATGGGGACGGTCGACTACACCGCCGCCTGGGACGAGCAGCGCCGCGTGCACGCGGCGGTCGTGGCCGGCGAGACGCCCGACACCGTGCTGCTGCTGGAGCATCCGAGCGTCTACACGGCCGGCAAGCGCACCGAGCCCTGGGACCGGCCCACCGACGGCACCCCGGTGATCGACGTCGACCGGGGTGGCAAGATCACCTGGCACGGCCCGGGCCAGCTCGTCGGCTATCCGATCGTCAAGCTGCCCGTGATCGACACCGGCTACCGGGTGGACGTGGTGGCCTTCGTCCGGCGGGTCGAGCAGCTGCTGATCGACGTGTGCGCCGAGTTCGGCCTGACCACCGACCGGATCGAGGGCCGCAGCGGGGTCTGGGTGCCGGCCGACGACCGCGGCCCGGCCCGCAAGGTGGCGGCCATCGGCCTGCGGGTGGCGCGCGGGGCCACCCAGCACGGCTTCGCGCTCAACTGCGACTGCGACCTGGGCTGGTACGACCGCATCGTGCCCTGCGGCATCCGGGACGCCGGCGTGACCTCACTCAGCGCCGAGCTGGGCCGCCCGATCACGGTGGCCGACGCGCTGCCGGTGGTCGAGCGCCACCTGCCCACCCTGCTCGGCTAGCCGCCACCGAGCTGGTCCACCGGCCAGGTGAGCCGGGTCCCGCCGCCCGATCGGTCCGTCGGGCCGCCGAGAGCCGGCTGTGACGCCGCATGCTCGACCCGTGTCGGTGGCGCCGGTGCGAACGGCCGGAGTGTCGTCCGGTTCAGGGGGCGCCGTCGGCCGGCTCGCGACCGCCGCAGTCCGCGTCGAGGTCGCCGCCGGCCTCCGCCGTAGCGGCCAGCACCCGGGTCGCCACCGCGGTCAGCACCTCGCGCTCCGCCGGGCGGACCAGGTCGACGAAGAACCGGCGGACCGTCTCGACGTGGCCGGGCGCCGCCGCCCGCACCGCGCTCCGACCGGCCGCGGTCAGCTCGACCATCGTGCCCCGGGCGTCCGTCGGGCACTCGAAGCGCCGGACGAGACCGCGCCGTTCCATCCGGCGTAGCTGGTGCGCCAGCCGGCTCCGGTCCCAGCCGGCGGCGCGGCCCAGGTCGCGGACCCGCAGCACCCCGTCCGGGGTTTCCGAGAGCGGCGCCAGCATGGCGTAGTCGGCCGAGGAGAGCTCGAGCCCGGCCAGTTGCCGCTCGGTCGCCTGGGCGAGGGCGCGCTGCATGCCGAGAAAGGCACGCCACATCGCCTGCTCGTCCTCGTCCAACCACCGCGGCTCGGCCACGGCACAAGGCTACCAGGAATGCTGACACGTCAGCCTCGGTTGTATCGTGTTGCTGATGCGTCAGCATGAAGGAGGACGGCCATGACGGCACCGCTCGCGGCCCGGCGGATCGACCGGGTAAGCACCAAGCAGCGACTCGGCCCGGACGCCCAGGTCGACGACAAGGCGTTGCTCATCTCGCCGGCCGACCCCACCCGGACCGATCCGTTCCTGCTGCTGTCCGAGGACTGGTTCTCCGAGCCGGGCTTCGAGTGGCACCCGCACCGCGGTCTGGAAACCGTCACCACGGTCCTCGACGGGGTGCTGGAGCACGGGGACAACCTCGGCAACGCCGGCGCGCTGGAACCGGGCGACGTGCAGTGGATGACCGCCGGCCGCGGCATCATTCACCGGGAGCTGGCGTTCCGCAACGAGCACGCGCACACGCTGCAGCTCTGGCTCAACCTGCCGGCCCGGCACAAGATGGCCGCCACCCGCTACCAGGACCTGCTGGCCGCCCGCCGACCTCGGATCACCCTCCCGGGCGTGGTGGTCGACGTCATCTCCGGCACCGTCGCCGGGATCACCGGCCCGGCGCTCAACCATCATCCCGTGCAGGGCGCGCTGGTCACGCTCGAGCCGGGAACCGCGTACCGCCTGCCGGTGCCGGCCTCGCACCGGGCCTTCGCGTACGTCGTCGAGGGCGCGGTCTCGGTGGCCGGCCGCCGGGTCCGGGCCGGGCAGACGGCCTGGTCCGATCCGGTACGCGGCGCCGCCGACGCCCCGCTCCCGCTGGCCGCCGGCGACGGCCACTCCCCCGCCCGGGTGCTGGTCTTCAGCGGACGGCCTCTCCGCGAGCCGATCGCGATGGGTGGCCCGTTCGTGATGAACCGGCGCACCGAGATCACCCAGGCGTTCGCCGACTTCCACGCCGGCCGGTTCGGCCCGGTGCCGCGCCAGGCCCGGCTGAAGTACGACCGCTGACGACCGCCCCCGAGAACCTTCCGAGAGCTGAGGACCATGAAGACCGCCGAAACGTCCGTCCCGGTGCACCCGCTGCTGGCCGACCGGTGGAGCCCGCGCGGGTTCGACCGGGCACACTCGCTGGCGCCGGATCAACTTGCCGCGCTGCTCGAGGCGGCCCGCTGGGCGCCGTCGGCCAACAACAGCCAACCGTGGCGGTTCCTGGTGGCCCAGCGGGGAGCGCCGGAGTTCGACCGGCTCACCGCCGCGCTGGCCCCCGGCAACCGGGCCTGGGCCGACGCGGCCAGCGCGCTGCTGCTGGTCGCCGCGGAGACGGTCGACGAGACCGGCCGCCCCCGCCCGTGGGCGCTGTACGACACCGGCCAGGCGGTCGCGCACCTGATCACGCAGGCGCAGGCCGACGGGTTGGCCACGCACCAGATGGGTGGGTTCGACGCGGCGGCCGTGCGGGACGACTTCGGGCTCGCCGAGGCGCTCAGCCCGGTCGTGGTGATCGCCGTGGGTCGACTGGACGGCGACGCCGCGCTGCCGGAGCCGCTCGCCGCCCGGGAGCGCGCCCCGCGTACCCGAGCGCCGCTGCGCTCGCTGCTGCTCACCCCCGCCCAGAACACCGAGCTGCCCGCCGCCTGAGCGCGTGCGGACGTCGCGGATTGGGCCGGCCGCCGGCCCAATCCGCGACATTCGACAGATCGACGCCCGGCCGGGCCAGCGCCCGGGCCGGCCGTCATCCCAACCGGCGCAGACCGCGTAGGCAGAGGAAGAACAGCAACCCACCGATCAACGCCGCGGGCAGACCCCAGAGCCGCGTGGTGGTCGCGTGGAGCAGCCACAGCACGCCCAGCAGGAAGAGGATCACGCCCACCGTCGCGATCAGGTTCAGCAGCGCTCGCACACGAACCTCCTGAAGGTCGGTAGGGAGATGGCGGGCCGAGGGTACCGGCCGGAGCCGGCCCGCGGCCCCGATCGGTACGCCCGCGCCGCCGGCCGTTGCGGCGCTTGGCGGCGCTGGAACCCTTCTTCGCGAGGGTTCAACTCCGTTCAGGTCCGGGACCGCTGGGAGAACGCGGCCCAGAAAAAGGCGACCACCGCGAGGATCGCGACCAGCAACCCCCAGAACCGGCTGCTGTCCTCGATGCCGAACAGCCAGATGACGCCCAGCCCGAACGCGACGACCGCGAGGGTCGCGACCAGATTGGCGAATCCACGCCTTACTGCCACGTGCACCCTCCGATGTCTCGGCGGCACGTCCGGGTCGCGTCCGGGATGTGCCTCGTGGCCCGGTCGCGCCTACCGGCCGTGCAGCCCGGTAGGCGCGACCGATCCACCTTTAGCCAATGCCCAGATGGTCGCCCAGCCAATCCTGGGCGGTGCCTAGGCCCTTGTCGATCGAGCCCTCGTTCCGCTTGACGATCTCGTCACCGGCCATGCCGCCAAGGATGCCGCCGACGAAGCCGCCCACGATTCCGCCGGCGGCGGTGCCGACGCCGGGTATCACCGATCCGAGCGCCCCGCCGGCCAGGGCGCCGGCCTTGGCCCCGACGATGACGCCGCCGGTCTTGATCCCGGCCTTGCCCACCGCGGGCAGTGCCTTGTCACCCTGGGCGTAGTTCTCGACGACGTCCAGTCCGAAGGAGACCGCGGCCGCACCGCGCTTCAAGATCTTGCCGGCCGGGGACGAGGTGAATTTCTTGGCTCCCTGGAACGCCTTGTCCTTGGCGACGTGGTTCAGCCACCAGCTGCCGGCCTGCCGGAACTTGCGCGGCAGATCCTTGTTGCGCATCCAGCTCCCGGCCACGCTGTTCAGGTTCTGGATCTTCTCCACGGCGCCGTAGAAGCCATCTACCTCCTTCTGTCCCTCCTTCGCGACGTTCTGCGCCTGCTTCCCGACATCGCTGTTGAGCCACTCCCGGGTGGACTTGCTGGCCTGGTCGGAGGCGCTCTTGAGGGCGTCACCGGCCTTGTCCGCGGTGTCCTTGATGGAGTCGGAGATCTTGTCGGCGGTTTGCTTGATGGCATCCCCGATGGCGTCGAGGATCGCCAGGTGCCCGTCCATCTCCATGTAGCTGACCGGGTTGCCGCCGGCGAGGGCGTACCGGTTCTGGGTCAGCGGGTCGAGCGCCAGGCCGAGGTTGGCCACCGCGCCGTAGAACTTGTCCTGCTGGAGGAACCGCGCGGTGTCCGGCCCGTACCGCCGGGCCCCCATGTCGTATCCGCCGGAGCCGTTCGGCACCGGGCTCGGCGTGCTGCCGCTGCTGACCGTGCCGGAGTCCATCCGGCGGTTGCTGTACCGGTACGGGTTGACCGGCGCCAGGTTGTTGGTGTCACCGGTGGTCAGCGCCTGCGGGTCGGTCGACGGCGCGTCCGTGCCGCCGTACGCGTCGTAGCCGTAGGAGGCCTTGACCTTTCCTGAGTCGTCGATCAGCTGCGAGACCGAGGCGTGCGCGTCCCGGCCGAAGGTGTACTTGTCCGGCTCCGCCGTGCTGCCGGTGGCGGTGTCGGTCATCGTCAACCGGTGACCGTAGGAGTCGTACGAGAAGGTCCGGGTACGCGGGTTGTCCCCGCCGGTCTGCTTCTCCTCGGTCGTCTGGTTGGTCAGGCCCTGGTACGTGAAGGTGGTGCTGCGGTCGTTGCCCGAGCCGGTGTGGTCCTCCTTCTCCTGGCTGGTGCGGTCCAGCGCGTCGGTGGTGTACGTGGTGTTGTCCGTCCTGGCGCCGGCCGAATACTGGCTCACCTTCGCCAGCCGCTGCAGGTAGTCGTAGCCGTAGTCGGAGATGAGATTCGCCGACGGGCCCGCGCCGTCCGACGGCGAGCAGTCGGCCTGGCTGCCCGCGGCCAGCGTCAGGCAGTCGGTGTTGCCGAAGTCGTCGTACCAGAACTTTCCGGTCGCACCGCCGGTGCTGACCTCGCTGAGCTGGTCGGCGGTGTACTTTTTGGTGGTCGTTGCGCCGTTCTTGACCTCGGTGGTGACGTTACCGGCCCGGATGGTGTTGTCGCCGAGCAGCTTGTCCGACTCGTCGAGCGTGTACGTGTCGGTGCGCCCGGCCCGCAGCTGGTGGCTGATCAGCTTGTCCCGGGCGTCGTAGCTGTACTTCGCGTCGCACGGGTTCGCGGCCAGGCACGTGGTGGCCCCGGTGTTGCCGTCGGCCCGGGTCAGCACGTACCTGTCGGTGGCCTTGTTGCCGTTCTGGTAGATCCCGTTGTCCACGTAGCCCACGTCGTGCGACTCGGTGACCGTTCCGCCGCCGTTCTTCGTGGTCAACGTGCGCAGGCTGCCGTTGTCGAACTGGGTCCAGTTGGTGGTCTGCTTCTTCGCCCAGGTGGTCGGGTCGGTGCTGCATCCGCTGCCCGCCCGGTAGATGTCCCGCTGCTTCTCCCAGCCGGACGCCCAGAACGTGTTGACGATGCGCTCGTCGTTCTTGCACGTCGCCGCGCCGTCGGTGCCGAGGTCGAGCTGGCCGGTCAGCCAGTCCGCGCCGTCGTAGCTCATCGTGTAGGTGCGCGGCGCCTTCGTCTGGTTGCCGTTGTCGTCCTCCTCGCCGTTCTCCCGGCGCTGGGTGACGTTTCCGTTGGCGTCGTACTGGTAGTCCGCGAAGGTCCACGGCGTGACGCCCTGCTTGCGGTGGCTCACCTTGGCCTGCTCGTCGAACCCGGTCCAGGTGGTTCGCAGGTCCACCGCGGTCTCGGTGCTCTCGCTGGTCCCCCGGACCGTGCCGGTGAGCAGGTTGTTGTTCGCGTCGTAGCCGTACTCGCTGCGCTGGTCCTGCACGTCGGTCCGGGCCTTGACCTGCCCGTCGTCGTAGTATTCCCAGCCCATCTTCTGGGTGTTGTCCGGTGAGCCCGGCGCGGACTTCTGGTCCGGCACCCGGCTGAGCTGCCAGCCCTCCGCCCGGTAGTCGTAGCTGACCTTGGGGTTGCTGGGGTCGTCCGAGGTCCGGATCCAGCCGGGGTCGAAGTACGTGTTGACGGTCCGAGCGGTGTCGGCCACGCCGCTGGCCGTGGCGGTGGTCACCGGCAGCGAGGTCCAGGCCAGGTTGCCGTTCGGGTCGTACGCGCGGTGCACGTACTGCCGCTCGGCGTTGTCGCGCGCGTCGTGCGGCATCTCCTGCCGGGTCATCCGGTTGGCGCCGTCGTAGCTCAGGAAGGTGACGTAGTAGTCCGAGCTGCTGTACGTGGTGCTCGGCCGGGTGTCGTAGCCCCGGGGCGACACCAGTTTGGACCGGTTGCCGTTCTTGTCGTACTCGATCACCGTGGTGGCGCTGCGCGCGGCGCCGTCGACCTGCTCCACCGACTTGATCGGCAGGTCGCGCTGGTCGTAGGTGACGGTCGTCAGGCTCGTCCGCCCGGTGGCCGGGTCGATGTCCTGGCGCTTGGTGTCGACGTTGCCGTTCTTGTCATAGGTCTGCTGGTCCTTGTGTCCCAGCGGATCGGTGCTGGTCAGCTGCCGGTGCGCCGCGTCGTAGGTGTACGTGGCGGTGAAGCTGCCGGTGGCCGGACCGTTGCCGGGGCAGGTCACGGACGCGAGACCGGCCCGCGGCGAGGTCACCGAGCGCAGGTCGCCGGCGACGTCGTAGCAGAGGTGGCTGGTCCGGCTCTGCCCGGCGCTGGTGTCGGTGCCGTACTCGGTCTGCCGGAGGACCCGGTCCAGGCCGTCGTAGGTGTACACGGTCGAGTAGTCGTCCGCCGTCGCCGAGAGGACACCCTTGGGCTGTTCCTGCTCGCGCAGCCGGCCGGCGGCGTCGTAGCTGTACCGGGTGCGCTCGCCGTTCGGGTCGACGCTGGTGTCCGGGTTGGCGACCACCAGCGGCCGGTCCATCGCGTCGAAGGTCGCCGTGGCGACCGGCGCCCCGTTCGGGTCGTCGCCGGTGGCCTTCGCATAGTGCGGCTGCACCTGGCGAACGACGTTGTCGTTGAGGTCGTACACCGCGCTCGACCAGAGCACGTTGCCGCGGTCGGTGGCGGTGGACTTGGGCGCGGACTGCCGGGCGAGCCGACCGAACGGGTCGTAGTCGAACCAGGTCTTGTACGACCGCTCGTCGGTGCCGGAGTCGTTGAGATGGTTCGGGTCCTGGATCCACTTGACCCGGCCGTCGAGGTCGTATCCGAACTGGGTGGTGTCACCCACCGGATCCACGATCTTCGCCGGCTGCCCGGACGGGTCGTACGTCGGGAAGGTGGTCGGCCCGTTGCCGTTCGCGTCGTAGATCCGCGCCACCGTTCCCGGATCGGTCGACCCGGCCAGGTTGTAGTCGTAGTTGGTGACCGCGTTGGTCGGGTCCTGCACCGTGTCCGGGTTGCCGGCGCTGTCGTAGGTGTAGCTCCACTGGTAGTCGCCGGTCGTGGTGGTGGCGGTGCCCTTCGGCCGGGTCACCGTCGCCAGGTCGCTCAGGTGCTTGCCGGTGTCGTACGCGTCGACGCCCGTGTCGTAGTAGGTCAGGGCGGTCGTCTCGGTCGCCTCGTTCGTCTGCGACGTCGGGTAGCCGTTGGCGTTGTAGCCGTAGAGGCTCTTCGCGCCGCTCGGCTCGGTGACCTGCGAGACCTTGTTGTCGGTCGTCCAGTAGACGCTGGTCGACTGGTTGAGCGGGTTGACGATCGTGCCGACCCTGCCGGTGCTGTCGACGGTGTATCTGGTGACCCTGCTCAGCGGCGCGGTGACGGTGGTGACCAGGCCGTACGGGTCGTAGCCGTACGAGGTGACCTGGCCGTCCCGCTCCGTGCGCGACTTGATCCGCCAGCGCAGCAGCGAGCCGTTGGGGTCGGTGGCGGTGTAGTAGGCGAACGTGGTCTCCGGGCCCGGCGGGTTGACGGACCGGGGATCGCGCACGGAGTAGATCCGCGTGGACTGGTTGTTCGTGGCCGGGTCCGGGTCAACCCGGTCCGTGGCGTTGGCGATGGCCGGCCCGGTGCCGTTGTTGACCATGTACGTGAAGACGTGGATCCGGTCGGGCAGGATCGAGCCGTCCGGGCTGGACCCGCCCTTCTGGACCAGCCGGCGCAGGTTGCCGTCGTCGTAGTACTCGAAGGCCAGCACCGAGCCGTCATGGTCGGCGATGGACTTTATCTTTCCGCGGACGCGCGCCTTCTTCACCTCCGCCTTGGCGTAGTAGCTGATCGTGAACGACCGTCCGCCGGCGTCCCGAACGGAGGTGATCCGCTTCTTCGGGCCGCCCGGATCCTCCCCGGCCGGTGTGGTCTGCAGCACGAAGGTGAGGGTGTTGGAGTTGCGGTCCACCACCGCGGTGGGGAAGCCGTCGGTGTCGAAGTAGTAGGTCACCCGGTCCGGCCGGGTCACCGCCCAGCGCCGGTCGGCGGAGTTGCCGGGGATGGAGCGCAGGTACAGGTTCACGCCCGCCGGCTCGGTGAACCGGGTGATCCCGTCCACCCCGGTCACGCCGCCGGTGAACTTGTGCGAGGTGCCGTCGCCGTCGGTGAACACCACGTACTTGTCGGCCTTGCCACCCAGCGTGTCCGCGTTGTTCGGGTGGATGTCCAGCCCGTTGCCGAACCTGGTGAGGCCGGACATGGACAGCGAGAAGTTGTTGCCCACCGGCGACTCGGAATGGTCCTCGAGCGAGTTGTAGGTGAGGTCCAACATGGTGGACAGACCCCGGCCGGGGCTGTACATGGGCGAGTAGCGCAGCAGCAGGTTGCCGTTGGCCACGTTCACCAGGCTCGACATGCCGGCGCCCACGGACGCCGTGTCGTACTGCCAGAACCGCTCGAGCCCCAGCAACCCCTCCAGGTACTTGTTGGTGATCACCGGGTTGTCCACCGGCGCGTTGCCCTGGCCGCCGAACCACTTGTTGGTCGCGGTCGAGCCCGTGTCGTAGACGTCGAACCGGAGCCGGATCTGGGACATGTCGACGCCCGGCTGCCGCGGCGGAGGCTCGACCGTGACGGGGATCTTCTTCGACGCTCCGGGCTGCACGGTTTGCGGGAAGTAGTCCGAGCCCGGGCCCTCGAACAGCACCACGCCGTCGCTCGTGTACCAGCGGTACCAGAGCCGCAGGTCGCCGCCCTTCCACGCCAGGGTGCTGGCGTTCGTCACGGTGACGTCCACCCGGAAGGCGTACGCCGACACCGCGCCCGGTGGACGGGCGCTGCCCCCGCTGGCGTCCGTGAGGCCCAGCGGCGACGCCAGCGCGGTGGCCGTACCGTCGGTGGGGGCGTCGCTCAGCTTCCCTCCGCCGCCGGTCGTCGGGTCCACGGTCGCGGCGTACTCGTTGACGCCCACCTGCGGCGGGATGGCCAGGGCGTCGTCCGCGGCGCCCGAGGCGTTCAGGTCGAAGGTGGCCTTCCGCGAGGTGCCGGTGGTGTTGGCCACCGTCACCGTCCGGCTGGCGACCGTGGAGGACTGGCCGGTGGCGCTGAACGACCGGGCCGAGAGCACATGCGTGCCGTCGAAGGCGGTGTTCAGCAGGTCCAAGGTGTTCCAGGTCGCCGCGTACGGCGACGTGGTGTCCGTGGCGATCGGCACGTCGTCGGCGTAGAAGACGACCTTCGCGGCGCCGGTGCTGGCCGTCGCCGCGAGGCTCACCGTGCCGGTGACCGTGGTGGCCGTCGGCGCGGTGAGCGAGACGGTCGGCGCGCTGCTGTTGTCGGCCGTGACCGTGACCCCGGAGGACACCGTCACGTTGCCCACGTCGTCGGTGGCGCGGGCGGTGATCACCTTGGCGCCCGTGCCGGCGGAGGCCCAGGTGGCGGTCCAGGGTGCGGAGGTGACCGAGGCGACCTGCGTGCCGTCGACCAGGAAGTCGACCTGCTTGACCATCCGGTCGTCCCCGGCGGACGCCGACAGCGGTACGGATCCGCGAACGGTGTCCCCGGCCGCCGGCGAGGTCACCGAGACGCGCGGCGCGCCCGCCCGGCTGCCGTCGGCGAAGTCCACGACCAGCTTGGGCCGCTGGTTCGGGTCGGTCGCGTCGTCGGAGTTGTAGTCGAAGTAGTCGTCGCCGGTGCCGGGCGTCTCGCTGTCGAGCTTCAGCAGCATGCCGAAGTTCGGGGTGCCGTTGGCCCACTTCTGCGCGAGGTTCTTCACGTCGTACGTGTCGGTCCCGGCCGTGGCTCGTGACTTGGCCGGCAGGCCGGCGTCCACGGTGCCGTCGAAGTCGCCGCCGTTGGTGTGCCAGGGCACGCCACGCTGGCGCTCGAACCAGGACGTGCCGGGCTTGTTGCAGTCGAACGAGCCGGTGCCCTCGTCCCAGTCCGCCGTGAGCCGGTGCACCTCGATCGGCCGCGCGGCCGCCGCCGTGGCCGCGTACGTGGTGGTCATGCTCGCCGCCGAGATCGCGGCGCCCTTGGGCAGGTCGCCGAGGTCGAACCGGAGCAGCACCCGGCGGATGACCCCGTCCGCCGACACCCCGAGCCGGCTGGTCTGGCCCGCGCCGTCGTTCTGGTAACCCTCGCAGGGGCTCGACGCGACGGGATTGGCGTAGATCCGGGCCATCCGACCCTGCTGCGGATCCGGTTGCAGGGTCAGCCGCCCCTGGCCGTCCTGCGGCGTGGTCACGGCCACCTCGTTCGAGGCCGTACCGGCGGAGACGACCTTGTAGTAGAACTGCGTGCCGGCCGCGGCCGTGGTGTCCTGCCAGGAGACGACGTCCCGGTCCCGGATGGTGGTCAGCAGCGTGGCGGTTGAGGGGGTGAATCCGGGGGTACCTGACCGGTGGACCTGGTAGCTGTCGAAGGTGGAGGTCCCGGCGTACCGGGACCAGGTGACCTCCGCGCCCGTGGAGTGGACCAGGCGGAAGGTGGCCGGCAGGGTCACCGCGTCGCCGGCCAGCGCGGCGTGGGCGGCGGGCAGATAGGCCCGCGGGAGGGCGACGCCGTAGCCGAGTAACAGCAACAGAGCGCCGAGTAGCGAGACGCAAGCGCGACGGGTCATGGGACCAGCTCCATCCATAGGCCGCGCGCCGACGCGGGGTCACGCGCCGGCTACGGACTGAGAGATCTCGATGTCCTCACCCTTGATGCCGGGAGTCGCACCGACAAGAGATCGACTGTCACCGAAACATCGACAGATTCCCTACAAGATCTCTTCAGCCCGGGTGGGCGTCGCCCATTCGGAACCCGCCGGCTCCTGCGCCGCCATCCGGAAACCGCGTCCCCAGACCGTCAACAGCAACGTCGGCCGGAGCGGATCGAACTCCACGAGCAGCCGGATCCGCCGTACGTGTGCCTGCAGTCGGCCCCGGTCGGCGCTGCCCTGGTCGCCGTACACCGCTCGGGAGAGGTCGGCGAACTGCACGACCTCGCCGCCGGCGTGACAGAGCGTCCACAACAGCCGGAACTGGAGGTCGCTCAACGGCAGCAACCGGCCCTGGAGGTAGGCCGACCGGTTGCGACGGTCCAGCCGGAGCGAGAGCCAGCGCAGCTCGGACTGGCCGCCCGCCAAGCCGTCCGGCAGGTCGGCCTCCGGATTGGAACCGGCACCCGGGCCGGGGCCCGCCGCCGGGTCGGCCCCCATACCGGAACCGCTCCGGGGGCCGGAACCCGTCGCCAGGTCGGCCCCCATACCGGAACCGCTCCGGGGGCCGGAACCCGTCGCCAGGTCGGCCCCCATACCGGAACCGTGCGCCGAGCCGGGGTCGCCGTCGGGCTCGCCGGGCAGCCCGGTGGCCACCGCCGCGCCCGCGGGTGAGCGGGTGTCCGTACCGGGACCGGCCGCCGACCGCCCGTTGTGGACCAATGATCCCCCGGGCCGCGCCTCGGCCACGCCGCCGAGCCCGTCCACCAGCAGGATCGGGCAACCGCACGCGTCCCGCAGTTCGTCGGTCAACTCCGCCAGCCCGGCGTCTCCGCCCACCAGGTCGAGGTCGACCACCACCACGGAGGGCTCGGTCAGCGCGGCCATCCGCAGCAGCGACGCCGGGTCGAAGCAGGTGAGCCAGGTGAGGCGCCAACCGGTGAGCTGGCTCAGCAACGGCAACGGCGAGCGCGTCGGCGGCACCCCCAGGAGTCCGCTCGGGGTGTCGCGCGCCGCCCGGAACGCGGCACCCGCGCCGGCGGGGCCCCCGGGCGGCCCGCCGACCGGTCCGGCCGGCTCCCCGGGCGGTCGGTCGTCCGGCGAGCGGCCGCCCCACCCGGTCGGCTGCCGGTCGTCCGGTCGCCGGTTCGTTCCGTACGGCGTTCGCCCGAACGGGACCGACGTCCCCCGCACCTCACCCATGGCATCCCCCGATAGCCACCTGGCGCCGGACAACCGGCGCGAGCCCCCGCATCGAGAAAGCGCCCAGCCGGATCAATACGTTTCATCTCATCGATCGGCGCGGCCCGGCAGCGTCCGCGCAGCCCGGCAGCGTCCGCGCAGCCCGGCAGCGTCCGCGCAGCCCGGAGGTTAGGAAGGGCCCCTTCCTATACGAAAAACGATAAGAAGGGGCCCTTCCTTACAACCTCAGGGCGTGAGGCGGTGCAGGTCGCGGGGGAAGGCGGTCACCTCGCGGACGTTCGCCGCGCCCACCAGGCGGGCCACGAAGCGTTCCAGCCCGATCGCGAAGCCGCCGTGCGGCGGCAACCCGTGCGCGAACCCGGCCAGGTACCCGGCGTACGGCTGCACCGGCTCGCCCCGGGCCGCGAGCGCCGCGAGGTAGTCGGCGTGCTGGTGCAACCGCTGCCCACCGGTCACCAGCTCCACGCCGCGGAACAGCAGGTCGAACCCGTTCGAGTACGCGGGCCGCTCCGGGTCCGGGTGGGTGTAGAACGGCCGCTTGGCCATCGGGTAGCCGGTGACGAAGACGAAGTCGCAGCCGTGCTCGCGGCGCGCCCACTCCGCCACCGCCCGCTCGTGTGCGGGCGCCAGGTCGGGCTCGTCGGCCGGGGCGCCGGCGATCTTCAGCGCCTCGGTGAAGTGCACCGCCGGGATCTCGGCGGGCACGGCCGGCGGTTCGACGCCGAGCGTGGCGCACGCCGCGCCGGCCCGCTCGTCGACGGTGGCCAGCATCCCGGCGAGGGTGTCCCGGAGCACGGCCATCACGTCCCGGTGGTCGGCCACGAAACCGAGCTCCGCGTCCAGCGAGGTGTACTGGGCCAGGTGCCGGGCCGTGTCGTGCGGCTCGGCCCGGAACACCGGCCCCACCTCGTAGACCCGCTCGAACACCCCCACCATGAGCTGCTTGTAGAGCTGCGGCGACTGGGCCAGGTACGCGGGTCGGCCGAACCAGTCCAGGGTGAAGACGTTCGATCCGGACTCGGTGGCCGAGCCGACCACCTTCGGGGTGTGGATCTCGGTGAAGCGGGCCCGGTCCAGCGTCGTCCGAAAGCCGGCCGTGGCGGCCGCCGAGATGCGCAGCGCGGCCGACCGGCGCGGGTGCCGCAGCGCCACCGGGGCGTGGTCGAGCTGGGTCGGCAGGGTGGCCGCGAGCTCCGGCCGGAACAGGTCGAACGGCGACGGTACGGCGGGGTCGCCGAGCGGACGTACCCGCGGGTCGGTCAGCTCGACCCCGGCGGGGGCGGCGGGGTTCGCGACCACCGTGCCGGTGATCTCGACGACGGTCTCCTCGGGCAGGCCCTCGAGGGCGGCCCTGGCCGCCGGCTCGGTGACCACCACCTGGGTGGTGCCGGCGGCGTCCCGCAGGATCAGGAAGGCCACCGACTTGAGCAGCCGGCGGCGGTGGATCCAGCCGGCGACCCGGACGATCGCGCCGACGTGCTCCGGCAGCTGGGTGGAGAGGATGCGTTGCATGGCGGTTACCTCCTCGTGGACTGCGCAACGCGATCCCAGGGAGGCGTGGGCGAGCGGGAACCTCGCGGTGCCACCACACCTTCGCCGCCGAGCCGCCCGGCCCAGGTCGGGGTCGGCGCGGCCGGCGGCCTCGTTCGTCGCCCGTGACGTGGGCCAGCCGGCGGGCTCTACTGGGTGTTAAGCGGGGGCCCTTCCTATCCGAAAAGCGATAAGAAGGGGCCCTTCCTTGCGCTCACACCGTTCTTCCCGCGGCTCGGGAGGGTCTTCGCGGACCGGCCGGAGACCACCTTCCAGCAACCGGTGGCTCTCTCCAACTCCGGGATCGGGACGCTACTCGGCTCCGTCGACGCCGTTGCGCCGTACCATACCGGAGCCGGCTTCGGCTGTGACAGCGAAATTTCGGTTGCCGGTGAGGGGTGTCACAGCATCTCCCGGACGTGAGCCCCATCGCCCACGGTGCATACCCAGGTCGTCCCGGCGTAGTCTCGATCCTGTGACCATCGCTCCCGAAGGACGCCGGATGCTGCGGATCGAGGCGCGTAACGCCGCGACCCCGATCGAGCGCAAGCCGCCGTGGATCAAGGTCCGGGCCAAGATGGGCCCCGAATACAGCCACCTGCGCGGCCTCGTGGCCCGCGAGGGCCTGCACACGGTCTGCCAGGAGGCCGGCTGCCCCAACATCTACGAGTGTTGGGAGGACCGGGAGGCCACCTTCCTCATCGGCGGTGACCAGTGCACCCGCCGCTGCGACTTCTGCCAGATCGACACCGGCAAGCCGGCCGAGTTCGACGCCGACGAGCCGCGCCGGGTGGCCGAGTCGGTGGCCACCATGGGCCTGCGGTACGCCACCGTCACCGGCGTGGCCCGGGACGACCTCCCCGACGGCGGCGCCTGGCTGTACGCCGAGACCGTCCGGCAGATCCACGCGCTCCAGGCGGGCTGCGGCGTCGAGCTGCTGATCCCGGACTTCAACGCGGTGCCCGAGCAGCTGGCCGAGGTGTTCGGCGCGCGCCCCGAGGTGCTCGCGCACAACGTCGAGACGGTGCCGCGGATCTTCAAGCGGATCAGGCCGGCGTTCCGCTACGAGCGGTCGCTGGACGTCATCCGGCAGGCCCGGGCCGCCGGCCTGGTCACCAAGTCCAACCTGATCCTGGGCATGGGCGAGGAGCGGGCCGAGATCTCCCAGGCGCTGCGCGACCTGCACGACGCCGGCTGCGAGCTGATCACCATCACGCAATACCTGCGCCCGACCCCCCGGCACCACCCGGTGGAGCGGTGGGTCAAGCCGGAGGAGTTCGTCGAGCTGAGCGCCGAGGCCGAGGAGATCGGCTTCGCGGGCGTGATGAGCGGGCCGCTGGTGCGCTCGTCGTACCGTGCCGGCCGGCTCTACCGGCAGGCCATCGACGCCCGCGCCGCCGTAACCGCCGGCTGACCCGCCGGGTCCGCCCAGGCTCAGCCCCGGGCCGACCCGCCGGGTCCGCCCAGGCTCAACCCTCGGCCGGTACGCCGAGCAGGCCCAGCCGGTGCGCCACGGCGGCCGCCTCGACCCGGTTGGCCACGTCCAGCTTCGCGATGATCCGGGACACGTGCACGCTGGCGGTCTTCGGCGAGATGAACAGCTGCCGGGCGATCTGGCTGTTGCTCAGGCCCTCGGCCACCAGCCGCAGCACCTCCCGCTCCCGGGCGGTGAGCGGGTCCGCGCCGGTCCCGACGGCCGGGGCCGCGGGCCGCAGGCCCATCCGCCGGGCCAGCGTGCCGATCCGCTCGCCGAGCGGCCTCGTGCCCAGCCGCGCGGTGATCTCGGTGGCCTCGGCCAGCGCGGCCGCGACGGTCCGCCGGTCGCCCGCGGCGGCGGCCGCCTCGGCCTGCCAGATCAGCGCGCGGGCCAGCGGGTAGGGCTGCCCGTCCCCCCGCCAGGCCACCACCGCCGCCCGCCACCGCTCGGCGGCGACGTCGGGCTCGGCCAGCGCCGCGGCCAGCTGGGCGGCGTACGCCTGCTGGGCCGGGAAGTCGGCGGGCACCGCGGCGCCGATCCGGCCGGCCGCCTCGGCCAGCCCGGGCTCGTCCGTGGCCCGGGCCACCGTGGCCACCGCGGCGAGCACCGGCCAGCCGTACCGGGGATGCCCCGCCACGGCCGGGTCGGCGAGCGCCGTCCGGGCGGCCTCGATCGCGGCCGGCCCCTCGCCGGCGGTCAGCGCGGCCTCCATCCGCAGCTCGTGCAGCGGCAGCCGCTGCTGCGGGTGCAGGTGTGGCCGGGCCAGGAAGGCGAGCGCCCGCCGGACCAGCTCGGCGGCCCCGTCCTCGCCGCGCGCCAGCCGCAGCCGCGCGCGCAGTTCCAACCAGTGCAGGCCGAGGGTGCCGATCGGGTCGAGCCGGGCGGCCTCCGCGCAGGCCAGGTCGGCCTCGTCCCACTCGCCGAGGGCCAGCAGCGCCTCGGCCCGGTTGCTGGACAGAAAGGCGCCGGTCGACCGGCTGATCCCGTACCGGCGCGCCACGGCGGTCCCCTCGACGGTCACCCGCACCGACTCCGCGTATCCGCTCTGCTCGAACAGCGCATCCGAGATGTTCACCAGCGCGTTCACCAGCCCCCGCGGGTCGTCAGCGGTCCTGGCCAGCTCCGCGGCCCGGCGGAGCGCCGCCAGCCGCGCCCCGGTGTCGACGCCGGGGCGGCGCAGCCGACCCATCGCCAGGTACGCGACCGTCAGCGCGGCCGGGTCGCCCAGCGCCTCGGCCGCGGCCATGGCCTCGGTGACGATCCGGTCCCCCTCGTCGGGGTCGTTGTGCGACAGGTATCCCCCGACCTCGGCCAGCAGCCGGACCCGGCGGGTATCGTGCGGCCCCGAAGCGGTCGACACCAGCCGGTACGCCTCGCGCAGTTCCTCGACGCCGACGCCCTTGCCGAGCACCTCGATCAGCCGACCGCGCCGGCTGAACAGGCGGGCCGCCCGGACCGGCTCCACCGCCGGGTCCACCTCGGCCAGGGCCGCGCGGCTCAGCGTCAGCGCCCGGACGTAGTCACCGGCCGCCGAGGTGGCCGCCAGGGTCTCCTCCAGCAGCGCCAGGTGATCCATCCCGGTCCGCGCGGCCGCGTCGGGCACCTGTTCCCAGAGCCGGAGCACGCGTTCGAGCAGCCCGCTCTGCTCGGCGTACGCATAGCGGGCCCGCGCGTCCTTGGCGGCGACCAGGCTGGTGACCAGCGCCCGCGGGTGGTCGTGCGCGGCGTGCCAGTGGTGCGCCACCTCGGTGGCCGCGCGGCCGGCCGTCACCAGCTGCGGATCGGACTCGATGGCGGCCGCGTACCGGGCGTGCAGCCGGGCGTGCTCACCGGGCAGCAGCTCGTCGTGCACGGCCTCCCGGACCAGCGCGTGCCGGAACTCATAGCCGCCGTCGGGATCGGCCACCACGAGCTGCGCGGCCACCGCGGGCCGCAGCGCCTCCTCCAGCTCGCCGTCCGGCAGGCCGGCCACCGCGGCGAGCAGGTCGTGGCTCAGCCGGCTGCCGCCGGCGGCCGCGACCCGGAGCACCCGCTGCGCCGGCTCCGGCAGCCGCTCGACCCGGGCCAGCAGCAGGTCCCGCAGGCTCTCCGGCAGGGTGGCGCAGCCGGCCGCGTCGCCGGCCGCGGTCAACTCCTCGATGAAGAACGGGTTGCCCTGGGCGCGCTCGTGCACGGCGTCCACGGCCGGGCCCGGCGGCTCGGCGCCGAGCAGGTCGGTGAGGATGCCGGCGGTGCCGTCGCGGTCGAGCCGGCCGAGCTCCCGGCGCTCCACCCCGCGCACCCGGTCCAGCTCGGCCAGGAACGGCCGCAGCGGATGCCCGCGGTGCAGCTCGTCCGTGCGGTACGTGCAGATCAGCATGGCCGGTCCGGGCCGCCCGGCCCGAACCAGGAACCCGATCAGGTCCCGGGTGGAGCGGTCCGCCCAGTGCAGGTCCTCGATCACCAGGACCAGCGGGCGATCCTCGGCGAGCCCGGCGAACAGCTCGGCCACCGCCTCGAACAGGTAGCCCCGGTGGGCGGGCGACACCTCCGACCCGGCCGGCGCGCCGGCGGCCGTGCCCCGGAGCAGCTCGGGCAGCAACCGGCCGAACTCGGCCTCCCGGCCGTCCAGGATATCGGGGCCGTACCGGCGCACCACCTCGCGCAACACCGCCGCGAACGGGGCGAACGGCAGGCCCTCCTCGCCCAGCTCGAGACAGCGCCCGATGAAGACCTGGGCGCCGTCCTCGCCGGCGACCCGGGTGAACTCGTCGACCAGCCGGCTCTTGCCCACCCCGGCCTCGCCGCCGACCATCACCGCCCCGGGCACGCCCGCGCGGGTGCGCCGCTGCGCCGCCCGCAGCGCGTCCAGATCCGCGTCCCGGCCCACGAAGGTCCGGCTGCTTACCCGCGTCGTCACGGCATCGAGGATGCCACGCCGGTCCGACGGGCCGCCCGTCCCCGGGCGCGACCAGGGCCGGGACCCGGCGGTCGCGGGCACCCGCCCGGCCTCCCGGCCAGACCCGTCCCGCCCGGACGTCCCACCCGCGGGCCCGTCCCGCCCGGACGTACCACCCGCGGGCCCGTCCCGGCCGGACGTCGCAGCTGCGGGCCCGCCCCGTGCCGGGCCCGCGGCGACGCCGGCGGCCGGACCGCCGGCGGCGACGGGACGGATGCCGACGTCGCCGGCGGCCGCGTGGCCGCCGGCGACGCCCGCGGTCATTCGGCCGGCCCGGCGCTCGAGCGCCGGCGCAGCCAGGACCGCCCCGTACCGTGCCGGGTCCGGGCGGCGGAATGCGCGAGCCGCACCTCGGCGGCGTGCCGGCGCATCTCCTGGGACCGGTCGCGGTACATCTCGAGCATGATTTCCTCGTGCGACAAGCCGATCATGATGTGCTCCTGAGTTCGTCGTTCCTCGCTGACGACGTTGACTCTGCTCGCGCAGGCCCCCCGGCCACATGGGTAGCGCGCCTCATCTCGGCGGCCCGCCCCTCCTTACCCGGCCCCCCGGCGCCCCCGGAACCGGCCTAAGGTACTTACTCCGCCGGCCCGCGGCCGGGCGCGGATCCGCGCCGTGCGCGCGGGCCACTAGACTCCCTGCCATGGCAGCAAACCCCCAGGAGAAGGTCTCGTTCGGCCAGCGGCTGAAGCAGATCGGGATGGTGTTCTCGTTCACCGCCAAACAGGACAGGTGGTTCGTCCCCCTGGTCGTCGTGGCGGCCCTCATCCCGCTCGCCCTCACCGTGGTCATCGGCCTGGTCTGGGGCTGGATCTGGGCGCCGGTGGGCGTCCTGCTCACGCTGCTCGCGGTCCTCATCGTGCTCAACCTGCGGTCCAACAAGGCGATGATGAACGCGGCCGAGGGGCAGCCGGGCGCGGCCGCGCAGATCATCGAGAGCATGCGGGGCGACTGGCGGGTCACCCCGGCGATCAGCGCCACCACCCAGATGGACATGGTCCATCTGGTCATCGGCAAGCCCGGCGTGATCCTGCTGGCCGAGGGCAGCCCGCAGCGGGTGCGCGGGCTGCTGGGCCAGGAGAAGCGCCGGCTGTCGAAGGTGATCGGCACCGCCCCGCTGTACGACTACTTCGTCGGCTCCGGCGAGGACCAGCTGCCAATCCGCAAGCTGCGCACCACCCTCATGCGGCTGCCCGGCACCCTGTCCGGCAAGGACGTGAACGCCCTCGACCGCCGGCTCAAGGCCCTGTCGGCCCGGCCGCAGATGCCCAAGGGCGCGATCCCGAAGAACATGCGGCCGCCGCGGGGCGCGTTCCGGCAGATGCGCGGTCGCTGAGCTCGGCCGTACGCGAAGCCGGGCCGGCGCCGAGACGCCGGTCAGGGCAGCACGGCGTACGCGCGGACCGGGAACGTGCCGAAGCCGCGCACCCGGGGCGGGGCGGCGTGCAGGCGCGCGCCGGTGACCGGCACCGCGGCCAGGCCGGTGAGGTGTTCCAGGACCGGGATGTCCGCGCCGAGCAGGATCGTGTGCGCCGGGCGGTGCGGGTCGGCCACGTCGTCGATGTTGACGCTGTCGATGCCCACCAGCCGAGCGCCCCGCTCGACCAGGTGCCGCGCGCCCGCCCCGGTCAGGTAGGGCGCCGGTTCGCCGTACCGGTCCGTGCCCCAGTGCCGGTCCCAGCCGGTGTGCAGCAGCACCGCGCAACCGGCCACGTCGTACCCGGCCAGCGCCGGCGGGTCAATGTCCCGCCGCGTGCCGCCGGCCAGCCGCAGCACGACGGCCGGCAGGTCCGCCACGGCGGCCAGCGTCAGGTCCGCCAGGTCCGCGCCGCCGGCGTGCCGATGGTACGGGCTGTCCAGGTACGTGCCGGTGTTGCCGACCATGCTGATCCGGTCGATGGTGAACTCCACCTCCGAGGCGTAGCGCCGCCGGGACTCGGCCCGGCTCAGGTGCGGGGTGATCTCGGGGCCGGGCAGGCCGGGATAGGTGGTCATGCCGGCCACGATCTCGTGGTTGAGCTCCACCAGCCGGCCGGCCCGGCCCGTGTCGCCGGCCCGGTCCGATCCGCCGCGCGGATCCGATCCGGCGGCCGGGTCGGCGGGCGGGGCGGGGTCGGCGGGCGGGGCCGGGGTCGTGCGGTGCGGCTCGGCGAACACCCGGATGTTGCTCAGCTGGACCCGGTCGACCAGCACCAATCTGAGCAGGTTGATGAACAGGACGGCGATCTGGTCCTCCGAGACCTCCGCCGCCGGGAGGTCCAGCCGGAAGTCGTGGGCCCGCAGGCCGCCGCCGTTCCGGAACGTCACGTCGGCGTCGAAGGCCGCTCGATACTCGGTCACGCTGCCATGCTGGCCCAGCCCTACCTGCACGGCAATCGCGACTTTCCAGATCCTGCGTGCGGACCGCCCCCGGCGGCTCGCCGGCGGTCAGGCGGCTCGGTCCGCCGGCGGTGAGGCGGCTGGGCCGCCGGTGGTGAGGCGGCTCGGGCCGCCGGAGTCGGGCGGGGCGATCAGGCCGGGATCATGATCGAGCCGGCCAGCCGGTCGTGCCAGCCGCGCCGCTGGTCGTCCATGATGAGCGCCGGTACGAGCAGGGCGAGCAGCAGTCCCCGCAGCAACGCCCGGGGGATCCCGATCCGGCCGCCGTGGCTGTGGTCGACGCACCTGATCCGGGTGAGGAACATGCCCGGCGTCTGCGCGAACAGGCCGATGAAGAAGCCGTACTCGATGATCAGGACCAGCACCGGCGGCCAGCCGGCGCGGACGGGATCGGCGATGAGCCCGCCGATCAGCAGGCAGAGCACCCAGTCGATGAGCAGCGCTCCGAACCGCCGGCCCAGGCTGGCCGGCTCGATCCCGCCGCCGGTGGCGCCCGTCGTCCCGGCTGCGGCCGGTCCGGTCCCGCCGCGGGCGGACCCGGCCGCGCCGGCGCTCGGCTCCCCGTCGTCCTGTCTGGTCACGGCATGCCAGGGTAGTCGGGTACGACCGACGGGCGACCGCCGGTCGCCGACGGGCCGGCGGGCCGGCGGGCCGGCGGGCGTTACCGGAGCAAACCGCGCATAGCTCCGCAACGGCCTCCTAATCGCCGGCCCGGAGTATCGTCGATCGGGGCCGTAACACGGCAGAAACACCCGCGACACTCCCGGGCAACCGCCCGGCCATAGCGTCGCCAGCGACGCCGGAACGCCATGTGGAAGCGCCAGGAGGATCGTGTGTTTGCCAATCCCGAGGAACTGCTGCGGTACCTGAAGAACGAGGACGTGAAGTTCGTCGACGTGCGGTTCTGCGACCTGCCCGGGGTGATGCAGCACTTCAACCTGCCCGTCGAGAGCTTCGACGAGAGCGTGTTCGATGACGGTCTGGCCTTCGACGGGTCCTCGATCCGCGGGTTCCAGGCGATCCACGAGTCGGACATGCTGCTGCTCCCGGACGTGGCCAGCGCGTTCGTCGACCCCTTCCGGGCGCAGAAGACGGTGGCGCTGAACTTCTTCATCCACGACCCGTTCACCCGGGAGGCGTACAGCCGGGACCCGCGGAACGTGGCGAAGAAGGCGGAGGCCTACCTGGCCGCCAGCGGGATCGCCGACACCGCCTACTTCGGGCCGGAGGCGGAGTTCTACATCTTCGACTCGATCCGGCACGAGACCTCGGCGCACCAGGCGTACTACTACATCGACTCGATCGAGGGCGCCTGGAACACCGGCCGGGAGGAGGACGGCGGCAACCGCGGCTACAAGACCGCGTACAAGGGCGGCTACTTCCCGGTGCCGCCGGTGGACCACTACGCCGACCTGCGGGACCGGATCGTGCGCCGGATGGTAGACGTCGGGTTCACTGTCGAACGCTCGCACCACGAGGTGGGCACCGCCGGCCAGGCGGAGATCAACTACCGGTTCTCCACCCTGCTGCACGCCGGCGACCAGCTGCAGCTCTTCAAATATCTGGTCAAGAACGAGGCCTGGGCCGCCGGCAAGACCGCCACCTTCATGCCCAAGCCGCTGTTCGGCGACAACGGCTCCGGCATGCACACCCACCAGAGCCTGTGGCTGGGCGGCGAACCGCTGTTCTACGACGAGACCGGCTACGCCGGGCTGTCCGACACCGCCCGCTGGTACATCGGCGGCCTGCTGCACCACGCGCCGTCGCTGCTGGCCTTCACCAACCCGACGGTCAACTCGTACCGCCGGCTGGTGCCGGGCTTCGAGGCGCCGGTCAACCTGGTCTACTCGCAGCGCAACCGCTCGGCCTGCACCCGCATCCCGGTCACCGGTGGCAACGCGAAGGCCAAGCGGGTCGAGTTCCGGGTGCCCGACCCGTCGGCCAACGTCTACCTGGCCTTCTCGGCCATGCTGATGGCCGGCCTGGACGGCATCCGCAGCAAGATCGAGCCGCCGGAGCCGATCGACAAGGACCTGTACGACCTGCCGCCGGAGGAGTGGGGCTCGGTCAAGCAGGTGCCGGGGTCGCTGTCGGAGGTGCTGACCGCCCTCGAGGCCGACCACGACTACCTGCTGGACGGCGGGGTCTTCACCCCGGACCTGATCTCGACCTGGGTGGACTGGAAGCGGACCAACGAGGTCGACCCGGTCCGGCTGCGTCCCACCCCGCACGAGTTCGAGATGTACTACAACGTCTGAGCGCAGCCGTACGACCGATCATCGTGGAAACCCCCGGCCCTGCCGGGGGTTTCCCCTTCTCGGTGTCACGCGCTCCTCCACTGTGGTGCGCCCCACAGAGCCACCGCGTGCGCCGACGCCGACCAGCTCGAGAACTGGATCCGCCGTGCCACCACCGCCGACTCGGTCAGCGAGATCTTCGCCTCACACCCGGTCGACCCCCGCCGGGCTCTGGCGAACCGCCGCACCGGCGATGCTGATCGGGACGCGGTCTATCCAGCCGCCGGCGGGAGCGACCGCGGCAGCCCGAAGCTCGGGAACACCCCGTTCTCGAAGCGGATCATGGCGCAGATCCGGTCGCCGGCGAGGGTGAGGACGAACAGTCCCGTCCCGTGCCGGATGCCGGTCCCCGCGCACAGGTAGGCGCCGAACGCGGGTTGCCCGTTGGCCCGGGTCGGCACGAGGTCGAACCGCCGGCCCGCACCGAACATCCGGGCGCAGAACCTCGCCACCGCGGGCCGGCCCCGGTATTCGAGCGGCAGCGGCGGCATGGACATGAAGACGTCGTCGGTCAGCAGGGCGACCAGCGCGTGGACGTCGGCCGACCCGTAGGCGCGCACGAACCTCGACACGATGGCGTCCTCGGCGGCCGTCCCGGCGGTGGGCGGCGGGTCATGGTCGACGGCCGTCAGCCGTCGCCGCTCCAGGGCGGCCCGGGCCCGCTTGAGGGCGCTCTTGACCGAGTCGACGGTGCTGCCCAGCATGGTGGCGGTCTCGTCCGCGTGGAATCCGAGAACGTCGCGCAGGATGAGGACGGCGATCTGCCGGGGAGGAAGCGCCTGGAGCGCGGTCACGAAGGCCAGCGAGATGGCTTCGGCCTGCTCGTAACGCGCCTCCGGGCCGAGCGGCGCCGCCAACGCCCCTTCCAGCAGGTGGTCGGGACAGGGCTCCAGCCAGGCGCATTCGCCGAGCCCGGTCGGCTCGGGCGGTTCGATCCCCGGGATGTCCCACTCCTTCGCCGGGCGTCGGCTGGCGGAGCGGAGCATGCTGAGGCACCTGTTGGTGGCGATCCGATAGAGCCACGTACGGAGCGATGCTCGGCCCTCGAACCCGGCCAGCCCCCGCCACGCGGCCAGCAAGCTGTCCTGGAGCGCGTCCTCGGCGTCCTGAACGGATCCGAGCATCCGGTAGCAGTGCACGAACAGCTCGCGGCGATGCGGCTCGGTGAGCGCCCGGAACGCCTCGCCGTCCCCGTGCCGTGCCCGGTCGATCAGCTCGGTCCCCGGCTCCATCCTCGGCACCCCTCCCGCACTCCTGTCGCGCCTCCACTCTGGTACGGACGCCGGCGCCGCGCCGAACGGGGCGGTGGGCCGCGCCTCCTTTCCCGACCACGCGGCGTCCACATCGGTGTCGACCCAACACCGGACGCGGGAGGAAAGCCATGGGCAGGATCATCATCAGCGAGAACATCACGATCGACGGGGTGATCGAGGTTTCGGCCGGTGCGGACGGTTCCGGGCACGGCGGCTGGTTCGCCCGTACCGCCGATCGGGACCGCACCGCGTGGGCCAAGGTCGGGATCGAGGAGGCGCTCGGAGCCCGGGCCCTGTTGATGGGGCGGCGCACCCATGCGTGGTTCGTCGAGCGCGGCTGGGTGTCCCGCGGCGACGAGTGGGCGGAGCGGCTGCGAGAGCTGCCGAAGCACGTCGTCTCATCCACCGCCCTCGACGCCGCGGGATGGCGGAACTCCACCGCGCTGCGGGGCGATGTGGTCAGGGGGGTCGCCGAGCTGCGGGCCGACGTGCCCGGGGACGTCATCGTGTACGGCAGCGGACGGCTGGTGCGCACCCTGCTGGAGCATGACCTCGTCGACGAGCTGCGGCTGATGACGTTCCCGTTCGTGGTGGGCGCGGGCGAGCGGCTCTTCGGCGCCGTCAGCGCCATGAAGCCGATGCGGCTCGTCGACAGCCGCGCCGTCGGCGACGGTCTCGCTTCGCTGGTGTACCGGCCGGACCGGGACGCCTGAGCCGAGCGACGGATCCCCCGGCGTGCTCAGGCCTCGAGCACGCGTTCCATGGCCGCCCGGGAACGCCGGGCCGTCCGCAGGTAGTGGTCGAGGAACTCGCCCGGGTCCTCGGCGCCGAGCAGCTGCACCACGCCGGCCAGCTGCGTGCCGTGCCGGGGCAGCTGGTCACCGGCCCGGCCGCGGACCAGCATGAGCGCGTTGCGGACCCGCGCCGCGTGGGCCCAGCCCGCGGCCATGGCGTCGGCGTCGTCCGCCGGCACCAGGCCGGCGTGCCGGGCCGCCGCGAGGGCGTCGAGGGTACGCGTGCCGCGCAGCTCCGGCCGCGCGCCGGCGTGCCGGAGCTGGAGCAGCTGCACCGCCCACTCGACGTCGGCCAGGCCGCCCCGGCCCAGCTTGGTGTTGGTGGCCGGGTCGGCGCCCCGGGGCAGCCGCTCGGTCTCCACCCGGGCCTTGATCCGGCGGATCTCGACGATCTGCTCCCGGCTCAGCCCGTCCGCCGGGTAGCGGGTCCGGTCGGCCACCGCGAGGAACTCCTCGGCCAGGTCGGCGTCGCCGCAGACGTAGCGGGCCCGCAGCAGCGCCTGCGCCTCCCAGACCTTCGACCAGCGGGCGTAGTACGAGGCGTACGCGGCGAGGCTGCGCACCAGCGGCCCCTGCCGGCCCTCCGGCCGCAGGTCGGCGTCCACCAGCAGCGGCGGGTCCGGCGCCGGCACGCCGAGCAGCCGGCGCAGCTGCTCGGCGATGGCCAGCGCCGCGGCGCTGGCCGCGTCCTCCGCCATTCCGGCCGGCGGATCGTAGACGAACAGCACGTCGGCGTCGGACAGGTAGTTCAGCTCCCGGCCGCCCAGCCGGCCCATCCCGATGATCGCGAAGCGCAGTCCCGGCGGCGCCGGCCGGGTCGCCCGGGCCACCCGCAAGGCGGCGGCCAGCGTCGCGTCCGCCACGTCGGAGAGCGCCGCTCCGACGGCCGTCACGTCCAGCGGCTCGGCCGGGGCCAACGTGCCGGCCCGGTGCAGCACGTCCGCGCAGGCCAGCCGGAGCAGCTCGCGGCGGCGCAGCGCGCGTACGGCCCGGATGGCCTGCACCGCCGCGGCCTCGTCGGCCGCCGGCCGACCCCCGGACCCGGCGCCGCCCCCGGACCCGGCGCCGCCCACGGACCCGACGCCACCCGCCGACCCGGCGCCGCCCGCCGACCCGGCGCCGGCCGTGGGTCCGGCGCCGAGGTGCCGGTCGGCCGCCGCGGCGAAGCCGGCGCACAGCGCCGCGGTGGCCCGGGGCACCAGCTCGGCGTCGGTGGTGAGCAGCCGCAACGCCTCCGGTTCCCGGCCCAGCAGGTCGGCCGCATACCGGGACAGCGCGAGGGTACGGGCCAGCCGCCGGGCCACCGGGCCCTCGTCCCGGAGCACCCGCAGGTACCACGGGGTGCTGCCGAGCTTGTCGGACACCTGCCGGTAGGTGAGCAGGCCGCGGTCCGGCTCCGGGGCGTCGGCGAACTCCTGCAGCAGCACCGGCAGCAGCGTCCGCTGGATCGCCGCGGTCCGGCTCACACCCCCGGTTAGCGCCTCGATGTGCCGCAGCGCCCCGGCCGGATCGGCGAAGCCGAGCACCTCCAGCCGGCGGCGCGCGGCCTCCGGGGTGAGCCGCAGCTCCTCGGCCGGCACCCGGGCCACCGATTCGAGCAGCGGCCGGTAGAGCAGCTTGGCGTGCAGCCGGCGTACCTCGGCGGCGTGCGCCACCCAGTCGGCCCGGAAGGCAGCCAAGGCGTCCCGCGCGGGCGTGGTCGCGTAGCCGAGCGCGTGCGCGAGCCAGCGCAACGCCGGCCGGTCGCTCGGCACGGTGTGCGTCCGCCGCAGGCTCTGCAGCTGGAGCCGGTGCTCGACGCCGCGCAGGAACCGGTAGCCCCGCAGCAGCGCCTCCCCGTCGGCCCGGCCCACGTACCCGCCGGCCACCAGCGCCCGCAGCGCCGGGATGGTGCCGGGCACCCGCAGCGCCTCGTCGACCCGGCCGTGCACCAGCTGCAGCAGTTGGACGGCGAACTCGATGTCCCGCAGGCCGCCCGGGCCGCGCTTGATCTCGCGTTCCAGCTCGCCGGGCGGGATGTTGTCGATGATCCGCCGGCGCATCGAGCGCACGTCCTCGACCGCCTCCGGCCGCTCGGCCGCGTGCCAGACCAGCGGCGCCAGCTGCTCGATCCATTCGGCGCCCAGGGCCCGGTCCCCGGCCGCCGGCCGGGCCTTGAGCAGCGCCTGGAACTCCCAGGTCCGGGCCCACCGGCGGTAGTAGGCCAGGTGGCTGGCCAGGGTGCGGACCAGCGGGCCGCGGCTGCCCTCCGGCCGCAGCGCCGCGTCGACCGGCCAGGCCACCAGGCCGCAGACGTGGATGAGCCGGGTCGCCACGGTGGTGGCCGCGGCGAGGTCGTCGTCCGACCCGGCCACGAAGATCACGTCGACGTCGGAGACGTAGTTCAGCTCGTCGCCGCCGCACTTGCCCATGGCCACCACCGCGAGCCGGGGCGCCGGCGTACCGTCCGGCAGCTCGGCCACGGCCAGGTCGTACGCCGCGGCCAGGGTGGCGTCGGCCAGGCCGGACAGCGCGGCCATGGTCTGCTCCAGCGACGCGCCGCCGGTGAGGTCGGCCGCCGCGATCCGCAGCAGGGCCCGGCGGTATGCCAGGCGCAGCCCCGCCACGGCCGGGACGCCCGACGGCAGCTCCCCGAGCTCGCCGGCCACGGCCGGCGCCACGCCGTCCACCGTGGCCAGCACGGTGTGCTGCTCGGGATGCGCCACCAGATGGTCGCCGAGCGCCGTGGAGGCGCCCAGCACCGCCACCAGCCGCCGGCGCAGGCCGGGGTCCGCGCCCAGCGCGTCCAGCAGCGGTACGGCGGCCGGCGCCCGGCCCGCCGCCTCGACGATCCGGTGCAGCTGCCGGACCGCCAGGTCCGGGTCGGCGGCCTGGGACAGCGCGCCGAGCAGGGCGCCGGCCGACTCGTCCACCGGCTCCTGGGTCTCCGGGTCCCACAGCCGCAGGCCGCCCGGTCCGAGCAGCTCGGCGACCCGCTCGGCGGGCTCCCCCGACGTGCGGCCGAAGCCGTACCGGGCCAGCCGCCCCCGGACGCCGGCCGGCCTGCTCATTCCGGCCCCTCGCCACGCCGGCTCCCGGTGCGCCCGTCCGCGTTGCGCTCCACCACGGCGCGCCCGCTCAGTGGCCCAGCAGGGGCAGGTCGCGGCGGGGTTCCGCCTCGGCGAGCTCGCCGCGGGCCAGCGCCGCGAACCGGATGGCGAACGGCTGCCAGGCCTCCTCGACGTCGGGCAGCAGCCGGGTGGCCGCCGCCACCACCAGGTCGGGTTCGAAGCCCAGCTCGGCCAGCAGCTCGGAACCGGTGGCCCAGTCCCGCACCGTCTCCGCGTCGCACTCGAGGTGGAACTGCAGCCCCCAGGCCCGGTCGCCCAGCCGGAACGCCTGGTGGGCGCAGCGCGTCGAGGCCGCCAGCAGGGTCGCGCCGTGCGGCAGCTCGGTGATCTCGTCGACGTGCCAGTGCAGCACGTCGGGCATCAGCGGGACCCAGCGGAACAGCGGATCCCGATCGGCGGCGTCCCGCTTGCCCACGATGCCCGGCCCGGCCTCCGGCTCCGCGGCCCGCTCGACCTGACCGGCATGCGCCGTGGCCAGCAGCTGCGCGCCCAGGCAGACCGCCAGGGTCGGCAGGCGGTGCCGGACGGCCTTGCGCAGCAGCCCCTCCAGGGCCGGGAACCAGGGCGCCCCCGGCGAGCCGTCGGCCCGCGGGTACGCCTGCTGCTCGCCGCCGAGCACCACGAGCGCCGCGTACCCGGCCAGGTCGTCGGGGAGGCTGTCACCCGCGTACGGCCGCAGCACAGCCAGCTCGAGGCCGCCCTCGGTCAGCCAGTCCCCCAGCCGGCCCGGGCCGTCGCTCGGGTCGTTCTCGATCACCAGTGCCGTCGCCACGACGTCGAGGCTAGCCGCTCGCCCGGGCCGGCCGACCCCGGCGGTCCGGGTGGGATCGGGCACCACCCGGACACGTCGAGGGTCGGCAGGGGCCCGTTGGCCCGTGGCGGCCCACCACCGACCGGCCCGCCGACTCGCGGCCGACCGGGTCGGCAGCCTTCACCGACCGGGACGCCGGTCGGGCCGCGGCCGGACCGGGCCGGTCGCCGGGGGATCTGCGGCCCGGCGGCGGACCGGTCGCCGATAGGCTCGGTGATCGTGTCCGACGATGCCGCGATCCGCCCGCCCAGACTGCGTCCCGGTGACGCGGTGATGCTGGTGTCCCCGTCCGGCCCGACCCGCCCCGAGCGGGTGGCCCGGGGCATCGAGCTGATCACCGGTTGGGGCCTGCGGCCGGTGGTGGCGCCCAACGCGTACGCCCGGCACGGCTTCCTGGCCGGCACCGACGACCTGCGGGCCGCCGACCTGAACGCCGCGTTCGCCGATCCCGACATCCGCGGGGTGCTGTGCACCCGGGGCGGCTACGGCGCCCAGCGAGTGGTCGACGCGATCGACATGGCGGCCGTGCGCCGGGACCCGAAGGTGGTGGCCGGGTTTTCGGACATCACGGCCCTGCAGTTCGCGCTCTGGCGCGGCGCCCGGCTCGCCTCCGTACACGGTCCGGGCGCGGCCTGGCTGGACGAGCGCACCCCGCTGGCGTCGGCGGAGTCGCTGCACGCCGCGCTGACCAGTGGCGAGCCGGTGTCGATCGTCCGATCGGCGGTCGAGGAGACGGCCCGGCTGGTGGTGCCCGGCGTGGCCACCGGCCCGCTGCTGGGCGGGAACCTCTGCCTGATCACCGCATCGCTCGGCACCCCGGACATGCCCGACCTGACCGGCGCGATCCTGCTGATCGAGGAGGTGGAGGAGCCGCCGTACAAGATCGACCGGATGCTCACCCACCTGCGCCGGGCCGGCGCGCTGGACGGCGTCGCCGGGGTGGCGGTCGGGCAGTTCACCAGGTGCGCGGACGACTGGCCGGTCACCGCGGTGGACGTGCTGGCCGAGCGGCTCGGCGATCTCGGCGTCCCGGTGCTGGCCGGGCTGCCCATCGGGCACGGCGTGGGTCAGCTCACGGTGCCGGTCGGCACCCCGGCCACCCTTGACGCGGTCACCGGAACCCTGACGGTCACCGCCGCGGTCCGCTGAGGCGCCGACCGCCCGGCCGTCGCCCGGTCCACCCCGTCGATGGCGGATCCAATCGGGTGATAATTGGGCACTCCGGGCGAGATTTTCAGCTGGTTGACAGGTTCGCCACGGGTGGGTCCAAGGCTGGTTCCGCACCGTCATCAGGTCAGCGCGATCCGCACACACCAGGAGGAGCACCACGATGGGCGTGACCGTCACCCGTAAGAACCTGCTCACCGGCTTGGCCGCCGCGGGCGTACTGGGCGTGGGCATCGCCGTACCGACCCTCGCGTTCGCCGACAACGGCGGCGGCCCGAGCGCGACCCCCGCCGCGTCGACCTCGGCCGCGCCGCCCGCCGCGCCCGGTAAGGCCGGCCGGGAGGGCCGGCAGGCGGCATTCGCCGCGGAGCTGGCCCAGGAGCTGGGGGTCCCGCAGGACAAGGTCGAGGCGGCCCTGGCCAAGATCCGCGCCGAGCACAAGCCGGCCGGCCGGCCCGAGCGCCCGGACCCGGCCAAGCTCAAGGCCGACCGGCAGGCGGCGCTCAAGGAACGGCTGGCCCAGGCGGTGAAGGACGGCAAGCTGACCCAGGAGCAGGCCGACGCGATCACCAAGGCCATCGACGCGGGCGTACTCCCGCTGGGTGGCTTCGGCGGTCCCGGCCGCGGCGGCTGGGACCACCGCGGTCCCGCCGCCGGCGGCCGGTAACTCCCCGGTTCGCACCGGCGGGCGGTGCTCGCGGGAGGTACGTCCGGCCTCCCGCGACACCGCCCGCCCCAGCGGCCCGGGCCGGCGGTGTCGCGTACCCGGCCCGACCGAGCCACCGGGATCACCGCGAACGGCCCGACCGTCCTTCCCCGCGCCGCGGCGGGCCGGGAATCCGGTCCGGATCGGGGCGGTGGCCCAGGAGTCGTCCGGTTACCGTCTGAGGGTTCGTGGCGGCCGGTGGCGCTCGGCTCACCGGGTCGTGCCCGGCCCCTCGGCGGGACCGGGCCAGGGGAGGTCCGATGGCCAGGATTCTCGTGGCGTCGCTGCCGTTCGCCGGCCACGTCGGTCCGCTGGGCGCGCTGAGCGGCGAGCTTGTCGACCGCGGCCACGCGGTGACCGCGTACACCGGGACCAGGTACCGAGACCGGTTCGCCGGGGCCGACCTGCTGCGCTGGAACCGGGCGCCGGACTTCGACGACGCGGACCTGGCGGCCACCTTCCCGCGGATCGGCGACGGCAAGGGGGCACGCGGCGCCATCGCCAATTCCCGGTACGTCCTCTTCGGCACCGCCGCGGCCCAGGCGCAGGACATTCTCGCGGCGGCCCGCGCGGCGCCGTTCGACCTGATCGTCACCGACCAGTTGGCGTTCGGCGGGGCGCTGGCCGGCGAGAAGCTCGGCGTCCCGTGGGTGTCGGTGGCGGTCACCCCGCTCAACCTGCCCAGCCGGGACCTGCCGCCGCCCGGGATGCGGGTCCGCCCCGCCGCCGGCCGGACAATCCGCCCGGCCACCGGCCGCGCCCTCCGGACCCGCGACGCGGCGCTGCGCGGACTCCTCCGGGCCGGCTCGCGCCTGCTCGAACCGCAGATCACCCGGATGCGCGCGACCGTGGGGCTGGGCCCGGCCGCCAGCGGCGGGATCGACCGGCTCTACTCGCCGCACCTGGTGCTCGCCCAGGGCGTGCCCGGGCTGGAGTACCACCGTTCCGACCTGCCGCCGCACGTGCGCTTCGTGGGCCGGCTCGCCCGGCAGCGCGCCGCCACCGAGGCCGGCGCTGTCCAGCCCGATCCGGTCCAGCCCGATCCGGTCCAGGCCGCCGCCGCCCCGGGATGCGGCCCGGCCCTCCGAGCCGTAGCCGGCGGCGCCGACCCGGAGCCGGAGCTGCCGCCCTGGTGGCCGGAGCTGGCCGCGGCGCGGGCCGCCGGCCGTCCGGTCGTGCACGTCACCCAGGGCACCCTGGATGTGGACCCGACCGACCTGCTCAGGCCGGCGGTGACCGGCCTGGCCGGCGAACCGGCGCTGGTGGTCTGCACCACCGGCGGCCGGGACCCGGCGGTGCTCGACCCGCTGCCGGACAACGCGCGCGTCGCCCGGTTCCTGCCGCACGATCTGCTGCTGCCGCTGGTGGACGCGATGGTCACCAACGGCGGCTGGGGCGGCGTGCTGAACGCCGTGCACGCCGGCGTCCCGCTGGTGGTCGCCGGCGGCTCGCTGGACAAGCCCGAGGTGGCCCGCCGGGTCGCGTGGTCCGGCGTGGGCCTGGACCTGCGCACCGGCCGGCCCCGGCCGGAACGAATCCGCCGGGCCGTCACCGAGGTCCTGGCCCGCCCGGCTTTCCGGCGGCGCACGGCCGAGCTGTCCGCGGCCCTGGACGCCGCCGGCGGTACGCCCCGAGCCGCCGCCCTGATCGAGGAGCTGCTGGCTAGGTAGCCGGATCCGGTGTGGAGCCCGCGGACCGGATCAGTGGCTTGATCCGCTCGAGGAGATCTGGCCGGCGTTGCCGGTGCAGCGTCGTCAACCGGTCGACGTCGTCCGGGGCGATGAGCAGCGCCCGGAAGCCCAGCTCGAACAGCCGGACCCGCGCCTCCAGCGCGAGCTCCGTGGTCCACAGGTGCCGAGCGTGCTGCTTGTCCTCGATGATCTCCTCCACGAGGTCCGCGAGCATGTCTGCCCGACGCAGCTCCACGTCGAGAAACGCCAGGCAGCACCGCAGCAGCGGCTCGGACAGCTCGAACAGCTCGGGGGTGAGCACCTCGCGGCTCAGCAGGTCGAGGATCTCGACCGCCGCCTGCGGCGACACCTTGGTGTCGATGCTGAGCTGATCGAGCACCAGGCGAAGAAAGGTCACGACGTCCCGGCTCGACCCCAGATCGTCAAGCAGTACGACGGCCCTCACGCACCGCCGGTACAGCGCCACCCGATCCTGCGGCGGCGTCGACCACAGGGCGAGGGCCAGGTGGGTGATCGAGTGGAGCGGCTCGCCCTCCCGCCCCACCATGACGTGCAGCCCGCCGGGCAGGGCCTCGGCGAGCGGCTCCAGCGCGTGCTGCACCACGTCCGTGCTCGCCCCGCACTCGAAGTTGGCCTTCCGGCGCAACACCTGTTGCTCCTGGCCGACATTGTTGTAGGACCATCGGCGCTGCGTCGTCTGGCGGAGGTCCGGGCCCAGGTTGTAGGTCCAGTGGGTGTCGACCGGAGCGGGCGGCGCCGGGCGGTCTCCGATGCGAAGCATGATCTCCCGACGGTCGCCGTCCCATCGCCGGTCCAGCGTCAGGGTGTCGACCAGCGAGGACCAGCCCTCCGCGTCAAGCTGCGACCGCCACAACAGCGCCTGGGCGTGCCACTCCTGGACCAGGTCGTCGGCATCCGGGTAGAGCTGCCGGCCGCCGATCTCGCCCGCCGCGCAGACGGCCAGCACCAGCAGGTTGGCGCTGTAGGCGGCGTACCGGGCGGGCACCGGGAGCCGAAGCGGCGCGTACCCGTCGTACCGGCGCGGCGCGGCCGTGTGGTGCACGGCCCGGAACAGCCGGACCAGCAGCTCGGTCCAGCCGGCCCGGCGGGTTTCGTCGAGCCCGGCCAGCCGCTCGGCGAGGAAGCCCACGATCGGCGCTCGGCCGGTCAGCACCGCGTACGACAGCAGCGCCTGCAGCAGGTCGTCGTCGACGGGCGTACCGGCGAACGACAGGGTGGACGCCGACTCCCGATCCACCAGGTTGTCGACGACCAGCCAGCTGAGCCGGGCCACCAGGTACTCGCCGAAGGTGGCGTGCAGGAACTCGTACGCGGTGGGCCGGTCGGCGTCCCGGGTCGCCTGGGAGCGGTGCACGAAGAAGAACCGGCCGAGCACGATCTCGGCGGCCCGCAGCGGGGTGCGCCGGTCGTCCCGGGCCACCACGGCGGCGCCGCCGAACGGCAGCGCGGCCAGGTCGGCCTCCAGCTCGGCCTCGGTGACCCACTGCGCGCGGCGGTTGAACATGGCGAACGCCACCACCGAGAGCCGGCGCAGCTCCTCCTCGACGGCCCGGTCCAGGTCCCGTCCCAGCAGTCCGGCCCGGTGCTTCTCGATCTCCCGGCGGCCGAAGTCGCGCAGCAGCCGCTCGTACAGCTCACCCTGCCGCAGGTCGCCGGCCGAGCGCAGGTCGCCGCCGCCCGCGTCGTACAGGGCCAGCATGAGCAGCAGCAGCGGCTGTTCGGCCAGGTCCCGGTGGACCAGGATGGTGTCCGGGTCCACCGGCCGGAAGCCGGGAGCGCCGGCGTTCACGGCGTTCCACGTCTGCAGCCAGCGCCGTACCCGGGCGCCGTCGAACGGTTCCAGCCGGACGGCCACGGCGCCGGCCGGTGGTCGGGCCCGGTCGGCCACGCTGGTCCGGCTGGTCACCAGCACCGCGACCGGGCGGCCCAGCGCGAGTTCCCGACGCTGGAACTCGGCCACCCGGGTGAGGTAGTCGCTCTGGCTCACCCCGGTGGCCTGGAGCAGCTCGTCGAAGCCGTCCAGCAGCACCACCGGCAGCGCGCCGCCGGCCGAGCGGGACAGCGCCGGCCAGTCCAGCCGCTCCCCGGTGGCGTCCCGGACCGCCTGCTCGAGCTGCTCCTGCAGGCCGGCCGCCGCCGGCACATCGCGGAGCACCACCCGGACCACCAGGAAGTCCGCGGCCGGCAGCTGGGCCGCGAGGATCTTGGTGAGCACCGACTTGCCCGAACCCGGCTGGCCGAGCACCAGCAGCGGCGCGTGGACCGCGCCGGGCGCGGTGAGCTGGCCGGTGAGGAAGTCCGCCAGGTCGTCCCGGACCGGCCGGTCGGCCCACCAGCCGTCGTCGGCCGGCCGGGCGTCCGCGCCCAGCTCCGCGAGCCGGAACAGCGGCGACACGTACGCGCCGCCGAGGGTGGGCAGCCGCAACCCCGCCGGTACGTCGCCGGACTGCGCGATCGGCCGCGTCAGCTCGTCGGCGTACGCCGTGGCCAGCGCGCCCCGACGATCGTCCGGCGGGGTCCGCGAGCTGATCCGGTCCAGCGCCGCGCGCAACTCGACCAGCCCGGTGGCCAGCTCCCGGACCTCGCCCCGGGTGGCCTCGTGCTCGTCCAGCCCGATCCAGAACGCCACCTCGGGAAAGTCGGCGGCCAGCCGGGCCAGCAGCTCCCGGTGCCGGTCCTGGGCCGCCATCGCCACCCGGTTCAGCTCCAGCCGCCACAGTTCGGGCGCGCTCGGGACCCCTGCCGCGCGGTCTCCGACGGTCAGATCGATGACGAGCGCCATGAACCGGTGCCCAAGGTCGGCGTAGTAGCCGGCCAGCTCCCGGCGAACCGCCGGATACGGCAGGTGCGGACCGGGTACCGGCGCCGGGACGTCGAAGAACGCCTGCAGCACCGAAAGCGGGTCGGCCGGCCGGGCGCCGCCCAGGGACAGCTGCTCGGCCCGGGTCAGGTCCAGCTCGGCCAACGGGATCGGCAGCTCCGCCTCGGCGAGCGCCTCGAAGTACGCGGTCACCGCGATGACCGCGTGCGCCGCCTCCAGCCGGCGGGTGCGGTCGTACCGGGACAGCCCGGACCGCCGCTCGGAGACCTCGCGCAGCAGGTCGCGGCCGAGGCGTACCAGGCCGACCTTGGCGTCGACGAGTCCTGCCAGCCCGGGCACCGGGATCGCGGCGGACAGCAGCGCTCCGCCGGTGATCTTGTCGATCAGATCGACCCACCGGTTGCCCTTCCCACCGAGCAGTCGTACGGCGTCGGCATAACTGAGCGTGTCGGGCACGCGGAGTCCTCCACTGTGGTCCGGGCGGGTAGCTGGGTCGGGGGAGCTTGGTCGGGGGTAGCTGGGGTGGGCGGTCCAGCATGCCCGTTCGGCCGCGATCGCACTGACCCGGACCCGACACCGCCCGACGTGCGGGCGAGGGTGGCCGGCGTTACGGTGCTGGACCGGCCACGCCCCGGCCGGCCGTACCCAGGGAGGCACCGTGGACACCACCAGCGTCGACTTCTGGTTCGACCCGAGCTGCCCGTACACCTGGGTCACCTCGCGGTGGATCGAGGAGGTCCGGGCGGTCCGGCCGGTCGAGGTCCGCTGGCACGTGCTGAGCCTCGCGGTGCTCAACGAGGGCCGGGAGGACGATCCGGAGGGCGACCCCGAGGGCTGGCTGTGGCAGCCGGTGCGAGTCTGCGCGGCCGTGCGACAGCGGTACGGGTCGGACGGTCTCGGCCGGTTCTATGCGGCGTACGGGATCCGGGCGCATGACCGGGACGAGGAGGTCGATTTCGCCGCGGCGCTGGCCGACGCGGGCCTCGACGCCGGCCTGGCCGACACCGCGTCGTCGACCGACCACGACGAGGCGGTGCGCGCCTCGCACGCCGAAGGCATCGGCCAGGTGGGCGGCGACGTCGGTACGCCGGTGCTGGCGGCCGAGCAGCCGGACGGCACCCGGGTGGCGTTCTTCGGGCCGGTGCTGTCCCGGGTGCCGCGCGGCGACGCGGCCGGGCGGCTCTGGGACGGCACGCTGCTGGTGGCCGGCACGCCGGCCTTCCACGAGCTGAAGGGCCGCCCCACCGCAAAGCCCACCGCCACGGACTGACGCCGGCACGCCCGGACCGCACGACCCGGCAGGCCGCGAACCCCAACACCACGGACCGACGCCCGCACGCCCGGACCGCACGACCCGGCAGGCCGCCAAGCCCAACACCACGGACCGACGCCCGCACACCCGGACCGCACGACCCGGCAGGCCACGAACCCCAACACCACGGACCGACGCCCGCACGCCCGGACCGCCCGACGCGCGGACCGCGCTGGCAGGGGCCGGGTCTCAGGTAAGGGCCTCGAGTCGCTCGACGACCGAGCCGATCGGGGCCGAGGCGTCGATCTCGACCGTGGCGGTCGCTCGCAGCAGGGGTTCGATGGTGGCCAGGTGAAGCAGGACGGCGGCTCGCTCCTCGGGCCGCTTGCCGTACGGATTGTCGGTGCGGGCGGCGATGCGGGCCAGCAGCACGCCGGCGGGCGCGCTGAGCAGGACGATCTGGTCGAAGTGGGGGTAGAAGTCGCCCTGGTTGCTCTTGCACCCCCCCCCCCCCCCCCCCCCCCCC